>CAYMVY010000001.1:426633-596879 GCA_964394405.1 uncultured Gammaproteobacteria bacterium | reverse complement strand
AGGTAACCGCAGTCGTGGTTGCAAGCGTAAACACACCCGTTGATGGAGTTGAGGCACCAATCGGAGTGTTGTTAATAGATCCTCCGGTAATGGTTAAGGTACCTGCAACCATCGCATCGGTAATGGAGTCAGCAGGGAGGGCAACCGTTGAGAGAACCGTTAAGTTGTTGGTGGTGAGTACGGTTGAACTTGCATAGGTTGAACTGGTGAAGGTCGAGGACACGTTGGTTGCGAAGAGGTTTGAACCACTTGCATTCGTGAAGTTCAATCCCCCGGTCAATGATCCTCCGGCAAGTGGTAAGTAGTTACTTGCAGTGATGGTGTCAACCACCATGGCATCCGTGACTGAGTTGGTAGGCAAAGATAAGTAGCCTGAGACATAGAGATCAGTTGTCGTGGTATAGGTTGAAGTGGTGTAAGTCGAGGAGACTGCAGTAGGAGCAAAGTTCGTTGCAGTTAAGTTCGTTGCAGACAATACGGTTGCAAAGATGTGTGTTGAGGTAACCGCAGTCGTGGTTGCAAGCGTAAACACACCCGTTGATGGAGTTGAGGCACCAATCGGAGTGTTGTTAATAGATCCTCCACTGATCGTTAGGCCATCAACAACAAACGCATCCGTAACTGAGTTCGTTGGAAGTGTGAGAGCGGAAAGAACTGAAAAATCCCCCACAGTAATCATGGTTGAAGAGACGTAGGTTGAAGAGACCGAGGAAAATAGTGATGAACCAAATATCCGTAATGTTCCTGATGCACTCACATTTCCACTACCATCCACGAGAAACAATCCAAGTAGATTTGAAGTTGAGGTTGCGATAAACAAACCATCAGAACGAAGACTCGAAGTCACTACTCCATTCGTGCTGTAAATGGGGGTAGTAAAAGTAGAATCAACTGACACACCACAATTAGAATCAGTGGGGGCACAATCTGGATTCAAAGTCGTGCCAGGTGGATAGATGGTTGCAGATACATTTATCGGGAGATAAGAAAATAATAAGACGCAAAAAACACAAATACTTCTAAGAAGAAATCCTATTTTTTGTATACTATATTTTTTAGAAATTTTCTTTCCCATCTATTTATTCTGAACTAAAAAATTTATTAGTCTGAAAGACCTGAAGATTCCATAATATTATACCACAATATCAATTAAAATTTTATTGTAATTTTAGAAAAAAATGTGGACAACTATCCCCTATAAATTCCACAAAAAAATATACTAAAAAATACTCTGTTTTCAGAGTATTTTTATTCACTATTGAAGGCGGTTTAATTAATTTCCTATGATTATGAGGATATCAGCGTCAGGACGATCTTCCCCAGAAGGAAGTTCCCCCTTCTCGCCACCCAATCTTGTCGCAATCTCGGTTACCTCTGTATCCATGGTTCCTCTCAAATCAACCACACGTGTTGTCGTATAACTTCCTTTGGCATTTTGCAATGTCACTGTCTCAGTATTTTGGAACCATCCCTTTACTGACGATTCCACCTGCGCAGCGCGACCTACAATACCCGAACCATTGTAGTATGCTACACGCACGATAGCGGGTGTAGTAGCACTTGTATCAATGCCCGTAGTGTCCGTTGTTGGAGGTGTTTGGGTTTGTTGATTTTGGTCAAAATATACGGGTGCTACTTCAATAATTTTTTCAGTACCTGGTCGATACAATATCGCTTTTCGCGCATTTGCATAAATCAATACTTTATCTCCATTCTCTGCGTTATGAAAAAATTCCTGGTCCTGCAATTTCTCTCTATCGACCACAGTTGCCATCGTTGGCTCTTCGTCTTTTGGCAACTCTATTGACTCAGATAAAATTTTGGTAATTGAAATAATCTCCTCTTCAGTTGCTCGATCTGGTCCTTGAATAGCCTTTTTCCACTGTGAATAGAAGTATACTGACGATCCTGACGCACCTAACAGAAGGACTACTATGACTGCTATAAGTATTTTTTTGCCAAGCATATGTGTTATCCTAATATTAAAAATAAATTATTCATCTTTTATCTTTTTCCATTGTGCTTTTACCACTTTTTCCACCACATCGCGTATCTTGTCAGAAAGATTATGCTCAACGGCATAATTATTAACCACTTCTTCCACCATCCGCACATATTCATTCTTGGTTATTTTTTCCCACTGTTTGGATGCGATAATTTTTTTCTTCACCTCTTCGTATACGTCTGCTGCATGGTTCAATAGATCATCTCTCAATTCTTTGCCTTTTTTGGTGGTATTCAACCACATAAGCCCTGCACCCAACAGCCCGCCGAAAAATAATCCTTTTTTAAATGTTCCCATAGACGTAAATTAATATGTATCCTAAATCTAAAATTCTACTAAAAAATAGACTTCAGATTACCCTAGCTAGTATAGCATGGGGCTTATTTCTTGGCAACTGTAATTTTTTTGTATTCACGCTCAAGAGTATCAAGTATTACATCCCACGCATAGTCGGTTTCTGCTGCAATTCTTGCCTTCTTTAACCATGCACCATCTGCAGCTTTATTTTCAAAAAAATGCATTATACATTCTGATAGATCAAACGGATTATTAGACTGACATACCTCTCCTGCTTTGAGTGCAACTGTTCGTACTCCCGGTAAATCGCTTGCAATAGCGGGAATCCCGGATGCAAACCCCTCGATCAACACCATACCAAAAGCCTCATTCTTCGTGGTTGAAGGAAGAATATTTATATCCGCCATTGCGTAGTGTAGTGGCAACTCATCATATGACACACTACCCACAAAACGAACCACTTGTTCCAAGCCCATTCCTCGCGCCTGCAACTCAAATTCACGCCGTAGATTCCCCTCTCCCACTAATACTGCCTGTACTGCTCTACCTGCTTTGTTACATAATACAAGTGCTTCAAGTAATACAGGAACTCCTTTGAAGTAGTGAGCATCATCCATACCACCCACAAAAACCACCGTAGGCTTCTCCTGATCCAAATCGTAGCGTTCGAACAAAAACAGCGGTTTCTCGCGGGGTACGAAACGTTCGATATCAACTCCTGGGGGAAGCTCAATCCACTTTTCTTTTGTCCGCGTATATATCTCTCGTGCGTCGCTTGCTTCGATATACTCAAATGAGCTCGCAGTAAGAACATCAGCAGATGCAAGGATGTTTGGCATGAACCATTTGGCGTAGAGTTTAAAAACCAAACCTTTGACCCCCCCTGCCTGCGTGTCCATGTGATAGCTAATCACCAAAGGTTTGTCTGGATTTCTTTTTTTCCATTTTGACACTAGTGAAGCCGTACCAAAAAATGGATAATGAAGGTGGACTATATCACATGTATCGAGCTCACGGCTCAACCCTGGAAGATATGCTGCATTCCCGTATTGAATCGGCGCTTTGAGTCTGCGTGCAAAATCTTCACGTTTTTCGAACTCACTCTTTTCTTCTTTTCCTGCATTCGCGCGTTTATATTCCGGGGTAAATACTTCAACAGTATGCCCACGCAACGATAATCTGCTCGCCATTTCAAAGACGACATTACCCATTCCTCCATAGTACGGAGGGTATGTAGATACGATATGTGCAATTTTCATACTTCTCTTAATCTTTTTTCTCCCTCTCAAAGGTATTCTTTCGAGCTACTTCGATCAAACTGCGTTTAAGCATTTCAATTTTGATATACAATTTAAAGAGAAGAAAAAACAATAACGCAATCGCAACATACATGACCAAATCAACTCCACGGCCAATACCAATTCCCTGTGAGACTCTATCCAAAAAATTTGTCGGCAATGAGACAATACCTGCGACGGCGACCCAAAACAAAATCCAAAAAAATGCGCCGAGCGGACCCAATAATTTTTCATTTTTCCTCCGCATTACATTCACGATCGCTACCACTGATAGTAGCGCAATAGCGATCTGAAATAGTATACGCATAGACTAATTGATAAATTTACCAATAATTAAATCCTTGATAATCGCAAATCCACCTGATACCCCTTGACCATAGCGATGGTACGTTACCTTTACAGGTATTTCTGTATATGTCAAATTATTTTTTTTAATATGTGATAGTATCTCAGTCGCATGGGCCATTCGATTATGTGTAATCCGTATATGTTTCAGTGCTTTCGAAGAAAATGCCCTAAAACCATTATGTGCATCGCTTAGCTTGATCCCAGTAAATAAATGATTAATATGTCGCGCGAGTGGAAGTATAATATATTTTTTCAGCCAGGGTAACTCCGAGTTATTGTCTAAAAATCGAGAACCGAGAACAACATCTACTTCACCCGAATCAAGAATTTCTCGAGCTTTGATAATGTCCTGCGGATCAAATTGTCCATCACCGTCAAAGTGAATGACTCCACTTGCTCCCTCACGTCTCGCATAGATATGTCCAGTCTCTAGCGCAGCTCCCTGGCCCAGATTAATCGGATGTACGAGCACTACCGCACCCGAACTCTTGGCATGTTTTGTAGTATCATCATCTGATCCATCATCTATTACAACTACACGATCTACAAATGGGAGTAGAGATTTGATTACATTCTCAATGTTGCCTGACTCATTGTACGCAGGAACAAGTGCAATAAACATAAATATTCTCACTATGACGTAAAATTCAATGTCTCTTTGTGCGCAAGTGTATAGTCGATAGTACGTTTGAGACCTTCTTCTAGACGAACCAAAGGAATCCACCCTAGATGTTCCTTTGCGCGACGTAAATCTGGAATACCTTTCTTGGTCAAAAAGACCAAAGGATTTTCGTATCGAATTGTGGCAATCGACCGAGTCATATCAATAATCTTTTGTGCCACATCTCCCATTCGGTGCGACTCATCTTGTCCCAGATTAACAATTGAAATTTCTGGACCAGTATTCATCAGTCGGACCAATCCATCCACCATATCAGAGATGAAGCATAATGATTGATGCATTGTCCGGTCTCCATAAATTATCAAATCCTGTCCTTCGAGAGCATTTAGAATAAAATCAGGAATCAATAATCCATCACGCAATTTCATCCGCGGTCCATAGGTGGTAAAAATTCGAGCGATTTTTGCATCCAACCCATACACTTGTATATACGTCTGCACACATGTTTCAGCAAATCGCTTACCTTCGTCATAGCAACCACGCGGTGAAAGATGATGTACTATTCCTTCTTCTGTTTCCTCAAATATATGATCTTCACTCGTAGGCTCGCCATAAACAACTGAGCTCGAGCCAAACAGATATTTAGCTCGATATTTTACCGCCAGATCAAGTGTATTTAACATGGCTCGAGAATTTGCCCACAATGATTGAATTTTGAGATCTTCAAAATTCTTTGGACTTGTTGGGCACGCCAGATGATAGATTTCTTGCACACCTTGAAATCTAACCTTAAATTTTTCAAGCTCAGGAAATTGCAAGAGATCAATTGGCTGCGTCACATCGTACTTGATGAACTCAAAATTCGGATATTGAAGTAAATGTTGGATATTAGTAATCGTCGAATTCGAAAAATCATCCATACAAATTACATGGGCCTCTTTCAACAGTCGCTCGCAAACATGCGAACCAATAAATCCTGCGCCGCCAGTAACGAGCACATTCTTTTTTTCAAAAATGGGTGTCTCCTGTAGCATATAAGTCTAAACTAGTTAAAGTTAGGGTGCGTAATATTTTTATTAAAAAGGTGCTACTGTCGCTCGTACATCCTTACCTTTCGTCAACACTTGGTCGACCGCCATATCTTCGAACATGGCTCCTGAATAATCAAATATACGGAGTGTGTATATTCCCTGTTTTGGCACCGTAATAATCCGCTCAACACCTGCATCTCCGTATATCATGGATAATACTTTCACACCTCCCCTAAAACTTAGGTCATAGGGTCGAAATGTGTACGCAAGTTCTCCTGCACGAGTAAAAACATTAACCTGCGGAGCAGTACCGACTCCCGAACCTATAACGATAAATTCTTGATCTAATTCTTTATCATACAAATATGACACACTCCCCAAAGACCGTAACACCGGTTGATTAACTATCTCTCTACCCTGATCCTTGGTAATACGTGTAATAACCACTGACGAAGCAGAGCTACGGTATGCATATAGTAGCTCATCACCCTCATTTGCCAGATTTCTACCTACAGATCCCGTCGCACCGAGATGTGTTGTGTTTTGCGACAAATCCCCCATCACTGTCCCATCCATATAAAATACTCGTAGCTCTTCACGCCCAGCGCTGGTAGCCATCAAAATTATTTCCTTATTTTCATCTCCCATGATATCAGCAGCCAGGATCTCATAATTCTTTCCTCGTACTTCAAAACTCCACCGGAAACGACGTGTCCAATTATAATCATAGATCGAAACATATTTTTCGGTTTTATTTTTCGGTTTTATCAGGGCATAATATGCATTTCCATTACTATCACGAAACGATGTCACTGCTTCAGCATCTTTTATTATTGATGATTTCAGTATTTCTTTATTCTCTCCAAGCATCTGATACACCATGTCACTTGAGTTACCACTCAATACTAATCTACGCGGTGCCACAAACGCAGTATCCTTATCACCAGTCACAAATATGCGAGGATCAGGGACTTGACCTGTTGCCGCTGTTTCAACTGCAGCCCCAATCTGGATCAATCCCTTTCCATAAGCTTCGCGATATGCACGTTCATCAGTTGCAGCAGTATGATGCACCGTTGAAAATAATGTTCTGGTAATCTGGTCTGGATTCCATGTAGGCTGAATACCTCTGATCAACGCGGCTCCTGCACTGATAAATGGGGCGGCAAATGAAGTACCATTCCATCCTGTTTGATAGGATAGGGTGTGCCCTTCTGATGGCGCATACCGCATAGGTCCTCCAATATTTACTCCAGGCGCTGTAATATCTACACATGTTGCCCCAATATTTGAGAATGTGGCCAGCCGTCTCGACTGGTCAACCGCAGTTACTCCAATAACTGAAGTAAAAGGATCACCTATATCACTGCACACAGGAAAAGCTGGGGCTGTATTCAAATCAGTTATATTATTTCCTGCAGCAGCGACCACCGTAACTCCACGACCATACGCATAGTGAATTGCTTTGCGGACTTCTGGCGCCTCCCCTGATCCCACCATACTCATATTAATAATCTTTGCTCCATTGTCTACTGCATAATAGATCGCCTCGACTACAGTCTTCAGTAACCCAGAACCTACATTATCCACTACTTTCAAGTTCATAAGTTTCACATTTCGCGCGATCCCCGAACCATCCCTACCATTATTCCCGACAGCCCCAATAATTCCTGCAACGACTGTCCCATGATGTATTAAATCAGTATCAGAAATCTCTGCAACATCAGGAAGCGGGTTATTCGTACCATCGATAAAATTCCATCCATACACATCATCGATGTATTTATTATTATCATCATCAATACCATTGTCTGGAATTTCTTTTTTATTTAACCACAAGTTAGGCGCTATATCTGGGTGTGTATAGTCAAAACCATTATCAATTACTGCAACCACAACATCCTCTAATCTCCCTGTGTAATTCCACGCGCGATATACGTCCGCAACACTATACGACCATTGTTCTCTGAAAGGATCGGCACCTGTCTGTGCCCATACTCTTGATGCACCAAATAAACCACTTATAAGAGTGATTGTGAATGCAAAAATACTGTATTTTATCCGCACCATAGACTCTTGTTTTTTTCGCTCAATTCTGATAAATTATATACATTAGTATAACATAGCAAATTTGTGTTCGCAACCATTACATTTAGCTATCGAATGAGACAAGTGCTCCTACTGCTAGGAGATTTTGCATCCTTTTATATAGGGCTTATTATTGCTATCGGTCTTCGTACACTCTCAGTACCCTCTGTTGACCATGTTACGAGACATCTCGGTCCGTTCACCTTTGTATTTGCCTTATGGATCATTGCAAACTATGTCAATGGTCTATACGACCTCCGGCTCATGACGCTCAACGGCAACACGCGAAGGACCATAGAATCTGCAGTAGTTGCCTTTGTTCTTGGCATGATATTCTTCTATCTTATTCCTACTGATAATATCACCCCCAAGACAATTCTTGCACTCACCACCTCCATTAGTTTTGGAATTGCTGCGATCTTTCGAACTCTGTACCTCACGTATATTGGTACACATAAACTGAAAACACGTATTTTATTCCTTGGTGTTACTGAAGAAATACAGGAATTAATAACTATTATTACTGAACAACCCAATCTCGGGTATCATGTTTCTGCGATCATAGATCCTGAGCATGTATTCCAGAAATCTCCACACCACGAGATCGAGCTCTATCATACACTCAACACGCTGCGCCCTGCTATCGACACGCAACATATACATACTGTAGTTGTTGCACCCAGTATGAATGATAAAGATGAGGTGAAGCGAGAACTGTATGAATTACTTTTTTGGCAAGTCCAAATTCTTGATATGACCTCATTTTACGAAACAGTAACCGGGAGGATTCCTACAAGTACATTTTCAGAGAGTTGGTTTTTGAGCAATTTACAGACGGCCGAACATCCTGTATACACCAAAGCAAAACGTGGATTTGATATCTTTGCTGGGGTTCTTTTTGGATTAATATTTATCTGTTTGTTCCCCATACTCGCCATTCTCATCAAATCAACCTCTCAAGGAAATATTATTTTCAAACAAAAACGCATGGGAGTTGGTGGTAAAGTATTTTGGATGTATAAACTTCGCACTATGTACGTTTTAGCAGAAGATGGGAGTGCGGAAAAAGATGGCTTTAAATTTGCCATAGTCGGAGATGAACGAGTCACTTCTGTTGGCAAATTTTTACGCAAAGTTCGACTTGACGAACTTCCTCAAGCACTCAACCTTCTCAAAGGCGATGTGACACTCATTGGACCACGTCCAGAACGACCTGAAATTGTTGAGAAACTCACCCAATTTATGCCCTACTATCCATTGAGGCACATAATCCAGCCCGGAATCACTGGTTGGGCGGTGATTCATCAAGGGTACACAGACTCACTTGAGTCATACCTTAAAAAATTACAATACGATTTATACTATATTAAAAATCGATCAGTATTACTTGATATCGCAATTTTACTACGAACTATCAATATAGTCCTACGGGGAATGGGACAATAAGAAAGTAAAAAGTTAAAATTAAAAAGTAAAAAAAATACACGAGATAAATTCGTGTATTTCTGTATATAAACTAGAATTGTATTTGAATTTATCTTTTAACTTTATTCAATTCCCCACTCTTTTTTGAGCTCCGCAATACCGTCCTCAAGAGAAATTGTTGGTTCCCAATCAAGTAATTTTTTTGCTTTAGTAATATCTGCCTGAGCAAATCTCGCTTCACCGGGTATTGGATCAACACTCACCCTCTCTCCACCGATCAATGTAGCAAGAGTATTCACTGAATAGGGGTGATTATTGCCGATATTAATCGTCTCACCGCTCCCCACACTTTCTTTGGTCATTGCCAATATATTTGCCCTGACCACATCATCGACATGCGTATAATCACGGTAATATTCACCATCCCCGCGAACAGTAAGTGGTTGATTTAATTTTCGTAGTTTGAGGAATCTACCAATAACCAACGCATATGCACCATCTGGATCACAGAACGGTCCATATACATTGAAATAAATGAGTGACACTGTTTTCAATCCATATAACTCAGAGAAAACCCTGCAGTAATGCTCTCCAATAAATTTGTGTAGTGCGTATGGTGCGAGTGGTTTTTTGATTATTTCATCTTCTTTCAATGGATATTTTTCTTTTGGCTGGTCTCCATATGTAGATGAAGAGGATGAAAAAACAATCCGCTTCACCCCCGCGTCTCTCGCAGCGAGGAGAACATTCAAAGTTCCGTTCACATTTACATCATGGGTTTCCTGAGGATGTTCAACTGAATAGACCACTCGTGGAAGTGCTGCCATGTGGAACACCCCGTCGACTCCTTTCATTTCACGAACGAGTAAATCGAGATCACGAATATCCCCTTCAATATACTCAGCGCCTTTGTGAATTCTTTCTTCTTTTTTTCCACCTACAAAATTATCTACAATTTTAACCAAATGACCATCTTCGAGTAATTTTTTTACTAGATTGGCACCGATAAATCCAGCTCCGCCGGTTATAAGATACTGTGACATACAATTGTTTAATTATGATTTAGCTTTCATAAATGGAGATCCTACTGCAATTACTGAAAATCCTGCTTCTAGCAAATCTCCATATTGATGTTGGAGCATTCGTCGGCCATCCATAACTAGGGGTCGAGTACTACCCGACATGAGAGCATCTCCCAGCCCACGAAATTGTGGCCAATCGGTCGCAATAATTACCACATCAACATTTTCCAGCGCTTCAAGCTCATTGGCTGCATACTTTATTTTTTCACCCTCCTTCATTGCATATTTGAAATTTTCCATTGCCACAGGATCATATGCGATAATAGTTCCCACACCTTCTCTTAGAAGATGATGCGCTATTTCAACACTTGGTGAATTTCGTATATCATTGGTTCCCTGCTTAAACGCGAGACCTAAAAGCGCTACACGTTTCCCAGTCCAACTCACCTCTGCTTCTCTCAGCGCTCGACTCAGAAACAATTCTAATTGGCGCTTATTTGCAAGATATGTCTCATCAATCAACACAGTACCCTGCCCTGCTGTCTGTAACTGATGGGACAGTGAGCGAGCATCTTTAATAAAACAACTACCTCCTGCATAGAGACTATCATAGAGTCCCCAGGTGCCAATACGCGGGTCAGTTGTCAGTACTTGTCTTATATTTTCAAAACTCAGACCAGGGAATGCTTCGCAGGTTCGACCAATTACATCAAAACAGACCGCAATCTTATTAAACAAATAAAAATTTGCAAGTAATTTGCCTGCCGCTGCCTCTTTTGGATTTACTTCAATATATTTGATTGCTGAAGAATCATAGAAGCGTCGATAGATCTCCCGCATAACCTCGAAGTCGCGTTCATTCTTCGCACCAACAACCACCCGATCTGGCTTGAGTGAACCTTGTATTGCTTTCCCCTCTACCAGAAATTCTGGATTGGACACCACACCGTATTCACGTACACCAAGTTTTTCCATGATCTGTTCTGTCTGATCAATCATGGAAATCGGGACAGTGCTTTTATTGATTATGACAATATATTTTGATTGCGCACCTTGATTGCGTTTTTTGAGTGCAGCACCTAGTGTCTCTGCTGCAGCAAAGTAATACGAAAGATCACTCTCCCCTGTCTCTCCAATCTCTGGAGTTGGAAGACACATAAAAATCGCATCACATGCATCAAGAAAATCTTCAACATCCTTGTACTCAGCAGTAAATCGGATGCGCTCCTGATTGCGTATGATGAGGTCAGCCAATCCTTCCTCATACAAGCACGACTGGATTTTATCCCGATCATTGCTCGATAATTTCTGCACCTTTTCCGCGACTACGTCGTAGACGAGCGTCGTATGACCAGAGTCAGCGCTCACTGCTGCAGAACAGGCACCCACAAAACCACCACCAATATAGAGAATATTCATAACTAATATAAGTACGTGTGTAACGGTACGTACATTTGAATACTATACTATTTTGCCTTTATGATTGTCAATCAAAAAACTCTCTGAATATAGCTTTGACAAAGAGAAGGTTTTATGATATATTTCTCAACCCTACTTTGTGGCGCAGTGCCATTGAGAGGGTTCTACGAAGACACGAGGTTTACCATGACTATGTCTCCCGCGTACCTGGTCGCCATGGCAAAGAGCTATGCCGGCCAGGACAAAGGCTTCACGATCCCTGCCTCCGAAGGGATCACCGAGCTCGAGCTCGGCTTCCAGCCAGTCGGCATGAGCGCCACCAACATCGACGAAGGTGTCGATGTCGTCGCCGTGACCGCCTACTTCGAACCCGCCGTCTGCCTCATGGTCATCTCGACCCTGGCAGAGGGCAGCGGACTCGACGGCAGGGTCAACTGGATCCGTGGCGCCGACCATGGAACCGAGAGCGTTCGGCTCTTCCCGGGCCGCCCGACCTTCGGCGACAAGGACCGTGCCCAGACCGTCGTCATCCACACGGATGACACGCTCTGGGTCTCCCGGAATGGCGAGCGCGAGTTCTTCGTCCTGTCCCCACCCAAGGACAACGGACGACGGATCGTGAGCGACAAGTTCAGCCTGCCTCCGTGGGGTCCTGATGGTCGCGGGAAGCAGAGCAGTATGGATCACATCCATGCGGCCTACTTCGAGCCTGGTGGCTACCTCCACACCATCGAGTCCGACCCGTCGCTCGGCCAGTGGCATCATCGAGCCTACTTCCAGCACGAAGACCGTGGATGGATGTCGACCAACATCGGGCGCCATCTGCCCGCGTGGCGATACGGCTTCGCCAATCAGGCGGAGTATGTGAACGAGTCGAACTCGCCGTCGTACTGGACGATCGACGACTACCGTGCCGAGGGTCCGAAGAAGGGGCTCTGGCACGGGGATCAGCTCATCCTGCCCTCGAGCACCATCAAGACCGCGAGCGGCCACGATGGTCTCTGCGGGAACGGACTGGCCTTCCTCTCGAATGGCGATCTCCTGATCTCGCGCTACGGCCAGGGCTACCCCGGTGCCTTCAACGGCATCCCCGGAGCCATCCTCCACGTGCCCGCTGCGCTCCTCAAGCACAACGCCTGAACACACACTACACAACCCATAAGGAGACTTCGACCAGACTATTGTTCTTTCACACAACCCCGCCGCATCAGGACTGGTCATCCCTGCGGCACTCACCAGTGTTTCAAACTATGTTTGAGATAGTGGTGATAATAAAAATATCCCCCGACGTCACGTCGGGGGATATTTTTATTTTGATTATAAATCTAAACACTAATCTTCATTAAGAGACTTTTGATAGCCCTCGTTTCGTTCATATTTACTGTTAATGTCTAGCCACTCAGGATGCTCGGTTAGTATTTTAATTACAGTATTCATATTATATGCATTTTGTTTTTTGCATTCTATAATTACTTTTCCAATCAATTCAAAATCTTCTACCGTATCAAGTGTAAGTCGATAGTGTGACCAATCAGGATCATGTACAACATTTTTGATACGAAATAATTCCGGATGTTTCCAGATATAGGGCATTACATGCTCACGTTCAGAAGAAAGTTCTGCTTCTTTCCAGGCTTTTTCAATTGCTGCAAAGCTGCAGACTTCAACATCAAGTCCATCGGGAAATGTGGGTGGCTGAGTATTACATACATAATCAGCTCCACCTTTCAGAAATTCTTCAACCACTTGATCAATAACTGATGGATCAATAAGTGGACAATCCCCCGTAACCCGCACAATCACATCAGCTCCAGCTAATTTTCCAGTTTGGTAGTATCGATCAAGCACATCATCACTGCTTCCTCGGTAGAGAAGCACGTTATTTTCTTCTGCCCACCGAGCAAGTACCTCATCTTCAGGATTTACAGTTGTCGCAAGCCAGACTTCATCTACTTTTTTTGTTTTCTTGACTGATTCCACTACAAACTGAACCATCGGGGTACCATTGATATCTTTCATCATTTTACCAGGTAGACGAGTAGATCCCATTCGCGCCTGAATTATTGCTACTACTTTCATACATTCATATTATAGATGAACTATTTTCTCGCTCTCAGCTGATTCTCGTGCAGCAGAAATAAGGCGTATAATCTCAATTCCGGTACTAAGCGGAGTAATTGTTTCTGTTCGTTTATTAACTGATTCCAAAAAATGAGTGGCTTCGTCTATGTACATCTGATTCACATCATATGATTCAGGAAGGATTTCTTCCATATTTTTTCCATCCACTGTTCGGAGTACAATCTTTTTTTGTGGTGCATCCCAGGTGAGGGTCCCCATTTCTCCAAAAAATTCAAAATTACGCTGATAGAAACGCTGAACATAATCAAGATGAATTTCTCCAATCGTTTTATTTTTAAATTGCAGAATTACTTCTGCCACATCCTCAGAATCTACGGTAATTTCCCCCACTCGATCAGCAAAACATGCGACCTTTTCCACACTACCCCCAATAAACCAGGTCAAATAATCAAATTCATGTGAATCAAGTAACACTCCCCCACCTAATTTTTTATTTGCGCTATAACCCTTTCGATGGTCTTCCCATGGGTGCCAATCAGGTAAGTATTGCCCGAACTGGCAGCGAGCGGAAAGTACACGACCGATTGCGTCGGTATCAAGCAATTCTTTCATTCGGGTAAACAATGGATAGAATTTCCAATTACTTCCAATCATGGTAATAAGTTTTTTTTCTATCACTATTTTTTCCAACTCTTCCAATCCTTCAGTCGTGTGTGCAAGCGGTTTTTCTATAAACAAATTACTCCCTTGCTTGGCACAATAGAGCGCTTGTGAGAGATGATAAATCGAAGGAGAACAAATAAAAGAAACGTTGTATTTTTTACTTTTCCACGCTTCTTCAAGTGAAGATATAATCGTAATTCCAAATTCTTTTTGCAATTCGGAAATGCGATCAACATTTATCTCGACCATAGTAATATCTTTTTCACCAAGACTAAGCAGGTTTCGTGTATGACGCTTACCGATTGACCCCCCGCCAACAACAAGAATAGAATTCATAAATTATGGTTTTCGAAATACTGCTTCAACCTTCTTTCCCTGAATAAGACTGTCCATATTTCCATTTTCATACCCATCTTTTACACGTTCCAAAGCAACTTGATATGCACGAGTAATAATCTTCTTATCTTCTTCAGTGTGTGAAAAACAAATATTATTACTTCCAACGGTAAACACTCCTTCTTCAACCATAGTTTCCTGAAACACAGTTCGTGCAGCAAGATCAGTCTCACCAGTAGTATCACTAAAGGTATTTACAAAATGTGAGCCATAGCCAATAGCCTTAGTATATTTTGTAATTCCAAGATTAGCGGCAATTTCATTGTACTTATTTTGTAACTCCATACCAAATGTATTGATATATTGAGGTACTTTTTCTCGTTCTAACACATTAATTGTCGCAAGACCTGCAGCAAGTGAGAGTAATTCGCCACCGAAAGTAAACGAGAAGAAAATTTCTTCACATTCTTTCATAAATTCCTGTTTACCCGTCAAGACTGACAATGGATAACCATTTGCAATAGCTTTACCAAAACATGCAAGATCAGGTGTTACCCCAAAATATTCTTGCGCGCCACCAAGTGAAATTCTGAATCCCGTAATCATTTCATCAAAGACTAATAATGCACCATGTTTGTGCGTCAGATCTCTTACTTTTTCAAGAAAATTATCTTTGGGAGATTCAACACCGATCGGCTCAAGAATCACTGCAGCGACTTGATTGGGGTATTTCTCAAACACTGCTTCGAGAGAGGCAATGTTATTATACGTAAAGCTTGCAGTCAGATCACGAACTGCCTGGGGTACTCCTTTATTTCTTGTGGTTGAACCAATATACCAGTCGTGCCATCCGTGATATCCACCAACTGCAATAATGTCTCGACCTGTTGCTGCGCGTGCCACACGGATCGCGGCGGTGGTCACATCAGAACCATTTTTTCCATATCGAACCATTTCTGCACACGGAACAATATCACAAATTTTTTCTGCTAATTCTGTCTCAAGCTTACCTGGTAAACTAAAGAGTGTACCTTGTTCCATTTGTTTCCGCACTGCTTCATCCACTTCTTCATACTGATAACCCAAATTAACTGGTGCAAGCGCCATGAGTTGATCTACATACTCATTTCCATCAATGTCCCAGACATGCCCTCCTTTCCCTCTTTCAATAAATAATGGAGAGGCGCCAACAGAAATCTGTGTGTAGCACTTACTAAATGTTTGCGATGCGAGTGGTATCACCTTTTTCGCTCGATTGAGAAAATTGTTCGATGCATCAAATTTTTTCATATACCAGAGTTAGGTAGTCAATGTTTTTATATAGGTATCGTATTCTTCTTCAAAAAAACAATCAGGGTTTGAGGGATCAAATACAGTTGATCGGTATTCAACAAATACTACATCAGTCAATGCAGTAAAGGAGTGAAAAATATTCTTTTCAATTACAATCATCTCATGGGGCTTCGCTATGTGGGACAATGTTTCACCCGTCAGACCATTTCGTGCGTCCAATCGCGCTTCGCCTTCAATAAGAAAAAAATATTCCGGGTCTTTTGCCAGGTCAAGGCCTTTGTGAAAATGATTTCCAAATGTATTTCCTGCAGTACGGCGATAAAACGTGACTTGTTTTCCTGGCAAACCCTTAAAAAGTTCGTATGTCTGCCCCCGTGGATCACCATCCGACACCGGTTTAATTTGTGTTATCGTAATTCCCCTCATACTTCAGATTCTTTATAAATTTTTATAGTATAACGTTTTCCCCGATACTCAAAAAAAGCAGGATAACGTTCATTATCGACCACTCGAAGTAATTCAAATTGTTCTTTGATACTTTTATTGATATCAAGTTCGCTATCTTTGGGCGTGCGACGAGGGTAGAATGTTTCTTCCCCTGATTGAGCCACTCCTTTAATTGAGGAATAATTTTCTAAATATTTCTTGACTAGAGCAACAGTAGCCTCACCTTGAGCATGTTTTAATTCTTCATTCAATTCATGACCTTCAAAGCGAATCACCTCTTGTAGATATATTTCTCCACTGTCGACTGATTCAGCAGCTTCAAATAAGGTAATCGGTATTTCATTTTTTCCTTCAAGGATCTGCCAAGTCAGCGGCGACCAACCCTTTCCCTGTGGCAAAGCACTTTCGTGTATCACCAAATTATGTTTATTTTTCGCTAATGTTTCCTTGGTAATAATTTTTTCACAACCCAAGAGAAAGAGGCAATCACCTTCTAAAATATCTTTCTGACTATGCGCGAGTTTCACGGTATGATGTGTCTGAAGATCCTGAAATAACCGCTCTGCGTATGGCAGTATCCAGCTTCGAGGATTATCAACGAGTAATGTAAGAATCATATGTGATTAGTTATGTACGAGATACTCAATTCCTTCTTCGGGTAAGGCTACATGATCAGTATAGCGTTTGATTTTTTCTATTTCTTCTGTGAAATATTCACGGGCTGTTTTCACACGACCGCCTGGCACCTCATCCCATCTGAGTTTGGCCATTTGATTAATTATTCGTCCTTTCCACCCAACTTCTTTCATGTACTTAAGGAACGTCAAAAATACGCGTAGGTGATAGTGGATTGAACTTACCACGAGTATTCTGTTCCAGTTATTTTCAATTGCCAGACCAATCACATGTTCAGCCTGTTCACGAGTATTCAAAGGACCATCATCAACTATAATATGTGCCTCTTTTACCCCTTCGTCAAGCAGCCACTGTTTCATTTCTCCAAGAGAAATATTTTCTTCTTCAGGGCGCGTATTTTTTCCGATTAACACATTATTACCCGTAATCAAGATATTCGGAGCAAAACCTTGTCTATATAATTCGAGCACTTTTCGACCTCGATCATATTGATCACCCTGAAGCCACACAATTACATCGCCATGCATCGGTTTCTCATCCTCAAGGAGATTCTGCAATTCCTGTATCCGTGAATCCATACTATTCCTCAATTTTTCGAATCAAGTGAAACGCTTCAGCATATTCGAGATGAGCTTCAAGACCGCGATATTTTGCAAGAATTTCAATGCCCTCATATGATCGTGAATGCGGGTATGCACACATTTCACCTTCATAACAATGAAGTGCTTTTAATTTTTTCTTCATTACCTTACTAATTGAACGATAGACTGTGGGCTTGAATTGCTTATGATCTTTGCTCTGCCACTCAGTCGCTGATAATGTTTCAAAGGTGTAGAGTTCTTGTGGGCACAGCTTATTGCATGGGCGGCATGCGGTAAGTGTTGCTTGAAATGTGAGCCGATGATCAATATTCAAATCATATTCATGATGTGTATATACAATCGCTGGTTTTACTTCTGCTATTATTTTTTCTACAAATTTGGTAATTTCAAGCAAGCTCACGGTATCAAATGCATTATCAGGAAAACGTGCAAAGAATATTTTCTTAAACCCGATAACTTTTCCAGCCATCGCTGCTTGTTTTTCGAGAAGTTCAACATCTTTTTTACTTGTTTTTTCTCGTGCGAGCGCACCCTGTCCCAGAATAGCGCAATATACGGTATCCCCTTTTTCCACGTGCATAGCAACGGTCCCTCCGACTCCGAGCAATTCATCATCTGGGTGAGCTGCGATAACTAGAACTTTTTTTGACATACTAAATATTAAGCTAAATTAAATTTTTTTCCGTCTGAGCGAATTACTGTTTGTGTATCAATACAAAATGCTCCCAGATATTTCCCATACCCAGCTCCGAGATCAATATTGATATACCCCACTCCTTGAGTAGGTTCATCTGCAATATAGGTATGACCTGCTATCAGAGTATAGCGATTGAGATATCGTTTTTCAATATTCATATCTCGGGGACGGATAAAATAATTAAACTCCTCCCACACTATTGGCTCTTCCACTAATTGAGATTCTCGAAGTCCTGCATGTAAGGCAATATAGTCCCCGACTACATAGTAATTTTTCATCAGATTCATCAATTTCAGATAGGAATCAAAATATATTTTTATTTTTTCTATATTGTTTTCCATAATAAGTTTTTTTGCATCCGAGTCATACTCGCTCAACGCTTCAAGTCCTCCATAATTGAGAATAAACTCTTGGCGTGTGGTATCCCCATGAACTAGATATTGTTCCCACACAAAATCATGATTTCCTTTGATAAAAATGCACTTGTATTCATTCTGAAGTTTCAATAATAGTTTAACAGTCTCTTCGGTCGCGGTGTTTTTATCAGTATAGTCACCCAGAAAAATCAGCTCGTCTCCTGATTGTAATGCTAAGTGAGCAAGCAGTTGCATGAGTGCTTCACTATTGGCATGTATGTCACCGATACAATATTTCATGTGTGTGAAAAATATGATTGTAAATCATTCTCCAAATCTTCCTTAGTGACGGTAAGATATGCACCCTGTCGCTCTAGATCTGGTATATAATGATCCGTTGTATTGTCTACAAATTCTACGGGAATTGAATAGCCAAAGCTTCGGGTAGCATTCTCAAGTAGCAATTCAATACTTACTTCCACCGGATATCCAATCGTGACTACTGATTCAGCACAGCCGGCAGTGAGTAATCCGGTTATGATTGTAGTAGCCCGTGATAGGTACATAGGATGCCAACACTGACTCTTCCACGACAGTGAGAGCTTTTCATGATTGGTATATGCACGCTTGATGGTATTCAATACTCCCCCAGCCCGTTCAAGTGAAAAAATTCCTGGCAACCGAAGTGAAACAATGCGTGGTGTCGTTTGAGAAGAAATTTTTTCACTATATCTCTCTAAAAATAATTTTGACAAAGAATAGCTATTTTGTGCATGAGGTGGCAGAAGTACCGCGTGAGTGGAGCAGTGATAATACACTTGAGCCGACGTGAGTTTTGAAATAATCATCAGTGGCGAGAGTACATTGGTGCGAAGCACACTCTCGGCTGATGCTACATCATTTGCATAATTTATTTCCCCTGTACAATCCACTACGATATCGAACTTCGACCAGGGAAACTGGATTATCGTTTCTTCTTTGAGAATATCAAGGTACCAGATTTTTTGAGATATATTTTCTTTACTTCGTGTCGTGCCCCACACCTCATAACCATTTTTTTCTAAATTTAAATAAAGGGCGCTCCCAATTTGCCCCGTAGAACCAAGCACGAGAATTTTCTTATTTGAAATAGTTTTCGTCATAACGAAATAACGTGACATCTTCTTTCATTGTCGCAACAGGATAATTGTCTGGAGTTTTGTTATAAAAACGTATAAAGAGTTCCACTTCATTTCCAAACGCTTTATCAGTTAAAACTGAAGTTGTGGAAAGTCGCGGATTAATTTCAAAAATATAGACTTGATTTTTCCATAATTTGAGTTGAACATTGAATGTCCCACATGGATTCAGCTCTGCAACAATTTTTTTTGAAACCTTTTCAATCAGTGCATTTCGTTTGCTAACGGCAGCTCGAGTAATTCCTTTTTTGAGTAAGATTTTCTTTGGAACAACGCCCAATAAATCGTTTTGATTATTTACGATTACTGATACGGTATACTCGTCTCCAGCAATGTGAGACTGTACGACCACTTCATTGAATTTTTTATTGTACAAATTGAAATACCCCTTCAGTTCCGTTCTTGAGTGTACGGTATGCACCCCTCGTGAACCACGTCCATAAATAGGTTTTACAATTGCAGGATATTTGACAGATTCAATACTCGAATATGCGGGTAGATGAGAGATATTTTTTTCATGTAACACTCCCATTAGTTTTTTCTTATTAAGGCAGAGCTCGATAAACTCGTTTGCAGGTAACACCGCAATACACGATGGGTTTTCTCTACATAATTGCGCTGTGGGACCCAATTCTTCATCTGCTCCTGGAACAATACAATCGATCTTCCAATCTTTCACCAACTTCTTCAATTCCGCTGGATATCTTGTATCACTACCGAATACTATTTTTTTGAATGGAAATCCGCTCAAAGGTGCAGGTGATAAATCATTTCCATCAACTAAAAAAATAGCATATTTTTTGGATAATTTTTTAGCAAGATACATGGGGCCAGGGCCACCCGCACAGGTAATTAATATATTCTTAACACGCTGCTTCATAACAAACTAATTTTTGGAAATAAGATCCCATGATACTGGTGTTCCGCGTTTGATTTCACAGGTCGCGCTTTTCCCAATAATTTCATCAATAAATTTTGGTTCAAGTCCGTATCCAGGTCGAATACATCTAATGTTATCATCGGTAAATTTTTCTCCCGGAGCCATATCTTTCACGACAAACAACGAACGACGAAATACCATATTTTCCGCTTCTTTTTCTCCAACGGTATATGTCGGCTTTCCTACTGCAACTTCCACATCACGGACTGCACTGACCAACTCTTTTAATTCTTTTGGCTCCAATGAGAATGCAGCGTCTGGCCCACCATCACTTCTTCGGATGGTAAAATGTTTTTCAATTATTGAAGCGCCGAGCACCGCTCCTGCGATTGGAACTGTAATACCAAGCGAATGATCGGATAATCCTGCAACCACGCCAAAACGATTTGCAATATCAGGAATAGTAGCTAGATTCATTTGTTCTGGGACTGCTGGGTATGAACTAATGCAGTGCAGTACCGCAACTTCGGGCGCCCCACTTTCTTTAAGTGTCTTAATTGCGAGCTCAACATCTTCAACAGATCCAAGTCCTCGAGAAATGATTACCGGCTTCTTGGTGGATCCAATTTTTTGCAATAACCGAATATCCACCATTTCAAACGAAGCGACTTTATACAAAACCACATTCATTTTTTCAAGAAAATCAACTCCGGTGGGGTCAACTGGTGTTGAAAAAAGAAGTACCCCCTTATTTTCAGCGTACTCTTTCAATTTTGGCTGCCATTCCCACGGCGTAGTGACTTTCTTGTACAAATTATAAAGCGTATGTCCTGCCCACGCTTCATTTACATTTACTTGGAAATACTTATTATCACAATCAATCGTCAGTCCATCAGGGCTTACGGTCTGAATTTTAATAGCATCAACTCCTGCATCTACTGCAGCGTCAATAATCTCGATTGCTTTACTATACTCTTGACCATGGTTTCCAGACATCTCAGCAATAATAAATACTGGATTTCCTGGCCCTATTTTTCTCTCTCCTTTGGGAGTTTGAATTACAATTTCTGACATACTAATCTTCTAAAATAGACCTATCAAATCAATTGAATTTTATCATAATTATGCACTTTTTACAAGTATCACAAAAAGCCCGTCTCCCAGAGCTTTTTGTACCCTATATTAGAGAAAAACTAGACCCGAACATGCACGCCTCGATCATGTAAAAATTTACGAACTTTGATCGGACTCTGGTCAGTAAAATGAAAAATACTTGCCGCAGAAACTGCACTTGCATGACCCTCTGTAACCCCGTCAATAAAATCATCGAGTTTTCCTACTCCACCTGATGCAATAACTGGTATAGATACCGCATCGGCAACAGACCGAATCAGTTCTATATCATACCCTTTCATCATCCCATCGCAATCAATTGATGTGAGAAAAATTTCTCCAGCACCTAATGATTCAACTCGTTTAGCCCATTCGACTGGCGTCAGTCCTGTACCCACACTACCTCCATATATGAACACTTCCGGAATGCCTCCGGTATTTTTTTTCACGTCAATTGAAACTACAATTGTAGAGCTACCGAACATATTTGCTGCTTCGGTAATTAGTTGAGGATTTTCGAAGGTCGCAGTATTGATAATTACCTTGTCTGCACCATTCTTAAGAAGAGCACGTATATCTTCGATACTTGTGATACCACCACCAACTCCTAGTGGCATAAAACATTCATCTGACACTTCTCGAATAATATCAAGTAATACTCCTCTTTTTTCTGCACTCGCAGAAATATCGAGAAATATAAGTTCGTCAGCTCTCTGAGCATCATAGACTCGTGCCGCAGTCACTGGATTCCCTACATCACGATACTGTCCAAACTGGATTGATTTCACCATTCGACCATCCTTCAGGAGAAGTGTTGGGATAATTCGGTATTTGAGCATAACTAGTGCCACGTAAGAAAATTCTTTAAAATTTGGAGTCCGACTTTCTGGCTTTTTTCCGGATGAAATTGGGTTGCGAATATATTATCGTGGGCCACGATCGCGGTAATCGCTTCTCCATACTCAACTGTCCCAATGACTAAATCTTTATCTTCACACAACATGTGATAGCTGTGCACAAAATAAAAATCACTCTCACTTTCAATACTCGTAAGCATCGGATGATCTTTTAGAAATCGAACTCCATTCCAGCCGACATGTGGAACTTTGAGTTGAGAATTAGACGAAAGTCTGACTACGCGACTCTTGATCCACCCTAACCCCTTGTGTTCCCCAAATTCAGTACTCGTATATGCAAGTAATTGCATACCGAGACACACCCCAAGAAGCGGTTTTTTCTTTTTTTGTATTTCTTCTTCAAGAACTGGAAGGAAACCTCGTAGACTAAGCTCTCTCATTCCATCACCAAAAGCACCGACTCCTGGGAGTACGATTCGATCTGCGTGCACCAAATCTTCAGGCTTACTCGTAAGTTTGACTTCTCCTCCTACGTATTCAAGTGCCTTGGTAATTGAGCCCAGATTACCCATTCCATAATCAACAATTGCTATCATAGGTGTCGGTATATATTGTGCCCATACATACTGCGCTCTAGAGTATAATTTTGTTTGAGAAAATTCATCAACCAATCAGGTGTAGTACTCTCCATGGGAACCAGTATCACTTTTGGTGTGTTTATTTGAAGCGCCTCCTTGGCTTCTTCAACAGCCCCTGGACGAGCCAAAAAATAGGAGCTGAAGTACCTCCCAGGCGCAAGACGCTCTGAGTAATAATAGATTGGTCCATTATGGATTCCCCAATGATACACATATTCACCTGGATGGGTCATGTTTTTCACCAGAATCCCCAAATCTCTTGCACTATTATCGTTTCCGTCTCTCAAATACCTTCGAAAAGAATAATAATAGCTATTTTCAAATGGAATATAAAATAACATCAACAAAAGGACAATAATACCCACATATTTCTTTGTATTTTTTTTCTCTTCATCAGCAGAGTGATTACCCATTTTCTTGGCAAGAATAGTGAGCAAAGTCACTACGGTAATACCGAATATCACTGACCCCGAAGGAATAAAAGCTTTGTAGTGATGATCGAGATAGAAACCTTGCGCATTATACTCAATAAATTCCACTATAGCCCAGACAAACAACGGTAGTACAAATATACTTTTCTCGCTTATTTTTTTTCTCAAACTGAAAAAGAAAATAAGTCCAGCGCTCAAAAAATATAATTTTGGGTTAAAAAAATGTCTCAAAAATCCAGAAATACGTGTAGTGGGGCTTGCAGCAGTCAATCCTTTTTCAGTCAAAATAATCCAGGCACCTTCAAGGTACTCCTGTATTGTTCCACCAGATATGAGAAGTGGCATAATACTCACCAGTGTTGCAACTAATGCACCGATAATAACTGATGTTCCATATTTGAAAAATAGCCTTACATTTTGTCTATTCAGTACATAGATAAATACAAGAATTGGAATCACATCAAGAAGTGCAATCTGTTTACAGGCTACCGCACATCCATAAAAAAATCCCACAAGACCAAATCGCGCATACGAAAAACGCGTATGACCGACATATGATACGAGTGTATACATTGCTGCTAAGCGGAATAGATTTAAAAAAGTTTCTGTCTCAACCGCAGGACCATCGACAGATGATATTGGCATGATCAACACAAATATTGCTGCAGCAACAATCCCCGCTTCACGCGAATGTATTTTTTTTCCTATACCGTAAATAAGATAGGTGGAAATCAAAATCGAGATAACCGCAAGTAGTCGAGGAAACCAGATTTGCTCTCCAAATAACAGATGTGAAAGTGTAAAGACATAATAAATAAATGGTGTTTTCTGCTCGATTGCATCACGATATGGAAGTAGTCCATGATCAGTCCATAATCTTCCGATAAAACTCCAGGTCCCCTCATCATTCGTCATTGGAAACCCCGTGAATGACACAATAGACAGTAGTACAAAACCAATAGCAATAATACCAAAAATATTAGTAGAAAAAGACACTATTCTATCAAAAAAAGCACGCATACTACCCTAGAGTTTGATAAATCGATACTTGATAATAAGTGGAATCATGCGAGCACCCAGCTTCGCAGCTTTCCAGACTGAGCCAGTATACGAAGACTTCCCTACCCGTGGTTTGTACATGACTGGAATTTCAACTACTTTAAACCCTAACTTTTCACCTCTCCGTAATAACCATATCATGAGCTCGGGAGAAAAACATCCACCACCTGTTGATCGGGGAAATAAATCTTTCACCCCCTCAAGCGCACGTCGACTCACCAGTTTGTAGGTACACCCAACATCAGTAAGGGTCGGAGTGTTATTTAGCACTTCCAGAAATTTTGCCATACCCCAATTTCCCAGTCGGACGAGCCATGGCATAAATGCTCCAGACCATATCGTTGCTCTCGAAGTTCTTGTGCCAAATACAATATCAAAATCATCGCTATAGAGAAGAAATTTATGCAGGTCTCCGGCTGAAAATGTCTCGTCTGGTTCTACCATCACAATCAAATCGCCTGTGGCTTCGGTAAGTCCGCGCATGAGCGCATACCCGTATCCTTGCTTCATTTCTTTTACATATCGCGCATTGGTTTTTTTAATCTCACTTTCAGTGGGGGGAATCGCATTATTATCAACAGCAATCACCTCATCTACAAATCCAGTTGCAAAAAAATCAGTAATCACTCGAGCGATACTATCTGGTTCATTATAGGTAGGGATAACGATACTTACTTTTTTTCCTTGATACATATCAATCTTTATTCCAGAGATGTTGATCCCACAATTCCTTTCCCCGCTTCGTAGTCTCTGGATCATGTTTCCATGGCGCAATTGCCATTTTTGAAACTACATCATAGAATTCTTTTTCAGTCATGTTGACCCACTTCAAAAATACATCAAGACTTGCCGGGCGTTTCCCCTCCCATTCTTCCACCATCTTCATTCCCTCTTCTCTCGTAAGCCTCCCATTTCTAATATCAATTGAAGCCAGGTGGCTCATACGCCCATATCCGCGTTTGATAAATTTGAGATAATCTTGCACCCCTTGCATCATATCTTCGATCTTTTCATAATTATATTCTGGAGGCACACCTTCTACCTCGTCGCCTTCCCAGTCAAGCTCCCGCTTAATAATTTCAACATGTTTTTTTACATCCCATGGTACATAACTACCGAGACATACTGAACGACAGTTCAGACTTCGAAGCGCTTCACGTTTGGGATATGCAAATGGCCACAAATCAGCCATGGTAATCGATGGATCGTTCAACATCCCCAGCATGTCTTCTGCAGTAATACCTAGATTGATAAACATGTTAAAACGTTTCTCATCGACCTCTTCCACTTCGTCATAGCTGTAATAACTCGTGTATTCAGAAGAAGGTTCACCCCAAATCACCAATGGTACATTGAATTTAAGCGCCATATGCATGGGGAGTGAAAAAATACCCGTGTGTTGATACCACAAGATATCACCTTTACGCTCAAGCGATATGCGCATCATTTTTTTAATAATTTGCCAATTTGCTTTAAATCCCAAATAATCAACGCCCAGTCGCTTGAGCGCTTTCTCGCGATTTGCAAGTACGGTCGGACGAAGAAGGTGATGATCGAAACTTACCACCAGAGGTTTCAAACCAAATTCTTTTACCAAAGCAAGTAATGTGTACGTACTATCTTTCCCACCACTGAAGGGCACAATACAATCATACTGATATTTCCCTCGATATTGATTGATCAGTTCGATAAATTCTTCTTTCTTTTTATCCCAATTAATTTTTTCTTGTTTTAGAAGCACATTACGACAGGTGCTGCATACGCCATTTTCATCAAACGTAATAATTTCCTGGGTTTCAGGCATCACACATTTACTACATCGTTTGAGCTGTTTTGGGTCGCTTATTGAGGAAGACATATATATTTATGAGAGAATTTTTTCCATATGTATCTGATCATGCAGTACACCATTATGATTAATCGCATTTGCTTCGATACTGACTGTGGTAAAACCACATTTTTCATACGCACGAATAGCTGCTACATTTTCCCTGATCACACCGAGTGTGAGTTTTTCCAGATGAAGAGTATCAAAAGCAAAGCGACTAAGCAACTCTATTGATTCGGTTGCGATCCCACGACCCCAATATTCTTTATTACCAATCAGAATTCCCACTGTCCCTATTTTTCTTTCAAAATCAATCGGTTCTAATTTTACATTCCCAATATGTGTATTTTCCATTTTTGAAAATATCCCAAAAAAAAGACAGGCGGGACTTTGTAATTTTTCTTGAATATATTTTTTCAATTCAGCAATAGTAGTTTCTCGCGTCTCTAGATATTTATTCACCTCAGGATCATTAAGCCAATTCGCATATTCAATAGTCGCATCATGATCATCCAATACTCGAAGTATAACCCTGTCTCCGACCATCTCTGTGTGATATCCCACTAGGTTCATACGTGTTTTTTAATCTGTTCGATAACATACTCCTGATCTTCAACACTGAGCGTGGGATACAGCGGTATGGTCAGACAATTTTTATAAAATTCTTCAGTATCAGGATAGTCTGTTTTTGAAAACCCGAGCTGCTCATAGTAGGGATGTCGATATATCGGAATATGATGCACATTTGCCCCAATACCTACTTCACGTAATTGGAGTATCAAATTATCCCGTGAAATACGTGCCTCTGGACTGAGACGCAGTACATAGAGATGCCATGCTGAATAAAATTCTCGAGTATCTTGCAGAGGAAGTTTCAAAGCTGATACACCTGAAAAAGCTACATGATAACGCTCTGCAAGGGCGCGACGTTTTTCGATAAATGAATCGAGTTTCCTCAATTGACTTATTCCAAGCGCAGATTGAAAATCAGTCATTCGATAATTTTGCCCTAACATCTGCATCTCAAAATACCAAGGACCTAATGATTCGTGAATAAAATCACTCTTACTAACTCCATGAGTGATAAACTTCTTCATTGTCTTGTAATACGATTCATGGTTAGTGAGAATCGCACCGCCCTCACCAGTAGTAATACTCTTGACCGGATGAAAACTAAAAACAGTTAAATCGCTTATCGCACCAATCTTTTTACCCTTGTATGTGGCGCCCAGTGCCTGACACGCGTCTTCGATAACTGGTATTCCGTATTTTTTTCCTAGAGCGTTAATTTCATCGAGTGCCGCGGGACGTCCTGTATAGTCGATCGGCACGATTGCTTTTGTTTTGTTTGTTATCTTCTCTTCAATACAGGCAACATTCATATTACCCGTCTCTGCATCGACTTCTACCAATACTGGTTTTGCTCCTTGCCACACAGCAGCATTTGCAGTCGCAGGAAATGTTATAGGTGCAGTAATAATCTCATCTCCAGGTAAAATACCAATTGCAACATATGCAGCATGAAGCGCTGCAGTGCCACTATTCACAACTACAGCAAATTTTGCTCCGCAATACGAAGCAAGAGCGCTCTCAAATTGTTCGACTACCGGACCTTGGGTTAAAAAATCTGACCGTAATACATCGGCTACCGCACGGATATCTTCTTCATCGATCGTCTGGCGCCCATAGGAAATCATATTGAATCAATGATTTTTTCTAATCTTTCCTTGTTTAACCAGTCTGTATTTGTATTGCTTGCGAAATTAAACGTTTCCTCTACTTTTTTACCATGCTCATATTTCACATGACCTGTCCATCCCTCATACTCAGGAAGGATAACATAGTGATCATCAAATTCACGTGTATGACGCGCTTCTTCAGGCGTAACCAGCACCTCGTGCAATTTTTCTCCCGGACGTATTCCAATAATACGTAGCGTACATTCTGGAGCCAAATTAGTAAGTAAATCTTTGACGCGCATACTCGGAATTTTTGGGATAAATATCTCTCCGCCATGCATTTTTTCAAGCGCCATCAAAACCAGATCAACACCCTGATCCAAAGTAATCCAAAAACGAGTCATTTCTTCATGTGTCAAGGTTATAAAACCATTCTTCTTTTGGTCTTCAATTACCTTTAGAATACTTCCGCGACTACCAAATACATTTCCATAGCGTACAACCGAAAGTACTGTTTTGTTACCCGAGTATGCATTCCCACTAATCATGAGACGCTCTGCACATAATTTTGTCGCGCCATACAGATTGGCCGGATTAGCGGCCTTATCAGTCGAGACCAGTAATACTTTTTTCACATTTTCATTAATCGCCGCATTAATAACGTTTTGAGTACCGAGAATATTAGTCTTTACCGCTTCAAATGGGTTGTATTCCAATACCGGAACCTGCTTCAACGCAGCAGCATGTACTACAAAATCAACGCCGTAGAAGGCACGCTCCAGACGTTCCAGATCACGCACATCTCCCAAGAAAAAACGAAGGCGTTCATCTGGATCAGGTATCTCTGATTGCATTACTGACTGCTTCAATTCATCACGTGAGAAGATAATAATTTTTGATGCTGTTGTTTCATTCAACAGTGTCCGGACAAATTTCTGTCCGAATGAACCCGTACCTCCAGTCACTAAAATTGACTTTCCATTCAAAAATTCGTAAGCCATATCACGCATTAAAAACAAGGATAATATCAACCTCAAGAATATCAAAATAACCTAAAAAAATCAAGAGTACTGAGTTAGTCAAATAATCAGTACTCTACATTTATTCCAGACACCTCTTTTAAGAAAAAATACTCAAAAAACTATTTTAAAAGAGGGCGTAGATAAATGGCGAAAGCACGCTCCCCTGTCCTGCGACAAACAAGATACTTACGATTACCAGCATAAGTATGATTGGGGCAAGCCACCACGCCTTACGTGCTTTGATAAACAACCAAAATTCTTTTAATAGACCCATAGACATGCATGTAACTTATGGAATAGAAATTTTTAAACTTTTGAGCCATTCAACAATAGTTTGCGCGGCATATGCATGTCCTGCCGCATTCCAGTGTGCATCGATGTCAAAATACAGTTTTTCATCTCTTTTTTCTTTGAAATATGATGTGAGGTTGAGCACTGGAATACCATATTCACGCCCCACTTCTTCTATAAGTTTATAACCATATGCCTCGTTTTGCAAATAATCAGTATCAGAAAATATTTGCTCATACTCTTCTTGATACACCGCTTCTCGGGAAGGAATGAGGATGACTATAGTATTTTTGATATCACCACGACTCTTGAGCCCCAGAAAAAGATCCCTCAGTACTAACTCAAATTCCACATGGTCAGAATCTTTAAAAGAAATTGATGCCCCGCGATTGGTAAACAGTGTGAGTCCATTTGGAAGCACTGCATGTTGACGGGGAAGAAATAGTAGTTTCTTTATTTGCCCTAAGACACTATATTTAAAGTGAAATCGATCCGCAAAAACGGGTTCTTTGATTTGTGCTAGCATCTCGGTCTCATATACATTTTTCATCTGATCCGGTGGATACGGTTTTTCAAGGTCATTTGCAAAAAAACCAATCACTACTGTTTTCTTTATATTATTGTTAGGCACAAAATCTTTGGCCACCCGATTATACTGGGTAATACCATAACCCCCGATACCATATGAAATTACCCCTGTATTGAATGCTTTTCCCACCTCTGCAAAATATGTCTCATCACGCGAAACCCATGAACCATGAGTAAAGGAGTCGCCAATAAAAAATAGTGAAGTAGTCGCATAATTAACGCCCACATTGCGGAACCCATATTCATCTGAATCATAGAGTCCACGAACTCCGTCTTCGAGCCAGGTGACTTCAAAATCTCTAAGCCCAGGACGCATGGTATACCCTAGTTCTTCTTGAGGGGCAATAAAATCACGAAAAAAACGAATACGTTCAGGAGTTGGTCGTGGTTGGAATATTCCTAAACTCAAAATAACAATTTCGCATAATATATACACCACTCCCGTAAGTATAATATCTTTATAGTGTTTTTTGATAAACGCAATGAATGTCTGTGCCCTGAACAAGAATATAATACCTAATGCAACGCCACATAACTGAAACAGTATAATACAAATAATAACAGCTGGAGATTCAATTTTATGATCAGCAGAGAAAAAATATGCAAACACAAAAGGACTAGTTACTACTGAACATACAATAAGTGGAATACTCAGCCATTGTAATAACTTTTCAATCAACCGCATAGCGTTCTGAATCCCATTTATCTCGAGGATTATCCTCTCGTTTAATAATAAAACGATCCATGACTACATAATCAATTCCAGTCCCCATCATGCAACGGTATGCATCTTCAGGAGTACACACAATCGGCTCACCACGAATATTAAATGATGTGTTAATTAAAATAGGAATACCCGTGCGCTTTCCAAATGTTTTTACCAGATCATAGTAACGCGGATTTTGCTCCCGACGAATCGTTTGCAATCTTCCCGAACCATCGATATGAGTGACTGCGGGGATTTTTGATCGCCATTCAGGCTTGATTGGGTACACCATGAGCATGAAATCTGTTGCCTCTGGCACTGGTGTATCACAATCAAAATATGTTGTAGCGTCATCAGCACACACAACGGGGGCAAACGGACGGAATTTTTCCCTATGCTTTACTTTGAGATTCAAAATTTCCTGCATTTCTGGATTACCCGCATTTGAGAGGATGCTCCTCGCGCCAAGCGCTCGAGGACCCCACTCCATCCGACCCTGAAACCAGCCCACTACATTATTTTCCGCGAGCAACTCAGCAGTCTTCTCAACCAACTCCTTATCATCCTGAAACACAGTGTACACGATACCACGTGTGTCCAGGTAGTCTTGTATTTCTTTTGAGGTGAATCCTGGTCCCAAATACGCATCTTTGAGTGTATACACTCTTTTGTGTTCTAGAATACTATTATATATACATTGCAGCACCAAGACTCGTACCCCCATCCCCAGAATCAGGTTGAATCCATATTTTCTTGAATGGTGTATTGTGTAAAATTTTTCCATTATACACACTGTTTAATGCAACCCCACCTGCAAGCACAATAGAATCACACTGAGTAACGCGATGAACTTCTCGTAAAATAAGTGTAAGTACATCTTCTAGAATCAACTGCACTGCAGCAGCGATATCTTTGTGACGCTCGAGCAATTCATCATCAGGTTTTCGCACCGGACCACCAAGTAAGTCGGCTAATTCAAGAGAAGGCATTCGATCTGCATACTGGTACTTGAAAAAATTCAATCTAAGACGATAACTACCATCAGGTTTGATATCAATAACCTGTTTTAATTTATGATAATACGCATTCTTTTCTCGGTCCATCTTCCCATAGGGTGCGAGCCCCATCACCTTATATTCAGAATTATTAACACTAAATCCGAGATAAGCTGTTATGGTCGAATAGAGCAGTCCGAGCGAGTGAGGAAAACGTATTTCCTTCAACAACTCGATATTTTGACCTTCACCTACGCCATAAGCCGTGGTGGTCCACTCACCCACCCCATCCACTGTTACTATAGCCGCTCGATCAAATGGACTCACCAAAAAGGAACTCGCAGCATGAGCAAGGTGGTGTTCAATAAACAAAATTTCCCCTTTGTATTTTAGTTTCTTTTTGATAATCGTCGGAACTCTCAATTTCTCTCCAAACCATGCGGGAAGCGCTGATAAAAATGTTTTTGCACTTTTCGGAAAATATGCTAAATGCTGATGTAACATCCGCTCAAATTTGAGCAATGGTTTTTCATAAAATCCAATATAACTAATATCAGCAATCGTGATACTAGCACTTTTGAGACAATATTCAATCGCATGAATAGGAAAAGACGTGTCGTGTTTTACACGAGTAAAGCGCTCTTCCTGTGCTGCGGCAATAACTACTCCATCCTTAACAAGAGTTGCTGATGAGTCATGATAAAAACAACTAATTCCTAAAATATACATACTCTAAAATTGTCGATGATATTCTTCTTTTTTCTTTTTTCCCAGATTGAGCGGTACCCAGTATGTTTTGGCAGATTCATCAATTGAATCATCAATAAATTTTTTCTTTTTGATTCTTGAAATTAATGAAGTCAATCCAACAGCAATAATATAGATTACGCTTAAAAATACCGTATTCACCACAATGCCAATAAGAGTTCCTCCGTCATGGAACCCTTTTTTTACCTGATTAAAGAATATTTTGTAGTTCATTTGAGTGCTCGTTTGATACCCTGACCTATACTATGCAACAGAACAGTGATGCACGCAACCTGTATTACTCCCCATTCGACTGGAATTCTATGTAGAAACCGTAATATAAAAAATAGTACTATAGTAAATACACTGTAACTCAAAAAATAGCCAATATAGTACCCTGATTTATCAAATATTGTGATTTCTGTTTCTACCATATGCTCACCCATAATAACAGAACATTTTTTTCTTGACAAGGGAAACTACCGCTTACGAAACATTGTTGCAATGAACCCAAATGACATCAGAAGTAATGTAAAAAAGAATGAAGGTAGTGCCAGAATAGTAAGTGTATAATGATCAAATATGACACCAATAAACAAGAAAATAATCGTAAGTATAAGTGGAATCATTGCAAACAGGATAAATAATTTGATCGGATTATAGCTTATGATAATTTCCGTCATGATCTGTAGCGCACGCAATGTATCCTTGAGATGTCTGACTTTTGACCTACCTGAACGCTTACTGTAGGAGATTGGCAGATACGTCACAAAATAAAATTTAAGGAAAAATAACAATGTCGTTGAAGTAGTAAAGGAGAAAGTGTTCGATAAATCTGGAAATAGCGGAACGATTTTACTCTTGCGGATTACACGAAGTCCTGAATTAATATCAGGAATTTTTCTTCCAACTACAAACTCACTTAGTAGTTTAAAACATACCCGTGCAACACTTTTCCAAATACTTGTCCAATAATGCTTACCTTGACGTGCACCCACGACCATATCAAAACCTTTCGCATACTCTTTGAGAAGCTCAGGAATTTCTTCGATCGGGTAGGTGCCATCAGCATCAGTAATCACAATACATTCATGCGACGCAGCTGCAATTCCTCGCTTGAGAGAAAACCCATACCCCATGTTTCTCGGATTAGTAATAACTTTGACTGAGGTATTTTTGAGCACCTCTCCGGTTGGATCAGTTGAACCATCATTAATTACAATAATCTCAGTTTGTTCCTGATTTCCAAGCACTGCTCTCACCCGTTCAATGACTGAATTAATTGAATCAGCTTCATTAAACGCCGGGATAACTACTGATATTTTTTCCATATTTCTTATTTAATTTTTTTATATTTCTTTGACAGCACCATCTCAATTGCCGCTGCGAATAGAAGAAAAAAGAATGGGAATGATGGCAGACGGTATCTCACCTGACTCGCAGGCCCCAGTGTAAAGAAAGTAAAATAACCGGCCATAAGGATGAGAAACATAAGGTATACGCCGTACGGTTTCCACATCCTCCTACTCGCTACGAGCATCATAATCGATATATAGACTGCTGTCCACACGATAACACTCAAGAGTAATGTGATTTGAAAAGTATCCAGATTGGAAAAAATCCTCCGTACCCCAGCTATACCTTCTTTCAACATTACTTCTGTGTAACTCACCCGTGAGACTGTACGCTCTACCTCAAACACATTTTCGAGTATATACTCATACCCCGTACCAAAAAGAGTTGGAATAGAAGAAACCGCGTAGAAATGTATGACTGGAGCAGGATTAGAAAGAATCATACGTTTTGTCTCTTCTTTCATAAAATCGTAATAATCAAACCGATTGATAACTGCGCCATAGGTGTACCCAGGTTTTTCTTCAAGTCTTTTCATAACTGATTTTGCCGCATCTTCATAGCTTAATCCAGTTGCATCCATCTCAACGATTGGCGCAACACGGGCGTATAGCATGAATGCATCAATATTGGTAATATGCATGGTTTTAAAATGGACATATTGTCGCGCAAGCCAAGGAGAAAGTACTGCGCTATACACGAGTACCACAATTCCACACAGTATTCCCATTTTTTTCCACTCTTTTTTCAAAAACCCAACTGATATCAAAGAAACAATGACCATAATAGCTGGCAGATAATACGCGACTGGTCTTGTGAGTGTAGCAAGTCCACAAATAGCACTCGTTATCACCACGTCTTTCAATTCATTCTTTTCTATAAATCTGACAAAAAAATATGCAATCAGAATACAAAGAAAGATAAACACAGTCTCAGTCGTTGCTAGATTTGAAGTTAATAGCAGATACGGCTCACCTGTGTACAGACAAAAAGCTATTAATCCTGTGCGTGGTGAAAATATTTTTTTGCCAATCAAGTAGAGTAATACTCCCCCAACAGAGGCGATAATATTCTGAAATATTAGTACTGCCCAGATAAATGGAAGTTTGGTACTATATATGATTGAGAGAATCAGTGGGTAGAGTGGGGTGCGGTATGCACTTACTTCACCCTCGCGCACAAAACCATTCCCTTCGCTCAATGATTTTCCTAGATCTACATAACTGTGTGCGTCTTCATTTTCAAAAAATAGTGTCTGCTCACCAAATTTGGAATATACAAAAATACTTACTGCAAAATGCACTAAAATTCCGATAACTAATAACAATAAGGTATTTTTGTGCTGTGCACAAAAAACTCGAAGCTTATCTTTATTTTTTACGTAACGTGACCGTAGTTCCATATCCAAAATTCTTGAAAAAAGGCCATCCGCATGCCCGATCCATGAGCCGTATCAATGGAAGTAGGGCTGAAAAATATGGAAGTACCAAGGTGCTTGCTTCGAACGATATAATATCAAAATTCTGATTTTGTAATTTTTTTCTGATTACCCAGGGAAAGCGGAAAATATGAACCAGATCCTTGTTTCCACCATACCCTTCATCGACCCCTTCATCAGCTATATGGCGAATGCTTCGAAGCATGCCCCAAGGAAGTGCTATCAGAGAACGCTTACTGATTTCCCAGAAACTTCCATGCCCAACTTGAACCATGCTGCATAGATTGAGTAGACTCGGGAGTGCCACGATCACCCGATTTTTTGCAATACGAAAAAGTTCGTCTCGCCCTTTCTCAAAACTGGGCAAATGTTCAAGGACGTGACAACTAATTACAGTTTCAAAACTACCCGCTTCAAATGGAAGCGCCTCTGCGTCCCCTACCATAAAGGTCACCTTATCTTCAACACCCATCGAACGCGCAAGTTCTCGCGCTCGCTCAATATTTGGTTCAGAGATATCAACTCCAGTAACCCTGCATCCATTTGCGGCAAGGAGACAGCTCACTACTCCATCCCCACACCCCGCATCAAGTACCTGCTCACCCGGCTTCACCTGTTTCATGATTGATTGCCATTGCGCCCGATGCGCATACTTACGTAGTGGACTGGACGAATTATATCGTTTATCAAAAATCTTATCTGATAAATCGCGATAAATAATTTTATTACTGGTTTCAGAAGACATACAAATATTTAGTGTATCAGTTTAAATTAATGATCCTTAATCGAGGTATACTCATGCACTACTTTTTCAATCAATATATCCCAAGAAAATACGCGTTCCACTTTCTCGAGAGCATTAATTCCAAACTTTTCTGCTAACTCTGTATCCTTGAGTAGTGTCACAATTTTTCGCGCTAATTCAGCAGTGCGCTCGGGGGTAGTAGTAAGTGGTGCATCGTAATTGGAATCATGCCAATCAACTAGATCAACCAAAAAACCATTTTTATTATCATCAATCATTTCAGGATACCCTCCCACATTACTCGCAACAATTGCTTTTTTCATTGCCATAGCTTCGAGACATGCAAGACTTGTCGCTTCTGCAGTTGATGGAAATATTACGACAGAGGCAATCTGTAGATACGACGGAACGTGTGTATTATCTACGCGTCCGAGAAAATCAAACGCATGTCCGATCCCCAGCTCTAAAACTCTATTTTTTAAATATTTTTCAAGTTCACCATATCCCGCCAGTACGAACATTGCATTAGGAACCTCTCGAAGAATCGCGGGCGCCGCCTCAACCAAAAATTGTATACCATTTTTGGGTACCAGTCTTCGTACAGTTAATATCACTTTCTTCCCTTGATACTTATTGAGGATTGCAGGATCAGGTGATTGAGATTTAAATATCGCAAGATCTACGCCATTGGGAATATAGACAATTCGCTCAGCGGGAATGTATTTTTTTGCTCGTTCAACAAATTCAAGACACGATGCAATTACTTTACTTGCCGACTTGAGTGATACGGCACGATAGAATCGATGGACTTTTGCGTAAAACCAATTGTTCCCTGGTAAATCAAGAATCCCTCGACCTTGAAGTGTGATGAAGAATGGCTTTTTTCGTCTCCAATTATAGATACTCGCGTATGCCGCGAATTTGTGACAATAAATCGCTTGGATAATGTCTACATTATTCAAGAATGAGGCAAGTGCTTTATAAAATCGAATTTTACCCATGATTCCTCTATCAAAAGGTACGCGCGTAATCGGAAACTCGTCATGATAGTTTTCAGTGTTCTTCTCATCCAGTGTAAAGAAAGACACTTTATATCCATGGCGTGATAAAAATTTTCCCAAGTTATATGCATAGAGTTCACCACCTCCGATTCGTGGCAAATACCAGTCAATAATGATTCCCACTCGTTTACCAGTACTCATACAATCTTTTTAGATTTAAACCATTCAATCGTCTCGGCAATTCCTTCTTCAAGAGAATGAGGTGCCTCGTACCCGAATTCACGCTGTGCTTTATCGATATTTGCTCTGCGACGCGTAATCGTGTCCCACGGACGGCGTTCAGTAAAGCGTATCGGGGCAGTATTTTTTGTTAGGGTATTAATCAGAAGTGCAAGATCGTTAGTTCTAACTTCTTTTGCAGATCCGATGTTGTATATATTTCCAGCGGTTTTTTCTGATTCTGCAGAAAGAATCGTACCCTCTACTACATCATCGATATGAGTGAAGGTGCGCGTCTCGGTTCCATCACCAGTGATCAATAATGATTCTCCCTGAAGAGCTGTGGCAATAAAATTTGGGATCACATTGCGATATTTTCCCGGCCGTTCGCCACGTCCAAATGAATTGAAGTAGCGAAGAATCGTAACGGGCACATGATGATAGTCATGGAAGAACAAGCAATATTTTTCTCCCAATAATTTAGTAATTGCATATGGTGTATCACCTTTGAGATCCGTCATGTCTTCAGTAAGTTCCCCCTCTTGATTTCCATATACACATGAGGAGGAAGCGTATACAAATTTTTGAACTTTATATTTGGCAGCATATTCGAGTAATTTCAAAGTCCCCATACCATTCACCAATAAGTCTTCCTCTGGATGCTCGACAGAATTCTGATTTGCAAAATGTGCAGCCAGATGAAACACAACTTCAATTCCACGAGAAAAAATTTGATCTAGAACTGTATCATTAACAATAGACCCTTCAATAAATTCAACACCTTCCTCTGGGAGATTATCAATAAATCCAGAGCTCAGGTCATCAAGAACTGTAATATCTGTACAACCACGATCAATAAGCCCTTCACAGAGCCTACTTCCAATTGCACCTGCCCCCCCAGTGATGAGTATTTTTTTATTTGTAAGCTCCATATTAGATTTCTCTTCCGAGTAAATAATATTCTACGCCAATATCCTTATTATTTTCATATAGCCCTCTGGTGTCCAACAACCACTTCGCTTGATTGTTAAACTCCATATTCTTAAAACTATCATGATCAGTGATTATGACCAGCGCTTCAACATTATTCATGAGTGTTTCAAATGAAACCAGAGGGAAAGAAAAATCTTTCACCCATGGATCATGCGCACATACCTCGAACCCCATTTTTTCCAAACCTACTATAATAGGTATTGCAGGAGTCTCTCTCGCATCATCAACATTCTTCTTATACGCCACTCCTAGTATACCAATCTTTTTAGTTCCATGCTTTTCCGCCAGCTTCTTCACTGCAGCAACTACATATTCAGGCATATGGTCGTTGACCTCGCGGGCATGCGGTATCAAAGTTGGCTGATTTGGGTCGTGTTCTACCAGAAACCACGGATCGAGTGCGATACAATGCCCACCCACTCCAGGTCCTGGCGCATGTACATTCACTCGGGGATGTTTATTTGCAAGCCGAATAATTTCCCACACATTCATACCAAGCGAAGCACTCATTTTTGCAAGCTCATTTGCAAATGCAATATTCACATCACGGTATGCATTTTCTACCAATTTCACTGTCTCTGCGGTCTTGCAATCGGTGACGTGTATCACCCCTTCCACAAAACTCATATATATTCTTCTGGTTTTTTCTGTACTTTCTGGGTTGTACCCACCGATAATGCGGTCATTGTGAATCATTTCATGAAGTGTGTTACCTGGAATAGCTTTTTCTGAGACATACCCGAGATAAAAATCTTTTCCTTTAACAAACCCTGTTTTTTGTTCAATTATATGACCGACCAATTCTTCTGTAGTCCCAGGCGATACAGTTGATTCAAGTATGACGAGTGATCCTTTTTGTATGACACCTGCAACAGCTTCTGTTGCTTTTTGCACATATGACAAATCGCACTTTTTATCAGTAGTGACTGGTGTCGGCACTGCAATCACATATATTTCCGCGCTCACCATTTCAGTTTTTGGAAAAAAATTATGGTGTGCTTCTACCCATAATTCATGAAGTCCTGTTTCTTCAAATGGCATAACCCCCTTTTCTAATCTTGCAATTTTTTCAGCATTGACATCATACCCAAAGACTTGGTGTCCTGCGCGAGCGAGAAGGAGCGCAGTTGGAAAACCAATATACCCAAGACCGACAATACAGATAGTACTCATATATGCATTGCGCCTTTAAGAATAGCCACCATTTTTTCAGCAGCAGTCCCATCACCATACAAGTCTCTCCATTCATATGTGCGACTAAGCATTTCTTTTACTCCTGCAAGAATTTTTTTAGGATCAGTCCCAACAAGAATATTGTACCCTGCAGCAACAGTCTCCGGTCTCTCTGTATTATCACGGAGAGTGACGCATGGTACGTGCAACACACTCGCTTCTTCCTGAACTCCACCAGAATCAGTCAAAATAAGACGTGCGTTCATCTGTAAACATAATGATTCGAAAAACCCGACTGGGTCGATCGCTCGAATACCCGATGGCAACGATATGCCAAATTCATGTAACATTTTTTGTGTACGAGGATGAATCGGATAGATGACAGGTACGCCAAACGTTTTTGAAACGAGTTCTAAGCCGTCTATAATTCCTCGAAGTCTCTCAGGATCATCAACATTTTCTTGACGATGCGCAGTTGCAAAAAAATACTGCTGCTTTTCTAATCCTAGATCTTTGAGAATTGTAGATTGTTCTGCCCTATCTCTATAATGATACACTGCATCAACAATTGAATTACCTGTTATATGAATTTTGTGCTCATCGATCGCTTCTTTCAGCATATATTCTTTCGCAACCGCACTTGGTGCAAACAAAAAATCAGACATGTGGTCTGCAAGCACTCGATTGATCTCTTCCGTCATAGTACGATCATAGCTCCGAAGTCCTGCTTCTACATGCGCAAGTCTGATCGCCATATTAATTGGCTTGGTGCGCAACTTGTTCACACAAATTGCGGCAGCAAGTACGGTATTGGTATCTCCCTCAACCATTACAATATCAGGAATTTTATCAAGTAATATCTTTTCAATATCAATCAGCATGCGCCCCGTATGTTCTGACTGTAGGAAGGGTGACGCTGATTTGATAGCAAGATTGTGATGTGGATCTATCAATCCTAATTGCTCATAAAATAATTGATCCATTTCATAGGAGTAGTGTTGACCCGTATGGACCATAAAATATTCAATACCAAGACGCTCACATTCTCTCATGAGCGGACTTAACTTGATAATTTCTGGCCGTGTGCCTAGAATAAAGCAAATTTTCATATAGAAATTTTCATTCTAGCGAAATGAAAGCTGCTGTGTAGACACACCCTGTACTGCAATGCGAGAATAGTTATTATCTCTCACATCAATTGGAGAACCTTTTTTGTTAAGCTTGAAAATAACCGAACAAATTCTACTTCGTTTCCCCGGCACCTGCCCTTCATTCCACCAATATACATGTCCTACACTATTTCCAAATAACTGCAATAACTCCCCGATACCGCCATATAATGGAGTCGCACAAAATTCGAGTTCCTCGTCGGGTGGAAAAAGACCAAAACTGCATACAATCATAGCACCATCTTTTGCTACCCTAATCATTTCTGAAACTACTTTTTTGATATCGTATGAGTACCTGACTACAGCACCAGAGAATACTGTATCAAAAGAATTGTCCGGGAACGTCATCTCATGCATGTCCATGAGCAAAATCTTTGGGGTATAGGTGAAGAGATCAATTCCAATTACCTCTTTAAATCCATGCGCTTCAAGGAGTAGAATTTCCCCTTCATTTTTTGGCCCGATACAGAGCATTTTTCCTTTTAGCTGAACTTCTGGGATACTGAGTAATGGGTACATGAGGTATTCAATGCGCGCACGGCTAAATTGAAATAATTTCAAATTATTCCAGAGATTGTGCTGAATCACATATTCATTATGTTCATTCTCACCACTGAAACGCATTTCGTCAATATGAAATCTACGCTTTATAAGAAAATACAGCGCACGAAACATCATTTTGAAATATATTACCCATCGCGATTGACGTATGTATGCAATTAACGAGGGCACATAATTCGAATGATGTGGGTAGAAGGTAGCCAACACTGAACGACGGTGCCTCAAGAAGCTCACTGCAGGAATAACCCAACCCATTAATGGAATATGTGTTCCAACCCACTCCACCCAATAATTATACGTTGGTTGAAAGAAAATAGCAGGCACGACTGGCTGTGTGTGTTGCCCACTCTGGAGCGCGCCGCTTGGGCGGTCAACATGGAAAAATAACGACCCCATGGTGTGACCCTGATGGATAACTGAGAGTGTCCCGCGCCCTTCTGTTTTAGATAACAGTCCTTTTCCTTTTTCTCCAAAAAACTGATCCACATTAATTATTGCACACCCAAAAGGTGCAACCGACAAAGCTTGACCCTCGATCGTTTCTCCATTCATATTGTGCAATCGAGGTGTGATCGTTATTGTGTCAGTGTAATTTCCTTCAGTTGAGTGATTGAAAATCATGACCCTGGTTTGTATTTCTGGAGTTTCAAGAATCGCTGAACAAAACATGCAAAAACTTTTTTTTGCTCCTTGACCCGGAACATTGATATTTTTATTTCCAGCAGTAACAATCTGCACCTGACTTTTATCAGAAACCCACATGGTTACATGATCCTTGGTCGAAATATCAAATGGTTCAAGTGGATTGACATTTGAAAGTAATGCAAGAAAACTTCCTTCAAAACTAGTAATTCCAACACGTCTGAGCTCCTCATTGGCATCGACTTCAAATACCTCGCCTGGACCAATCTCCCTCACAATTGGAGCAAGACCAGGCGCAAGTTCTCCTGAGGGTAGTAGTAATAGCCCGACAATTCGCTCACGATACTTTCCGTCATTTACATAACAAAACGATGTCCTCTGCCCTGGTAATACATGGACATAGGTTGAAAAAATGCATTTGTCTTTTACGCTAAATAGATCACGCCACATACGTTTTTATAAATGTTCGCCAATCGCCACCTTACCATCTGTCTGGAGCAAAAATGGCTTATGTAAAATATTCTTTCCGACTACTTTCATTGCATAAGGCTTGACGCCTAGATGCTCTCGTAATTCAGGATATTTTTCAAATAAATCAATCTTTAAACATACCAATCCTTTGAATGGAGGAAGGGTGATTGTTTTTTTCTTGCCCTCATGATTGATGAATGTGATATCAGCTCGTCCGCATGGTCTGTGGAGGATTTTCTGAAAACGGCATGAATTTGCCAAAAACAGATATGGTCGGAATCCTGCTGGAGTAACCCAACTCGTACTCATATGATTTACGGTGTAGTGACTAGCCTTTGGAGCTCCAGAGAGACAGTGTGCCATCACGGTCTGTGTTGTTCCTGGCAAGTAATACTGCGTATAAAATACCGAAGAATATAGATCATGGAGCATATATTTCTGGTCTGCATCCTTGATGTGTACCACTACAATTCCATAGGTATCAAGTTCACCTATATCAGCCACTTCGATCATTTTTGTCTCTGGTCCAGTAAATTTTCCTTCTTTTCGTGCAAGAAGTCTACCATCTTTTGAATAGAATAGTGCTTCCCAGAATACCCCGAAATTATCATCATTCAATAAGGCGAAATGGTTGTAAATAAAAAGCCGTGTTTTCCAACCCAGCTCACCATTCATATAATATCCAATACTTCCCATCGACAATAGCGCGTGACTAACTAAAGCAGTTGCTCGATGTTTTTTTCTTTCGACCAATTTCTGTAAAAAAAATGCATTTGCGTTAGTACCTGCCATAGATTGTCATGGATTGAATGATTTTTACCCTAGGATAATACCACCAACACTCAGGTATAGTCAATATATACGCGTTCGTTATAAATCACATTGACTTCGAGTGTTTTTTTTGTTATTCTAGAAGAGAATTATACATTCTTACATGGTAATGAATACCTCTAATTCTACACAAAATTCAGCGCCTGAGGGCGTGCTTCAGAAGTCTATCCGAGCAGGCAAATGGCTCATGATAGACTATATCATCCAAAAAGCAGTCGCAATCCTGCCCTTTTTTATTCTTGCCCGAATTCTCACTCCAGAACAATTTGGTATTGCAAGTATTGTTTTGCTCGTGCCACGGTTCCTCCAAACTACCAGTGAACACGGGCTTGCAACCGCGGCAATACAAAAAGGTGGAAGCGTCGAAAAATATCTTAATGCAATCTGGACCGTTAATGTGTTACGCGGCATTGTAATCTGTCTTCTGGTCTTTATTGCCGGACCATTCATTGCAACATTCTACCATGTAGAAGAATACACATGGGTTATCCGTCTTGGTGGAGTTTTCATTCTTATCCGACAATTCACCAATATCGGAGAAATTTGGTTTACCAAAGATCTTGATTTCAAAAAAATATTTATCCGCAATACAGCTCGGGCAATCGCCTATTCAATTGTGACTGTTATTTCAGCATATTTCCTGCGTTCATACCTCGCTCTCATTATCGGTAATCTAGCACTCTATCTCACCGAAATGATTGCCAGCTACGTGCTCCACCCCTATCGACCACGCATTACTTTTCAATTTAAAATTTTAAAAGAACTTATCGGATACGGTAAATGGGTAACTGGGCAGGTGTTGGGAGACCAAATATATTCATTTGCCGAAAGTTCAATTATTGCACGTTCAACCAATACCTCGGCGGTTGGTTTATATAGTAAGGCGAAAAATCTTGCATCAATTGGTCCCGGTTTTATCTCCTCAATAATTTCAATGATTGCATTCCCCGCATTTGCACGCATCAAAGATTCTCCAGAAAAAATTGCCGATGGATTTAAAAAAAGCTTAGACCTCCTATTTGTCGTCACCCTACCTATTATCCTATTTATACAAATTGCTGGAGGAAAACTGGTCTTGGTCCTGCTTGGAGAACCTTGGCTTCCGATTACTTTTGCCTTGCGTATACTACTCCTTTATTTCACATTGAGTTACATGACTGATATTTGTGCAAAATTATTAAGTGGAATCGGATACCCTGACAAAAAAGTAAAACTTGATATCGTAAAGATAATTATTTCCCTCATATTATTGCTCTATATCACCCCTCGATACGGAATTAATGGAGCTCCACTCGCACTGTTACTCGGCTTCTTGCCCACCTTCTTCTTTACCCTTCACTATATACAGTCATTGACTCGCATCACTTATTGGAATATTTTTATCCGCATTGGTTTCCCCCTCCTGCTTGCAGGAGGACTCATGACCCCCCTTGCGATTTTTAAAGACACTCTCATGCAGCTACCCCTCTACATACTAATCGTCCTCACAATACTTTATTTCCTACTATACGGTCTTGGTATATACATCGTAGGAAAAAAATTCCACCGAGGACCCTATATGACTATTGATGTCATTTTAAAAACACTCCCCCGACTATGAGAGCTTGTATTGTATTACAAAACCAGTACAGTAAAATCGGACATGCGATTGCGAATGTCTTGAAAGAAGATTATGGAGTCACGGAGTTTTCTGCATATGTCTTTTCGCTTGGTGCCGAAAAATTTATACATACACAAACAGATATTGTGTACAACCCAGTACTTGTCGATCATGAACTTCATAACCAATTTCAACATGAGACAGTTGATATTGAGTACATCACACATTTTGAAAAAAACTATGGACCTTCTGAACTATGGCACTACCTCTATACCGACAGAAAACTCATGATGTCTATCGGCCCAAAAGAAGAAACCACTGCAGTAATCGACCCTCTCTATTCACACGAAGAACTTCTCCGAATATTTCAGGTGCGCGCACGAGCGATTGAAAAAATGCTTTCTGAGCATCGTCCCGATTTTATCTTATTTTTTGCTATTGGCGCTCTTGGGCACCTAATTTTGTACAATGTTGCGAAAAAAATGGGAATTCCTGTTTTTAATATCGACTTCCCACGTGTGTCAAATCGCATGTGTATTTCCAAAGATTATAAAACTCTAACTGAAGTATCTCGCACATTTGAAATATTCAAAAAAGAAAAAATAGAGACTTCTTATCATGTCGAGGCAAAAAAATTAATCGAACACTTCAGAAAAACCGGATCTTTGCAATTGCAATATATGAATGTAGCATTAGGTCAGCTACCAAAGCCGATTCGAATCTTGAATCCCAAGCACGTTCTACAATCAATCCGATATATCTGGACACTGCTCAATAATTATGTCAAAAGTCGACATTTATTCGAGTATGGCATGACCAATCTCAACCCTCTACGATTTATCTGGTATAAAATCAAACAGTATGTGCGATCTATCAGGGGTCTCGATCGTTTCTACAAACCATTAACTTGGAATGAAGATTTTGTATTTTTTCCACTTCACTATGAGCCTGAGCTAGCAATCCTTCTCCTTTCTCCTTACTACTTCGATCAGCTCACCCTTATTCGATATATCGCAGAGTCTCTACCTTTGCACTACAAACTCTATGTCAAAGAGCACCCTGCGATGATAAGCAAGCGACAAAATTGGTACTACAAGGAACTACTGAAAATTCCAAATGTTCGCCTAGTCAATCATCGTGTCAGTAGTTTTGAATTTATTAAGCGAGCAAAATTAATAACCGCAATTACTGGAACCGGCGGATGGGAGGCCGGCATCTATGGAAAACCAGTGATTACTTTCGGTGATGTTTTTTACAATACACTCCCATTTGTCACGCGAGTTCGGGCTATGGAAGATTTACCCAGTATTATCCAAAAGCAACTCACTCATTTCTCATACGATGAAGAGGCAATGATTCATTTTACTGCCGCAGTTCTCAAGGAATCAGTGCCTTTCGATTTCTCGAATCTCTGGTATGAAAATGATATTGAAAAATTAAAAAAAGACCCAGGTCTCCGGTCTTTTTGTGCACTACTCATGGATACGTTTAAGAAATCCTAGTTTCCACATTCGGGAACTCTTTTTGTAATTTTTTCCTAAGTCCGTATATCTTCATAATTCCTAGTGCTGCATTTTTGATTTCTACAAAATTAAGTGAACTCTGTCCACGTGCCCGATTGACAAAATGAGTAGGGATCTCTCCAATTGGAAAACCCCGGTAGTACAATTGTGTCACAATTTCACTGAGTGGAATAAATCCTTTCCCCATCTTTCCACAATTCGCCGTAATGAGCTCTGCAGCTTCACGGGAGTATACTCGGTATCCATTGGTATAATCCGCAATCGGAATTTGTAATAGCCGACGCGCAACAAAATTTGCGCATCGTGAAAAAATTCTCCGCATCATCGACCAATTATCAATTCTACTTCCTTTGAGATACCGACTTGCAATTAACATTGCTAATTTCTTCTCTTCGAATGTCCTGATTAATTCTAACAACTGTTTTGGTGGATGGGAAAAATCAGCATCCATTTCTATGAGAATGTCTGTTTTTTTGTCCAAAAGATACTGAAGTCCTACAATCACTGCAGAACCACGCCCATCCTTATGTGTCCGGTGGATAATGTGTACGTGCTCCAACCCGAGAGATTTGACTGCATTAACAGTTTCTTCATTTGGAGAATCATCAACAACTACAATCAATGCACCCGGCAGTACGGTTACAATTTCTTTTATAAGCATGCCGATATTTTCGGCTTCGTTATATGAGGGTATTACAATCCCCGACTGCATACCAGATTAGGACTTATGAAGATAGAGTGAAAATACTTTTCCAATATACTCAATATTTTCTCTAGTAATTGAAGGATGGCAACCGATATAGAAAGAATTTTTATTCAGGTGATCTCCTACTGGAAATTGGGAAGATAGATCACCAAATTTCTTGAGAATAAAGGGCTGATCAAGAATTGGAAGCAACCTTCTTGTTTCAACATTATACTGCTCAAGGAAATTCACCAATTCGTCTCGATTGACCCCACTACCTGCTTTGACCACAATTGGAAACATCATGAATACATGGTAACTCGATAGAGGCCACACAGGAAGCTGCAATACATCACTAAACGGACGTAGGGTCTCCAAGAGTAACTGTACATTTTTTTGACGAATCTCAATACCTTTCTCAACTCCTTCTTCCAATTCTGCAACACCCAACGCAGCTTCGAGCTCGGTTGCCCGAAAACTGTATCCTGGGCGAATAAATGAAAAACGTCGATTCACCACCTCACGAAGTTCGTCCGCGCTTTTCCCTTTATCATCATCGATTTGCATATAAATACCGTCCCTACCATGATTTGCCAGACTCCGCAGTAGTACCGCAAGATCAGGATCATTGGTCAGCGCAAAACCTCCCACACCTGTTGTAATGATGTGTGCTTGATAGGTGGAGTAGCATGCAATATCACTGAAATTCCCCACTGCTTTCCCCTTATACCGCGCAAACGACGCCTCGCATGCATCCTCGATTATTCTCAAATTATGTTTTTTTGCCAGAGCAATAATAGGGTCCATGTCCGAAGCAAGACCACATAAATGTGTCGGAATAATTGCGCGGGTTCTAGCAGTAATCTTTTCTTCAATTTTCGCAGGGTCAATCGTATAGTGTTCTGGATCAACATCAACGAATACAACTTTCAAATTATTATGTACGACAATATTCACATCTGAGATAAACGTAATCGTGGGTATAATCACCTCATCCTGATCATCCCAACCGTACTTTTCTTTCAACGCAGCAAGGCCGATTCGAAGCGCGCTCGTGCCACTATTCACAAATACAGCATACTTGCATCCATGTGCCTCCGCAAATAGTTGTTCAAATTTTTTTGAAAAAGGCCCGTAGGTAAGCCGGTTGCTTTCAAGCACTTCGTTCACGTATTTCTTTGCCCGCTCCCCAATATCGCATGTACCGACTCCGATTTGGTATGGATTTTTTTGTAGGATATTTTGTCCCATAAGTGTGTAATTATATACACCCCAGTATATACGCTCAACGTATCTTTTTCAAGAGTGTTGAATGAACCACTCTCAGACCTACTTTTTCTTCTGTAAACTGAGAGCACCAGCAAAAAGTAACAACCAATAGGGGTAAATAACCAACTGATAGCGCACATATACTTGCGGACCGATAGCGAATACTGTCAAATAGAGTATACATAGGCATAGAACTATCGTATTCATGCGCTTATCTCTCCTGACGAGAGCCTTTGCCTTGGCAATAATAACACCATATATACAGATCCATAAGAAAGCTCCTAGTAGGTGTACGAGTTGGTATACAGATGGTTTCAACAGAACATCAACTGCCTGACCATATCTCTGCTCTGCAAGAAGCGATGTTATGTTTTCTTTTCTGTGCTCTGGTATACCAAATTCTTCAAGAATTCGTGTGTATCCTGTTCTAAGAAGTGTCACTGGCACTGAAGAGAGGTAAAAATTTACAATGATAAGCACCTGTCCTCGCACATGAGACATGACTTCTTTTTTGAGAATATGATCATACTCAAAAGTATGTTGCATCTTGAGAGGATCAAAATTGGGAATCTTTTGTGGCGTTTCTATTTGAAGCATATCAATTGCCTGTCTGTAGGTAACATTATTCTCGTGCGCAAGAGCTATTGGGAGAACTCGCCAATACAAAAGATACGTATCGACGCTACTCGGGCGCACAGACCCGAATCGGGTGTACTGCCGCACACCCCATGGCGCAAGTACTAGAGAGAATATAAATAAAAAAAGCACAAAAGCTTTGATATTCACTTTCTTAAATTTTTCTGAATACACACCACCGATGATTGCAAGCAAGAGTACAATCACTGGGATATAGAATACATTCGGTCGAGTGAGTGTTGCAAGCCCAAAAAAAATACCTATAGAAATTGACCACCGCTGGTATTTTTCTCCTTCAAGTAATCTGAGTATTGAGTAAACTCCTGCCAGCGATAGTGAGACAAAAATCGTTTCAGTCATCGCAGTACTATTGAGCAACAGCATGTACGGCTCTACCATAAACAGCCCAGCGGCAATAATACCAGCTTTTGAAGAATACATCCGCGCACCGATACTATAGATAAGGACCACTGATATTGAGGCAGCTATATATTGAACAAAAATAGCATATTCTAGAGGAAGACCAAAAAAAATAAAAAATGAAAGGAACAAGGGATACAGGGGCGGACGAAGTGCACTCACTACCCCATCCAACATAAAACCGTTTCCCGAAGCAATACTCCGAGCTAGACTAATGTACCCAGAGGAATCATCATCACCAAGTGTCACAAAATCTGACCCGTGAGTCAGGTACAGCAAAAGTCCAATTGTGCAATTAATAATAAATGAAACACAGAATAAAATCACAGGTGTGGGACGCTCGTGAAACCACCTTCGAATCTTCAGAATAGCACGTATACGCATAAAAGAGAGTGCACTACAGTTTATACATTTTAATACTGCCAAACTGTTTTACCAAAGAAAAATTGAACCGATCGATATTCCACTCTGGATTTTTTTGGGTATCCCATATGATGTAGTCCACTGGATACTGTGTTGCAAAGAAAATAAAATTTTCTTCGTCCAGTCCCTCATATACCTTGACTAAGCTATCAATGATCGAATCAGGAAAACAGCCATAACATACCCCCGGTATAAAGCTGTAGGTATACCCAAACGCAAATCCACTGATTTCATCTCTTTTACTCTCTAGATGCTCACGTATCCTCTCTTTTGGTATCTGATCAAGGTACGTGTAAACCAGATATATATTTAAGAGTCGTTCATTTGAAATCAAAGTATAGAGGCCGGTGTTTGGATAATACACATTATTGTGTGTAATTGCAGGGAGTAGGTCTGAAAGTACTCCTGGCGCAAGCACGCTGCTGTCTTTCTCAGTTTCTGTGTTCAGCCACGAGACTACTGGTGCATATTTCTGCAGTTCAGTAGTCTCAGGTAATGCCGCGTAAAAGGAATATGCTTGCGCTAATATGCCGTTTGACACGGTTACTACACTGAGTAAGATCCCAATTCCAAGCTGAAACTTTCTCTGCACATTTAATTTCTTCATTATTACAAATAATACTACCAAGATACAGACAATAATCAGTGGGGTGATGTAATACCAGTGATAATGGTGATTAAATAAATACTTTCCCGTAACTAATTGTTCATTGACGGCAACAAACGCTGCAAGAAAAAAAGCTATAAAAAATATGCGTATTTCTTTGGTGCACCATTTATACACCAGCCCAAAGAGGATGCTCGTGCCAATTACAATTCTGCTGATGGTAAGAAAACGAACATTCACAAAACCAAACCGCGCAGCTGATTCCTCGTACCACGGGCTGAGCGATGCTTGATACACATTCAAAAAATACGGTATTCCCACCAGCAAACCACCTAATGAAATATATACCAATCCTCTTAACATCGGCCACTCTTTTCTAAAGATATATACTAACCCCAGTGTTCCATTTAGGATTATAATAAACGTCCAAGTAAACAAGTACACATAAAAAGAAAGTCCGAGCAGTACACTTGCAATAATTCCATGGACCAATTTGTTTTTTGTAAGAAAATTTTGTAAAAAGAAAAGGTATGCAAAGAAAAAGAGCGAACTCATCTGCGGATTAATCGGTCGACCGTAATCAATAAAAGCAGAAGTAGGAGTAGGAACTCCGTGTACAAATAAATTAATAATGCTGTGTGGATCAAGTAACCCATATCCGAGCATGACTGCTGGCGCTGCAATAATTCCCACCAATCTTCGGCTCGTAAGTAATGCGACAAACAGATATATAAAAAATGCAGTCATCCCTGTGGAGACAAAACGAGCAACTGAAACAATAGTATAGATATCAAGTGAAAATAATTTACCTACAAGACCAATCAATAATGGAGAAAGCGGAGGGAATAGATACGGAGAATCTTTTAAATCAGCATAAAAAGGATTGCCGAGACCGTAGTGTCCATCCATTACTTCCTTAATCTGTGCAATGTAGTGTGTCTCGGTATTGGTCTTCATCATGTCGATACCTTGATAACTGGTGGAAAAACGGAAAAAAATTGCAGGGAGAGTGATAATAGCACCAATAAGGAGACTAATTAATAGTCCTGAGAGATGGAAACGAATTTTTGAAATAATGATGGTAACATTCATATCTACTTTTTCTCAAATACATAATACTGATCTCGTGTTTCTTTGAGTACATAATACTCCTCCAGTTCATTCAGATGTGCGGATAGATACTGATTTCTTGCAGGATCGCCACTTACTAAAAATTTTGGTAAGGATGATGTATTTTCAAAAACAGATCTACCAAATGCGATATACGGATTCATCTGCATATATTGTCCCACACCCTGATCATCAAGTAAAAACCAAAATTCAGGCTGATCGATCACAAAAATATCAGCATCAACTTTCTTTTCCTGTATTAGATCAATTGCAAATCTGCGCGGTTCTGGGTTGTAGTATAGTCGGCTATTATATTCACCGAGTAAATGTCCTGCTTGTACGGATGCAAGAATGATACTAAGTAGAGTTACCCCATACAGAGCCTTCCTTTGACTCGTGAGATTTTTTAATACATCCCACACACTACTAGCTAAGAGTACCAGCACCAATAGATGCGCCGGAAAAAAATATCGATACCACCCTGGCGTTCTCAAAAACCAAGCAATATTCAATATAATAAAGGTCGCAATAATGATGTCAGCTCGATTTAACCGAGAAGATCGATGTCTGGAATACAGATAAAAAATAAATGCAATCAAACAGAGTGTGAAATGTATTGGGGTTGATTCAGTAAAAAATTTTATCAGATTATTGGCTGGCTCAATCGTAATATTATATGGATTATTGTAATACGATAAAGTCTGTCTAATTCCCTCGATACTTAACTCTGGAATTAGTGTCCGAAGCCATAATATGAGTGGTGGTACTATACCCGCTAGGAGGATTAACCAGCGTTTCCACGGCAAATGGCGTTCGCGAATTGCTCCCCATATTTCACTCACCCCAAGTGCAGCAAGAACCACCAGATAAAAGACTTTGGTCGATGCACAGAGACCAAAACTTAAGCCAGCAAAAAATAGATATGTAGGTTTTTTATGTTCAAAAAGTAATAACCCAAGCAATAAAAAAAATAAACCAGGTACTTCTCCCAGTCCCCCACCCAACCCATTACCATAAAATGGGAGAAACGTTACTACCAACAATATACTGAGAGATGCAACAAGTGAGGAGGCGCGCGAACGCACGAGCTGATACGCGACGACCAGAAATCCAATCAAAAAAAGAATCATGACTATTTTTGCCTGTGCAAGACCCACACCAAACATATGAAACATTAGACTGATTGGAATGAGTACCGGATAATTAGTACTAATCATCAGCCCTCGTTCTCGTACATATTCTCCAGGTCCTAGACGAAGACTAAACACACCATCTTCGGTAAATGTTTTTGCAATTCCCAGATTTACTCCTTCATCAAACCATGGACCTGGCCTATCTGGAAAACCAGAAAAAACTATCCCAAAAAATAACACCACACTTGCAAGAAGTAGTAAGCCTCGCAGATGTCTCTGTCGTTGATTAGGTAGCGTAAAAAACAAAGTAATCATGTCTTTGATCGTACGAGGTACACGCTTTGCAATATTGTAGGTGGTGTTTCTTTTTTCAATACATACCACGGGCACCTCCTCGCTCGTCAATCCCATGAGCTGTGCCCGCAAGACAAATTCAGTATCAAAAATTTCTCTCTGCGTCTTGCACTCATGAACAACAGGAAGCATACGATCACGTACCAATACTTTCATACCATGTGTATCAGTACCATGAAACCCGAATAGCAGACGCAACACTCGATTGAACGATCGAGTGATCAGACGCCTCAACCATGGACGACTATCTTCTGCACCACTCATCACCTTTGAGCCCACCACCATGTCAACTTTTTTTTCTTTGAAAATTGTAAGTGCTTTACGTATGAAACTAATATCCCAAAAATCAATATTAAAAAGAACTGTATAAAAACCAGTGCTTTCAATCAATCCTTGCTTCAAGGCACGTCCGTACCCAGCACTAGGTAGATACACTCCTCGAACTACGGGGTAATTTTGTTCTAATTCTCGAGTAATCTGTCGCGTACGATCGAAACTTCCATTTTCCACCAGAATAATCTCATATGATATATCGGGTAATAATTGCCCCATCTGTATCACAAGTTCAGCGATTTCTTTTTCAAGAATAGCTTCTTCATTATATACCGGAATTACAATTGATAATTGCTTCATACGTTTTGGGTTGAATGATCATACCATAATTGCCAGACAATCAGTGACCATATCATCTTACGGTTATCACGTTTCCCTGTCATATGTTCTTGGAGAATCGTATGTATGGTTGCAGGATTAAAAAATCCAGATCGTTTTATCTGTTCAGGTGATAGTGTATCTGTCACAAAATCTTTTAGTTCAGATGTGAACCACTGCGATAGAGGGACCCCAAAACCTTGCTTCTTACGATGCACGATATGTGAAGGAAGTTTATTTTCCATTACTCTCTTTAGTAGATACTTCGTCTGCATTCCTTTAATTTTGAAATTATACGGAATACGATTTATGAAGTCAACAAATTCATAATCAAGAAATGGCGCTCTCACTTCAAGAGAATTTGCCATACTCATACGATCAACTTTAACGAGCACCTGATCCATAAGATATGTCCGCAGATATAGGTAGATAAGTTGATTATACCGGGGTTCTGAAGAAACATGTCTCATATACCGATCAATATCTTCATATTCATTTTTTTCTACAAGCAGACTCCGCACCTCTGGTACAAATAAATCTTTCCGTAGCGCAGGTGAGAAAGTTCCCATCCATGCGTGATGTTGATGGGCAGGAGGACTACCAACTCCCGCGATCAATCGATCCAGTTTGAAACCCATATTAAAAGACGAATAGGATGTGGGTATGCATTTTCTTGCGAACTCTAAGAGTTTTTTTAATACGTGCGGATGTTTTTTAAAAATATGCATCATTCTTTCTGCAGCGAGCGTTCCGTATCCGAAAAATAATTCATCACCACCATCGCCCCCCAAAGCAACGGTTACCTGTTCACGCGTAAACTGTGATAATAAATAGGTTGGAATATAGGAATAATCAGCGACTGGTTCATCAATTACACTTCCAATCTGCGGAATGAAATTCAATGAATCGCGCGCTGTAAGTATTTTTTCATGATGTTCAGTTCCCAAAAATTGCGCAACTTCTCGTGCATACTCGCTCTCATCGTAGCTTTTTTCTTCAAACCCAATACTAAATGTCTTTATTTTTTGAGCACTATTCTTCTGTGCATAATATGCGATTGAGGAACTATCAAGTCCTCCACTCAAAAAAATACCGAGCGGCACATCAGCCATAAGTCTTGACTGAACAGCGCTCTCGAGCTTCGAATCAATTGAAATAAGAATATCTTTTTCATTCACTGGGCCACTGTTTCCGCTAAAAGATATATCCCAAAATTGGGTTTTCTTGATTCCACCTTTTTCATATTCCAAAAACGTCCCTGGCTCAAGCTTATAGACCCCTTCATATATCGTATGCGGAGTTGGTATATAATCAAATGCGAGATATTTGTTCAGTGAGTGAACATTTAATTTCTTAGAAAAAGAAGGATGTTGTGTTAATACTGTTAATTCTGAACCAAAAATCAATGTACCCCTCTGACTTGTCCAGTACAATGGTTTCTTGCCCAGACGATCACGCACAAGAATAATTTTTTCCTTACGTGTGTCATACAGAGCGAACGCAAACATTCCATTAAGATATGAAAAACATTCAGTTCCGTACTCTTGATATAAATAAATGATAACCTCAGTATCACTGGTACTTTTAAACTTGTAACCCAAGTTACTCAATTTTTCACGAAGAGACTTGAAATTATAAATCTCCCCATTAAAAACAATTGCGATCGTTTGAGCGTCATTCCACATAGGTTGATGTCCCAGAGGCGAGAGATCAATAATACTCAGCCGGCGGTGTCCCAGACCGACCATATGATCAACAAAGAGTCCTGAATCATCGGGTCCACGGTACCTAATAGTATCAGTCATCTTTTGCAACACTTCCCTATTCCCAGATCCACAATATCCAGCAATACCACACATATATACTAGACTTTAGAAATAAATTCTAAAATCTTCTCTGCCCTACTGTCCCAGCTCAAATCAAAATTTTTCGCAAGTTTTTTTGCAGCGTCTTCTTGTGCCCCATTATTATTTTCAATACTTGATCTTATCTTTTCTACTAAATCAGAGACGTCATCTGGTTGGAAAAAAGTTGCGTCTCCCGGCTTTAGAATTTCCTGAATTGACTGAGTTTGCGATGCAATAATCGGTGTACCCGAAGCAATATATTCAAACAACTTCAAAGGCGACGTATACACGTCTCCAATCTTTTCTTTAGCACTTGTAGGGAGCACCACAAAATCAGCTGCCCGGAGCCAATACGGTATCACGTCATGTGACTGCCAACCTACAATATGTATATTTTGATAGGGATATTTTCTTTTAAACAATTCTATATCTTCATTAGTGCCCCCGACAAAATAAAGGTGAATCGTTTCAGGAAGCTTCTCTGCTGCTTCGGCCAGCAAATTAGCACCTTTCCACTCATAGAGATGTCCGGTGTACAGTACTATTTTCTGCGCTTGAGGTAATTGCAGCTTGGCACGACACTCTTGTTTTGACTCTAAAATTTGAAACTGTTGAATGTCTACTGCATCATGCGCAACTAAAATTTTACTCTCTGGAATTCCGTAAGAAATAAGTGCATCTTTGATTCCTTGACTGATTGCAATTATACCGCGAGCACCTGTCCATGCTTTACGGTGGATTCTTCGTACTTTTTTCGGCAACGAATGAATTTCATAAAACATGTTAGGAATACGTCTGCTTGCCCACGCAGCAATAAGCACATCACGTGTATAATAAATTTGAGAGTTTTTTCTGGAAAAATATTTTTTAACTGAAAAATAAAATGTTATATTTTGCACCAAAAACCAGCATTTCTTAAAAAATGGTAACCACAATAAATCAATACTACCTATCCGAGCAATCTGAAACCTTGTTGCTATGGTATAAAAATGAAATGGATCATCGGTGAGATGATTCTTTCTTCTTGAAACTACGAGTTCAGTTTCAATCCCCTGATGCGTAAATGCTTCGCACATTTTCATGATCTGAAGGCCATGAGCTTTCTCTGTAGGAAGACGAATATTACTGACATAGCACAATTTCCCCTGTCTCAGAGACATATTGCCGGTTTTAGAATTAATACCACTGACCTTTTGATTGTTTTTCGTAATGATTAAGAAATTCTTTTGTATTTTTAATTTTTTTCCACCAGTCCTGATTATTGATATACCAGGCGACCACATCTTTCATACTCTCATCAAATGAATACTTCCGCTCCCACCCGAGTTCACGTAATTTTGTATAATCCGGTGCATACCGAGCATCAGCTCCTGGACGGTCATTGATATAGTGTATATGATCATCCGCTACGCGATTCAGTTCTCGTGCAACCAGACGTACGACATCTAGATTAGTCCTCTCCTCTCCAGAGACGTTATAGATATTCAATAGTGCGCCCTTCTCAGCCACAAAATCAATTGCCGAGCAAAAATCTTCCACATGCAACCAGCTCCGTATGTGTTGACCAGTTCCATGAATTGAAATTTTTCCACCCTCAATAAAATTAGAAATGGTGAGTGGGATTAATTTTTCAGGATATTGATAAGGTCCATAATTATTTGAAGCTCGAATGATGATTGCAGGGACCTTATGAGTATTGATAAATGACTGTACGATCAAATCAGCCGCGGCTTTTGACGTCGCATAGGGATTTGATGGACGAAGTGGTGTATTTTCATGCGATAAACCTTCGGGAATTGATCCGTAAATTTCATCAGTTGATATATGGATAATGCGTGGCACCCGATGAATGCGTACTGCTTCAAGCAAAGAATGGGTACCGCCGATATTAGTTCGTATAAAATTATTCGTATTGATAATTGATCGATCTACATGTGTTTCTGCTGCAAAATTCACCACCAAATCAAAAGCATATCGACTAAAAATGATATCCAAGAGTCTGCTGTCGCAAATATCTCCATAAATAAAATTATATCTCTTCTCTGCTGCCTTACTATTAAGCTCTAGCTCTTCTATATCGACTAAATTGTCCGGATTCCCAGCATACGTCAACAAATCCAAATTAAAAATCCGGTAGTCAGGATGACGGTGATAAAAATGGCGGATAAAATTCGATCCAATAAAACCGCAGCCTCCCGTAATCAATATATTTTTTGTGCCAGTGCCCATATATTTTTTCCTTTATTCAGTGTCTGATTATCGATATTCACGACCTACTTTAACAGATTAAAAACGTTTAGTCTACTCCTCGGACTTTTCTACGCCTAGCCTATAAATAGTCACCGTAGGGCCAATACTTCGTGACATCAGTATCTCCACAATGCCTCCCCCAAAGCCATTTACTATTGACTCTCCCTGGAAACCAGGCTTCTTATACCCTGTAAATGTTTTTACCGGGACCCCTAAGTGTAGGAGTGATTCATGAACTCCTTTTTCAGTCGCAAATTCAGAGGTATACACTATATATTGATATCCATGAGTAAGAATGTAGTTACCCAGCTCTTGATACAAAGTACTCGAATTTACTGAGTTCAGATTGAGCGCATGGTATCTTTTTCCACTGAAGAAGGAGTCATCAAGCACTGCTTCAGCCCGATCAATAGAGCGAAGTGAAGAACTATCTAGATATTCTTGCTCTTTAATCGCCTCAGCTGTAGACGGTAACCGCATCAAGGAGGCGAGTACCACAATTTTACTTTTTTCAGGAATATGTTCCTCTACCCATTCACGCGCCTGTACTCGAGTGTCATCTATCACCAAAAGATACTCAAATTTAATGATGAAAAAAGCCTGAAGAGCTACGAGTCCTCCGACAAAAAAATAGGTAATCGGGCGACTGTACTTTAGACTATATTTCACAGTCGTCACGAATCCATAACCCGCAATTGTCACAAATAGAGGATATAGGATAAGAATAAAGCGATCAGTCTGTAAGAAAAATAGATAAAAAATCGCGATGTACACAAAGATAAACAAAATACTCGATAAGATATATCTTTTGAATTTTTTTATTCCACAGACACAACCAATAAGCCCGAATATAGACAATAGTAGTTCCCCGCGAATGAGACCAACTGCATAAAAGGAATAACTTCTGAAAAAATCAATAAATGTCTTACCTGCAAAAAATGCATCATGTGTCGCATTCTGAGCAACATAAAACCCTCTGGGCCACACACTATATGCAGTGGCAATAAGGAGTACCGCACCTACCAGTGCCTGCCAGAACCACGCTTTGCGTATATGTACTACTATCGATACTCTCTCATAGTACAAAAACCAAATTGCGATAAATAGACCCAAAATAATGATTGGAAGTGTAATTCCAACACCCAGTGCGCACACAAGAATCGCGGATCGATAACGCTTGGAGACTTGTATATGTTCAGAGGAGAGAATACAGATAATCAAAGCAAAAAAGAATGTAGAAAACGTCCAATGTCTCGCCCAATGAGAAAAGTTAACGTGCAGAAAAGAAAGTGTGAGAAAACTTGCCGAAGCGAGTCCGACGATTTCATTTTTAAAAATATTTTTTCCGATTTTATATACCAGCCACACAGTAGCGCACCCAATTACTGCGCTTATACAGCGTGCGAGTATAAAAAAATCTGTAAGATCAATAAGAAGATAATTCTTGAAATCCCCTATTGCTCCATTAAAAAAAAGAAACTTTATTCCGATCAACAAAAGAAATGGAAGTATGTTGATATAGCATAGGAATGGTGGATAGTACAGAAGTCCCTTGAATACAGTGTCATGAAAAATGGGGAGCAGCGTTTTCAGCTCAATCATTTTGAGAGCACCAAAAATAAATGAGGGTTCATCCCCCACTACCCATAATGGTTGTCCGAAACCAATACCGATAACTCGTACCAAAAGTGCAATCGTGAGTATTATCAAAAGCGGAATATTTTTTTTCGCAGTCAATGTTTTTAGAGAAAAACGCATAGCGTATTATTCGCTACTCAGATGAGCTTGGCACGCGGATCTCTCAACCATTCTTCCAATGTAGTTCCTTTACTATCACGATCAGAGGTGCGAACTTGTCCTTCCACCGGCCACTCTATATTAAGTCCTGGGTCATTCCAGAGAATTACAGACTCACCCATAGGATTGTAGTGCGCCGTGTATTGATACTCAACTTCAGCCACCTCCCCCACCACACAAAAACCTGTTGCAAAGCCGAATGGCGCTAGTAACTCTTTCTTATTCAGTGCGCTCACTTCTACACCAAACCATTGTCCACGAGTCGGAGAATTATATCGTATATCTACTGCCACCATAAATGCTTGACCATTGATCACGCGAATCAGTTTGGTTAATGGTGGATCCCATTGAAAATGCAATCCCCGGACCACTCCCGCATGTGATTTACTATGATTACTCTGCACGAACTGACCGACTTCAAGCCCAAGAGATTTAAAAGTGTCTTGTCGATACACTTCCATAAAAAACCCGCGTTCATCAGTGAACACGCGAGGTTCGAGCACATATAATCCACGCAGGGGTGTGGGTACAACATTCATACTTTTTCTACTGGATAAAGACCTGAAGATTAATATTTCTTCAAAAATCTTGTGAAGGTTTCGGTGACATATTCAAGCTGCTCTAGAGTGAGTCCGTGGTGACATCCAATCAAAAAGCTGTTCCGCATGATGTGATCTGCTACTGGATATTTTGCACCAGGAACCCGCTTATATGCAGTGTTTTTGAATGCAGGCTGACGAGTAATATTCCCTGTAAAAATAGGACGTGTCTGGATATTCTGTTCTTCTAGATACTTGGTTATTTCATACCGAGAAAATGGTACGCCAGTGCGAAGTGTCAAAGGGAACGCAAGCCATGCAGTATCAGTTCGAGGATCCTGTTCAGGAAGTATAAACCAGTGTTCATACTGTTTGAAAAATGTTCTTAATGCTTTGAACATTTTCTTTCTATGCTGAATAAATTTCTTCAATTTATCAAGTTGTATCAATCCAAACGCCCCATTCAACTCAGCTGATTGAAAATTATATCCTACTTCAGTGAACAAAAATTTTGCATCGTATGGCTGTCCATCGAGCACACCAGCAAAACGTCGCTTTAATTCTTCTGATTGTTCATATGAACCGAATAACGTAGACTCTCTCCCCCAATTTGCAATGACAAGCGCCTTGCGTCCAATCTTCTCATCATGAAAACAGGTCATTCCGCCACCACCTGCAGCAGTAATAATATGTGATGCATAAAAACTGGTTGTGGACGCATGAGAATAGGTACCACTTGGTTTTCCATCAAATTTTGCCCCCAGAGTGTCACACGAATCTTCGATGAGCCAGAGCTTGTGCTTTTTTGCAATTTTTTGTAAATGCACTAAATCAGGAAGATTCCCAATAAGTGAAGGAATCATCAGAGCCTTTGTTTTCTTGGTAATAAGTGCTTCAATTTTTGAAGTATCAATCTGATAATTTCCTGGAAGAACGTCGACAAAAACAGGGACTAGTCCTTTCTGAAGTAATGGAGCAACGGTGGTTGCAAATGTAAGTACCGGAGTAATCACCTCTGATCCTCGTGGGATATCAAATGCTTCAAGGGCGATCATATTCGCAGATGAACCTGAATTCACCATGACTCCAACTTTTTTCCCGAATACACTAGCCACACGACTTTCAAATTTTTTCACCGCAGGCCCTGCGACAATTCTTGAAGGATTCTGCAATACTTCAATTGCTGCATTTATTTCAGCGTCTCCATAGACCGCAGCTGCGTATGGTACTTTAATCATTTTTTTCTTCATACAGAATAAAAAATTAATTATGTTCCTGTGTAAACCAGGTAATTGTTTTTGTTAATCCTTCCTTAAGTGTATGTCTTGGTCGCCAATTAAAATGAGTAAAAGTTTTTTTCATATCTGCTTGCCATAACTCAGAATCATATTGAACATTTTGTAATGCACCCCACATCACCTTACTCTTTGAATTGGTTATACTCACTACCTCTCCTACGGCTGTTTCGAGTGTGGACGCTTGGCCACTACCTAGATTAAATATTTCTCCTTTGAGGTCTTTTGCCCGCTCGATACCTTCCATATACAAATCAATAATATCATCAATGAAGATAAAATCACGAGTGATTGAAGGCGCGGTTAATTTTATTTCTTCGTTTCTCAGTGCGTGTGAGACTAATTCATATATCAGACGCCCAGGCTGGATTTCAGGTCCATAGGGAGTGAACAAACGAAAAGAAATAATCGGTTTGCCAGTCGCACGCGCAACACTCTGGCTATATAGGGTACTCGCCAATTTAGTAACACTATAGAGTTCTGTTGGGTCACACCGATCCTCCTCTACTAGAGGTTTCTTCTTCATTCCGTATTCAAGGAAACTGCCCGTATTAATGAAAAATTGATAGTCGATATCGGCAAGACCGGTAAGTAAATTTCGTATACCCAATATATTCACTCGCACCACCTCTTCATCGCTCGCAGTTACACCACTTTTGATATTTGATGCGGCAAGATGTACCACTCCATCTGGCTTCACTTCGTGCATCACCTCTCTTACTCTATCCGCATCAGTGATATCAACCTCATATGAGGTCAATTGGGGCAGTACTTCTTTAATCCGAGCAAGATCAGTCGAGGGTTTAATAAAAATAATAACTTGGTAACCATCTCTGAGACAGCGCTTGACCAGGTGCGAACCCAAGAAACCTCCTGCGCCAGTAATTACAATTTTCTTTTGTTCTGCACTCATAACAAATACTCTAGTATGTCATTTATTTAATCACTTCTGACTGTGTTTTTGGATTCTGCATCGTAAATTGCGGATAGATCTTCAGGCGAAATTTAAAAAGGATATATCGCAGAAGCATGTGTAGGGTTGAGAACCCATATTCAACACTTTTTAAAAAATTGGGCGACGATGCATCAGAAAAATACCGTGTAGGAATTCCGATCTCAGAAACTTTAAAATTCCCCAGTCTTAACTCTACAATCATCTCTGTATCAAACACATAGTTGTTTGAATTCTTTGCAAATGGAATCGTTTCGAGCACTTTCCTACTATATGCCCGATACCCGGTGTGGTATTCGGTAAGTCTCAGACGCAACACCATCTCTTCGATCATGGTCAGGGCAATATTCGCGACAAAACGCCACCAGTGCATACCTCCACGCCACGCTTGGCGTTTATCAGCCATTCGTGAACCAAAACACGCATCAGCGACTCCTCGCACAATTGGCTCCACCAACTTAGGAAGTAGTGTCGGGTCATACTGAAAATCAGCATGTACCATGACAATAACATCAGCTCCTGCCCGAAGCGCAGCTTCATAGCCTGTTTTTTGCGCTGCACCATAGCCTTTATTCTTTTCGTGACGAAGGAGGGTTACCTTGAACCTACGTGCGATCTCAGCTGTGTCATCCCTACTCCCATCATCAACCACAAAAACGGTATCTACCACCCCGTACGGGATTGCGGTAAGTGTTTTTTCAAGCGTTTTTGCTGCATTATACGCTGGTACCACTGCAAAAATCTTCTTTTGTTCGAACATAATAACCATTCAATAGCTACAATCTAAGCCTTCGGTTTGCTTTAAAAAGCACTGATAATTTATCACACCCTTCTATTTCATTCAAGCTTGCAATGGCTCATTACCTTTTGATAAATGTATCGTACCACATCTGCCACATAACGATTGCCCAGATACTATTCAGATTATACCGTTTACCCTCGAGGTGATCCTTCCATAGTGTCTGCACTTCTGCCGTGTTAAAAAACTCACTGTTGAGATGTCCTGGAGAGATGTATTCTTCTACAGTTTCTCTGAGCTCGCCCCGCATCCATTTTGCCATTGGTGTAAACCACCCACGCTTCTGTTCGTTTAATACATGATCAGGGATATAATTCTTGATTGCATCACGCCAAATATTTTTTCCTTGAAAATTACTCGGACGCTGCCACAGAGATAATTTCCATTGTGTGGGAATACGATACGCATATTCCACCAGGCGATAATCCAGGATAGGAACTCGCTCCTCCAATCCAAACGCCATAGTCATTTTATCCGTACGCACCAATGATTCATCACGAAGCCAGCTCTGACGATCAAAATTCATAAATTGTTTTTCAAAATCATCCGAATATAGAGATCGTGAAGAAAAATACTCTTCAATATGTGTATGCACAATTCTATTTTCTAGCTTATCTGGATTCAACATTTCACGACGCAGGTCTGGTTTGAGCGCAAGAAATGCGAGCACTCTCTCTGTCGAGGTACGATGCGTAAGTTTTTGAGCCAGTCCATGAGACACCACGCGCTCAAGTAATTGCCGTACTTGGAGCGGAATGCGATAATACTGACCGAGTAATCGGCTGTAGTGATAACGCGGATATCCACCGAACAATTCATCACCCCCATCACCACCGAGCACTACCGCAACATCTTTCTTTGCCTCCTGAGCTAGAAGAAAAATCGCACCTGCGGTTGCATTAAAATTTGGTTCATCGAGGTGCCAGACAATTTGTTTTAAATTATCTTTAACCTCTTCTGGCCCAATCAATAGTTCATGATGGTCCGTACCATAAAAAGCCGCTGTTTTTCGCGCGAGATTGAAATCTGTATTAAACTTTTTCGGATCATTACTTTCCTTAAAACCAACTGAAAATGTTTTTACTCTTCCTTTGTGAAATTCGCTGACTGCACCAAGAATTGCAGTGGAATCAATGCCCCCACTCAAGAAAACACCGACTGGACGATCTGAGATAAGTTGTCTTTGCACTGCATCTGTAAAAATATGATGGATATTCTCTTTTGCTTCTGTATAATTCTGAATATCAGAAAAATCAGTTACTTCCCAATATTTTTGCATTTCTATCTTCCCTTTTCTAATAACTGCATAATGGGCCGCAGGAAATTTTTTGATTCCCTGAAACATGGTGTACGGCTCGGGGATATATAGAATACTCGTATAAAATGAAAACGCATCTCGATCTACCGCTCGAGGTACCTCATGACACTCGAGAATTGCCTTAATCTCGGAAGAAAAGATAACGCGAGTGTCCTTCTGATAATAATACAGGGGCTTTACTCCCATTTGATCACGCGCGATAAAAAGTTCTTGTTTTTTTGTATCCCAGATTGCAAATGCAAATATACCATTAAGCTTTTTCACACAATGGTATCCATACTTTTTATAAGCGTACAAAATAACTTCTGTATCACTTTCTGATTGGAAAGAATACATTTTTTCAAGTTCCTTTCTCAGTTCTTTAAAATTATAAATTTCTCCATTAAACGTAATCACCAATTCCCGGGCGGCATCCCACATCGGCTGACTCCCTTTTGGAGAAAGATCAATAATTGCAAGACGATTATGCCCAAACGACATGTGTTCATCTGACCACATCGAATTCTGATCTGGTCCACGATGACTGGTGATCCGTGTCATCCGCTCTAAGAGATCAGGATCTTTGAAATTAAAACCATTAATGCCACACATAGTCTAAGGAAATAATATATTGATATGTTCAATAATACTTTCTCGAAAGATAAAGACATCGCACAGTGTAATTATGCCAAGTACTACCATGGTCATGATAATGGCTGAGCGTGCAGACTTTCTCTCACCTGTATAACGTGCAAGTAGGTACGCAGCACTTAGTGCGAGAAATGGATAAATCTGGAAACGATACCGTGACTGCACCACGGTCGGAATGAGAAGAATGGGCGCAGTAAGCGTGAGGACAATGACATAATAATAGAGTGCTTTTTTCTCTCGAAAAAGTTGCACCAGCCCCGCAAAGCCGAGAATAAAAAGGGCAGCAATTGAAATACCTGATACAGCCACAAATGTAGCTTGCGAAATGCCCGTCTGATAAAACCAGAACCCCATCGGACGGATCAGACTGAAATAGGTCATAAAACGAATCACACACAACTCTATAAAACGTCCTGGATGTGTAAAGACAAAATCAAAAAACTGACGTTTTGCCTCGTCTTTTAATGTTGCAAATCCATAAAATTCGCCATAATGGGTTACAGGATTAAATCCTTCGCTTAGCTGCCCCCCATCGCTCTCAAGCGTGTTCCCCACCCATAAATTATACTCACCAATCAACGTGGTCGGGATAAACGTATCAAACACTCGGTAATTACGTATTGTCCACGGAGTTAGAGTGAGTAGTAAAAAGACACAAAATACCAAACCCTGTCGAAGTAGCTTCTTCGTGAAGTATAGATATAGCACCACTGGGACAAATAACATCACCGGCGGACGACTGAGAATCGCCAGGCCTGTTATCACTCCAAGCACAATAGAAAGAAATGAATTCGCAGGATCTCTATATACTCGAGCAAATAAATATATGAATAGCGAAACAAAAAACAGATAAAATGTTTCTGTCATGAGCATTGCTGCTATTTCAATCAGGTCTGGATGAAACGCAATTATTGCAGCAGCAATCAAACCTATTTTTTCTCCTTTTTCCACAAACAAGCGCTTTGCACTTAGGTAAAGCATGTATGCAGTAAGTACATGAAGAAGTGCTTGTATAATCCACACTACCTCGTACTGATGCCCAAATATATAATATATTCCAGCAAGAAAAAATTCATACGCAGGACCCGCCCGAGTGATTGCCGGATCATGCAGAAAATTATTCGAACAGTCTTCTTTGAACCCACAGCCCTGAAGCAAGTTCATGGCAATCTGATCATATGCCTGAGCGTCAACAACAGGATGAATCCGAAAATAAAATGCGTAACTAAGTGTAATAAAAAAAGAGACCACGAGAATGCCCAGTAATAAGCTCTTGGTTGGGAGTGACCGAATCCTCGAGACAAATGACATAACGTTTACGGTTGCCTATCTTTTTATAATACCGTACTTTATAATGCAATAAATTGCCCTGAAACCATCTTTCCAGTTTATTTTTTTTCCTTCTTTATAACTTCGCCCCCGATATGAAATACCGACTTCGTATATACGTATGTCTGGTATATGTGCAATTTTTGCAGTAAATTCTGGTTCAAATCCAAAACGTCTCTCCTTCAGATGAATCTTTTGTAACAACTCCCGACGAAATACTTTGTAACATGTTTCCATATCAGTAAGATTCAAATTCGTAAACATGTTTGATAACAGAGTCAAGAATTTATTACCTACTGAATGCCAAAAGAATAGCACTCGATGCGGTCTACTACCAAGAAAACGTGATCCATAGACTACGTCTGCATCACCATCAATGATTGGTCGCAAAAGTACCTCATACTCGTCTGGTGAGTACTCCAGATCAGCGTCCTGAATAATTACAATATCCCCAGTTGCCTCTGCAAATCCACGATGGAGCGCCGCACCTTTTCCCATATTAATCTCCTGATGAAAAACACGGAGATCACGAGTTTTTTGAAGAGATTCCAGGACCTCTCTACTTTTGTCTTTTGAACAATCATTCACGAGTATAATCTCTTTTTTGAGTCCCAAAACAGAAGCTTCTGAAACTTTTTTTACAATTGCTTCAATTGTCTTTTCTTCGTTATACACAGGAATAACGATAGAAACAGTGTGGTACATATGCAAACGTTTTTAAAATAGTTGCGCAAGTACACTCGCTGCGCTTTTTTCGAGAGAATGCTCATGAATCACATATTCATGTAGTTTCTCTCGATCAATGCTTTTATAATTTTTGATTTTAGAAGCACCATCTTCCACAGACCCTTCTTCAAATATACACTCAGCGGGCAGAATACTCCGAAATGCTTCGTTGGAAGTAATTACCGCACACGCGCTTGCCATAGCCTCAAGGATTGCCTTATCAATCCCACCAGTTTTACTCGCGCTTACAAATATATCCGCGTTTCTATATATCTTTGGCAATTCAGTATAAGGAGTTTTACCTACGAAGCGTACACTATCGTTAATTTCTAATTTTCTGACTTCCTCATGAAGTAACTTGAGGTAGGCATGATCAGATGGAAGATACGCATCCCCCACAATATCCAGTGTAAATTTTCCTTGATTTGAACTATGTAACATCTTAACAACTCTCAACAGAAGAAGCAAATCCTTGCTCGGCGTAATACGACCGACGGTAAGCAGACGAATCGAATCAGATGAAGTATGTGCTGTTCGTGGTAAAGAAAAAAGATCAAGATCAATACCATGTCCAGTCACTACTATTTTTTTTGAATGTGCCTTGACTCCATCACTGTGTGCGGTGAAGATGTAATCAACCATTTTTTCTGCCAATTTCAATTTCAAAGTGACAGATTTGTGCAAATACCAGAGCCCGAGCTTGCGTCTCTTGGATCTAAGTAGCCATGCGCCATAGAGAATATATTCAGGACACATGTGCGCGAATACTGCAGTGGCTTTGCGGCCATATACCAAGCAATATTTCCAAAACAAACATAATCGTTTGATTCTACTATTCCCCTCCTCTTTACCAAGAGATAGTACAGTGACATTGCTCGGCGCATGATAGGTACCCACCCGAAGCGCAATCACATAGAGCTGGTCTACCTGACTCGCGTATTCTGTGACCCAGCGACAAAAAAATCCCAGATTTGAATCCGCCTCATCAAGCACTTGGGTGATAATTAGTAGATTTCGCTTCATATTTTTTTCAAGCTATTCATCGCATCTTGTACAATTCTATCAATCACCTCACGAGAAAATAATGTTCTGCTTTTTTCCTTTGCATGTTGCGATAATGAGACTCGACTTTCATACGATTGTAATTTCTCAAGTTCCTTACAAAATGAATCAGCATCAACACCAGTCAGTACATCTTCTCCAGATATAACAGGATACTCAGCAAGACCGCGCATATGTGTAACGGTCGGGAATCCTCTTGAAACTGGTTCAAAAATTTTTTGCTGCATTCCTGCGCCGAAGAATGAAGGAGCAAGCGCAATATCCATATCTCTCAAAAAAGCTTCAAGATCATCCACAAATCCATGATATCGTACGCTCTCGTTCAGATATGATTGAAATTCTTCTGGAAATTTGGCGCCCGTGATATGAAAAATGTACTTTTTTTTAAGATCCTGCAATACATGTGGTGCAAGTTCAGTCAGAATAAATTTGAGCGCTCGATAATTGTGTTCGACTGAAAACGTAGACCCTGAGTAGACAATGTGTAAGACGTCAGTCGTACGAGGAGTATGGGTTCCCAATTTGTTATGCAGAGATCGGAGTGGCAAGACAAATACACCTTGTTTTCGAAATTGTTGGTACTTTTTTTGTTCACGAGGAGTGATCGCGAATACAACATCAGCTTCTTTGGTTGCCTTTCGTTCAGAATACATCTTTGGCAATGCTTTCACATAATTGAACAGCGTTTTCCCATCTTCTTCCAAAAAATTATCAACTTCGTAGGTAATGCTGCGAAAAATAACTGGAATCCCCTTTTTCTCAACAAATGAAAATAATGGCCAGGTATAGGTATAGTCAAACCAGACATAGTCTGGGGTAAAATGTTCTAGTTCGTCAGTAAGAAGTTTTTGCAATTCAGGATCCCGGTATTCATAGGTCGAGGAATCGAGAAGCCACGGACGAAATACAAACCGGAGTGCCATTTTGATTTTTTCCTTTTTTGAAAGGCGCTGATATTTATACGGAACAGTCCCAACGACCACACCTTCATTCTTCCACACCTGTTTAATTGTTTCTGGATCCTGCCAATCAAATATTTTGGTAAGCACACGGACATCAAAACCAAGACGCTTCAATTGTCTAATTCCTTCCGCACGATCTTGTTGGCACGCACCCGCCTCTGGATATGGAAACCGGGGGGTTACCACAAGAATTTTTTTTGACTGTGGCTGGGTGCTCATAGAAGAATTTAGTGCGTGCGTGTCTGGAGCTCTTTGATATCAGCTTCTACCATCAACTGCACAAGTTCTTTGAATTTTACTTTTGGTTCCCAACCTAGTTTCTGTTTGGCTTTTGCTGTGTCCCCGATCAATAGATCTACTTCTGCGGGGCGCAGATATTTCTCATCAAATCCAATATATTTCTGCCAATCTTCTATTCCTATAACACGAAATGCTTCTTTTACAAATTCCTCGACTGAATGTGTTTCGCCAGTCGCGATCACATAATCATCTGGTTCTGGTTGCTGGAGCATGAGCCACATTGCTTCTACATATTCTTTTGCGTATCCCCAGTCTCGTTTTGCGTCAAGATTGCCGAGCAGTAATTTCTCTCTCGTTCCTTGTGCAATTTCAGCAACACCTTTGGTAATCTTTCTTGTCACAAAATTTTCACCACGACGAGGCGATTCGTGATTGAACAAAATTCCAGAGCACGCAAAAATTCCATAACTTTCTCGATAATTGACAGTCAGATGGTGCGCAAATGCTTTGGCGCACCCATATGGACTTCGGGGATAAAAAGGAGTGAGTTCAGTCTGAGGAGTTTCACGGACTTTTCCAAACATTTCGCTACTTGAGGCTTGGTAAAATTTTGCTTTGATACCTGTATCGCGAATTGCTTCAAGCAAACGCACCACACCGACCCCAGTCACATCTGCGGTATATACCGGAATATCAAAACTGATGCGTACATGACTCTGGGCTGCAAGATTATATACTTCGTCTGGCTGGATGGTATATAAGAGGTGTGCAATATTCGATCCATCAGCAAGATCCCCATAATGAAGGAACAGATCTTTTCCTTGATGCTCTGGTAGTAAATTTTCCAAACGAGAACGCACCACAGTACTCGTGCGCCGAACAATGCCATGTACTTCATATCCTTTTTCAAGCAATAGTTCAGTCAAATATGAACCATCTTGCCCAGTAATACCCGTGATAAACGCTTTTTTCATACAATGTTATACAATTGAATACCAATACTGATAAATTTTTTCAAGCAAATCCTTATAACTTACACGTGGTTTCCACGAAATAATTGAGTGGAGTAGCGTCGCGTCCCCATAGAGATCAAGGGCGTCATGTGCTCGAATAAACGCTTGATTGACGGTAATCGGAATCTCTTCCATCTGGGCCAGAATTCTACCATATTCTACCACTTCTTTCAAGCTGATAGATTCTCCCCTACACACGTTTACGGTACCACAAAATGCATCTTGTTCGAGCAATAATCGATATGCAGAAACAACATCACCGACATACGAAATATCGCGTTTTATTTCAATATTTCCCAGTTCAATTGACTCACGAATTCCTTTCTTGATTTCTGCAATATGCTTCAGGATTTTTGGAATTACAAAATCATCAGATTGCCCAGGCCCCGTATGATTGAAACTTCTCGTCAACACCATTGGTAATTTTGAACTATATGATACTACCACTTTTTCCTGATCCAGACGCGATACTGCATAGCTCCCCTTAGCATTCAGTGGATGCTTTTCATCAATGGGGAGATACTCTGGCGTTCCGTACACCTGTGCAGTGCCGGTGACCAGAATTTTTGGAGTATGTTCAAGCTTCGTTGCGGCTTCAAGTACATGCTTTGTCCCATATACGCTTACTTTATACGCAAGCTCTGGATCTTTCTCAGCAACCGCAGGAACTCCGATTCCAGCAAGGTGAAAAATATATTCTGGCTTGATCTCCAGTATTGCATCATGTACTTTTTTTTCTTCAGTCACATCAACATGGAAATAATGCGATTTCTGCACATCTTCTCTCCCCATTCCAAAAACGCTGTACCCATGAAGAGCTAATTCTTTTTCAAGATATGATCCTACAAAGCCATTAATTCCGGTTATGAGCGCTCGTTTCATATTGAAAGAATTGCCTTAATCCACGCTTCCCGGTCGTTTGTGGGCAGAATAATTACTTTTTCACTTGGTTTGAGTTCATAATTTGCAACCCCAACGTCGTTCATGATAATAGGCGTACCGACCAGGTGAGCCTCCATCGCAACCAACCCATAGCCTTCACTCAGACTCGGGAATAGAACACAATCTGTAGTTTTTAGATACCCATACGGTTCTTCGGTCCAATTTTGGAGTTTCACATTATGTACCAATCCCGCATCGATAATCTGTTTTTTTATCTTCTCTTCTTCACTACCTCTACCCACAATGAGTAATAAATAATTTTTCTGCTTTACCACTTCTTTAAAAATATTAATCAACCACGAAATATTTTTTACCGGCTCTAGACGACCCAAGATTAAAAAGATTTTGTCGTATCCTGGATATTTATCCTTTAAATTTACTTCAGAAATCCAATTTTTAATTAATTCTGGATTATTCTGTACTGGTTTTACCACTATTTTATTTTCTGCCACTCCAAGTTTTAACACGCTATGTCTGATACGTTCTCCAACTACTCGAATTTTTGAAGCGTGCTTCAACACAAATTTTGCGAGCCACTGTTTATCATAATACCCATTCAAAAAATCACCATGAAGCTGTACTTCTAGGCTGATATTACTTTTCTTCTGTAATAGCCAGCCGAGGAGACCAGTAAAGAATGGATCCTGTGTTGTAATTTCCTCAATTTTATTTTGTCTAATTAACTTTTTCCCAATTTTCTTTACACGAAAAAATTGCTGTAGTTTATTCCCACCAGTCGACTGTACGTGTACTTTATCACTCAAATCAAAACTTTCCTTTTCTGTGTGTGGAATAATAATAAATAATTCATTTTCTTTTCCATGATCAATCATGCGCCGAGCAACAATCGAGTCTTTCTGTAAAATATTTTTATCGAGACTGATCATTAATTTTTTCATAGATTCTCTAGTAGTTTTTTTGTCTCGTCTATCATGCGCTTAGATCCACCCAACTTAAAATTATGCTGTATGCTCCCTCTCTTACCCACATGACTAAATCGCATAATTTTCTCTTTAATCTCTTCTTTATTGTTGTATTTAAATAGATTATCATCCGCTACGCTTTCAGGATTTCCCCCTACGTCACTTGCCAATACTGGGACCCCCTGGTTCATTGCTTCTACTATAACATGTGATAACCCTTCATAACTGCTATTTAAAATAAAAACATCAGCTGAGGCAATATAGGATAATGTCTTTTCTTTAGAAAGATTACCGGTTAACTCAACAATGTGTGTCAAATTTGTATCTATTATTCTCTTTTTCAAATTTTCCATCTCTGGTCCGTCACCAACGATTTTTAATCTCCACTCTGGAGCTTCTTTACAAATTTCAGCAATAACTTCAATTAAGGTATCCATGCCTTTCCATGGAACTAGTCTACCCACAGAGATCAACCAGTTTTCGCCAGAATGCTCTATTGGCTTACCCTTTATAAATTCTACTTCATTATAAATAACCTCAACGCTATTTTCATTCGCCCCCCACCCTATTACGATCTTTCTTAAATATTTTGATGGAGTTATAACGGCATCAGCATTTTTTACTACACTAGTCTCAATCTTTTTCAATCTTCCAATTTTTCCCCCGTAATTTTTTTTCTGAAAATCATCAATTGAATCTTTGATCACTCCAGACACTTGTCCCTGCTCCCATGCATAATCACCTACGACCTTAACTACAAACTTTTTTCTCAAAATACGTGCCACAATCCAAGCGGGTAAACCTGCATTCACCGGCCCCATTGCGTAGACAGTGTTTACACCAATAGCATTAATAAAAAGTAGAACAAAATAGTTAAAATAACGTAATAACTTATTTTTAAACCAAACAGAAGATATTTTGCAATTTACTTTACTCTTATCAGAATTTGGATTAAGCGACACAATTCTAACACCAACTCCCTGCTTAGTGAGCTCATTTGCAAGCGTGACTGCGTAGGTGGCTGGTCCTCCTGACTCTGGTGGGAAAATGTCAGCTGCAATCAATAATTTCATACAAATAATTGTTTCATTCGTTCAGCAATTAATTCCCACGAATAGATTCGTCGCACCAATTCCCTCGCATTGTGCACCACCTTCTCTACCACTGCCTTATTTTTCTTATCGAGAACATACATCACTTTTTCTGCAATACTCTCTGGATTTTTTGATTCACAAAACCATCCGGTCTCTCCATCTTTCAGAAAATCAGGAATACCACCTACTCGAGTGCCAATGACCGGCACTCCCATAGCCATGGCTTCGAGAAATGCATTTCCCAGACCCTCTGATAGCGAAGGGCGCACGAATACATCAGCCTGAGCTAGACGCTCATATACTTCCCGATACGAGACACTGCCGGTAATCACGAATCGATCCGCGATTCCCAATTTTTTACCCAATGTTTCCAGTTTATTTCTCAATTCACCATCGCCGATTATTTTCAATACAATGGGCTGAGGCTGATATTCATTTACTATTTTCATGGCTCGGATCAAATATTCCAATCCATTCTTTTTTACCAGACGAGAAACAGTAATTACTCGTTTTACATCAGCGTGAGCGTTCTCTGGCAACGCAGTTTCTATCGCAACTCCATTGGGGACCACTTCAATTGCGCAGGTTGCTCCCAATGACTCTGCCCATTTCTTCAGATAGCCACTGATTGCCTGGATTTTGTCTGCTCGTTTGAAAATCTGTTTGAAATATGGCCAGCACCACCACACATGCTTATATATGTCCCACCTACTATCTCCTTCTTGCAAGGTTAATAAAAATGGAATATGAGGATTTCTCTTTTTGAAGCGGAGTGCAGCAAATCCAGCATAGCTCGCCATGATTGACCAGACACTATCAAATACTCCCAGATCCTTTGCCTTTTTCCATCCACTGATAATCAGGCGATATTTATCCCATCCATTCCCCTTCCCTATGCGGTGAACTACTATATTTCCAATTGTTTCTGAATCAGGTAATTCTTTTTTTAATTTTGCCGTAATCATCACAAACTCAAAATCAGGCAATCGATCAGTGATTTCTTTTACCGCGACTTCAGCTCCGCCGACCATAGGCAGATAGGCGGTAGAAAAAATAAGTATCCGATTTTTCATACACGAGTCTTGCGTCTCCTAAAATCTTCTATCGTTTTTTGCAACCCTTCTTCGAGTGATACGGTTGGTTTCCACCCCAGTTTTGTCTCTGCCAATGTGATATCGGGCTGGCGCTGTTGCGGATCATCTTCTGGCAATGCTTTGTGTGTGAGTGTACTCTCTGAATTGGTGAGTCTGAGAACAATAGCAGCCAGATCCGCAATCGTAAATTCAGTGGGATTTCCTAGATTGACTGGACCCAAAAATTCTCCCGAACTATTCATCATTCGTATGAGCCCATCGACCAAATCATCGACGTAGCAAAAACTTCTTGTCTGCATTCCATCTCCATAAATCGTAATCTCTTCTCCACTAAGCGCTTGGATAATAAAATTGGATACGACTCGCCCGTCTTCAAATGCCATGCGTGGACCATAGGTGTTGAAAATACGCACTACCTTGATTTCCATTCCATGCATACGGTGGTATTCAAAACACAGTGTTTCGGCACATCGTTTTCCCTCATCATAGCATGCACGAGGTCCGATTGGATTCACATTTCCGCGATAACTCTCTACCTGCGGGTGGACTATTGGATCCCCGTAAACCTCTGACGTTGATGCCTGCAGAATTCGAGCACCATGATTCCTCGCAATACCCAATACATTAATCATGCCAATTGTATTTGCTTTGATGGTTCTGACTGAATTATGCTGATAATGAATCGGACTTGCCGGACATGCCAGATTGTAGACCTGATCTATTTTTTCATCAATAAAAAGGGGTTCAATGATATCATGTTCAATGAGAGAAAAGTTCTTTTTTTTCAACAAATGCGCAATATTATCACGTGAGCCTGTCAAAAAATTATCAACGCAGATGACTGAATTACCTGTTTCGAGCAATTTTTCACACAAATGCGACCCGATAAAGCCAGCTCCGCCCGTTACCAAAATCCGCATAATTAAGCACAAATATTGAATAAAATATATGTTTATAGTATGCTATATTTTATAGCAAAAGTCAATCTATGAAACCTACCCTCCTCTACCTCATTACCCAGGATTCATGGGGTGGCGCCCAGCGCTACGTCTATGACCTCGCGACCCACCTATACCAGGACTACCGGGTTGTTATTGGTATTGGTGGCGATGCCTGCCTCCCTCATGGTCTACATGAGCGAATACAGACCTTTAATGCCATGCATGGATCTGCTATTGAACTCGTCCAGATACCCCACCTCGTACGCCCTCTCTCACCTATCGACGACCTGAGAGCTCTGTATGAAATCCGAAAAATATACAAAAAATTAAAGCCTACGGTAGTTCATCTCAATAGCAGTAAAGCAGGAATACTCGGCTCGATTGCGAGTATGAGAACTACGATCTCGACTGTCTACACTGTACACGGATGGGTATTCAGAGAGCCTCTCTCACGCGTGCGTGCAGGATTCTATCAATTGAGCGAACAACTCACTCGCTATTGCAAGGACGCATTCATCGTATTATCAGAAGAAGAAAAAACTATTGGAGAAAAAATGCTCCATATTCCTGAAAAAAAGATGACGATTATCCCTCTTGGTATTGAAGAAAAAAACACATACCACTCGGCTTCTGATGCTCGAAAAAAACTTGGAATCGAAAGCAGTGATACCCGCATACATCTGGGCGTCATTGCAAATTTTTTTGCAACCAAAGGACTCAACACCTTGGTAGAGGCACTCCGCATAGTATCAACCAAACAAACAGTACACCCCTATCACGTGCATCTTATTGGTGACGGCCCCACGCGCGAGTGGTTGGAATCAAAAATAAAAGAGTACCGTCTTGAGACAGTACTCACTCTCCACGGATTCATACCTGAAGCTGAGACATTGATTCGCGCATTTGATCTATTTCTCATCCCCTCGCTCAAAGAAGGATTACCCTATGCCCTACTTGAATCCGTACACATGGGAATCCCTGTTATTGCAACTGAGGTAGGAGGTATCCCCTCATTTGCAGTCCTGAGCAGAGGAAATATACAATTGGTACCACCCAACAATCCTCATGCACAGGCCATTGCAATCATTGACGCACTCTCTCGTAGTAGAGATGTTCGTACTACTACTGCCAAATCTCAACTTCCTCCTGTATTTTCTCTTTCACACATGATTACGAAAACAACAACACTCTATACTGATATCATCACTCGGGGAGTTTAATACCGAGCTGTCTCAAAATATTCTTCCCATTCTCATCGAATACCACTCCCTTGCCAATAGCCTCATCGACCAATGCCTGAGCAGAGCTCGTACTCGTCTCATAGCCATAAATGACCGCTAGTCTCCACCAACCCTCACTGATTTTTGGATTGTTTTCAATTGATTTTCTTAATATTTCTTCAGCTTCTTTGTGCCTCGCCTGATCTACCAAATTATAGGCAAGCGTATACTCGAATTGTTGACGCTTGGGTGATAGTCCCAGCGCTCGTCGTATCTCGACTTCACTCTGAATCACGAGGTCCCTATTTTTGGTCAGCTGATACCCTACATTATAATACTGTGATAAAGTGAAATGTACGCGAACATCTAGTGGATGCAATGCCTGATTTTTTTTGAGTTCTTGTACTGTTCGGTCAAATAATAACCCTATCTCTGCTGTCTTACCTTCTTGCGCCATCTGAGGTAGTCTTTCAAAAATTACCCGAGCCAAATCATTCCGTATATCGTCGATATGCGGTGTGGAGAAAGATAATGGTTCATCAAAAATAGTCTCGTCTGCAATACCCGCATATAACTTCTGCATAGACACTACGACTGCTTTATTCGCGCGAGCAGGTGAAATATCAGTGATATATATGAACAGTATGATAAAAGTCCATACAATTACTGATAATCCGACAGATGACTGCCCTGTTCGAGCAGATTGTATTACTGCTTTCTTTGAAGTATTGCTCTCAGTAGATTCTTTCGCATGCAATACTTTCACTGGACTCACGATGTATGCCACGAATCCCAAGAAAACAAAAAAGTAGAGATACGAGGTCGGATTCTCGAACACTGTTACCAGTCCCACCAAATGCGCAATGAGAAATGCAATTGATAAAAAACCAATGTGTTGATTGATCTGTCCACGTCGCACTCCTATGAATAATATACTGACCGCTGTGATATAAATGAGGAGATATGTGATGATTCCAAACGCACCTTGTACTGTCAGTGTATTAAAAATTACACTATGCGCATTATCGAACCATGTTTCACTCCAACCATGTTCCAAAAATTGAGGATTGTAATATTGATTGAACGCATAGTAAAAATTATTAGGCCCCCAACCAAAGATTGGTTTTTCTTTCCACGCATCAATTGCAATACCCCATGCCATAACACGAGTTCCAGCAGTACCACCAGAAAAAGACGTATTGAGAAGTGACCCAAGTAGAGGTAATTCTGATACAAACGGGGTAGTCCGAAATGCGAATAGGAGCCCCAGTACCACCACACCAACAATCGCGGCATATCGCGCCAGTCGAGTAATCTGATTCCGAGTTTTTGAGAAAAATCCATAGCAGGTGACTAGTACACCAACACCTACCATACCCCCTAGCAAACTACCTCGAGTACCTCCTAAAAAAATTCCAATGAACCCAAATAGCGCTGTTGCGAGAGCGATATATTTCCATACCGCACTCACCCGCCGTTCACGATAAAATTCTATCGCACCGAGAAACAGGAGGAATAATCCATATCCACTATAATAGATAGCGTTCCCAAGTGTTGCGGACACACGCCCTGATCCTCGATTCAAAAGTGCCTGAGGATCTACAAATTTTTGCCACATACCAAGAAGCATGACGAGTGATCCAAAAATCAAAATTGACCGAAAGATAAATGTCCAATCGCGCTCAGTCGTAATGACTACTGACGCAACCATATAGAGGATCACATAGTGCGTGATGGTGAAGAGCCCGAGCATACGCTCGTGATTGTCCCAGAAGCTCCGATACCAATCAACCCCTGCGAATGTTGAGATGGCCAAACTTAGCCAAAATAAGAGAATGCTTATAGTGAGGAAAGAAAATTTTGGTCTAAATCTCTGGAAATCAGAGAAAAGTAATAAAATGTATGCGCCCAATATGATCATGATGAGCGACCGAAGAAACAAAATTTTTGGTACAATAAATGGAAAGATAAAATCATTCAAAAGAATTAGAGGTGCGACGAACAAAGCGCTAATCAAAATCTTTATGATACTAGAATAATTGAAGAAATTTTTTCTTTCCATAACGGAGTGTAAGATATAAGTAAATTATTGCGCAAATTCTCCAAAATCTCGCTGATAGGCTTCGTTGTCAGGATATAATCTGAGAAGTAATTTCGAATATTCAACAACTTTTTCAGTATTAGCCTGTGATTGATACAACCTGATCAACATTACCAATAGATCTGGATAATTTTTTGTCTTTTCAAGACCCTCTAGATACACCTTTTCAGCGTCCTCCACCCGATTCATCTTTAGAGCATATAGTCGGGCCAAATTAATGTAATTATCCGGGCTATTTGGATTCATTTCCAATACTTTTTTATAATATTCTTCTGCTTTTTTATAGTCTTTTTTATAGTTCTCATAAATATAAGCAATATTTATCTGAGAAATAAATTCAAGAGGATTCAATTCTGCGACGTGAGTATATGCACTAATAGCCCGATCATAGTCTTCTGCAAATTCATACATATTACCAATCGTAACCCATGTCCAGGTCTCTTCTTTCTTGGTGTCATACAGAGTCCTACTTAGGTTGATTTTATCACCCAATCTCTCTTTTTCTACATCACTAAAATGCTCAGGTGGCACTACCAAAAATAGCTTGCCCGGATCATCAATTGGGAACACTTCTTCTTTTCCTGTGATTTTTCTCGCTACATCAGACAGGGAAATCCCCTGGCGCAGTGTCCACCAATACCCGCCCCCCAAAATTAATACTACTATCAAAACACCTCCAATGATAATTTTTTTCTTGCTCATACCTAAAAATCTAAAAGAATCTTATTTCTACAGGTAAATTCTATCACACCACCACTGCTTTTGCAATAGAAAATTAAACAAAAAAACACCCCCCGACGTGACGTCGGGGGGATGTTTTTTTAGTCTGTAATGACTTACCAATCACTCTTTTCAAGAGTTCGATTAGTACGAAATTGACTCAAGTGTACTGGTTGAAGAAGACAATCCAGCTACGAGATAACCGTTAGCCCAGTCAGCAGTGCTTACTGAATGACCAGAAGCGCTCTTGTCAGACCAGATAAAGTCATCATGTGTCTGTGAGTCAATGTTGGTTGCAGTGCGACTGCCGTACGCAATAGGTACTTCAGCGCTATCTCCAGCCATACCTGTATTGATCGAAGCGCCAGTAGCAGCACCTGTAACATTAGCTCTCAATACAAAGGTACGTGTAGCACCAGTTGAGACGGTAATTTCATCAGGTGTATAGCTTGTATCCCAGTCATTGTTGTATCCAACAGTCTGGAATACTGCTCCGGTTGCATAGTATGTACCGACCATTGCAGTCTCATTGACCTGCAACTCATTTGCATCGGTTACATCATACAGATACATTGTGCCTAGCACTAGACTTGCTGTCGTGGTAGCTACATCAAAGGTGAATCCATTGAGTGCTATAGGTCCATTGACAGCGGTAACAGTAAATCGATACAGATCTTCAGTACTATTTGATAGTCCTGAATTTCCTGCAGAGACTCTCGCGAATCTAGGATACGCCTTGAAATTCAAGTGTGTATTGCCAGTTGGAGCAGTAGCAGCCAAGAACTCAGTTGCTGCGCTTCCAGTCTGGTCACCTTTTGCGACTACATCTGCAGCTGTATTGATCTTATAGCCTAATTGATGCTGACTAACACCGTTTGCGCCAGCTCCAATTGCAGCTAATTTAGCTTTCAAGTAGAGAACTTCACCACTTGAATTAGCAACGTTTACGACAAACGCGTTGTCAGCAAAGTTGATAAGTGGCTTGGTACTAGTTGGAGACATTCGGGTACCAGCAATTTCATTACCACTTGCATCTTCGAACCAAATCTGATCGTAATCAGTGTAAGAAGATGATGCAGTATCGGTAATGTTCTGAGTGAGGTAGAGATAATCGAGCTCTACATCTTCAGTTGTGGTAGCCAAGAAATTGAATGCTGCGAGGGTTACTGTAGTTCCAGCAGCAAGCTGTGCTGCAACTGGATTTTCAGAAGCCAACGCTACTTCAACCTGTCCACCAGAAGTACCGATCGTCATTGCCTGACCAGTTGGGCCAGCATCGATCGTTTCAACCACAGTTGACTGAGTAGTTAACCCAGTTGCGGTTACTTCATTTGCACCATCGGTAACGAAGGTGTGAGTACCAGCAGTTGCGCCACCAGCGATGTCAGCACGAACTTCAACTACAACACTCTTTCCAGCTTTAACCAAGATTTGGTCATCGCCAGAGAGGTTGAAGGTGAATGTTTCGTCATCACCCGCGTCAGTGTCACTACCGTTGTTTACTTCACTCAATGCAACTGCACTTCCAGTGCCATTATTACTATCACCATCTTTGTCTACCCAGAGACGAATGTTCTGGAGGTCGATGGTTTTAGCAGTAGCACCAGTTTCATCTACAACGATGAATTGACTAACTTTGAGATCTTCAGAAGATCCAGAAGCGTCAAGTGAAACTTTTGCAAAGAGTACGTTGCTTGTACCAGGAGAGAAAGACTGAGCAGCTGGAGTACTAAGTGTCGTTACTCGGAGTGCTGAAGTCTCTACTGTTCTGATATTTGCAGCCACAGTAGACTGTGGAGTTGCATAGGTACCAAGAGTAATATCGAGATTACTGTTTACACCTCGAGCAATAAAGTTCGTGGTGTTTCCCATGTCGATACTTACGGTGATGGTATCACCCGCTACTGCAGTGTTGTCTACTTTACCCTTGAGCGTAAGGATGTTGTCCCCAGGCTGCAAAGTGAAAGTGTCAGTAGTGGTAGCATATCCAGTAGAAGTTCCACCTACACCATCCACACTACCTGTCAGTGCTTTTCCAGCAGCATCATAGAGTACAAGACTGTCTAAGCCTGTAGGTACGATGGTGCCAGTTGTTACCAATTTGAATACCGTAGTTCGAACGTCGATAGGTTCACCGGTAACTTTGAAGTTCCAAGAACCCAATTCTACGTTAGACGCATTTCCAGGAACATTTCCTGCAGGTACATTGTTTACCTTGGTAACATTGATTTTACCTTGGGAAACAGTAACTGTATTGGTCATTGCTGTAGCATCGTCAGTAGGAGTGAGGTACACGCTATTGTCAAGATCCTTTACCAACACATGTGTAGCATATTGTACATCAAGGTTGATAGTTCGTCCTGAGCCAGCGGTCAAGTCACCATATACTTCGAAAGTTCGATCATAGCCTTTCTTGATAACACAGTTTTCAAGACAGCTTGAGAGATCGAATGTGAGGTATTTGTTTGACAATACGCCGGTAGCAACAACGTTACCATTGAATTTCAACTCAAATCCACTTACGTCAGCGTCAGCAGCGGTTCCACTGTTGTAGAACACGATTCGCTCTACGCGAACATCTTCAGTATCAGCACTTCCAGAGTTGGTAATCTTCAAGTTAGCTAAGTTTACATTCTCAGCGCCAACCTGTTTGGTAGGAGTACCTACCTGAGTACCTTCTGCGAGAGTTACTGTACCGAGAGTAAGACTTTCATTAGTAGTCATCTGATTTCCTTCAACAGGAAGACCAGAAACTGATGCAGCGTTTGAAACAACTGAAAGTAATGTAAGTCTTGGTACATTGCCACCAACCATAGTAGCGATAGCAGCCATGTCAGCTACGATCGTATAGGTTTTACTGGTGTTTGCAGGAACAACGATGTTTTCAGTGAAGGTTACTTCATGATCTGAATTCAATGTTTTTCCAGAGTCATTCAAGAGGTTGCCATTTGAATCCATGACATTGATATTGCTGAAATCAGCATCAACTGCAGGGAAACCTGTGCGTTTTACTTTGAATGAATCAATAGTGATGTCACTTGATCCAGCTCGGAATGTAACTTTGGTAAAAGGTACGCGAGCTGCACTTGCAAGTGCAAATCCTGCTGCTGGAGTATCAGCTGCAAGACTTACTGAGAGAGAGCCAGACACAGTTGGAACACCTGTTCCAGTGCCCTGTGGTGGGTTCTCAAACAGACTGTTTACAGTCATAGATCCACTACCCATTGAAAGGGTACCGAATACTGATGCAGATACTGTTCGTACATCCGCAGATGCGTTTGCTGGAACAGTTCCGTCTACCATGTGGAGCATTCCACTCTTTACGTGGTATACAGTTGTTTCACCAGTTTTCTTTACGAGCATTCCATCATGAGGTTTTGATTCGTTCCATGTGGTTTGTGTATCTGAGTAGTTTGACCAGTGGAAAGGACTAACGTCGCGAACGACTTTTGCCCATGCGCTGCCATAGAGTGCAGCAGCAACTGATTCACTTCCGATCTGCACGATCTTGTTGCCTGGCGTAATAGCAAATACTGCATTAGCGTCAGTCAATTTGATCAAGCGTGATCCAGCGCGGTAACTGATACCTGCTGGAGTAGCAGCTGGATAGGTGAAAAGACAATCACCTGAAACAGTTACTACATCGTTGAAATTAAGATTCCAACTCTTGAATACGTCCTCATGTGGGAAATAAGCTCGTTTCCAGTCAGCTGTCAAATAGTATACAGCTGATGCACTTGAGGCTTTGAATAAATCACCCGGTTCAAGCTCTGGGCAGGTAGCAGCCTGAGCTACTGATGGAACGAGAGCTGCAAGGCCCATGCTCCATGCGATGGTAACTCCGACTACAGAAGCTGTAAAAAGCTTTTTGCCGAATTTTAATACATCATTCATAATTAATTTTTCTTTTACATATCACGGCACGCGATCCGGCCAAGGCCGGACGTCACCCCAATATGTAGTGTTAGTTAATCCACCTATTCCCTCGATTGAATCGAGGATCGACCTTGCTATAGATGGTGTGTATACTCGAGGGCCAAACTCGAGTTTTTTTGCCCCTTACCACACATCTTATTAGGATGTATAGCAACTGTATGGCACACACGCGTATAAGATTGTACTTACCCCCGAGCGTGTGCCACACAGTTCCCTGGGAACTGGCTATGTTACAAAACACATGTTAGAGAACAGAGCTCTACCTCTACTTGATGTTCGAGATATAGCGTTTGAAAAGTTATGTACTACCTTTCCAAACGCTACACTCGAATTTATCTGGTAGAGGATGTGGTAATAGACGATGTTGGTGTAATCGAAACCGGTGTCTTAGTAGGCGACGCAACAGCGCCTGTTGAGGATGTTGTCGCATTGGTTGCATTAAACGTATTAGTCTGAACGGTCGCTTTTTCAATCATGGTTGTCACCTGATCAGCCAGTACCTTGGTAGTATTGATCGCTTCAAGGAGATTAGTCTCCTTCAGAGAATCAACTACTTTTTTCTGTTCATCGATTGTTGTAGTCGTACTTACGATCACGGTAGAAGTTGAAATGTTTCCAATACTCAGTGTACTTGTTGGGACAATAACCAGCGTCGTCGTTGCTCCAGATTGTCCTAATTTACTTTGTGTTTTAATTACCTCTGCAACCATTGAGTCTACTGCTTGATTGATATGGTCTTTGACAATTTCTTTTTCTTCAGGCGAAAATTCTAGATTTGCTTCTGCCTTTTTCTGAACTGTATCCCCTACCATTTCAAGACTTTGTTTGGTTGTCTCGACTACTGTTTTTTCGATTTTTTCAGAAATCCCATTATCAGTCGCGTTCTTTACTGTTTCTTGGAGCGTATGGGAAATATCTTGTGTTGAAAGCGATACTTCTTTTACTAGACCCGCAGCTTCACTGGGCAGAAGTGTCTTGATACTTTCCTGCGCTGAGTCTAGTTTTTTCTGCAAATTTTCAACTGTCTTATCTACGAGTTTTGCCTTTTCTTCTCCCTCCAATTTATCTGTCTCCACTACTTGCTTCAGCACATGTGCTTGTTTTGAGGCAAAATTGAGATGAAGTGATGTCTGTTCTTGTTCTGATGCTAAAATCAATCTACTGTTTTCAACCACTGAATTAAACGCGTTTTTTGCATTCCAGAGTACATCACCAGGTTCGGCATATGCGCTTGCTATCCATCCTGCGCTGGTCAGTACAAGTGCAACCACTACAGATGCAAATGGTTTGATAGAATGAACCAAAGATTGTGGAACAAAAATTTTGGTCCAGGTATTGATGCTATGTCCCACTTTTGGTGCAACCTGAAATTCACTCACCGTTTGCTTTGAGCTATGTCCAATCTGGGTCATCAATTTTTCCCGATTATGCAAAACCCACTCGTGATTGGGATTGATCCGAGCTTCAAGGTTTTTTATTTTTCTTAATTGTGCCTTGAGCATTCTCATATTTTCAGAGTGGTAGCGTTATCATTTTTTTTCTTTTTGTAACATTCCTTTCAAAATTTTGAGTGCGCGATGTAGAGTAACCCGGACTGATACGTGACTTTTATCAAGAATCTTTGCAATTTCCTCGGTAGATAATTCTTCGATATATTTGAGTGTAATTATCTCTTGATACTCATGTTTCATCTTTTTTAACTTGTGGAGTATTGCAGTTATTTCCTGTTGTTGTCCGGTCGATCGCTCCAATTCACTATTCTCCGCAACTCCTTCCAATACTTCGAGAGTACATTCTTTTCTCCGAGCTCGTGCCCGATAAAAATCTATTATCGATGTTCGGGCAATGGTGTAGATCAGCCCACTAAAACTCTTTATTTCAGTATCTGCCTCTCGCTGCGCATCAACGAGATAGTTCCAGGCCTTGAGAAACACATCACTCACGATATCCTCTGCCTCTTCCCGATGAGATACTTTGAGGTATACAAACCGGTATATTTTTGCCACATACCGATCATACAGTTCTCCAAAAGCCTCGGTGTCCTTGTGTACCCGAACTCGGTAGAGTAGCTTCTTTTCATTGAATGAATTGAGTATGTTCACCATAGAAGACGAAGGAGAGGGAAAAGTGTTACAGTTACTAGGGAAATAAGGGGTACAATGGCTCTATAGACACTATCTATACCCCACCTAAAGATAGAGCGAACTATAGCATAAAAAGGCCAAAAAATAAAGCCCCCTATGCACACCCACATCTACTGACCAAATAAGGCTATATGTACCCGATTATTTACCTGCTAGACTACACTGACATACATATTTTTGTATACAATAATCTATACAAATAAGTGATATTTCCTACTAAATAAAGGTTGAAACACTTGACAAAATGTGATAAATTGTTAATACTTGTGTATACAAATATACCTATGGTTGAACTGACTCCCCTGCCACAATCTGAACCAAAAGAAATAATCAGAGTATCAATCTCTGAGGCTGCACGGCTTTTTGGAGTCAATCCACAGACTATTCGTCGAGCCATTCGAGATCAGGAAATCACGTATGTGGTGGTTGGCGGTAGATACAAAATAAATTTTGAAAGTCTCGTCAAGTGGTCACAGAGAAAAATTACAGTCAAGCATAAATCAGAAAAGCAAGGAATTGGACAATTTGTCGACAAGTGGAAAATATCGAATACTCTGTATTCACCTAGTACTAAAGCAGTCAAGACACCTCCGCCAAAAAACACCGAAGAAGATAATACCCCCTCCTCTACTCCTGTGGTATAGTGTTATCACATAGCTGTAATTTGTAGAAATACTACTTCGCACCAAAGATTGTGGTGTGGGACTAAAGTCGTATTTCTATAACGCTACAGATTGCTTGTATAAGACAACAGTGTCTTTGTACAAGTCCCAACCAAACTTCCCTTGCGGAGGAAATACCATGAAGCGTTTGTTCATTCCCCTGGCCTTCCTCATCATCGCCTGCGACTACGACGATATCACTATCGTCGTGAGAATGGAGCAAGATGTATGGAGCGATAGTGACGCCACCTCCTCGAGTGATGCACAGGTTCCTGTGACCATCATCACCGAGAAATGGGCTGACATGGTCGAGCACCCCTACATCCCTACCGATCTCGCAGACGTTCCCGATGCAGACATCACACTCGATGACACTGCGGTCGAAGACACTACCATACCGACGGAAGAGGTGTTCACAGAAACACTCCCGTGCACCGAAGACTGGCACTGCGCCAGTGGCAAGGACTGTACTCCTGACGGACAGTGCGTCAGTCGCGACGTCCTCATCTACGTACTTTCTGGCTACGATGGCTCACCTCCCCCAGCACATCTGCACGATGGCGAGGAGATAACCATCATCTTCGGACGCGAGCCATGGGAGAAGACTGGGGTCATACCCTATTCCGAGTGGCTCCCTCTCGGAGAACTGTGCGAGAGCGGATACTGGATCGAACTTCGAGATCCTCGTGATCCGTCGTACGGATACGGGAACGGCTGTGTCACGCTCTTCAAAAACGTGACCACGTGGCAGTTCCTCGATCGCCTGACGTACTCGATCGTACCGAGCCAAGATCCTGCACGATGCCCAGAGCTCCTCTACGTCGCCAAGACCGAACTCGAAGGTTGCGACGACCCGTGAGGCATGGACGAGAGAGTGTGGTATTCGCATACGCGAAGCGCACTCTCTCGTACCTCTCGTCCTCTAATTTATTTCCGCATTATGCGGTTTTTTTGTAACAAAAAACGACCCTACATGTGTTCTTCTTGGAGGGTCGTTTTTGTTATTTATATTTTTATACGGTAGACGTAGCACTCATTTTGGTAGGAGAAGTTTTGACTACGTGATAGGTATTTTCTATGAGAGGTACAATATTATTCCAGTCATACCGTTCCTGAATAATGGCCTTATTTTCTCTCCCGATTCGCGCTCGCTCCTCATCAGTCAGTCTCATAAAAGCTTCTAGACGGACGACCAATGATTCTACATCATTTTCATTGAAGAATACCTGATTGTTATTCGTAATTTCTTTGTGCTCCGGAATTGACGAAAGTAATACAGGAATACCATAACTCATTGCCTGAAGCACCGTGATTGGCAATCCTTCATTTAACGAAGGATTCACCATTACACGCGCGTGGGCATACAATTCATCCAATGCACTTCCTGATTGAAAATCAGTGAATATAATGTCATTGAGAATTCCAGCACTCGCATGCAGATCTTTCACATACTCATCAGTGTATGCAGAACCCCCGACAATTGCGAGTTTGAGTGATGCAATTTTTGGATTTTCCAGATTTCGCGCCTTCAATTCTTTGAACGCTTCAATCAGAAGATGCGCCCCTTTGTGTGGAACCAGTCGTGAAATCATTACGATATAATTCCCCTGGGTAAGGCCAAAAGAATTGATATGCTTTTCTGAATTAGGTAAACGAGGTGTCTCCACTCCATTGGGAATGCAATTGATTGTTTTTCCGTATTTTTTTTGCACATACTGTTGTAGACTGCGTGATACTGCAATTGTCTCATGTGCAAAGAAGTATGTTGCTTGCTCACCTAATTTGAGTGCATATCGAGCAAACCAATTCCATTTCTGATGGAACCGATCGAGTGAATGGAGTGTTACTACCACCCTAGTTCGAGGAGCAAAGACTCGTGGAATCCACGCCAGCAATGCTGGACCGACTCCATGGTAGTGGAGTACATCAGTGTGTTGGAATAGTGCATGAATAGTTGAAGTAAATACATGTACAATTGTATCAAGATGTTTGGTTCTAATAGTAGGAGTATGTACTCGTGTTACACCCTGAACAGTATCAGTACCATGAGATCCGGTATACCAGCTCCGAGCATAGACTGTTACGTGGTGCCCTTTTTCTGCCAGACGTACCGAAAGATCGTGTACGTGTTTTTCCACGCCACCATAGACCGCAGGGATTCCTTTTTGACCGATCATGGCTATACGCATATGATGCGTTAAATTAAATAAATCTGGGTAAAATGCAATAACTAATTAAACCATTACTTAACCTTATCAGTATAAAGCAAATAGAGTCAACACCGTGCCCATATACTGGGAGTAAGCAGAGAATCTGTCAATCACTAGTAAACGGCTCAGTATAGCACAGATGGAGTATATTGTCAAGTGAAGAAAGCATTGAAAAATCCAGCAAAAAATCGCTAAAATAAGCGATTTTTTGCATATATTCTTTATACATTTTCTATCAACGTACAGTCACCCCTTTTGTCCTCCCAATCAGATCTGTGCCGAGGGAGGTGTCAAGAGCGCCTATCGAACGGCTCACCATATACCCTAGATAGGCATCTGTACCAGTAATTTCCGCGCTTAGCACCAATACTGGCGTGGTCCCCACTTCTTCGTCCTCTGGAGTCAGTCCAACTTCAAAAAATAGACCTACTGTCGCATGCGCTGGAATGGTTCCCACATTCCACCGTACTATACGGGTCGAGGGGTTATAGGTAGGAGCAGACCCCTGACTAACGCTCGTCTTACCCGTCCACACTGCACGGCTTCCAAGTTTTACGCTGAGTATTCCCCCCGTAACATTGCTCGTGGTATTGCGAATCGAAAATAGGGCGGCGTACTTGGTCTCTTTTCCAACCTGTGGAGGTAGCGGTCCTCGCCCGAGCTGATCGCCCTCGGCAGTATAGTACCGAATTTCTCCAGTAAAGACTACCTGTGTCCCTACTTTGAGCTGCCCTGTTTTCCCTGTAGCCTCAACCCTTGTATTTGGATCAATCGCGACTCCTGCATGGAAGCGAACTGTTGGTTGGAGCACAGTGTCGGTTCCCCCATCAGGTATTGCAAGAATAGGAACCAATAGTGCAATTGTTCGGGACTCTCCCGGAGAGATCGAATTAAGTGCTGGGTGTTTTGCGGAAGAAAGAATCAGTGTATTTTGACTCACTGTCCCTGCATTCACTCTCGCAGCCTCCTGCAGATTTACAATTGTTTTGGGAAGCGGAATTTCAATCACTCCCTGTTCGAGTGTGATTGACCCGGTATTGGTAATCGTCGCAGTCAACCTACCAGTTTCGCTAGGTTTTAACATGGCGGAATCATTATCCCATCGAGCACTAACCCGAGCTTCTGGACGTGCGACTTGTACAGATTTTGTTACCGTTGATTGGGTGATTGTCTTGCCACGAATTGAGAGTGCTGGTGCTAATTTTATCGAATACGTATTTTCTCCCAACCCTCCTCTAATCACAATGATTCCCTCGAGCTCTACAGACTCATCAGGAAGCAGACCTGATAAATTCCACATTCCACCATTCACCAATCCTCTCGTAGTTGTCACACTCTCTAGTACTCCAATTGTATTGACTGGACTTAGATCAAATACAATATTGAGCAGAGGCTCCGAACCATTATTGACTAACGTTATTGTGAATGGAATGCGTGAATTTTCGATAATCTGTTCCTGCAATTCAACCGAAGACTCCAATAATGACCCACGTAAAAATATGATATGCGGGCTCATTTTATTCTCAGTACGCGTTTTCCCTTCTTGGGCATAGTTAATATGCGCATGGATATGATCTTCTACTTCTGGTGTTCCATAGAACCAGCCTGAGATCGAGACACTCCCCTTTTCCCCTGAACCAATTGAACCGAGTTTCATCGTATTATTTGAGCGATCAAATGTCGCAGGCTCGGTTTTATCAAGAATAAATCCTTCAGGAATGTCTAGAGTTATGGATGCATTCGAAAGTCGCACATCACTTTTATTCTCATATCCTACGGTGTATGTCACATACTCTCCACTCAAAATTCTTGATTGCGAAGGAGTGACCGTGAGATATACCAGATCTGTCACTGTGGGATTATAGGTACTCCAGAATAAGAATGCTCCAGCAATCACAGCCAGTGTCGCGAGGAGAGACATGTCGAACAAAAATAATTTCCGTGCATGAGAAAACTGCAGATGATATCGATTCTTATAGTGCATTTCAGCAAAATGTATGGGCGATGCTAAGAACGCGAAAAACCACTTGTGGGGAGCGTTCAATAAATGGTGTTTGGTTAGATGCTTTTCAACGTATTGCATAGAGACCCATCTCAAAACTTAAAACTCAAAGTTCAAAACGATAACTCAAATCTCAAAACTTTTTATTCTTCATGGTAATGATACTTGATCCAAGCATATTTGCAACTTCTACAACCTCATTCAGTATGTTATTGTCTAAGTCTTTATCCATATTTGTAGTATCACGTAATAATCCGAGCCAGTATTTACTCTCATTCGCTGACTTAAGGGAAATTTGATAGAACTTGATAAACTCTTTTCGTGAGGCTGATGATTTTGCTTCGACAATATTTGCCCCAATTGACGTTACTGATCTAAGTAGCTGATCTCCAATTGTCCAATACACACGTTTTTCAGGCACTATCTCTAAAAAACGTATGGTCTGTATTGATAGAAAATACGCACGTACTTTCAAATCATTTTTTGAATCTAGTTTAGCCATAATCCCTCCCTGATTAAGTTTTAAATTTTACGTTATAGTTTTACGTTTTGACATTTGAGTTTTGAGTTATACTAATCTTTTACCTTTTTCCCTTTTACTTTTTACTTTATAACGCTCCATCCGATAGGGTCACAATCTCATCTTTCCCATCAAAATCAATATCCAATGTACGAACTTCAATACCAGGTTTAAACATCGTAGTATACGCATTGAAGGATTGATATTTTTCTTTTCCCTGAAGGGTAAATACTTTTACCGTAGGCGCTCCATTACTTCCTTTCCCTGCAATAATTTCCTGTGTTCCATCTCCCTCGACATCTCCCGCAGCAACACTTACCCCGCCCATGAATGTAGATTCAAATGCGCTAAAGGCGAGTAATTTTTTGAAGTCAGGACCATAGACGGTGATCGTTGGTCTCACCCCCACCCCTGATCCCACAATCAGTCGCGCAGGAGCTGCCTCCGATGCTTTGGTTAGGGCCATATGGTATCCACCTTTGTATGCTGAACCATAGGGGAAAAGATCTCCTCCAATAGTCGCTCCATTTCTATCATACCTTCGAATGGGTTCTCGAAAACCAGCGCTCGGAGCACTGTATATTTCATAGAAGCCATCATTATCAAGATCACCTACCGCGACATGTAGCGATCCCGTATAGTTGGCACCATAGGGGTAAATCTTAAACAAAATTTGTCCATCATCTCTCCATCCCTGAATCTTGTTACCACTCACCACGACCAAATCTTCTTGATTATTAAAATTCAAATCAATATGCGCAATTTGTGCGCCACCTTTCTGCTCTTCTTCAAAAACAAATAATCCATTGCGTGCTCGTTCACCGGTGGGCTTGAAAAATCGCGCAAAAAAACCATTGGTAAAAATGACATTCTTCAGTGTCTCGAATGTTTTCAATAATATGAGTCCATCTTTTGGCGCAAGGGTGACTTCTGAGACAATGGATCCATCATTCACTGCCGTGTCCTGGACACCATGAATATGCTCATACTCTCCGTCAAGCGGAATGGTACGCGCCTCATTGGTACTATTCACAATCGAAATTCCATTTTCAAAATTACGCGACCACACGTCTGGCGCATACTCAGTCTTGCCGGTCTGTGATTGCGCTACAGTTATCGGATTCCCGAGCGATACCTCGTATTCATCGTACCACCATGTCTGTCCATGATCCTGATCCCCGTGGTCATAGGCAAAATATGCATTCTCGAGGAGTGCTGAGGTCAAACCATATCGCATGGAGCGATAATCAGGGATTCCGGTATTTGCCGTATTTGCATTGACTATTGGTACACGAGGTACCACCGCTCGACTAGTCGAAAATGCTCTCAATGTATTCATGGTCGACACCCAATTACCGTTCGGAAAATTTTCGAGTAGTTTTCCATTGAGATCAGAGAGATATGCAGTATTGTGATTGTTCCCCACAATAATAATATCACTCCCGCTCAAATTCCGGGTCGTTGCATACAATTCTTTCATACCCTCCTGCCATTTGGTCTCGGTTGCGGTATCTGGTGAACGATCGAGATTCAAATCAATATCATTTCCCGCAAAATAGGCAATAGTATCCCAGCTATTATCATAATACACTCCGTCCCAATATCCAGAAGATAACAATTCATTCACTACAAATCGCGGTATGTACTCATTCAGCCTCATTCCTCCGCGTTCAGGCGCACTATCAGTCACATTGAGTAGATACGTTCCTGACCACCAGGAGAGTCGTTCTCCTCTACTATTTTTGAGATACCACTCATCTGGAATTCCTGCAGCGAGTTTGCGTCTAGCAGTACTCCACCCAGTGGCTGCATTGGTAGCGATTTCTTGGGGGGTTAGATACACAAGAAGGACGATTTCTGGATTCAATTTTTTTAATTTTGCGAGAGCTGCTGCACTGCGGAATTGTACTTCCATATCCAATATAACTACATCCCATTTTGAAAGTTCAGTCGCTTCTATATCCGTCAACTCCCATTTCAAAAAATAATTTGCGATTCTCGGTGACGTATGCGAATTAATCGACGCCTCTGCACTACGCGGATACACCAATCCAGAGAGCAACATGAGCACTACTCCGAGATATATACATTTTTTGTATAGGGTATGAATCATAACAGACGAATCCACTATGTGGTGTGTTTGGTGAGTGCCGCGTACACATTCTCGATTGCGCGCACATGAGCGAGGGGTGCATTTTCTTTTTTCACTTCCTCTTGCAACTGTGCTCCCATTTTTTTTCTTTCACTTGCTTTTTTGTGATACCACTCCTGTATAGTATGCGCGAGCATTTCTTCATTCCCTGCTTCTACTACCAGTTCAGGCGGGAGCATTTCTCCTATACCCCCAATATTACTTCCAATAACAATATTTCCTGCAGCCTTTGCCTCGAGAATGCTTAGTGGATAATTCTCGTACCAGATTGAGGGGAGCACCAACACTCGTGCTTCGCTAATAATTGTTTCCAATTCAGCGCCGGTTTTGAACCCCACACACCACACATTCTTCAGCTTACGACTCGCAATCATTCCTCTCATTCTATTCTCAAGAGGACCCTCGCCTACAATCACATAGGGGATCTCTGGGGTGTAGCTTGCAGCTCGCAGTAGCACGAGAAGACCTTTTTCTTCTGATAACCTACCTACATATGCCACGTACTCTTTATCCTTTTTTGAGACATGATGCTTGGACTCAACAAATGCAGGATGTGGAATATGAACAAACTTCTGTTCATCCCATCCAAATTTTATACAGATATCTCTCATAAATCTGCTTGGCGCGATAAAGGTGTCTACATAGCGCTCATAATATTTCATAATTTTGTGATGCCAAATCATCTCTGCAACCACAATCGCGCTCTGCGCACGAGAATCTTTCATACATTTATTCTTGACACAGGAGAGATACCATCCGCGCGCGTCTTCTTCGTGTACTGCGCCATGATGAAACATGGTGTAATTTGGCGCCAACAATTTGTAATCATGAAGCGTCATCACAATCGGAATTTTTCGTCGCTTGAGTTCTGATAAAATCGAAGGTGAAATATGATGATAAATATTGTGAATATGCGCAATATCCACGGGATGTGTGTCCAATAATTTCCGCATTCTTTTTTTTGCTTCGATCGAATAGAACATGCGGAGTGTGTAGCGTATTTTTTCCCCTACATTCGCTTTTTCAGGATCTCTCAGATTCATTTCTGGTACAAAAAATTCTCCATATGGTGTTGGAAGATTCTCTCTGCCCTGCATCGCAAAGGGAATTACGGTTTCACCTCTCTCTTCAAGTAATTTCGAGAGTGAAAGCATGTAATTGGATGCGCCATCGCGGGGCCAATAATATTTGTGTGCCTGAAGAATTGTCATCTGTTGGAAAAGTAGGATATACTACACACGTGTGTATTCGTGCAGTAGTATACCATGTACCAATATTTCAAAACAATGCAGTCTTCCCTACCACAACGCAATCGAGTCCACTCGATTGTCGCTGTGATTTTTCTTCTGGTCATACTCGTGAATCCGATTATCGAAATCGATCTCATACTTCTCATGATCGCTCTATTGTATTTTGGGCATATATTTTTGCGAGAAAAATTATTACTTGTTTTCCTGGCACTCCGCCCCACTCTCGATACTTGGCGAGATGTGTCACTCGGAGGAGTTGCAGGCGTTCAGATGAATATCAATGCCGGATTCTCGATGATTATCGCGCTATGGGGAATATTCATGCTCGCGACACACTTGCAACGATCATACCGAATTCCTGGACTAAAAATTGCAATGCTCCTCCTCGTACTCATGTTCGGGAGTACTATGGTCAGCATTGTTCCCATGGAGACTGCACTCGAGAGCGTCAAATTCCTCGTGCTTATCATCCTCTTTGTTCTCGGATTCATTTTTATTGGAAAAAAATATATCAGTCTCCGCGAACTCACGCTTTCAATTGTAGTTGGGAGTATTATCCCAATTGCATTTGGCATATTCCAATTATTTTTTGGTAAAGGAATTACCACCTTTGATATCCGCGATCGCATTTTTGGCACCTTTGCGCATCCCAATGTATTTGCTTTTTTTATTGTCTCTCTTCTCTTCATTCATATTCACCATGCATATATTGATCGAACATTCTATCTCACACGCAAAAAATTATATGCACATCTGATTACCCTCTTTCTCTTGATTCTCCTTGCCTGTACCTTCACTCGTGGTGCATGGGTGGGACTCGGCATTTTTCTCGTAGTGATTGGTCTCGCAAAATTCAGAAAATTTTTGGGAATATTGGCACTCGGTACGCTCATACTCTACCTCATATTTTCCCCACTCAATCAGGTACTCGAAAAATATACCAACTTCAATCTCGAGCGGATTCAGCTCATTCAACGATTGACTACACGTGATGAGGAAGCTGACTCTATTTCATGGCGACAAAATCTGATCTCTGAGTCAGTGCCTATATTTCTCGCGCGGCCGTGGTATGGATACGGGTACGGTAGTTTCCCCCGTGTATGGGAAAACGAACAGAGCCCTCTACATATCCGGGACGACAGTACTGAATCACACAATGATTATCTCCGATTTGCAATTGAGCTTGGTACGATTGGTCTTTTCACCTATCTCCTCTTCCTGTGGTTACTCGTATGGAATGCAGGAAAATTTTATCTCGACCAGGTGTGGATGGGAACGCACGCGCTCTCGATACATCTCCTGGGCTGGATTATTGCTTTTGGTGTCATGAGTCTTGGCGACAACATGCTTCATCATACACCGGTCATGTGGATGACGTGGGTGTGGTGGGGTGCTATGTTTGGCGTGTTGTATCGAGAGAAGAAAGAAACGTTTAATTTTATTAGAAATTCGGAGAAGGATTTGTAATTTGCAAAATAAAAAGTAAAAGGAGGGGAAGATTAGCATAACTCAAAACTCAAATGTCAAAACGTAAAACTATAACGTAAAATTTAAAACTTAATCAGGGAGGGATTATGACTAAACTAGATTCAAAAAATGATTTGAAAAAAGTTTTGAGATTTGAGTTATAATTTTGAACTTTGAGTTTTACGTTTTGAGTTATACTAATTTTTTCAATTTAAAAAACATCCCGATGCATGATAGGATGTTTTTTTATTGTAACTTCTTCACTACTCTCATATACATGAGAACACTGTAGAAGTCGGGAGGAGGCAGCGCATGAATTGCGCCGCCCCACTCCCGGGTTGCTGTTCGAGCCACCTGGCTCGTTCCGTGTTCAGGGCTCAGCTATACCCTTTTCGTATCCGGCTCGTGACCGGCGTTCAGTTCGCGGGGAACCCGTCGTCGACCACGTTGTCGCAGTCGTTGTCGTAGTTGTCGTCCCACCACTCGTTCCCGTTCGGTTGCTGACCGTCCGTACCCGGGTTGTTGTAGTAGCTGCCGTCCGACGAGAACTGATTCGGACCCGGATTCCTCACCGTCATGGCCGAGTCGTCCGGATCATCGTCGCAGTCGCCTCCGAGGAGGGGCCCGCAAGTCGAGTTCACCGAGGACGTGCACGGCGCGGTCTCGCAATAGCAGTCGCCGTCGTCATCCTTCGCGTCATCGGTTCCGTCCGCATTCGGTCCGCCGTTTCCACCACCCACACCAGGCGGGGTGTCGCCGTGGAGATCCACGACGCCACACTCCTGGATCGGCGTGCCCACGCACTGACCGCTCGAGCAGGTGTCGGTTGTGCAGGAGTTGCCGTCCGTACACACATTCGTGTTGTCGTTGCTGTAGGAGCAACCCGTGGCCGGGACGCACGTGTCGTCGGTGCAGGGGTTGCTGTCGTTGCAGACGAGGTCCTCCTGATCCGTGCAGACGCCCGAGACGCAGGTCTCGGTGCCGTCACAGAGGTCGGCGTCGGCGCAGACGTTCGTGTTGTCGTTGCTGTAGGAGCAACCCGTGGCCGGGACGCACGTGTCGTCGGTGCAGGGGTTGCTGTCGTTGCAGACGAGGTCCTCCTGATCCGTGCAGACGCCCGAGACGCAGGTCTCGGTGCCGTCACAGAGGTCGGCGTCGGCGCAGACGTTCGTGTTGTCGTTGTTGTGACTGCACTGGCCGGTCTCCTGGTTGCAGACGTCGTCCGTGCAGGGGTTGTTGTCCTCGCAGTCGTTGTTGTTGTCGCACCCCGGCTCCTCGCAGCCCAGGTTGGTGATGTCGAGCTGATGCTCGCACGTGTTGCCCTCGCAGTCGTCATCGGTGCAGGGGTCGTGATCGTTGCACTGCCCCTGTCCGCTGTTGTTGCACCACTCGATGCACTCCCCCTTCTCGTAGTCCTTCTCGTGCGTGCACTCGCCGCCTTCACCATCGCTGCACCAGTAGTCGAGGGTGCAGTTGTTCTCGTCGTCGCACTCCTCGGAGTCGAGGGTGCAGTTGTCGTCGCCGTCGCAGTAGAGGTTCGGGAAGTCCTCGGGGTAGTAGGCCTCGAAGAACCCATCACCACGGCAATCGCCGTCGCACCAGTCCCCCTTGCCGTCGCCATCCCAATCAGACTGATCAGGGTTTTCGAGGTCGGGGCAGTTGTCCCAGCCCTCGCACTGATCCGGTGATTCCTCAAGCCACGGAGCCGAGGGGAGCCGCGCCTCATGGTGAGGATCGCAGGCGCCGTCGTTGTCGTCGTCTGGATCGCAGGCGTCGCCCATACCGTCCTGATCGAGGTCTTCCTGGAATCGGTTCTGGGTCTCGGGGCAGTTGTCCTCGTCATTGAAGACACCGTCCCAGTCGCCGTCATCGTCGCAGGCGTCGCCCCAGTAGTCCTGGTCCAGGTTCTCCTGGTCGGGGTTGTACGTGAACTGGCAGTTGTCCCAGCCCTCGCACTCCGACTTCGGCAACACGTCCGCGTTGTAGAGCATGACCCCCATGTCGCAGACGTCGTCGTTGTCGTCGTCGTCGTCGCATGCGTCGCCCATGTTGTCGCCGACCACCGTCGAGTTCTCCTCCTCGGAGAGCTCCCAGTCGGTGTTCAGCTGGTCTTCGTTCCAGACGAACTGGCAGTTGTCGTCGACGTCCTCGACGCCGTCGTTGTCGTCGTCGTCGTCGCAGGCGTCGCCCATCTGCCCATCGTACGGCTCGTAGTCGCCGTCGTTGTTCTCCTGACCCGGGTTGTAGACCCCGGGGCAGTTGTCCGGGTTGTCCGGCACGCCGTCGTTGTCGCCGTCGTTACTGGCACCCTGGGTGAACCCGACCGGGTCTCGCGACCCGTCATCGATGCAGGCGCTCGTGAACCCCACGAGCAGGGCGAACACCCCCATCAAGATGATGGAGCGTTCGTGGATCTTCTTCAGAAGCAACATGATGGCGGTTTCCCTCCTGGGAATGTGCCGTGAACCCATCCTTGTGCTGCGGAACCTACCGCAGTCAAGAAACGGGGGTGCATTCGTGCCTTTGTTGAGAGCACAAACACATCCACCGTTTCTTGACTATACAAATTTTCACAAAACACTATATGTAAAAGAACCTTGGGCTCGACCTAAGTCAAGCGCCGCATACTACACGCCGCTATAAGACGTACAAGATGCGAATTTCCTTACGCAACTGCAAACAGTAACATATAAACCTCTATTAGTCAACAGGGAGTTGTGTAGTCGCGGGTGGGTCAAGAACATACAGGCTCATCGTAATTACGAACCATTGCATGCACTGACCCACCCACGAAGTGGAGGATAGGGCGGGCTAATCCGCCAATTCCTCGGTCATCCACAGGCACTCGACCAGTGAGACGAACTCACCGAGTTCGTACCACCAGCAGTCGATAAGCCCGGTCTCACCTGCTTCATCAGCCTGGCCGTCGCAGTCGTTGTCGAACTCATCGCCCGGGTAGTCCTGGCCCGCGATGTGCGCTCCATTGAAGAACGACCCATCGGTCAGGAAGATCAGTGACGAGTCCTCGAGACAGTCTGGGTAGAACAGGTCGTCGACGTACGTGTTGATCATCACGTAGAAGCCGAACTCGTCCTCGCAGTACGTGGCCAGAGGCCCGTCTATGGTCGAGTCGTCGTCGCAGTCTTCTGGTGGGGCCCAGCCGTCGTGGTCCTGGTCATCCTCGGGACAGCCATCCCAGTCGTCGTAGAAGTCGTAGACCTCTGCTTCGAAGGGGCAGTCGTCCTCTGAGTCATAGAACAGGTCGTCGTCTGAATCGATCGGGGTGTTTTCACACCCAGACGACTGATCACACGAATCACTCGTGTCCTCGTCGTGATCGACGCACGAGACTTCCTCGATTACGAGGCTCGTCCCTTGTTCGACACATGAGTAGAACACTATTTCATCCGTGACCATGCTGTAGGAGCAGAGTCCCTCTCCCTGAGACACCGGATGCTGTTTGACACAGCAGAGTTCGAGCTCAGGGTAGATGTGGTCAGAGGTGTGTGCCATGCAGAGAGCATGCGCAGTCACACACTCGCCCTCGAAACACAGCTCGTCTTCATCAACGCAGTCGGCGTCGAGGGTGCACTCGGCTAGAGTGACCTCGGGCTGAGACAGGGTATCCCGTGTGTCCACGGTGACCGTGTCCTCTGTATTGATGGTGTCGTCTGTACTATCGACTTCCTCGATCGTCTCCGGAGCAGTGTCCGGGACAATCGTGTCAGTCACAACCTCAGTCTCTGCGGTCGAGACCGTGTCTTGAGTTTCCTCGACACGCGTGTCTTCCGAGGTCTCGTCCATGTGGACGTGGGTATCCTCCGCGTCTTCGACCGAGGTATTATGCTCGATCGTGTCCGCGATATTCAGGATGGTGGGAGTGGTGTGGTCGATCTGGCGGACAGAGCCCGCGATCGTATTATCGCACGCTCCGAAGAGCAGGGCGAACGAAATCAAAAGGACGCGAAATGGCATGAGTTGCTCCATCTGTGCAGTGAGATTTTTTCCGAAACCTCTCCCGCCACTGACATACAGTTCCCTATATTCCCGTGGTAGTAGAAGTTTTTGATTGCACTAGCAAGGGTACATTCTACGGTTTATTGAAAAAACTCGCAAGGCGCGAGCTTTCTCCCCGCGCGTATTCCACGCGGTGTGTATTGAATTGTAATTTACTTTCCGCCTTATCATTACCACCGGCATTGAGTTTTGTATTTTCTTTTTTCTCTTCTTTTTACTTTGTTTCCAACATCTCTCTACCAATACAACTTCACGCGTATCTCACTAATATGTATTACTTTGAGTGTTCAGTCTTACTTGATAAAGATATGTTGGAATCTGAAATCTATTATCTACATTTCAGAAATTTTTCTTTTTACTTTTGCGTTTTGAACTTTGAGTTTTGAATTTCTTCTCTATCTCTCCCCCATCATCATGATGAGGAATAGAATTGAGACCGGGAGAGAGACTCGACGATCGGGGCATTGCTGCCGAGATCATACTTGTCTTCTCTCCCTTCTATATTTCTCCTTGGTGCGGCTAGTTGTGTTCTGATCCTTCGACCAGATCCGTGATCTGTTCTCGTGCCGCATGACGAGTTCAGATATGTAATGCGGAACTTCCGCTTGTTGTTAAGACGCTACATGCGCCTTACCACGTTCACAGGAACGGGTGGCCCTTGCACGCGTTGTCGTAGTTGTCGGCCCAGTCGATCGCGCCCGGACGGTTGTTGTAGGAACCATCGGTCGTGAACGAGCGGGAGACGCCGCCGGCATCGGTCCAGCTGATGACGAAGGTCCCGGGGCCAGCCGGGTTGTCATCGCAGTCACCACCCTGCAACCCCGAGACCGTGAGACGCGGATCGAGCGAGCCGACGCAGGGCGCCGTCTCGCAGAATCCATCGCCGTCGTTGTCGAAGTTGTCGGGGGTGGTGTCCGGCTTGCTGTCGAGGCCGGATTCGTAGGACGACGTGTTGCCGCGCTGGTCGGCGAAGACGAAGCACTGGGCGACCCCATCCGCGCAGTAGTAGCCGGACGGGCACGGGTTCGAGGGCGAGCACGTGGTCGGGGGGGTGGTCGTGTGGCAGGTGTTGTCCTCGCCGCACGTCTTCCCGAGCGGGCACTGCGCGTTCGTCTGACACTCGATGCAGCCCGCGATGACCGTCCAGACGCACAGGTTGGCGCTGCAGGAATCGGTCGTGCACGGGTCACCATCGTCGCACTGGTCGACGTTGGTGCAGACCGGGCAGTCGCTGTCGGCCCCGTCGGTCTTGCCGTCGAGATCACCGTCGATACCATCGGCGCAGAAGCGCTCCGGCACGTCGACGAACTCGTCGTTGTCCTGGTCCTCGTAGGCGACGCAGGTGCCCATGTTGTTGGGGTCGGTGGTGATGGTGGTCGGCCAGCAGCCCCAGCCGTAGAGGTTGGAGAGCTGCGGGTCGCGGTAGGGCGCACAATCGCTCGTGGCCTCACCGTCGTTGTCGTGCTCCACATTGCACTGGGCAGCGCAGCCCAGGATCTTGGTGTGGGTGATGGCGCCGCTCGTCGTGTTGCAGGCGTCCGTCGTGCACGAGTTCATGTCGTCGATCGCGACCGGGGTGTGCGTGACGGCGCCGGTGGCCGTATTGCACGCGTCCACGGTACACGCGTTGCTGTCGTCAATCGTTGCGAGTGCCGTATGCGTGATCGCACCGGTCGCCGTATTGCAGGCGTCGGTGGTGCACGCGTTCGCGTCGTCGACCGGCTTGGCGGTCTGGACGCAGTCGTGGTTGACCACCGCCGCGGTGAAGCAGGCGTTGGTCGGCTGGCAGGTCACGGGGGCGCAGGTGTTGTTCTCCACGCACTCGTGAGTCGCCGGGCACTCGTTGTCGTCCGTGTCAGAAGTCTCGTCGTAGTGGCAGCACCCGGGCACGGCCGTCTTCTCGGGGCACCCGTTCACCGTGGGCGTCCCGTCGAACGTGCACGCGTCGCCGTCGTCGCAGCTCGTGATGCAGATCAACCCTTCGTCGACCTGCGCGTCGCAGTCGTTGTCGACGCCATCGCACACCTCGGTCGCGGCATTGATGCCGACGCCCGCGGGGTGGATGCAGAGCGCACAGACGCTGTACTTCGTCTGCGAGCAGTCGAGCCCGCCGTCGAAGCACACGGCCGGATCGTCGTTCGGGTAGCCATCGCAGTCGCCGGTCCCGCGCAGGGCACCGCTCAAGGTCGAGAAGCAGAGCTCCTCGGTTCCCTCGTTCGGAGCCGTCTCGCAGGTCTGGCGGATCACGAGGGTGACGTCCCCACCGGGAACGCCACCTTCCACGACACCGTCACCATCCATGTCGACGTTGTTTGCCACCGTGAAGGTGTTGTTGCTGTTGTTGCTCGCCTCCGGCGGGACGCTCTCGCATCCGCCGAGGTAGAAGAACGCCATGGCCGCGAGGGCCGAGAACTTGGTCATTGCTGACTCCGTTGACTAAGCACCTTTGGTACTCTCTATATCATCTGTGATAGCTAGCGCGACTGCCCTTGCTCGTGTACGAGCGGGGTAGTATGTCACGGTTTGCTACCAGAGAGATTTGAGAATCTTCCAGGCACGAATTGCAGAAACATGAACTGGAGGGCAGGCCTCCAGACCGATTTTCACGGGCTGGAACCCGCCTAGTGCCACGGATCCGAAACTTTCGGATATTCGTAGCTCGAGGAAGGAATGGAGTTTATTTCAACTCCGCTTTTTCCTCGAGCTACACTTGATTATCTAAAATGTAATGAACTTTTTCTAAAACAGATTGGGATTTACTTCCCTTTCTTTTCTCCCCATCAGTTACCTGATCGAGAGAAAACACGGGAGGGTAGGAGCTTTGTAACTGTTACGTCGCAAATCTCATAGCTACTACCCGGTTCGTCAGAACACTCCCTGACGATAGAGTTGGTTTTCACCAGAAATCGATGCCGAGGCCGACCATGCCCGAGACGAGCTCGGACATCACTCCTTCCTCGTTCCACGTGACACCGAAGTGTCCTTGGAAGACGAGGCTGAAGGGATCCGAGAACTTGAATCGCAGGTCGAACGGGATATCGAGCCCGGTCGAGTCGAGCCGGTAGTCCTCGCTCTTCATGTTCTGGCTCGCGAGCCCGAGGCTGAGCGACCAGTGCTTGCGCTTCGGCATGTGCTCATAGGCCAAGCCGTACATGAAGTGGAACGGGGCGAATGAGTGGCCCACGCCTCCGAAGAACCGGAGACCGTTCGTGCCACCACCCGGGAACCAGCTGAAGGCCAGTTGAGCCGAGGTGACGTGTCCCCCGTTCAGCTGACCACCCGCCAGGAGCGACGCCTGGAGACGGAACTCGTCCTTCCAGCTCGAGGTCTGCGGTCCCAGAAATTCGGGGGGCGGACACGTGTAGTGCGTCTTGACCCGTCCGAGCTCGTCGCGGATCCAGACATCCCCGCCTTCGACGGGGCAGTCCACTCGGACACGATCTCCGCCCGGGTAGACCTGGATGTACTTGGGCTCGGGTTCGGCAGCGAGTGCCGAACCCATCGAAAAGACACTGAGCAAAAGGAAGACGATGGACTTCATGAGAAGCTCCTGTTGTTGGAGATTGGGCCCGATGTGGGCCTTGGTGGCACCACACGGGATCATGGATTCCCGAGCTGAGAGAAATGTTCTAAGGGTAGCAAGTTGATACAACTCTGTAAAAATCTATTCACTGTCTTGTCACATTGTACTTGTAGAACATGTCTCTATGCTCGGGAATTTGTATTCCATCGCTTCATCGATTGAAAAATGTAATGAACTGAGTTTGGATTTCTCCATACTCTGCAGTGCACACGATTCTGAATCGTATCAACTACGCAGAATGGAAATTCGTATTTGTATTATCTTTTTACTTTACAAAGCCTCACCACTTTCCACATCTCTATACTAATGAGATATGAACACTGGTTAGGCTTTGGCGGACGCGAGGAGATCAGTGATCTCTCGGTCCGCCGGTGCCAGATGTCGTGCGCTTCTTCGCGACCCGCATGTGTTGCATGGTCGCTCGAAGCAGCTTGTCAGTTCATCAGAACGTCTCTCCGAGGCTGCCGCGGTTGAGCTTGGCCTTCTCGCACTTGCCGCCCCGGGGACAGACCTCGATCTCGAGGTTCTTCGTCGCGAGCGAAGGCTGCTGCGGGTCCGGCTTGACGGTGACGTCGACCTTGGCGTCTGCCAGGGCCTTGGCCACCGCATCGTCGACCTTCTTCTGCAGGCCCTTCTCCCAGAGCGGAGCGAGCTTCCGACGTTCGGCCGCCTTCTTCTCGCAGGCCTCCTTGATCTGGAGGTCGACCGCGGCGGCGATGTCGTCGGCGAGGACCGTCTCACCCTTGTCGTTCGTGGTGAACAGGTCGGGGCGCTTGAGGTACTCGCGGCTGTTGAGGTCCGTGGTCGTGACGTAGTTCTTGAGCTGACCCGTGACCGCAGTGGTCACGATGCCGGTGATCTCATCGGAATTGAGCACCGAATCCTTCTTGGCGTAGTCGACCAAGACCTCCTGGACCTTCTTGTCGATCGCCGCAGCGACCTCCTCGTCGGTCATGCCGCTCGGGTTGAGCCGCGCGTCGATGAACGCACCGATGCCGACGAGGAGCGCGAGGACCGCGAGGGCCTTGAGCCACCCGGGGGTGGCGCTCTTCTTGGCCGTCTCCTTGATCTCCTTGTCGATGCTCTCGAAGTCCTTCGAGATTCCGGCCCGGAGGGACTTGAAGTCCGTCTGGACCTCGTCGACCTTCTCCTTGAGCTCACCCGTCGCGACCTCAGCGTCCGACGCCTTGGTCTTGGCCTCGGCGGCATCCGCCTTGGCCTCGTCGAGCTCGGGACGCAACTTCGAGAGCGCGTCCGAGACCGAGTAGGTCAGGAACGCGTTCGTGGTCCTGTTCTTGGCCTCCTCCTTGATCTTCTCGACCTCGTTGGGGTCAGCGGTCGCCGCCAGGGCTTCCTCCTTCCACTTGGAGATCTCGTCGAGCATGGTCTGGAGGGCCGGATCGAGCTTGTTCATTTTTCTAACTCCTCTAATCAGCAGTGGTATCCAAGCAAGGTTTCTCAACCAAACTCGGACACGGTCCCTGATCCTATGGTTACGACGACTTGTCGTGACCCAGAATGCAGAAGGGTGACATGGTATATACTCGATATACCACCTCATTCTCCTGCATTCCATATGGATGGCAGAGGTACTTTTTATGATGAACTTATATTGTAAAGAATGTGTACAAGGCACACTATGTACCTCGGAGCCCCGTATAGGCTACGCATGGAGGAAATCGTCTGTTATTCCCTACCTGCGAAACCTATATTCCTGGTTCATTTTATGACCCTATATAATACCATATATCCCTGCTTTTGTCAAGATACCCTCCCCTTTCTATCCCCCACCTACTTAGGCATCCTGCCACCTACTTTCACTATACGCATATACTGCTATCGAGGTCAAGACTATGAAGCACGATTTCCCACTTCATAAAACAGCACAGTATAGCATATAGGAAGCTTTTTGTCAAGATAACCCTGGTTACACAAACCATACTTTACTGATATATAAAAACACCCCCTGAGGGGGGTGTTTTACTTACTCACTCCTGTCAAACCTACAAAACCTGGCTATTGTGATGCTTTGTTGGATGATACCGCAATCAATTCTGCTCCTGAAAGAGTGTTATATGTGGCTGGCCTACCTTGATACGCCAATTGGAATTGTGCTGGATTCCCACTACTGTCTTTGAGCACAATTCCCGCATCAGTCGCGTCTAGTGTATATCCAGGGTCAGTCGTAAAAATAAAATCCTTTGTCTGCCCACCCTCACTTACTCTGAGGCGTACGGAAGATATCATCTTTCCTTCTGCATCAGTCCCACTAATAATCATGGCTCGACCTTCAATATTACTAACTGGATCCACAAAATTATGTGCAAGTGTATTATCAAATGGCTCCAAAAGTAATCGCATTTCAGGTGTGAGTGTATTTTGGACTACTTGAACCACAACATCATGAATCTTCTTGTCCGAGAGTCCTGTAAATAAATCTGGATTCATCACACCTGCATTGTTTATTACACGATTAAAAAATTTATCGAAATAATCTCTGTTGCTTACTGCCAAATTCCCAGAATTGCCAATATCCTTCATTTTTTCTATAATTGCCTGTTTCACAGGACCTACTTCGTCCACAAACATTTCACGTATAGTATTACTATCAACTACATGTCCCACCTCGGGCTCCTTAATATCCGTACCATTTTTTTCTGATGTATCTATCTTCTCCTCTTGAACTGTTGGTTTTACCTCTTCTGGTACTTTTGGTTGAGGTGCCCCACGATATTTTGTATATTCCTCTTTGCTCATGACTGACTTATTCTCGGCAATGGCGCTTCTGTCTACCAGCGTATCAGAATCCACCATTTTCCCTGCTCCTCCAGTCGTGACCGTCGTCTCACCGGGTAGTATAAATGCAGGAGAATGTTCCATGGATTTGAGTCTCCAGAAAAATCGATCCTGATTGGAGTCAGTACCCAGACGCAATTCTGCATCATGATGCGGATAGACATAGGCATGCTCGCCACCTTCGAGAGTCAATCTGACTGCGCGTCCATCAAATGCAGGCTCGGCATCAAGAATTCCAGGTAATTTTCCACCCACTCTCAGACGGTCTTTGATTTCCTGATCAGGCAGGACAGACGGAGCAGTCTGTGAACCTACCTCAGTCGATGCATGGAGTTCTTTTGAAAATTGAGTGACATTATTTTTTGCAGCTTCGATTTGAGCCTGGCGTTCGGGCGAGACACCCGTCGCACCACTCTCCACCTCTCCTTTGAATCTATGATACTTGTGCATGGTGATTTCTTTTCCCTCATCACCAATCACCCGCAGATGAGGCACAGTTTTCCCGTCTACTATCTCGGTATACAATTCTACTTGTGCCCCTTTGTGTACAGTAAAGGGGTAGCCCCATTTTCCTTCTTCGAATACAAATCCCATTCGCTTGAGTTCTGCGATTTTCCAATTATGTAATGCAGTACCTTTGAGATTTTCCAATTCAGGTAGACTGCCTGTATCAATATCCTTGATCAGTCGATCAACTGCATGCAAGACACCTTCACCTTTTTTGATTGTTGAAGTTTCTGAATACATGCTCCTCTGTTCATGAATTTCAGTACCAGGTTTTGCAACTTCTGGTGGTATTGCCCCCGAACTTCCGGATGTACGCGACAGAGTAGTATCAGGAGACATAGTACTCTCAAGCGCTCTCGCTCCCGCACTACCTGCTGCGATTGCAGTAGGAGCTGCACCACCTCGTAGATCTCCCATAGATGGTCTGCGTGGCAGTGAGTCGTGTGGTGGCAATGGTTCGCTTGATAATCCTTTTGGCAATTCTCCCTTGAGTAATTCCCTACCTCCATATGCTACGGTAGCTCCTAATGCTCCACCCAAAATAATTCCACCAATTCCATATTTATGTTTTTTCACCCACTCCCAACCTTTCCCAAACATGGCAAGAATTCCTCGTTTCTTTACTTTGTCCTCGATATCCTTTCCTCGTTTACCCAATTGACTCAATACGATGTCCAGTTTTTGACGATCCTCTTCCTTGTCTTGCAATAACCCCTCATGTTCAGCATCATTCACTGCTGCGCGCATGTCTTGAAATAAAAATTTGAGTTCAGGGTCCACCATGTTCCCATTCTTGTCGATAACTACATTTCCCGCATAATCTACCCACCCGCCCACATCTTTATGTGCATGCTCTTTACTACTCGATTTCTTGTGTCCACCGTGTCCATGACCATGCCCGCCATGTCCATGACTTTCTTTTTTCTCAGGTATTACTTCTCTTCCTACAATTCCATATACCGCAAGCTCTGATTGAGATGCGCCAGGGCTCACGTGTAGTAGACGCTTGAGACGCATGAGGCGTTCGCGAAGCACAGCCCTTTCTGCGTCAGTTCCTGCTACGCCTGTTTTGGCAAATTCACGCAATGCATGAATATCTTCAAACGCTTGTTCTCTCGCTTTTTTCTGCTCTGCCTTGGTATCCCATTTTGATCCTTCCTTGAATCCTGCCCATGCTCCAAGAGCGCCACCAAATCCTGCACGTGCAACATCTTGATAGGCAAAAAATGCTGCGCCCACCATACCACCAGCTAGAGCCCCTTTCTTCCAACCTTCATGTCCGCCAAACGCTCCAAATGCTTTATCAATTGCTCCCTTGATTTTTGAATCCAATTTTTCTGTCAGCAAATGCGCTTTCATGTCTCCTTTTCCATTCATCTTGAGAATTGCCTGTGCGAGCTGGTTTTTTATTAATTCATCCGGCTCTTCGGTATCTACATGCGATAATATTTCTTCATAGAGTACACGTGCATTGCCTTCCAATTTTTTCACGTCTTCGGGTTCGGTCTTTGCCATTTTGTTTGCCTCAGTCGTCGTGTCCCTCAAGCTCTGTGCCAGAATTGCTGCAAATGACGGCATTTCTCCCATCTTGATCATATCTGGCTTGTCGAGAGTCCCACCATCGATTCCTACCATGACATTTTTTACCAATCTTCCGACAACATTTTTTTTCTTCTTGGTAGATTCCTCGAGCTCTTTTTGCAATTCCTTATTTCTATCTCCAAATTTTTTTCCAAACCATTCGAATAATTTTCCTTTTATTGCCCCACCAGTCATACCTCCGAGAGCTGCGAGTATGATTCCACTTACTCCGCCACTTAATACAAGTGTCAATGCATACGCAGAACCACCCACCAAAACTCCATTCAGTATTCCGCGGGTTGCAATCTGGCCTTTGAATTTAACAATCTTTTCAAGAAAACCAATATTTTGAGATACTTCTTTTTTGAGCATTGCCTTTGCCATCTCATGCATGGTGTCGAGTGCTTTTTCTGCAAATTTTGTATCCCACAATTTCTTGAATTGTTCCCAATTTTTGATTCCATATGTACGCAACTTCTCGAGAACATCTGGTGCTGGCTCGGTGTCACTAAAAATATCTCTGAATTTCTTTAGTGCTGTATCTTTTCCCGAAGGAGTACTGAGGTCACTCATGAACAATGACTCTACCGCAACACCAACCTCTGGTCTTCCTTTGATCAGCTCTTTCATTATACGTTCAGGAACATCAATAATTGGCACATATGCCTCGTCTTCTGTATCAATTTTTGCTTTTTTTGCCTTGATATCTTCTCTTACTTCTTCTGAAGACATGAGTGCACGAAGCTCTCTTTCTAATTCGTCAACATGTTGTTCCCGCTGATTTATGGTGAATGCGCCAAGTTTTTCAAAATCATCTGGACCATGCTGGCTCGGATCAGGTGGACTATGTATCAATCCTGCGTTCATCGCAGTGTCTACACTTTTGAAATTCTTTGCATCCTCCGCAATCAGCTTGTGCAGTGCTTCAATATTGCCATGCAGAGTTGCATATGTCGGATGAGGTTTTTTGTCTGCTTGTTTTGGAATTTCGTTGAGTAGTAGACCTGCCCGAGTATGTAATTTTTCAAGTTTTTCAGCAATGGTCCCTGACTCGTTTTTTTCGATTTTACTCAACACTTGATCAAGCAATTTCATACTTACTTCAAGATACTTTGAAGTCAGGTATACATTCTTGTCTGCCGGTTTTTTGTAATCACTGACCACGGTGCCTGTTTTTTCAAACTCACTAGTATCAGTAATCGTATCTTTTTTTGCCTGTTGTTTCCGCAGTTTCTCAACCTCTCGCAATACCTTTTTTTGAAACTCTGTCTTGTTTGGATTTTCGAAAAAACTGAGGTACACCTCTTTCTTTATCTGTGCAGTCTGCTCGGGTTTGACTGGCTCTATATTATTTTCACTGAATACAAAAGCGCCTGGATCAGCTGGTGGATTACCCCGTGCAGGAGGGACTGCCCCTGCCTTGACCCAATCATCGTATTTTTTCTTATCTTTTGCATGCGCTTCTTGTTCTTTCTGTATTGCTGCATTTCGATTTTTTTCTTTGTACTTCACTTCTCCATTCGCAATTCCCTCTTCTAATATTTTTCTAACACTCTCTGCTTCACGTTTTTGTTTGTCATCTTCGACATCCTGATTTGGATCAACCTGTGCCACATCGTGCGCCAATGTATCGAGCGCTTTTTTTGCATCTTTCAATAGTTCGGTCAATTTCTTCTGTCTTTCTTTGATCTGTGTTTTATCAAACGTATTGAAACGCTTGGTATCTCTGATGAGTGTAAAAATTTCTGCAACCATTTTTTCCGCAGCTTTATTCTGCTCAACAAATTGGAGATGTCTCCTCGCAGAACTATGCTCCAATTCAGTCTTTAGCTGTTTGAAACGTTCCCCAACACTCGCACTCTCTTTCCAGAGCTTGAACACCTCCTCAGTTACCCCTGGATATGACTTTCCGTCGTATTTGATGGTGAATTCCAGTGTACCATCCTTGGCAACATTCTTTTTCTCAACATGCACCGTACCTTTGTCTGGATCTTCAAAATCAGCAACATCCGCAGGGGAGATAATTCTCGGTGCACGCCCGTCGATGACTAGTGTCTCGGTAGAAGAACTTCCGGTACCCGAAGGAGGATATTCAACATCGAGGGACAATTTCTTATCCCGAAGAGTACCCTGCGCAGTAACTTTTGCCAGTTTCCATTCACCTTTAGCATTTACCACCACTTCAGCCCCTGGTGCATATTTGGAAATTTCAACTCCCTTGTATTCTGGTGTTCCGGCCATAGTATTATTCTTTGATAGAATGAATATTTTCTAATACATCGCGCATTTTTATTTTATCCATATATTGACGCAATGATGCGACGACTTCTGATTGTTCTCTTTCGAGTGTGGCCCACTGTGTCAAAAAATGACTCCGAGCTTTCTCCAGCCGGTCAATATGTTCTCGCTCTTGATCGATTATTTTTTGCAATTCCGCAGGAGTGGGCACAGGCATAGAAACACTACCGTACGTTTAGTGTGATAATTCATTGAGCGTATCTTTGAGTTCTTGTGAAAAACTTCTCAGCGTATCTCCGACTACATTTTCAAAATCTGGAATAGTATCTGTCCAAAAATTTCTCATCTCTTCGGGAGTCAGATCATCTTTTTCGAGCAACTGCTCCAATTCTTTTGCCGAGTCCTCGGTCAGGCGTGGAATGAGCGCCAATCCAATTCTCCGCTCTGCTTCGGCTACAAACTGAGGAACATACTGACCCCTCGTCTCCTCGGTCAAATTTTGGAACCCTGCTTCATCAAGGGCGTGTTCAATAAATTGTTTCAAAAAATCAAACTGTACTTCTGATTTTTTTTGCATATATAAAAGACAGGAATAAATTTATTTCTTTACAATCATCAATGCAGTAAACAGCGCCCCAACAAATGCGCCTCCGAGTGCGTTTACCAGTGGATTCGGTTTTACCGGAATTTTGGTCACGGTCGGTCTGCTGACCAGACGAATTGATACATCTCCTCCCACATATTCACTTGATTTGGTAACGAGTGCATTGGCAGCAGCTCCTGCAATCGCGCTCGCCTGCATCGTATCTCTATGGTATGCGCTGATCGTCAAGATACTTGTACCATATACTACTGCAGGGGAAATGGTCTTCTGCCACAATTTTAATTTTTCACGCAATTGAAATTTTTCAAAGCTCGACCAATCCACGGGGTATCCAGTTTCTGATTTTACTTTTTCATAAAAATCTTCAGTGCCCATGACCTGTGCCAGATTTTCTGCAATACGTTCACCCGATTTTGCAACAGTATATGGATCGACACCAAATCGCGCTTGAGAAAGAATAAAAACTTCCGCGTCTGCGCGATATTTGAGCGGGAAGAGTAATGTAGCACCTCCTGCAATGAGTCCCGACAATACTCCGACAGCGACGAGTAAATTTTTTGATCGAGCAAGACGGCGTAGCGGAGATTGAGACGTAGTTTCCATCATACTATGACAGTATTAAAGGTGAAAAATGTGAAGAATAATTATTATGGAATAAGTATATCAAATAATTCACCTTCCCTCCACACCGTCACCGTTAATGGCTTTTCACGCACGAGTCGGTACAGATTTGCTTCGGTCACTGCGACACCATTAATCATCCGAAGTACATCAAATCTTCTCAACACAGTCGCACCAGTCTTGCCAACTGAATCAATCAGAAATCCCTTCACTACTTTTCCTGCCTCCACTCCTTCGACCATCGAACCTCTCCACTCTACGGTAGAAGATAGTATTGAACTCGACTGTAGTAATTCTGGAATTGAATATTCCACAATCCACGCGTCTCGCAAGGCGCCCGACTCATCAATGAATCCGAGCAGATTCCCCGCATCACTGAATACTAAACCTCGTGATAATAACCCTTCGGGAAATAATGTATACCGCATGCGCTCGTCTGATGCGACAAATACCTGCTCTGTCGCACTATGTTCCTGATTGCCGATAGTCTCACGTCTCCACTCACCCCGATTGAACGCCCACACTCCGACACCAGAAGCAATCGTTCTCCAATCGGGAAATGAAGTAACATAAAATTCCGTACCCAATAATTTGAAATATACTAATCCATTTTCTTTATCAGGAACAACTAGGTTTGGTGTGTACCATATATTCTGCATGTCTCGCACCCTCATCTTTGGAATTGATGTGAGTATGCTGAGTTCTGGCGCATACACCACTCCCCACCCATTTGAGGTAAGCATCACACCCTCTCCAATGCGTGCATCTTCACTGTACAAACCATTGGCCAGAATTTTCGAATCAAAAAATACTTCGACAGTGACATTTTTTACCTTACGAATAACTGACGTATCAGGCTCACTATAGGGTGATCCTGCATTCAGATTTTGACTTCGGGATACCCAGGTGCCGTCTCCGGTATATCCTCCTGGAATAATCCAGGCAAATGCAATGAGAGAACCTACAATTCCTGTTCCGAGAGACACGATGACACTGATTCCAATAATTCTAATTCGCGCCCATGCAGTCGCCTGTTGTTCGGGAGAAATATGTGCGGGTAAATGTGGAGGATAGGACATACTACATTATTCTAAAATTGAGCTAATTTAATATTGAACAAAAAATAATTCTACACCCATCTGACAAACCACAGCATGAGTACGAATAGCAGTGCATTCGTGGATAAAAATGCTGTCTGCTCTCTCCAGACAATCCCCCGAGGACTCAGGTGGAAGCGTATCAACAACTGCATCACATACCATATCCATACTATCAGTAATCCTTGCGCCAGATATCCAAATGGTGATAATCGTATCGCCCATATGCATTCTGCAACCCCGACCAATACTACTGCAAGTGGTATCATGAATCTAGTGGTGCTCGATTTGAAATATAATTTCCAGATGAGTAGAGAGATTATCGCAGCATACACTCCTCCTGCTGCAATAAGCACTATCGCTGGAATCGAAGGGAAATATACATCAAGTGCAAAAAATGAAATACCCCCTGCATACATATTGAACACATGTATCATCATACGCATACGACGAAGTGGTTTTTCTTTGATATGTACGAGCCTCCCGGTAAATTCTGAATTCATCCATACCAAAAAGAAAAAAACAGGTAGCGCCATGATGACAATAAACCACCGCAACAATACCGATTCTACCAATACGAGTAACCACAGAAAAGAAAACATGGTGAAGAGTTGTGTCACGATTTCATATATGCGACTCCGATACATGATGGCCACATAGCTCTGATACATAATCCACAAAGAAAAAAGTCCTGCGGCAATCAACGGCTTTGGGAAAATAAGAATTCCCAATAAGACAACAAATGGGAGAATCCACGAGAAGATTTTTATTACAAACGATTGACTCATACAATAATACGCCACTAAAAATCAGAGACCGAATACATTTCACACACACCCTCTTAACGTAGTGATGAAATTAGTTCAATCATTTTTGTTTTTACACTATCGACGGATTCTGATTCAGTTTTTTTCAAATTTTCTATAGCGAGGAATACATTGAGATAGGTGTCCTTCTCTTCGCTCGGAACACGAATAGTCATCAGACGATCCTCAACATACGAGATAAGCTCGGTAGATGTTTGTGTATTTAGCGTAGCAACTTCTTCTATCAAGGTATCCACCGCGTGTACAAAATTCTCGCGCAATTCTTCTGCTGAAAGTGCTGGTTCTACTGGAGTTTCAACTGCAGGTATTTCAGATTGAGGCTGAGTATTTGTTTTTTGTGATTTCTGATATAGCCATACACCGAGAAAAGTAGTGCCGATGATAATTACCACCACTATCACAATACTTGTGACTGCCGGCATACTCATTTTTTTCTCTCCATTTTCTTCCATAGTATTCATAATCAAATAAGTATAAGTATACACGCTATGTTCCAATCTTGCAAAATAGCAAAAATCCGCTATACTCTGCTCTATATGGCAACACTTGCATCAAACAAAAAAGCTCGATTTGACTATGACATCCTCGAAGTACTCGAGGCTGGCTTGGTATTGACTGGCGGAGAGGTCAAGGCTGTACGCCAGGGTAGTGCCAAACTGGATGGTAGTTTTGTTATCGTCCGGGGAACACAAGCGAGTGTTGTCAATATGCATATCGGACCCTATCGATATGCCCGCAGAGAAAACTATATCCCTGACGCTACGAGAAAACTTCTGCTCAAAGCCAAAGAAATCAGTTATTTACGCGGAAAAAGCGAGGAGAACGGCTTGACAATCGTGCCACTTTCCCTCTATACTAAGGGCGCTCGGATCAAAATGGAAATCGGCATTGCTAAGGGAAAAAAGAATTATGATAAACGCCGAAGTATCAAGGAAAAAGAGCACAAACGCACTCTCCAACGGGCAGTGAAATATGGGAGAGATGAGTAGTTGATCGTTACAATTTATGGGGATGACAGGGTTCGATAGGCGGACTCGTTATCTTTTATATGCATGTCAGAGTGCCTGATCTCTGTATACTCTCAGGCAAACCTACAAGTGCAAACTTGTTAGAGCGAGCTAAGAGCGCTGTAGCGAAAGCTTTCAGTGTATCTAGCTTTGCTCCTGCTGTAGCTTAAAACCTACATGCCATCGCACCCGCGATACTCGATAGCGGGCTCGCGGTGCCAACCCACGCTCGAGTGTAGACAAGCTGTGTATCATATCCGCAGTTTGTTGAAACCTAGCATATGAGTGCATGCGACATTTTGCGATATTTTTTAATCGCATGTTACTACCCCAAATATCGACACACATGTAGACTGTAGGGGTAACCCGTCTAGACCCGGGTTCAATTCCCGGCATCTCCACCATTCGACTCGGACTCGCTCATGGTAAACTCCATGTGAAATTAAATTCTTTTTACTTTTGACTTTTTAGTTTTTACTTTGAAATATGCGAATCTCCCGTAAAAAAAGACCAGATAAACCTCTTATTGCGCATTACCGAAAAAATCAGGAAATAGACTCTCCTGAAGTTTTGGTACTCGATGAAGAAGGTCAACGTATCAATATCATGACCTCAGTAGAGGCGCGAGCACTCGCAGAGGAACGCGAGCTTGATTTGGTCGAAATTAACCCAAAGAGTACTCCGCCGGTTGTCAAACTCATAGATTTCACTGAATTTAAGTATCAAAAAGAGAAAGAAGCACGCAAACAGAAAGCACACTCACACGTGAGTGAAATCAAAGGGGTGCGCCTCTCCATCCGCATCAGCGACCACGATCTTGGTATCAAGGCTGACCAAGCAGAAAAATTTCTCTTGCGCGGAGACAAAGTACGTCTCGAAGTCGTCCTCAAAGGCCGAGAAAACGCTCGGGGAGATCTAGCGAATGAAGTAATCGAAACGATGCTCAAAAAGCTCGAACCTGCGGTTCCAGTCAAATTTGAGCAAGAAATTACACGACAGGGCAAGAAAGTAACCGCAGTAATTGTACGAAAATAGTACTATTTTTCCTTATTTCTATTCACATTTCCCCTCTTGACGAGAGGACACATATGCGATATACTCGAACCCACGTAATGAATTTATATGTCTAAACTCAAAACTCACAAAGCGACAGCAAAAAGATTTCAAGTAAAGAAATCAAAAAAACATGGAATGAAGGTGCTCAAACGCATGGATGGCCAAGACCATTTTAATTCCCGAGAATCAGGGAATACTCGACGCAACAAACGTCGAGATCAGAGAGCCTCAACCCCAATGAAGCGAACAGTGCTCAATGCTCTTCCCTACGCTTCAAAATAATTTTAATGATTAGTATTATTGTATGCCACGAGTAAAACGAGGAATGCGCCATGCAAAACGACGCTCAAACATTCTCAAACGAGTAAAAGGATTTGAGGGTGGACGCAAAAAACTCTTGAAACTTGCAAAAACTGCCGATACCAAAGCCGGAGCGCACGCATATCGCGATCGACGAAACAAAAAACGTACGACACGAAATCTGTGGCAGGTAAAAATTAATGCTGAGATTCGTAAACATGGAATGTCCTATAGCGCATTCATGGGATCACTCAAAAAGCACGGTATTGCTCTTGACCGAAAAGTACTTTCACAGATCGCAGAAAAACATCCAAAGGTATTTGCTGCAATTGCCCAAGCAATGACAAAAAATTAGAAAATATAAAAAAATCTCCATAATGGAGATTTTTTTATAGCCACAGAAAGCTTGACACACAAATTCCATTTTGCTAGTATTAGTTGTCACTGTACCAAAGACCTTTCGTGTGTTTGGCGATGGCGGGAGCGCCCCCTCCTTCGCTCCCTTGCCGCGCCGGACACACCAAGGGTCTTTTGTTATATAGCGAACCCCCTACATATTGACAAAACTGTTAAAAACACGTATCATATATTTCATTCACTAGAATATTTAATCGACTATCTTTACTTCCTATGGGAATGCGTAAAAAAATGAGAAATAAAATGAAAGCACAGTGGAAAATGGACAAAATTACACGCGACAAGAAAAAGCTGAAGCGTGTTCGAAAAGCTGCGGCACAGAAAAATTCAAAGTAAATTTCCGTACCCATGTCAGTCTGTGACTGACATATACGGGCTGGTAGTTCAACTGGTTAGAGCACTGCCCTGTCACGGCAGAAGTTGCGGGTTCGAGTCCCGTCCAGCCCGCTTGATTTTTTACAACAACACAGTCCTACCTGTCCAACAAAGAATGCGATGAGTGACCGGGCAGAAGTTCTCCTGACATGTGTTGATCAAGTACGCCTAATTGTTTAACTGAAAACCTGTCCACCAGAATAACTCCTACGTGCGAGTTATTTATTTTAGAACTACTTCCACACTATGAACCACGGTAATGTTATTGTTCGCTTTGACAATGTATCGTTCTCCTATACTGATGATAAACCTATTCTTGAAGAGGCTTCTTTTTCGGTTCGTGAAAATGCAAAAATCACCATCATGGGTCAAAATGGTGTAGGCAAAAGCACTATATTCAAACTTATTCTAGGTGCGTCTGGTTCGACAAAACCAGACGTGCTCAAACCTACCTCCGGTAGTATCCACATCACCGACAATGCGACTATTGCGATCGGTCTACAGGTCATGCCCAAAGAATTTTTTGAACTAACCATTCTTGAATACTTTGCCACAGCATTTTCTGAACATCTATATAATCTCGAAAAATTGGTTAATGATGTATTAACTGTAGTAGATCTTTCAATACCTCTTCAAAAGAAAATAAAAGAACTCTCGGGTGGACAACACGCACGACTACTCCTCGCATACGCACTCATTCAAAAGCCTGACATTCTACTACTCGATGAACCTACAAACAATCTGGATGCTGACGGCATCGCGCATTTGACTGGGTTCCTCATGATGTACGAAGGGACGGTTATTGTTATTTCACATGACGCAACATTCTTGAACTCATTTACTGACGGAGTCTTGAACGTGGATTTTCACACCAAAAAAGTTGAACAATACGTGGGAAATTATTTTGATGTAATCGAGGAAATCAAAGCACAAATTGAACGTGAAGAACGAAAAAATGCACAGCTCAGAAAAAATATTCAGGATAAAAAAGATAAAGTAAATTTCTTTGCGCACAAAGGAGGTAAGATGCGAAAACTTGCGAGTAAGCTGAAAGACCAGGTAGAAGAAGATGAAGAAAACATGGTCGATGTAAAACGCGATGACAAGACAATCCGCCCATTTACCATTCCTGCACAACCCTGGTCTGAGGTTGTCGTAACTATCTCAAGCGTTGGAGCGATCATCAATCATGAACGTGTGCACAAGAAAGTAGATATTAAGCTATGGAAAGGAAATCGACTTCAGATTGTAGGGCCTAACGGTGTTGGAAAAAGCACCCTTCTAAAAGAACTTGCAATTGATCCAGCCGACCACGCGACTATTGCTCCTGGGATAAAAATCGGGTATTACCGACAGGACTTCTCTGGACTTGATTTTGAAGCTACAGTATATGATTCTCTCGCTGAAATGATGGATATACCTGATAACCAGGAAATTTATGCAACAGGTGCACAATTTCTTTTGACCTCTGATATCATGAAAAATACCGTGGGTTCACTGTCAGAGGGGCAGAAAGGACTGCTCTGCTATGCCCGATTTGTATTGCAAAAACCGGGACTTCTTATTCTCGACGAACCTACCAATCACATTAATTTCAGACATATCCCTGTGATCGCGCAAGCAATCAATGAATACGAAGGAACGATTATCCTCGTTTCTCATATGCCTGAGTTTGTGGAGCAAATTCGTATTACGGAGGAATTGAATTTGGGCAAACTGTAAACAAGAAATTATACAAACACCCTGATTAAACCAGGGTGTTTTATGTTAATAAATGTTTTTTTGATATACTACATATTCTTACTAGTATTCTGGATTTTTCTCGAACAGCTTCTATGCCACGACCAAAAAAATATACAGCGCCCGGTAAAGGTGCACATACCCCTGCGAGAAAAAACTTGCTGACCCCTGCAGGCTTTCTCCATTACCGGAGACATGCCATGAGTATGCTCATCATCTTTATCTCGATTGTCGTGATTATCGCCTACCTCATGGTTCACAACCTCAACTCTTCTCCATCTATTGACGATCGCGCCGAGCGAATTGATGCATATTTCAAAAAATATAACATGCCGCTTGAGGGATATGGCGCAAGTTTTGTGTCTGTTGCAGATGGATGCGGTCTTGATTGGCGACTACTCCCCGCAATCGCCATACGTGAATCAAGTGGAGGCAAACGTATGCAATTCAATAATCCCTTTGGATGGGGAGGTGCTCGCATTCCTTTTGAAGACATTGATCACGCGATATCAGAGGTGGGAAGGAATCTCTGTGGTGATAATCCAAAAACTGCTCGATACTATTCAACTCCTTCAATCCAAAAAAAATTATACTACTACAATGGCACCGTGATTCCGAGTTATCCGAAAGAGGTTATGTGGATCATGAGACAGTTTTAGTAGTTCATAGGGGGAAAGTGGGAAAGCCAATCCCGACTAAGTCGGGGTGAACTATTTCAACGCTTTGATATCTTCTTCATACTTATCAGCAAGCGCCAACACATTGTCCCCGTAAAAACTGTATTTGGGATTGGTTCCTCCTGAAAAATATCGCATCGCTGCTTTCCAATTTCCGTTACGCGTACCGTCTGCACCATTTGCTTTGAGCAGTAGTGCTGAGGCAAGGAATGCATCTCGAATATCCCATGGGTCTGCAGGAGTTTTACCAGTTATAGCTGAAACTTTTGCCTTATACCTCACCCATGTCGATGGAATAAACTGTGCGGGCCCCATTGCACCTCCCCAGCCGAGTTGACTCCCATCTTTATTTTTCATTGGACAAGACACTGGTGTGATATCCGGATCTTTTTCAAGTTCTGCAGTAATTGTCTTAAATGGTTCTTGATCACGCTCTGGCTTCATAATTACTTTCCAGCTTTTTTCTGGCGGATCACCTAGACGATTACAGGTTCCCACATTTTTTCCTAGATTGGATTCTTGGGTCAAAATTGCAAGGAGTAGAGATGGTTGCACGCCAGTTTGTCCACCTACCCACTCTGCAATGGTTACTGCCTCGCCGAATGTAATCTGTGTGCCTACATCAAGTAATTCATAAATCCTGCTTTTTATTTCTGCTGCACGCTTTTTGTTTCCTTGGATTAGATTTTGATAATTTTCTTCTTTACCCTGCGTATCTTTGAGAAGCTGGCTCTGTTCCTGTAGTTTTCCGCCCAATGCCGTGTTTTGAATTTTAGTGATTTTCAAAAGTTCGTTGGCATCTTCCTGATCTGCCTGATATACCTCTTTTTTATTTTCCAATTCTTCTCTTAATTTTTTTACCTCGCTTACCAGTTCACCAATTGAATCAGACAATCGTTCAAGATTACGAACTTCTACTACTGCGTCACTCAGTTGTCCTTGTAAAATTAAACGGAATACTAGTGCTTCATGATTCTTTTGATAAAGTAGACGTATAAAGGTACTCAATTGTCCTTTGAGTTCTGCTATTTTATCTTCAGCATTTTTAATCTCATCAGCAGTAATAGCCAATTTCTCTTCTAGAGTCTTGATACGAATCGTGGTTGATTGTATCTGGAGTTTAATTTTATTCTGCTCTTGTTTCAGCTGATATATTTTATTACTCAGGGTTTTTTTCTCACCCTTAGTGGTCGAAAGCTCTTTTTCCAGTTTGCTAATTTCTGCTTCAATATTTTTGAGTTCTGTCTGTAGTTGTTCCTGCTCTTCAATTGAACCATAGACTGTATTGTGAGAAACCAAAAAAAACGCACCTAATAGCAGCACGACGCCAATGACTATTTTTTTATGCAATAATTTCATAGACTACTCTCTGTAGAGTAGCATTTTTTAGTGTTTTTTTCAATCAAAAAACCGCAGTTCATGCGGAATTTTTTATACTCTGCTTACAAACTCTATCGTTAATAGCACTGCATAGTCGTCTCGCCTTGTGTCTCTGAAAGCACGTAAATACAGTTTTCTCCTGCCTGTTCTGGAGTGAGTTCCATCGGAGGAGCGATTTCAGGACTTGGGGGTGTGAAGGTAATACTTGATACAATGTCAACAAACTCTTCAATAGGTGCTGTACCTGAAACCAATAATTCTTCTTCATCTTCGTTGTCTAAAGGAATATGTACTGAGTAGGTGGTCACTCCACTCTCATTCTGTGTCTGCTCAATATTCAGTGTCTGTCCATTGACCACAATTTCAGATGGCACTACTGAATTCGTGCCGCTTCCCGTTTGTGTGTTTACCTGACCACCGCTCGCTACACCCCCAACAACCACAGCAGGTACTTTTTTCTGCTTTATAATTTGTACTGATTCTCCTTTTTTATCTCCGGTAAACACAAATCCACTTCTATCTCCCAGCTCTCTCATTTTCCACAATTGAGGATAGGATACCTTGAATGATGCAAGAGTTGAGACTGACAATGTAGTGCGTTTTGCCTCGAGCTCTGCTTTATTTTTTTCTTCCACCCGTGTGCGTACCTGAGCAGGAGTAAGATCTTCTACCTGTGCTCCTCCCTCGGACTCTGGTGCAAGCGCTCTACATCCTCCACCAAGAAGAATCATACTACCAGCTAGAACTCCCAACACACCGATGAGCGCCAAAAATGTATGATTGGTTTTTCCTGGATTTTTTCCCACATGTTTTTCTGTCTTCGCAATACGTTCCCGAGTAGATAATACCGTATCAGGATTGAGAGAAATACTATCAATCCCCTCGCGTACCAAAAACTCCGCGAATTCTGGATAATCACTTGGTGCCTGTCCGCAAATTCCAATCTTCCTCTTATACTTATGCGCAACCTTGATAACTTGCCTGATCAGTGTGGTGACTGCTGTATTTTTCTCATCATATACATGACTTACCAACGCGGAATCACGATCAACACCGAGTGTTAATTGAGTCAGATCATTTGATCCAATACTAAATCCATCAAAAATTTTCGCAAATTCTTCAGCAAGAATCACATTTGAAGGAATTTCGCACATGACATAGACCTTGAGTTTATTCTCCCCTTGCTTGAGTCCAAAAGATGACATGGTTTCTAATACTTGTTTTCCTTCTTCGGGCGTGCGACAAAATGGAACCATGACAATCACATTATCAAGTCCCCAGTCATTTCTCACTTTTTTCAAAGCCTCACATTCAATTCCAAATGCTGCTTTGTACTCTTTGGAATAATACCGTGAAGCACCCCGCCACCCAAGCATAGGATTCTCTTCTTTGGGCTCAAATTCATGCCCTCCAATCAAGGTCGCATACTCATTGGTCTTGAAATCAGAGAGTCGTACAATCACGTCTCGTGGATAAAAAGCTGCAGCAATCCGCGCGATGCCGTCTGCAAGTTTATCTACACCATATTGGCGCTTGTCAGTATAACCTATCGTAAGATCAGCAATTTTTCTTTTTACTTTTTTATCTGTAAGTTTTGCGTAATTAAGTAATGCAAGCGGATGAATGCGAATGAAGTTGGAAAAAATAAATTCTTCACGTGCAAGACCTACACCATCATTCGGTAAGTACGACAAAGAGAATGCATGATCAGGATCACCTAGATTCATCATTATTTTCGTTTTTGTCTTTGCTGTAGTTTTTATTTGAGTCTTTTTTACTTCAAAAGGAAGAATGCCCTTATAAATATGCCCTTCCTCACCATCTGCGCAGGATACTGTGACTTTGTGTCCGGTTTTAATAACTGTTCGCGCTTGTCTACAGCCGACTACACAGGGTACACCCAATTCTCGAGATACAATTGCCGCATGACTAGTCTTCCCTCCCTGCTCAGTCACGATTGCTGATGCAAGCCGCATAATCGGCTCCCAATCAGGGTCGGTGATACGCGTCACGAGTACTTCACCTTTTTTAAATAATTTCATGTCACGAGGATCATTGATCACTCGGACAGCTCCGGCACCTATTTTTTGCCCAATAGAAATTCCCCGAGCAACAATAGTTCCTTTCTCTTTCAACTCATATGATTCAATAATCGAATGATCTGCTTGCGACTTCACAGTCTCGGGACGAGCTTGCACAATATAGAGTTTTCCCGTAGCCCCGTCTTTTGCCCATTCAATATCCTGAGATTTGTTATAAAATTTTTCAATTTCCATGCCCCACTTGGCGAGGGTAAGTACATCCTCATCAGAAATACAGATAGTACGCCGCTCTTTTGCCGGGACTATTTTCTGCGTAGTGCCAGAATTTCCATATATCAACTTTACTTCTTTTGATCCTACAATTTTACTAATAATCGCTTTCTTTCCTTTCTTTATTCCTTCTTTGAACACGTAAAATTGGTCCGGGGTAACGCGTCCTTTGACCACATATTCCCCGAGCCCATATGATGCATTAATCAATACTACCCCAGGAAATCCAGATTCAGTATCAATGGTAAACATAACCCCAGAAGTGCCGAGGTCTGATCTAACCATGGTCTGTACCGTGACCGAGAGCGCCACTGCGAGGTGATCAAACCCTTTGGTTTCACGATATGAGATTGCGCGATCAGTGAACAACGAGGCAATACATTTTTTTACTGCAAACAGTAATTCTTTTTTTCCTTGTACATTGAGATAGGTTTCTTGCTGACCTGCAAACGATGCGTCAGGCAGATCCTCTGCTGTTGCACTCGAGCGGACTGCGACTGATAGAGCTTTTACACCCTCTTTTTTCTGAAGAGTCTGATATGCCTCAAAAATTTCATTTTGTAGATCTTGTGGAAATTCCGCATTGAGGATTAGGCTGCGCACTCGCTTTCCTGCGCTACTGAGCGAACGCATATCAAGTACATTCAACCCTTTGAGCTCGCGCTTGATCGCCTTTGAGAGTTCATGTGCCTGAAAAAAATCCCAATATGCACGAGCAGTAATCGCAAAACCATTTGGAACAGAAATCCCTTTACTCTGAAGTCCGGTGTACATTTCCCCGAGAGACGCATTTTTTCCCCCGACTAGTGGAATATCAGTAATATGAATTTCATCAAACCACAAAATATGCGCACTTTCTCTCGCACTCTTATTTTTTTCTATTTTTTTTCTTCCGTTCACTTTCATAAGTGATAGAAGTATAACATACAATGCACAAAACTTCTAAATTATTGTAACATCATTAGATAGTACGCTTACAACTACCCGAACCTCTCTCTTTAGACTTCTCTCACTTCAAGCAAATTTACATGGCCTGCCTGGCCCACTGGTTCTCCTGCTACGATAATCAATCGATCTCCTGATGAAATAAATTTTTTATTCTTAAGTTCGAGAATTGAACGCTCGATCAATTCCTCAATCGTCTTACATTCCCCGAGAATAAATGGTCGCACGCCCCATGACAAATTGAGTTGACGACAGACCCTCACCGAGCTTGTTGCAACTGCGATTTGCAGCTCAGGTCTGTACTGTGAAATGAGTCGCCCTGTGTCTCCTGATAGAGACGCCGCGAGAATTAATTGAGCATCCACTTCTTCTGCAACAATTTTTGAAAGACTACTGATTGTAGTATCAATGCTTTTAACCTTAGACCTCGTTTCTCTAGCTAATACGTCGTCATACACAGAATCTTCGGTTGACAGAATAATTGATTTCATAGTCTCGACAGTCTCGACTGGGTATTCACCGCTTGCAGTCTCATTGGAAAGCATGACTGCATCTGTATGATCGATTACCGCATTTGACACATCAGAGACTTCGGCACGTGTAGGACGCGGGCTATGCTGCATAGAGTCAAGCATTTGTGTTGCGACAATAACTGGCTTTGCATGCGTGCGCGCTAGATCAATAATTTTCTTTTGAATCAAAGGCACTTTTTCAGCTGGAATTTCAATTCCTAGATCACCTCGCGCAATCATAATTCCATCCGCCACTTCAATAATTTTTTCAATCTTCTGAACGGCTTCGTGTTTTTCAATTTTTGCAATAATGCGAATTGGGTCAAGTCTTGTCTCTCCAATTCCCTGCTCGATCTGTTTGATAAAAAATTTTACATCAAGAATGTCTTGCGGATCCATGACAAAAGACATGGCAACAAAATCAATACCGTGTTCAACTCCAAATTTCAAATCCTCTCGATCTTTTTCAGTCAATACTTTCAATCCTTTCAAATTAGAATCAGGTACATTAATCCCCTTGTGCGACATCAACACACCTCCGACAATGACATGTGCAATTATTTTTTCTTGTTCGACTCTTATTATTTTTACTTCGAGACGACCATCATCCAATAACATTCGTTCTCCTGGTTTTACATATTCGTATAATCGTTCGTAACCCAGTGGTATTTCGAGAGAAGTCTCGGGACGATGAGTAAATACAACTTCAGTATCTTTGATCAGTTCGATACCCTTTTTTTCTATTTCACCCAATCGTAATTTTGGTCCCTGAAGATCCTGCAATATTGCTACTGGCTCATGCGTCTTTTTTTCAACTTCTCGAATACGCTCAATAAGAAGCGCATGATTTTCATGTGTGCCGTGTGAAAAATTCAATCGTGCAACATTCATCCCTGCATGCACCATGCGTTCGAGAGTTTTTACTGACTCACATGATGGACCGATTGTTGCAACTATTTTGGTTTGTTTTACCTGTTTTGACATATATACTATGTCTATAGTGTATCGTGAAAAAGAAAAACGAGCAACATACTCACGTACATGACACACAAAATTCCAAACATAGAACTGATATATGCTCACTTACCCAAACTACAATGAGACACCCCTCTCGTAGCCAGAACTGATACAATTTTCATTCTCACAACAAAAATTCGAAGCTTCACTATACTTTCCTTTTTTATGCTATAGTTTGCTTGACTTTTTTATATTCTTAGGTTAGTATATTCGTCATTGACTCATTACAAATGACCCTGTAGCTCCCGCCTACGCTAAAGCTTCGGCGGGCGGGCAGCTGGTCTTATCGACTTATAATAGAAGAGTAAGTGACAAACCAATTTAATGACCCTGTAGCTCAGCTGGTAGAGCAGTGGCCTTTTAAGCCAATGGTCGTGGGTTCGATCCCCACCGGGGTCACCATTATTACGCCCTCCTTGTGGAGGGCGTTCATGTTTCCTGGTATATAACAGATCAGTGAGTAGAGACGATACTAGTTGTCGTTTTTATCTCCCTGACCTTGCCCAAGGTTATCAGCTCAACATCCGTCTGGGAGGCGGAAACACACATAGGAGGGATACCGTCAACATGACAAACAAGTTCATGATCCAGCCCGAGACTAGTGTCGCCGGAAAGGACGACCATCTCATGATCACTGGCCACTTCAGGGAGGGTCTGCACAATGCAGTTCTCTTCCAGGAGAACGGACGCACCATCTCTGGTCTCGCCACGATTTCTCCCGACGGGACCTACCATCCCGATTGGGAGCTCTGTCCTGGTGCGCTCACGGGTGAGGTGGTGTACCACAAAAAGGCCAGCGCCCAACCTAGGGTAGGCGGGCCGAGGGTGGTCTGCCACGGATACTGCACCGGGTACCACAACATCGTGTGGAGCAGGAAAGGTTCGAATTCCTCTACCCCGAGCCACTGACGCCGTACCACGGTGCAACCCACACGCTCGCTCGAGAGTGCTGTGTGTTGCACCGTGTCCCACATTCCAGATACATATAGCATCCTTGAAATAAAGGATTTTTTATTTGAAAAAACAAAAACCCCGCCTTTCGCGAAAGGCGGGGTAGATTGTCCCCGACGCGTGTGCGATCGATTGTCCAGGGACAATGTCGCACGCGTCGGGTCAGAGAGAGCTGGAGCTCTCAGACGTGTCTGTGCTCCACGGTCGCCTCTTTGGCGATCCACGGAGCGAGCTCGACCTTCCCGAGAGGGCGGAGTAGCTCGGCTTCCACCTTCAGGAAACCGTCACAGGTCTCCCACAGGAACTCGCCCTCGAACCACCGGTTCCGAGCTCGGGTCGTCTCTCCGGGCTCGGGAACGAGTTGGAACTCGAACTCGAGCTTCTTCTCCTTCTCGTTGTTCCTGGGCTCTCTCGGGAGCACCCAGCGAAGTCCGAGGCTGTAGATGTAGACGCGGATCATCTGACCCGCAAACACGCGCTCGTAGAACTCGAGATAGTGCGAGATGGCGAACGGAACGAAATAGGTCTTCGCCTTCAGTGCAGTCATGAACACCCCCTTAAGGTTGATGTCCTAGAGGTAGGAAGGCTCGTTGCCCAGCTACTTAGAACGGAACAGTGTAGCATATTTTTATAGAAATGTCAATCCTAACTGAGTAAATTTGGCTAATTTATAACTAAAAACGTATACCATAGCTGGTATATATATTGACGAATAGTACAAAATAACGTATATAGAAGGCGGGCATCCATGCCTCCACACACAATAGGGAGATACACATGAGACAGAGTGCTCAAGAGAGAATCCAGGCGATCGGCGCCATCACCACCGGACACTTCGTCTATGCGGCGGGTGGCCATGGTGACATCTACGTCGATAAGAACAAACTCTTCACCAGGCCAGACCTCCTGACTCTCATGGGTCAGGCGCTCTCCGAGGAGTGCATCAGACACCTCGCCACAACCACCCAACTGAAGCAGGTTCCCCAGGTCGTGCTCGGCCCTGCCATGGGAGGAGCGATCCTCTCCCCCTGGCTCGGGTTTCACCTGCGCCAGTACATCCGCACGAATCTCCCGATTCATTCCGTCTTCGCTGAGAAGACGGCAGATGGGTCGTTCGTGTTCAATCGCGGCTACCAGTCCCTCGTCTCTGGCAACGACGTTCTCGTGGCAGAAGACGTCATCACGACTGGGCAGTCGGTCAAGAAAGTCATCGATGCAGTGCGCGCCCTCGGTGGCACGGTCCTCGGTGTCGCTGCGATCGTGAATCGGAGCATGAGCAAGGTCACCGCTGATACACTCGGCGTGCCCTTCCTCGCGACACTCTACGATCTCGACCTCAACAACTGGACCGAGGATGAGTGTCCATTCTGCAAGGATGGTGTCCCCGTCAACACCGAGATCGGACACGGCAAGCAGTTCGTCGACCGACAGCGTGCCAAGGCCCTCATCGCCATGCAGATCGGCTGATCAACAATACTGGAGGAGACATGATTTCTATTCGCGGACCCCCACATGAGCGTGGTCTGCGTAACAAAAAACCGTTCGCACACCACATATGTTTCTAACATATTTTGGAAACATGTATGGAGGAATAGCGAACGGTTTTTTTGATTGTATCAATCTTCACCACAACTGAAATGGAAACATATTCTGTGGAAACCAATTTTTCTGATTTAATTCAGGTTTATATAGCTCAATAAAATTGTCTTTGCTCATACGAGCATAGGTCGTCGTAGCCCCCTGACTAAGTTCTATAACATAATCCATTTTTCGAAAATCTAGGTTTTCAATATGAATTTTTGATTGAGTAGTTCCTACAATTCCATACTCTTTCCAGCTAGATAATTTATTATAATTTGTGTACCACCCTAACTCAGAATCTCGTACTACTACGTTCCCGTTTCTCACAACCATAATTCCACCTGGACGCCGGGAATCTATTAATTCAGAATTGGAAATCGTGACAGATGCTCCATCAATCCAGAGCATATATGGGCGCGTGGATGTAAAGGGATTTGCAGAACTATACCCACCACCTCGCAACCGTACCTGTGATAATACACCCGTCGAACTAGGTGAAAACAAAATATACGAAAATACACTTGAAGAAGACGGTCCGCCTGATATTTCATTTTTTGTTGCTCCACCCTGCATATTCAAATTTCCATGAATTTTTATTTCTGTTGCATACAAATTTCCTTCATTAATCGTAAGCGTTGCGCCCCGACTCACAGACACGGTACTAAATTGAAACTGAGTGCCGGTGCTAAATATATATGAACTAGTGACTACTAACGCAGGGCTGTACGCGTATGTCGGAGAATTTTCCCCAAATATAATATCCTCCCACACAGTCGGCATTCTGTCTTGAAAAAATACAACTTTATCAGTCAAATCAAAATCATGCATGGTAAGTGATCGGGTGCTAATTTCTGCATTTCCCTCACTATGCAATGCGCGTTTACCGTGATGCAGATGCAATTGATCAAGCACTACACTCCCGCCGTCTGAGTAAATCAAAGAATCAGGTTTGCCACTACTACCCGATTCATATCCATTACTTATCTCCACATGCGATAATAATATGCTTCCACCGTGATTAGAAATCACTTGCGATCTTGCACATGCAAGGCATGCGATACTTGCACCATATCTATTCCCCCCATACCGAATCTGTGCATGAGTAATAGTGAGTTTTCCTTCACTATGAATCGTAATATGTTGCCAATCCCCAGCTTGCGGTGTCTGTCCGGTAAATAAATTATTCCACAACGAAGTCGAAGTAATGTATTCTGTATCATTTCGAGAAGTAATAATTACAGGTTCACTCTCACTTCCTTGTACTACCAACTCCCCTCCTACATCTATACGTGCGTCAGAGCTAATACCCGCGAAAACTGTTCCTCGACTAATACTCACTTTTTCTCCCTGAGGTATGCTGAACGTTGAAAATAAATATGGATTTTCTTCTGAAGATAATACAATTTCACCAGCTTGATCAGTATAAAATCCGAGGGTATTGTCTGATACATATGCATATCCCTCATTTGCCATACCTGGACTTCCCGTAATTTGCCCACACACTCCCGAAGCAACTCCGTATCGTACTGAATCACTGGTTTCCCAACGAGTATTTACCCCATCCAACAGATGCGATGATGCACGTTCCAGCGTGCGCGGAAATCGTCCCGTATCTCCACCGAGCCATCCCTCCCTTTGATCTATTTCATCAACAATTTCTCCATCTTGATTTTTTAATACGAGCCTTGCACCATTATCTGGAATCTGTACATTCGGGAGTATAACCAGATCTGGGATAGTAGACGGTGGAAATACACCTGCATGCGAGATCAGATAGTATCCGTTTCCTCCAATCGATCCAGTTAACATAACTGTGCTCGTAGAGTCTATCGTATGAATATCGAGTACCCAATTCTCAAGCGATTGCTCAGTACTCGATGTATTATATAACTCAATCCATTCATGATCCGAGCATGCACCACTTGATCCAGACCATGCGATTTCATTGAGTATGACTTCTTTCTGTATTTCAGGAACACTTTCAACTTCTGTATTTTCCTCTGCTACATTCTGCTCCTCTATTACAATCGGATCTGCAACAGGATTTTCTACTACAGACTGACTATGTTCATTTGATGAAGAATATCCCCCTCCACCACCCCCCAAAAATCTTGGCACTGATTTAATTACATCTACCACTTTATCTACTACCGTTTCTGTAAACTCTTTTATTCCCCGAACGATTCCTTCAAAAGGATTACCTTTTTCTGTTTTAGACGTAGATGTTGGTGTTTCCCCAATCGTTTCTTGCGGTTCTTCGCTTATACCAATAGAGATCTCAATACTTTCCGCTCCAATCTGTTTCCAGGTACCTACTTCTACAGCCATTAGTCGCACTGTGTACGACCCTTCACTCAAACTTTTGATACGTACGCTGAAGGTACCAATTTCACCTGGTTTTACTTCTGTATTATCCAACAATGCAGGACGTAGATCAGTAACCCAGGTAGGATGACGGAAGATCGAATTTGCTTCTCGCCCACCAATCACATTGAGCGAGATTTCCTGTTTTTTCCAGACTCTAGAACCAATATTTTTTGCTTGTACTATTACATGCATATTCTCCGTAGGATGTGCACGTAAGGATATTTTTTTATCTACAAAAGATAAGTCTAGTTCTTCTGTGACTAAGGTATCCCGTTCTTTGCTCTCTGGTGATATTACTTCTCTTGGTGCAAACCAATCTTTGATCGTATCCAAAATACTTTTCTTTTCTGTGACCATCTCGTTTACTTGATTTTCAACAATTTTTGTTTCCAGATATTGTGGAGGATCACTCATCCACAGATGTTTTTCTCCCAACGCAGTATATGAAGCATTGGGCGGGTAAAATTGTTTGGTTTTGTAGAGGTCGTAGCTATCAACACGACCTACTGCGTATTTCCCAGTTGTCACTTCAAAATGAAGATGTACATTATCCGCCCCTGAAGTGCCACACTCGCCAATGTAGTCTCCTTTCTGTACCCTAACCCATTCGGAATAATGTGTATTTGATTTTTGATTACTTGGATACACGATAATCTTTTCGCTTGGCTTGTGTAGATGCCCGTATAGCGTCGCGTATTCATTATCATGTTTTATAAAAACAAAATTTCCATATCCAAATCCCGAAACTGCACTCACTTGTCTTGAGGACATTGCAATTCCATCTGATGCAGCAAAAATAGACTCACCCGGCTCACAGTCATAATCCATGGCTCCATGATTGAGATTTCCATTCACTGGCATGGTGTAGATCCAGCCTTGTAATACCTTTATACTTGACGCGATCGGCAACTGCAAAAACTGATCCGTGTTGTTGGCCGCTACGCTTATACTTTTACCTCCACAGCTCAACACTGCACAAAAAATAATATACCAAAAAACCCTTAGCCCCCTCCTTTTCATATGTTTTAAACTAAAAGTTATCTAAGTATTCGAATACTTTGTATATAGTGATTAAAATCAGCATGTGCTGGTAAACTGATACCAACAATTGCATTATCTTTTTTGAAATAATATTCAAATGTTTCAATCTCACCCTCAACTTTTATTTTGATTACTTCGACTTCATTAATGGTTATTTTTTCTCTTTCGTCATAATACAAAAATCCGATCTCCTGATGGAGCGCTTCTACCCACTCTTCCAATGACAAATTATTATTGCTTTTGAAAATGTTTATTCCACCCAAAACCGGCACATCGGACTCTGAACTATACAATAGTATTCTACTCCCCTCTGTTTTCAAACGTGTATCATCAGGAATTTCCATCTCATATCCCACTCGCTCGTCTCTCAATATTCTATTTCCCTCTTTTTCAATAACACTTACTCCCTCGGGAAGTACTCCTAAAACAATCGGCACCTCATTCCTTTCAGAAGTGCGCGTATTTTCGAGACTTAAAAAATACGCTACTCCACTAATTGCACAAACAAAAAACAATCCAATAAAAATAAAGATTGCTGTTCCCCTCCTCATATGAATTTTTTTAATCCCTCCCTAAACAGGATGGTAAAATTAATCTTCTTTCCTCGACTTCACTTTCCTTCCCGCGAGCTTCTCATCGAGCTTGTCAGACAATTTACTTACCACAAATTTTTCAAATAACCCTGATGCAATTCCTGAAACCGCTCCTAGATGACTCGACATATTATCTACTTTTTTTCGTATAAATTCCACTGCAGTAGAAATCATTTCCATTTTTTCTAGCGCCGCCTCGACGATTCTGTTCACATTTCGAAGTGTGCGTCCTGCCTGATACATAAGCCAGCACAAAAATACGGTAAACCAGATAATCGCAAGTGAGAGTACTACATATAATAAGTCGCGACTTGTTTCAAACATATAACAGGTGGAACAAAGTTAAAAGGTAAAAGTAAAAAGTCAAAAAAGAATAACTATTACTTTAACAGGTTTAGTATACCATAATTTTGTATTGCAAAAATAACACACCCGAAGACGGGTGTGTATAAGTTGATGTTCAAATAAAATTAAAGTGTGGTCACGGTGGTAACTGGTGTGATATACGTATGACCCTTCACATCAGTCACTTTTGCATATACAGCGAATGGAAGATATGCTTCGACAGTACTTCGTGGATATTCTACAGCACATGATTGACTCTTTGGCTTAGTATTCCAGCTACATCGCTTCCCTAGGTGTGTAGTTCCATTTTTGATTCCATAAATTTCTATACGAGCAATACCTTCAGATGCGTTTGCATGAGCTCGTGCTCGTACCCAGGGGATAGAATTAACCGTATAATTGACTTGAGACAAACTCGCGGTCAGGGTATACACATTGGTAACAGTCACTTGTACGGTATTTGACTGCTGCACATTACCCTTCATATCAATAGCCTTTGCATAGAATGAATAGGTCGCTGAATTGGGCACCGTAGACTGGCTGAATTCAGTAGTATACGAACAACTTTTTCTATTCTCACATGTCTTTACTTTGACTCCGTTTTGATAGATTTCAAGTTTTGAGATACCACTCGTATCAGTTGCATGTGTCGTAATAGTCACTTTCTCGCCTGTTTGTATAGTAGCCTTATTCGCAGAAATAGTTACTTCTGGTCTTGTAGTATCGACATTCGTTGCGCGTGTGCGGATAATGACTGATGAAGAGGTGCCCACATTCCCCGCAGCATCATATGCCTTTGCGGTAAAAGTCTGAGCTCTCTCTGTATTCTGTTGCCCAACTGCTACGAAGGTATGCGCGCATGAAGTAAGATTAGAACCTGAGCAGGTCTTTACCACAGTCGATCCTTCGCGGATTTCAATCTTTGTCACACCTTTTGCATCAGATGCAGTGACTGTAAGTGTAACACTCTCATTGTTGCTCACCGTTGATTTGTTTGCGCTCATAGAAACACTTGGCGCTATCGTATCTGAGGTCGTAGATCCTCCGGTACATGCTGTTGGTGTTGTCCATTCTACTTTATATTGTTTACTTGAAATACACGTCATCTTATAGAGACGTTTTCCATGCCCTGCATCCCGACATGAGCTGGTGAGGATGTGCTTTGGGCCATTATTTCTACTGATACGAATATCACTTCCTACCTGTTCGCATGAAGATACGGTAATAAAATTCACGTTGTCAGCAGCGTGTGCAGGCACAGACATACCGAATCCTGCCCCCACAGATAGAGCAAAAATGGCTAAAATAAGAGGTTTTTTCATATACGTTTGGTTATGTATTTATAAGGGAACGTTAGCATAAAAATGCCTAAATGTCAATGCATTGACAAATAGGCTACTTTTAGTATCATCCACGTGCTACAGCACGAGAGTGTTGCACGGCGCTACACAAGCCCGCCCCTTCGCCCATTCAACAATTATATAAATTAAAAATCGCCCTCTGAATTGGAGGGCGATTTTAGTTTACGGTATGTGCACAATTTGTACATTTGGCGACAGCTCTTGCGAGGGTTTCTCTGCTTGATTTCTTCGTAACTGCCCCTCCTCTGACTGGCATGTTTCTTCACTAAAATCTACCCTGCGATGACCTTGATCAATGATCCCGGGAGTATTATTCATATCCAAGATAGCATAGAACGTGGGTCGTCGCATATCCATTGCATTAAATAAACAAATTTTATTTCCTTTCAAAAATTCCAATACCCTAAAACCTGACAATTCTCCTTCAGCATAAAAATTTACTGGCTGTATTTTTTTAGTCTCTTTGGTATCAAAATCATAGATCCAGACTTCTTTTCCAATCAAATACAAATCATTGTCGTCTTCTCTATAGAATGGAGTGGTGCCAGCAAGTAGATCTTCTGAATCAAAAAGTAGGATGTCATTTTTTTCCTCACCCAACGGACGCATCAATATATCCCATCCTGCAGAAAACAAGATGGCCCTATTATCTTTGGTAACCCCGATCAAACTTTCACCATTAGTATCTCCGTACGTAGTATTGCCAATTTCTTTTGAAGAAGTATCAAACAAACGGTAACTTTCATAACCACTTCCTCCACTTGCGTATGATTCTCTTACCCAGTAGTGTCCCCATTTATGCACTACATAGTAATCAACACTATAAGAAGTAATTATTTTATTGATTTTCAAAGTTGGGTCAAGAAGATCTATGTAATAGAGACCTCCTGCATCCTCCGGTCCATATGATAGAAAAGAGAAATATAAAGTATCGTTGATTATCTCAATCTGATCAGGCTCCATACCTCCTTTACCTGGATCAAGAATAGTACTCAATGTTTTAGTATTAACATCAAACAAATAGAGCTTAAAATTATCTGCTCCATATGCACCTGCATAGAAAAAAATGTAATTTTTATCATTTTTTTGATACTGCACTGTCTCGCTATACCCAAGAAGATTTTTTTCTGTCGAAGTCGCGAGTACTGTCGTATTTCCATCAACATCTTTCCATTGTAGAGCCCATATCCCTGATTTCTTTTCATCCGCCTCTACAGACACTGAATCGGTGACAACGACTGTATTTTTGTGACCTGTTGTAGGATTAATAATTAGAAATTGAAGAAAAAATGCGCATACAAAAGTAAGCGTGACGATAATTGACCACACGAACACTTTAATAATTTTCATAACAGGCTCCTAATTAGGAATTAATTACTTCCGAATTTCAGCTTTGAATTTTTCTTTGAGAATTTTTTCTACTGTGGCGTGAGCTGCATCGATTTCTGCGGTCTCAAGCGTATGGTCATATGATTGATAGGTGATGTGATATGCAACACTTTTCTTTTTTTCACCAACATTTTTTCCTTCATACACATCAAATAATACCACTGAGGTGATGAGCGGATGCGCCCCGCTAAGCGCTGCATGAATATCTCGATGCAGTGCGGTGGTAGACACTACACATGCAATATCTCGCGCGACTGCCGGGTATGGTGAAAGCGATTTGTACGAAGATCGAATCGTGGCGTACTCAGAAAGTATTCGAAGATTTATCTCCGCATAACTTACACGATTCGCCAACCCAAGTTTTTCCTGAATTCTCGGATGTATCTCATATACTTCTCCCACCTGATCGCTCCCCACCATCACTTTTCCATACCTACCACTATGTATATGTGGGGCTTCAGTAATACCTGGCTCAATTACGATATCAATTCCTAGCTTGGGACCAATTTCTCGTACTGCTTCTGCAACGGTAAAAAATGGTTTTGTCTCATTCTTACTAGAATACATAATACCTAGCATGGAATCCTGACGGGGCAATAATTCGTCACTTTTTTCAGCCACTCGATGTCCCGGCTCTTCTACTATGTACACTTTTCCAATTTCATAGATACAAATATCTTCTTGTCGGTGGTTATTTTTTTCAATAACTTCAATCAAATTTGGAAGCAACGAGCGACGTAACAGTGGACGATCACTTGCAATCGGATTATCGAGTTCGATATGGTTCGAGAGATCGAGCTCAAGCATCTCTACTAGTTGCGGAGAGACAAATGAGTAGTTCAAAGTTTCAGTAAAGCCAAGCGGACCTGAGAGTGTGGTGCGAATTTTTCGCTCAGTCATTCTTATTTCATTTCGCTCCGGCGGAGTAATCGAAAACATTGGGAGCGTGGTCTCAATATTCCCATACCCATACATTCGAGCGATTTCCTCAACAATATCTTCAGGAATTGAAATATCTTTGGTTCCGCGCCAACTGGGTACTTCGACTTTAAGCGTTTCCCCTTCTTTTTTTCCAAAAACCGTAACACCGAATCCTAAATTTTCCAAAATTCGCACGCATTCTTTGGTTCCAATCTCCATTCCAATTTTTTTATTGATATATTCTTTTGGTACTACTATCGGACCTCTGAATGTCTCTATCTTTCCTTTTTCAGCAATACCACTCACCACACGCGCATTCGGGCAAACTTCTAAAACCAATTCTACCGCGCGCTTGAGCGCATATGCACAATTATTCGGATCCAAACTTTTCTCGAATCGTGCAGACGCATCGGTCCGAAGTCCCAATTTGGTAGTAGTTTTTCTTATCAACGCTGCATTAAAATGAGCTGACTCAAAAATAATTGAAGTTGTTGCATTGGTAATCTCCGTTTCTTTACCACCCATCACTCCCGCTATTGCAAGTGGCTTTTCACTATCTGCAATCACGAGCATTTCTTCACTCAACTCTCTCTCCTTCCCATCAATAGTAACTAATTTTTCTCCTACCTTCGCTCTTCTCACCTGTATTTCTACTTTTTCCTTTTGACCTTTTACTTTTTCCTTATCAAAAGCATGCATCGGCTGTCCCAAATCACACATGACATAATTAGTAATATCAACAATATTGTTAATCGGCTTAATACCCACGGCGCGAAGACGTTGTTGTAATTTCTCAGGCGATGGTCCGACTACTACTCCATCCATTACAATTGCGCTATATTTCATTGAATCTACTGCATTTTCAATTGAAACTTTAATTTTTTGTTCACTACCTTCTTTTATCTCAGCTACCTTATAGGGAGCTAACTTTTTATGGTACTTGGCAGCAACTTCTCTGACCATTCCATAGTGGCCCCACAAATCCGGACGATGATTGATAGACTTATTGTCAATTTCAATTACCACATCATCATAGCCAAGAGCAGTTGCGATCGGTGTCCCAGCCTTTGCTTTTATTTTTGACAAATCAGCAATTTCTTTTTCTTCACTCTTTGGAAACAGGTCAAGAAGCCCTACTTCATCTGCACCACAAATCATTCCATGTGACTCGACTCCGCGGATTTTGGTTGGAGTAAGTTCCACCAATTCTCCTTCACCATGCCACAGTACCTTAGCACCCACTTTTGCTAGTATGACTTTCATGCCCTCACGCACATTTGATCCGCCACACACAATTTGAAGTATTTCTGTGCCCACATCTACTTCACATACTTTAAGTGTATCTGCATTTTCGTGTTTTTTTACTTTTTTGACAACACCAACTACAATCCCATCAAACGCTTTTGCCTGATGGTGAATTCCCTCAACCTCAACAGTTGAGAGTGTAAGCGCATTTCCCAATTCTTCGGGGCTGAGTGAATCTGGTAAATCAACGTATTGTTTGAGCCACTTGTACGAAATTAACATACTTTATTAAATCTCAAAGCTAAAAACTCAAAACGTAAAATTGAAACTTAAATTTCAAAACTTTTAAGTTTTTAGTCATAGTTTTTAGTTTTGACATTTGAGTTTTGAGTTTAACCATATTACTTAAAATTGTTCTAAAAACTTCAAGTCTCCTCCATGCAATTGGCGAATATCTTCAATTCCATATTTCTGCATACAGAGACGCATAGATCCGAGACCAAACGCAAAACCAGACCACACTTTTGGATCAAGACCACCGGCTTCAATAACTCTCGGATGAACCAGTCCGCAGGGCAATGTCTCAATCCAGCCACTGTGTTTACATGCGCCACATCCGGTTCCGCCACAGACAAGACATTTCATATCAAGTTCAAATCCTGGCTCAACAAATGGGAAATATCCCGGACGAAGCCGGACCTCGACATCTTTTCGGAGTACTCCTCTTAAGAGTTCCCGCATAACTCCAATAAGATTGCTAATCGAAATATTTGTATCAATTACAATTCCTTCCATCTGATAAAAGGTGTGTTCATGGCTCGCATCAGTCGCTTCATTTCTAAAACAGCGACCAGATACTACTGCTCGAAGTGGTGCACCATATTTCTGCATCGCGCGGATCTGGACCGGGCTCGTGTGAGTGCGCATGACCCACTCTGGATGATCTTTGATAAAAAACGTATCTTGTGAATCACGGGCAGGATGATTCTCAGGAATATTAAGCGCGTCAAAATTATAATATTCGCTCTCAAGTTCCGGGCCATCCAACACCATAAAACCCATTGAGGTAAATAGATCTTCCAATTCAGTATGAGTGATGGTCATCGGATGAAGATGTCCTGACTTTTTCTCTTGAATTTTTGGCGCGGTCACGTCAATCATTTCTGTTTCTCTGATGCTATCCCACATTTTATTTTCAAATTCACGCTTCTTTTTTTCGATCCCATTCTCAATTCCTATTTTTACTTCATTCATTTTTTGTCCCACTTTTTTCCGTTCGCTGTCTGAAAAATCTTTCATCTGTTTTGAAAGATTTGTAAATTCTCCTGATTTTCGACTAAAAAATTTTTCACGCACTGCCTCGAGTTGTTCTAATGACACAACTTTTTTAATTGCTTCAGTCGCTTCTTTTTTTATGCTTTCTAATTTTTCAATCATACTTTTCAAGTTCATAGCGAGATAGCCAATAGTTCATAGAACTTTCAATTCCTATTGGCTACGAACTAATAGATTAAAATAATTTTGCGATATCTCTCCACGTCACCACGACAACCAGTGTCATAAGCAGTACGAATCCAATGGTGTGCGCGAGCTGTTCATATTTCATTGAGACGGGTTTACCTTTTATCTTTTCCAGAAGAACAAACAATATGCGTCCACCATCAAGTGCGGGAATCGGAAGTATGTTTATTGCAGCCAAGCTAAGCGAAAGCATCGCAGTCACATTGAGTACATATTGAAAACCTAGACGCGCGCTTTGACCAACCACCTGAGCGATTCCTACCGGACCTGCGATGTCAAATACAAGCCCCTTACCTGCAATCAGATTGAGGATCAGATAATAAAATGAAACAAAGATAGTAACAAGCCCAAACCCTGCCGCAACAAATCCCTTATATATAGCAATATACCACGGATACCGGATAATTCCGGCTTCAGCAATACTCACTCCAAGACGAGCTTCTGGAATTCCCTCCAACACAGCTGGTGTAGCATAGAGTACCAGTTCTTCACTTCCACGTACCACCTGCAACTTCACCCTCTCCTCACCATGTGCTGCCACATATTCAATCAATTCTTTGGAGTTGGTGACTGAAACCTCATCAATCGCAATAATTTTATCTCCGAACATAATACCTGCAGTATCTGCTGGAGAATCTTTTTCAACTGATTGAATAACTACGCTTGGTTTCTCGACAATCTCAGCATGCGCATCTACCCCCTGTGACAGGTCAGCAGGAAGTCCAATCATAAACCCAAAGGAGAGGACGACGGCCGCGAGAATAATATTCATAATCACACCTGCAGCAAGCACTGTTATTCGTTTCCACGCCTTATGATGACCAAAACTATTCCGCTCCTCTGCGCGCTCACCATTTTCCCCTTTGATTCGAACAAATCCACCGAGCGGGAGCCAATTCACTGACCACAACATGTTTGGAAATTCTTTTTGCTGCTCATCTCCTGCAACAGTTTTTTTCAAACTACTCTTTCCATTTCCCCATACCCATTTCAATTTCTTTGTATTCGGATCACGATACCACCCAAAAGCTCGGGGTGGATACCCGAATCCAAATTCATGCACTTTGATTCCAAACTTTTTTGCAGTGTAATAATGACCCCATTCGTGTACTACTACCAAAATACCGAGAATGACAATAAACAAGAGAATAGTTATCATAGTTTGGTGTGTATTGACCTGTAATTAAAGTAAGCCTACAATTGAGTTAGACTGTATAAGTATTTCATAGATAGTTAGTTTTTTCAATAGTCCATTATTATATATGCCAGAAGAATTAGAGTGCAAAATTTGTGGGAAAGGACACAGGACAGGAGAGTGTTACGGTTACGGCGGTTACCGTGGCGCTCCTCAACAGCACACTGATGAGGAGTGGGAGCTGTTAAACAAATCCTTCCGTAAACAGGAGCTTCTCAAACTCATTGATTACTCGTGGCAGTTTGATGAAGTGATATCACATGCTAAGGAAAAAAACATAGCACTTGATAAAGAAATAGTATTGAAGCTGCTTGAAAGAGGCATGTCGAGAGAAGTTGTAGATCATCTTGATATATTCGAAGGACTTGATACCGAGGTCGCTCTGAGACTTATTACGGATGAAAAGATTTTTTTTATGGAGGAGGTTATTAATAATCGTAATAAATTTGAAGGGTTTGTTCTAGATAAAAAGGTTGCATTATTTTTGATCCATCGTGAGCGGAGCTTACAAGTAGTTCGCCATATAGATAAATTTGAAGGGCTTAATAGAGCGGTTGCCATGGCCTTACTAAACACCTACCACAGCCATAATGACTTCTATCTGGAAACTTTTAAAACTGTACTAGAGAATATTGATCGGTTTGAAGGGTTTGTTCTGGACAAAAAAGTTGCATTATTAATAATCGGAAGTGATGAGTCTAACAAACTTTTTGTAAGTTATATAGATAAATTTGAGGGGCTTGATACAGAAGTTGCTATAAAACTAATGAAATTTAGATGTGGCAACGTGATTATAGAACACATAGATAAATTTGAAGGGCTTAACCTAAATAAAGATTGTGCACTCCTAATGATTGAGCATAATTGTGTACAGTTAGTTATAGATAATATTGATAAATTTGAAGGGTTTGTTCTGGACAAAGAACTTGCGCTACGATTGATTAAAAATGGAAAAGAATGGGCAGTGCTGCATAATATGGATAAATTTCAGGGGATTACCTGGGATAAAGAAATTGCGCACATAATTATTGAATCACCCGGAGATAAAAGCTTTATTACACATAAACACCTGGATCAATTTGAGGGCCTCAATGAAAAATCAGATCTTGACCAAAACCAATTAGAAAATTATCCTCAAGAATTATACCTAACAGACGCTCTTGGTCTTCTGCAAAAACCCCAGATTGGACCCCGAATATTAGAAGCTCTACGAACTCTCACGTCCTGGAACTATCGTACTCATATCAAGCCCATTCTCGCTTCACAAGGAGACGCTGCCTTTCTATACCTTGAATCTATAAAAAACTTTGATCCCAACGCTCGTTCTGAAGAAGAAATGCGCTACATAACTTCAATAGCAAAGCGTTTTGGTACGAGAGCACGATCAATACTCGAAGAATTTTTTGTATACGATGAAGTTGAATTTGAATATGGAGAATTTAAAAAAGAAATGCTATTTGATTTTAAAATTCTAAAAAAATATTTAGTGCCCTACATGGAAGAAATCGGGATCATTCATGCTGACCTTTTTAGTAGCTATGTAAAGGGCATTACATCAGGTAAGTCTGTTGAGCATATCAAAAAATCAGTAGAGGTAATTCAACATTCTATATATTCAGGAAATTCCACAAAAAAAATTGAATCTGACCCCTATTATGCAGCGATCCAATATCATACGTTCCCCCCGGCAATTGGTGTCGCACGTGACCATTATGCTCAGCTTAATCAAAATAGACCGGACTATCCTGAACATATTCCTGAACAACTTACTGAATTCCAAGATATACAATTTGGCGTACCCACTGGCAAATATGAACTAAAAGAAGGAGAAGCACTTAATCTCGATTCTTGGGAAAGATTGTCGACTGTCATTAGGTCTATTCACAAAGAATTGAATGAAAAGAAAGGTGAAGTAGAAAAAGATATACCAGAGACTCATGAAGTTGGAGCTCGACTTGTGGGGCTATTTCATGACCTTTCAAAAAAAGATAATAAAGCAGCAGACCGAGAATCTGCACTCTTTGATCTCATGTACCGCTATCGCCTCTCAAAAGGAGATGGGCGATTACCTGAGGCGTTTGAATTAAATATGCAAGGTCTCATGCAATATAAAGAATTTATTGGGGATAGTGTAAAAAATGATCTAGTACGGGAATGTCTGGGCGCATGGAGAGAAAGAAATCCTCAAGAATTTGAAAAATTATCAAAAAATATTGTAAATCGAGTAAAAGGAGACCAAACTAGAATTATTGGTGAGGTTTTGTCCCGTCTTAAAGGTCTTAGAAAAATTAAAGATTTTGAAAAACGAACAAAATCAGAAACTACACTTGATGAACTCCTTGCAGATTATGGACTTTCATACGGACGCATCAAGGATATGAAGACCAAAGATATTGAAACCTGGCTGAGCGCAGAAACAATTGAAGGAACTGCGGCGGATACTCAATATAGTACCGACTATAGAACCGAAGAATTTTATAATTCCCCTGAATTTTTAGGGGCGCTTGAGCAATTTGATACCAAACGAAACCCCGACCCAATCGTTGTGACTGAAAAATATATTGCCTCTTCTCTCGCTGGACCCATTAATAAATCTATGAGAAAAGAAGTAGAAAAATTTGATTTTACTGACAATGCAAACGAAAAAACCAAAACATTATTATGGAAAAGTTCAAAGCGGCGAGCGCATGGAGTCGCTGGATACACTATGGGTGTCTGTGTAACACCCGACGAAAAATTATGGGAAGATCCAACATTTTGGAATGAACTGATATTCGACCCTGAAACCAGACAATGCCAAGGAGGTATGCATATTCTCCATCGAAAGGATACTATATATCTTCCGGGAATTAACCCTTCACAGGAGGTGCTTGGCGTACTTAAAGACGATATGCTGTATGCGCGAATGATCGACCGCGCAAAGATTATTGCACAATCAGTAGGAGCCACTAAACTACGGATTCCGACTGATCCTGCAATCCATTCTAATCGACAGCAATTCCTCGATATTATACGAACAAAAAATTATGCTACTGTAAAGCTTGATCAAACTGAACCATTTTCGTATTCCCCCTTTCCATATGATTTCGATGCATGTTTTGAGGTTCCTATGGACTAACCAGGCAAAATACAGTAGTATAAAAGTGTAAATTTTAATCTTAAAAAAATCTATGTCCCCACTTGTTATTGTATTAATCGTCGTCGGTGTAATCGTACTCTGGGTCGTTTTTCTCTACAATAGCCTCATTCGTCTACGCAATCGTACCCAGGAGGGATGGAGCGATATTGATGTACAACTCAAACGTCGCCACGATCTCATCCCCAATTTGATCGAAAGCGTCAAAGGATATATGAAGCACGAACGAGAACTGCTTGAAAATGTTACCAAATACCGCACCGCAGCTATGGATGCACAGTCACAGGGTAATACCGCAGCACTCGCATCAGCTGAAAGCATGCTCGGAAGTACACTTGGAAAATTGCAAATTGCAGTCGAAGCATACCCAGATCTCAAAGCAAATACCAATGTTGGTCAATTGATGGACGAATTGTCTGATACTGAAAATAAAATTCAGGCATCACGCCGCTTCTACAACACGATGGTACGTGATTTCAATACCAAAATTGAATCATTCCCAAACAATATGATCGCAGGTCAGCTCAAATTCACCAAGTTTGAATATTTTGAAATCGAAGATGCGAAAGAACGTGAGAATGTTAAGGTGCAGTTCTAAATCAATTAACTCAAAGCTAAAAACTCAAAAGTCAAAACTTTCAACTTAAACCTCAAAACTTTTTAGTTTTTAGTTGTAGTTTTAAGCTTTGAACTTTACGTTTTAAGTTTATACTATGTATTCTCAAATTGATTCAAACAAACGAAAAACCCGACTGCTTATCGCAATTTTTTGCGCATTTATCATCGGGCTTGGTTGGCTTGGCGCTGCGCACCTCGGACTTGGATATGACGCTATTTTTCTCGCATTCATCATCTCGATTGTCATGACTCTCATATCATATTACAAGGGTGATGCGATTGCACTTCGATCTACCGGTGCCAAGGAAATTAAAAAAGAAGATAATGCATATGTGTACCGCATGGTAGAAAACCTCGCGATTGCCAATGGTATGCCCATGCCACGCGTACATATTATTGATTCTCCTGCACTGAATGCATTCGCGACCGGTCGGGATCCTGAGCATGCGTCAATTGCTGTTACTACTGGATTAATTGAGGCGCTTGAAAACGAAGAACTCGAAGGAGTGCTTGCACACGAACTATCGCACATAAAAAATTTTGATATTCGCGTCATGACGATCGTTATTGTACTAGTCGGTGCAGTGTCACTCTTAGCTGACATGTTTTTCCGATTTGGACTCTTTGGGGGCAAACGAGATTCTGATAGCAAAGGCGGTGGAATTCTAGCAATCGTCGGACTAGTACTCATCATTCTCTCTCCAATAATTGCAGAACTTATCAAGCTAGCAGTGTCTCGAAAACGAGAATATCTCGCTGATGCATCAGGCGCCCTCATGACCCGATACCCCGAAGGGTTGGCAAAGGCATTGGAAAAAATTCAGCAATCAAATATACCTCTCAAAACAGCAAACTCTGCGACTGCGCACCTCTTTATTTCAAATCCATTCAAAGGCAAAATGTTTGCGAACGCATTTTCTACTCACCCACCGATTGAAGAACGCATTAAGAGATTGAGAGAAAAAATTACCTAAATAAAAATCCTCCCGAACGGGAGGATTTTTTTATAGTAATTCTTTGAGACTACTTATTCTGTGTGGATATTCCAATTTTTTTTCTTCAGGATCAAACAATATCCCTTTCATTCCAAGCGCGATTGGTGGCTCCACATCTCGATCCAGCTTGTCACCGACCATCGTAATCTCTGAAAAATTACTGACGCCCATCTTCTGTGCACACAATTTGTATATTTCTGGATTTGGCTTTGTCATTCCTACTTTATATGACTGAATAATTACGTCAAAATATTTATCTAGCCCAAATTTCTGAATAAAACCATCATCAATCAGATTACTATCATTAGTAATTAATGCTAATGTGCATCCTCTTTCCTTTAATGTAGACAAGGTATTAAGTGCTCCTTCGTACACACGCACATTGGTTTTCCAAAAAACTTGATTTTCTTTAAAATGTTTAACCTGACTTTGTGTAGCAGTAACACCAAAATGTTGTAAAGCTTCGGTAATACATGAGTCAATAGACCCAAAATCTCTAGCATTAATATATGCATTTATTTCCCAATACTTCAACCCTGGAAACAAGTCATCCAAAGCTTCCCTATACGCATCCTCCATCCCCTCCCCACCAATTAATGTCCCAAACAAATCAAATATCCAGTACTTATTTTCCATAGTTATAGCGCCACATACTCTCTTATCTCCTCCACCACTTCCTTCATCTTCTTCTGTTCGTGTGCTTCTACAATGAGACGAAGTACTGGCTCAGTATTACTTTTTCTCACACTAATCCAATATTCTGGATACTCAAACAACACCCCATCAAGCTCACTCATTTTTCCATCTGAAAAGCGCTGTTTAATTTTCTCAATTACTTCATTGGTATTTTCAATGTGAAAATTAATTTCTCCTGAATGCGAATATTTTTGAAGTGGTTTCCATAGTTCGCTTAACTTTTTATCTGAACTCGAAAGCATTAGGAGAACCAACAAGAGTGAAAAATCAGATGATTCTACATCGTATGTATCATGATAATACAGATGGAGTGAAAGCTCAGAAGCAAATTCTGCACCCACCTCTTTCATCATTTTCTTAATGTTCGCATGCCCTACTTTGCACATACTGGTTGTAGCACCGTGCGCTTCCCATAATTCTTTTACACTTCGACTCATACGAAGATCGTAGAGCATGAGCGCATTGGGGTGTAATTTCAAAACTTCAAGACCAATAAGACCACCCACAAATGATGCTGGCACTACTTCGCCCAACTCATCGACCAGCCCAATTCGATCAGCGTCTCCGTCGAACGCAAATCCGAAATCTGCACCGCTTGCCCTTACTTTCGCTTGCAAATCTTTCAGTGTTTCTTCTTTCAGAGGATTTGCTTCATGATTTGGGAATGTACCATCTGGTTCGAGATACAGATACTCAACTTCAATCGGAAGTTTTTCTAGTAGTTTTGGAATTGATACACTTGCCATACCATTTCCTGCGTCTACCACAATTCTCATGGGTTTAATTTTTGACACGTCAACCAGACTTGTAACGTAGCTGGTATATTCTTCGACAACATCTAATTTTGTATACCCACCCACACTAGCCTTCTCCTCACGAAATTCACTCATCACTAACTCACGCAATTCTTCCATACCAGTTCCCATACCAAGCGGAAGTCCGTTTTCATACGTTATTTTAAATCCATTGTACTCTGCCGGATTATGACTTGCGGTCACCATAATTCCTCCAGCATGGGCCGAATAATGCGCGCAGGCAAAATTAAAGACTGGAGTTGAGGTAAGTCCGATATCAACGACAGAGACACCGCGCGCTTGAATTCCTTCGATTACTTTCTTTGCAAATGGGATGCTCGTAGGGCGCATGTCGTAACCAACTACCACAGAACGACCTTCGAGTACCACCCCCTTCTTCTCCAGTACATATACAAATGCATGACCGATGTGCCATGCCAAATCTTCTGAAAGTTCAGATTCTGCGAGACCGCGAATGTCGTAAGCTTTAAAGATGTGTGCAGGGTACATAGTATATTAGTTGTTTGGTTAAATTTAGAGCTTTTCAAGCTCTATCAGTATTTTAGGCCTTTTAGGCTTTATTCTAATTGATTTTGAAGTAAAATTAGTATATACTAAACTTCATAACAAAGGCAACGGTACCGCTTAATTTTTTCGTTATGGATGCCCAAAAACTGCTTGATAACTTTTCCACTCATTTAAAAAATGTTATTGCTCGCTCCATCTCTCTTGCGGCGCGACTTCAGCGATCTCAAGTAGAACTCCCCCACCTCCTCTATACTCTCACAGAAGAAAGCGGAAGTATTGGTGGAGAGTTATTAAAAAAATTTTCACTCACCCCCGAGCTTATTAGTTCCACTGCCACAAAATTCTTTGTGGAAGAAGAATCTTCTTCATCTGTGAATGCTTCACAGCCAGTACCCAGCCTGAGTGAATCATCTCGAGGCGCTCTTGAAAAAGCGCTTTTGCGAGCACACGAAGAAGGTCACGCGTATATAGGAACCGAACACCTGCTCCATGGGATTCTCATTTCAACAAACCCTGCTATCAAAGAATTATTCTCTACTCTATCGATTAATACAACAGAACTTCTCGCACAACTCGATATTTCATTTCATAATGCTGAAAAGTTCACTCAAATGGGAGAAGTGATGGAGATTTTTGAAGAAATACAGGATACACAGAGAGAAGGGCACACAGAAGAAGACCACGACATTCATGAAGCGAATGAACCAGAATCCTCAAAAACAGACACCATGCCTGCATCACTTACTCGAGACCGTAAACAAACCTCTGCAACAGCGCTCTTTACCACCAACCTGACTCACCGCCAACATACTGAAAAACTTGATCCTGTCATCGGCCGTGACGATGAGATTGAGAGAATGATCAATATCCTATCCAGACGGACCAAAAATAATCCGATTCTTGTCGGTGAACCTGGTGTTGGAAAAACAGCTATTGTCGAAGGACTCGCAAAGCGGATTGCTGAAGGTGAAGTGCCTGATATTCTAAAACAGAAGAAAATATTATCACTCGATCTGACCCTTCTCGTTGCAGGAACTATTTATCGTGGGGAATTTGAAGCACGACTGAAACAAATTATTGATGAGTGTGCAAAAAATCCCAACTACATACTCTTTATTGATGAGTTGCACAACATTATAGGTGCTGGCTCAAATCAAGGAACCATGGATGCAGCAAATATCCTAAAACCCGCGCTTGCACGGGGGCTCCTGCGCTGTATCGGTGCCACCACATACGATGAATACAAAAAATATATTTCAAGCGATCCCGCACTTGAGCGACGATTCCAAAAAATTGATGTTGATGAACCAAAATTTGATGAGGTTTTGACCATTCTCACGGGTATTCGAAAACAATATGAAACCTACCATCGTGTCACCATCCTCGATGAAGCCCTCGCAGAGGCAGTGCATCTAAGCAACCGCTATATTCATGACAACTTTCAGCCTGACAAATCGATTGACCTCATCGACGAGGCTGCAAGCTCTGTGAAGACAAAACAAAAGTCATCTGTACGAAATACCAAGGTGTATGAACTTGAAAAAAAACTAGAGGAATATATCGAAGAGAAAAATCGAGCAATCACCGAGGAGCGTTTGAAAGATGCAGCAAAGCTCAAAGACGCGATTACTCTCCTTGAGAAAAAAATTATTACAGCAAAAAAGACCGCTGCCCGAGAATCAAAACGAGTAAAGGAAGTGCTGCCCATGGTAACTAAGGAACACGTACGAGATGTGCTCGCAAAAAAAATGCATATCGACCGATCACTTCTTCAGCAGAATGAATGGGAGCGACTAAGCACACTCAAAAACCGATTACAGCAACATATTATTGGTCAAGATGAAGTTCTCACTGAAGTGGTCGAGACACTCAAAATGGCGGAACTCGGAATTCGAGATACCAAAAAACCATTCGCGTCATTTCTGTTTACTGGTCCCTCTGGCGTAGGTAAAACTGAACTAGCCAGACGTCTTGCTGAAGAACTATACCATGATGATAAGGCGTTTATTCGACTAGACATGGGTGAATTTTCCGAGGGAAATAGTACTGCAAAACTTCTCGGATCTCCTGCAGGGTATATTGGATATAAAGATCGAAATCCATTCTTAGAAAAACTCAAACTTCGTCCATACTCTGTATTATTATTTGACGAGATTGATAAAGCACATGGCGATGTCATGAAACTATTACTCCAAATTCTTGATGAAGGTGAAATTAGTGATACCAATGGAAAGAAAGTAAAACTATCACATTCAATCGTCATTCTTACTTCAAATATAGGTGCTGAGTTATACAAATCACACGGAATTGGTTTTGGTGAAGGGAACAAAAATATTCACACACAACGTGAAGCTCTGATAAAAACAATCACCCACAGACTTAAAGAGAGCTTTTCTTCGGCGCTTATGAGCAGAATAAATACTGTATGTATATTTAACCAGCTCAATGAGGCTGACGTACGATCCATTGTTGCAAAACATATCATGAAGTTGAGCTCTGCCTTGAAAGATAGTCGACAAATAACCATTACTCCTGACCCTGATGTTCTCGAGGTTTTGGCACGAGAGACACGAGATAAAGATCTCGGTGCCCGGAATATTGAGCGAAAACTTGAGCGTATTATTGAAGAGCTGGTAATCAATGTAATCCAAAAAAAATCCGCGAAAGGCGGATCGGCCTCGGGTGGAAAAAATTACACACTTACCCGAAAAAAAGATCAGTATCTTTTGAATTAATATGGCAAAAACGAAGGGGCCATGGTGGGCGAGGACTACAAAGGCAGCTATCCTCGGCGCTGCGATTGGTGCTGCCGCACCCAGCCAAGCATCACAATTGCATTATGACCAAAGTGTTGCACGGAATCAGGCGCGACAAAATTCTAAAAACCCCAACGAGGCGGATCAGATTGAGCTTGATGGTATTACAAATCGCGTAACACAATCAGATGGCGGTGGGAGCTCTTCATTATCAGTAAAGCAGAATGGTAATCGTGGTGTCACTGTTGCACTCGAATTTGAAGCACCAATCCCGACAGATGAAATGTCTTCTATTTCAACTGCTACAGAAAACAAGACCACACCAAACACTCAGCAGAGACCCACAAAACCCGCGTCACCAAACAGAGATGTTACTTCTGCCTCAACAATTGACTCCAAACCAGATGAGGCAAATCTCCTGGCAGATGATACTAAACCATTCTCTAATACGGTTGATGAAAATACCAATTCTACTATTGAAGAATCAAAGGAGGGTGAAGCTAAGGAAGAAAATATGGGGCAGATGCTCGAAGAAGGCATGCGCGCTGAAGCGGAGTTAGAACAAGCCACACTCAATGCTGATGCTCAAAAAAAATTAGACCAAAAAAATCAAGTGCAAAAAGAAGGAGTGGCACAAGTACAGGCTGCTCTGCAGGCAAGACAAGCACAAGCAGCATCCGTCAACCCATTGACGAAGGAACTCATGAAAGCAATTCAAACAAAACAACGACTAGACAGAAGGCTCTCCAGACTAAAAAATGAAAAAAGGGTACTCACCTTCGCTCTATACAGTGCCAAAATCCTCAAAGCAATCGTTGATGTGGTGCAGGCGGGCGTCAAATGGCTTGCAGGTGTCTGTATGAGTCTTGCATGGACAATCGTTCTTGCAATCATCGGCGTTATACTCTATCTCATCTACGGTTTACTGTGGATTCCCAAAGGTGCCCTATTATCAATGATAACAATTCTTCAAAAAAGAATTGATTCGATTAAAAAAGATATCGACAAAACAGAAAAAACTCAACAAAATGCTGTAGCTGTGATAAAATCTATACAGCGAAAAATGAGGACTGGACAAAAGAGGCCTCCTCAAAAATATCCCATGCCACAACAAGCATGAACCCCCTGTGTACTCCACAATTCACTATTTGTAATTCCCCTATACCTTGTGTATGGATAAAAAACGTATTTTCTTGATTCTCGGTTTTGTAGCCCTTTGTATCCTACTTGGGTATGCAATCTATCGTGTATTTTTTGTTCGACCGCAGGTTCCCACACTTTCAGATACTCAAACCACGACGGATGGTGGTGGTACATTTCCTACTATAGGCGAACGTGAAGATATAGTAGGGACAGATGGTGGTGGGACTACATTACCCACCGACACAGGAACTACAGGCGGAGGAGGAACGCCAACCACTCCAACTACTCCCTCAAATATCACTACCCCTTCTCAGCCACCATCACTAATTACCAAAGTGGTGAATGTTGATATTGCTAATCCTTCTGCAGGACAGGGTAGTACTGCGCGATTCTATAACAAAAGTGATGGAAAATTTTATACACTTGATCGAAATGGAAATGTCCAGGCTCTCAGTAACACTGTTTTTTATAACGTAGACAAAGTCACGTGGTCACCTCGCGCAGATGAATCAATTATTGAATATCCTGATGGTGTAAATATTTATTATAATTTTAATACTGATGAACAGGTGACTCTTCCCAAACATTGGGAGTCATTTTCTTTCTCAAAAGAAGGATCTGAAATCTCTGCAAAAAGTATTGGACTTTCTCCTGAAAGCAAATGGCTTATCACTGCTGACCCCACGGGGAAAAATATCAACCTCGTTGAACCACTAGGAAATAATGCATCGAGAGTTATCGTAGACTGGTCACCCAATCGACAAGTACTAGCTCTTTCTCTGACTGGTGACCCGATTGGTGGACTCCGTCAAGAAGTATTATTAGTAGGACAATACCAAGAAAATTTTAGATCAATTGAAGTGGAGGGACGTGGGCTACAGACACAGTGGTCACCCAATGGATCCAAACTGCTCCATAGCGTGTATAGTTCGAGAAATGACTATAAACCAGAATTATGGATTGTAGATGCCACTCCTGATACTGCGGGCGAGAATAGAAAACCGCTCGGAGTACAGACCTGGGCATCCAAATGTGCCATGGCTGATGAACGCACTGTTTTTTGCGGTGTACCCGAACGGCTCGAGAGTGGAGCTGGATTTGCACCTGAGGTTGCCAATTTTACTCCTGATATTTTCTATCAAATTGATACCGTTACTGGCATCAGGACTGAGCTCGAAGTCGATGGATCGTATGTCGTAGATACCATGTTTGTCAGTCAAGATGGTTCTACCTTGAACTTTACTGATAAAAACCAGTCAGGGCTCTTCCAAATCCCTCTCAAATAATATGGCTCCCGAATTAACCCGCAAAAAAATATATAAAGTCTTCATCCCCGCAATCCTACTCTGTGCCCTCGCATTATTTATTCAGATTGTACGCTACGAACCACTCATACCAAAGATGGATGAACAAAAAAAAGATGAGCAATCTTCGAAATTTATTATTCCGATTCTCCCAACCGATCCTATTATTGGTAACAAAAAATCTCCCGTGACCGTGGTTGCTTTTGAAGATTTTTCCTGTGGAGGGTGCAAGGCGCAGCATGAACTTTTTTTGGAATTACAAAATCAATATCCTGATAAAGTAAAGATGGTGTGGAAGGGACTCCCGGTAAATGATTTCCCCTACCCTTCATCTGATGCACTCAAGTACGGAATATGTGCACATGAGCAAAAAAAATTTGACGAATTTGCATCATACGCATATGCCAATGCTACCAACCTGTCACCGGGCACTCTTTCGCAAATTGCTGACGAGATCCAACTTGATCGCTCTGACCTAGACTCCTGTCTCTCTTCCGAGCGCCCTGCCAAACAAATTGAGTTGACCAAAGAAATTGCGCGCACGCTCAATCTACAATCAGTGCCAACATTCTTTATCAATAACACCCAAATACAAACTCCTCAATCACTCGATGCATGGAAACAAATTCTTGGGTTATGAAAAAAAACAATTTTTATCACCCTTCCCTTACCTTCTTTTTTATTATTTTTTTGTGTGCTGTCGGTATACTCACCTCAAGAGAGGTGTCTGCGGGGACCAAAAAAATTGGTGAGGCATGTAATACCGGCGCAGCCCCCTCTGAATGTATTGATGGAGCGACATGCGATGATTCGTTCTGCACCTGCGGAGAAAGCAGTACTCCGAGCGCAAGTTGCGCTGCCACGTATGGGAATTCTTCATTAGACGCGGACAAGTGGACATGCATAAAAGAAGAATATGATCCTGACCAATTTCGCGATGAATGGAATTTTTGCAAAAAAAATGATTTTTCAAGTAGCTATCCCCCACAATCCACTGACGAAGTGCGCTATCCTGTAGCACAAAAAGCGCTTCTTGGTTTTCCCTGTGATGACGATGACGGATGCTGGGATCCTAGCGGTACGTCTGGTAGTTGCCAGCAGACTACTCTTGCCAGTTCTCAGGTTCCGAGCGACCCATACTATGACCCATGGTACACGAGCGGAAAAAAATTAAAAATTTGCGGAGTTGTACGTCTCGGTGGTGTGGTGAGCGCACAACTCCAATGCGCGCATCAGTATGGATCAGGGTCATGGACTGCTGCTGACGGTGGAAATGAGCTCGCAGGAATACGTGTATGTCAAAAAGCAGGAGGTGTCATTATGTCCACTCTTGCTGAAATGCGAAAAATCACTGGACCTGCGCAGAATAATACTACTGGCGGAGGAACCCAAACCGATTTTTTTGGTATTGATGTAACACTTCCTGAAGTTAAGCTGGTATCACCTGCAACAAAAATTCGCATACCTGGTGTAGTTTTTTCAAGTATTTCAAAAGAAAGTAATATCACGACTGATGAAAGCGGTGCTGCCTGGCTCAATGTTCCTTTTTTGGGCGAATATATTTCAGCAATTTACAAATACAGCGTTGGATTGATTTCATTTATTGCTGTTCTCGTATTAATCATATCGGGAATACAGATTATAACGTCAGCTGGAAATACGGAGGCAATTAGCGGTGCAAAACACAGAATTGTCTCATCGGTTATTGCGATAGCCCTCACTGCAGGCTCCTATACTATTCTCTATACGATTAATCCAGAATTGGTGAACCTACGAAATTTGCAGATACTCATGGCCCCAGGAACCAATTCCCCACTTGTTGCTGACCAGCATGATAATGAAGATGGAGGGTATGGATTGCTTACCGACCAAGATCTTGGTACTTCTCCATCAAACAATACATCAGCACCATCCTCTCCAAACACTGCAAACATGACTGGAAGTATCCGGTATAAAGCTCCCAAAAATAGTAATGCCTCATATCTGATGGATTGTAGTGCTTTCCCCAACTATCAATTACGTGGAAAGACGCAAGATCCTGAACGGATCGGAGCTCGCGCCCGAGAAGAATGTAGAAAAGCTTGCATACAACAATTATCAGAGGCAGAGAAAAGTAAATTGGTAGATACCTCTTATAATGACAAGTATCTTGGCTATCTCGACTGTAGTGCCCAGGGAACGCGCTCTCTTGCCTCAATTAATACCATTGCTATTCATGAAGGCTCTCCTGTAGGCGCTCTTCCTCATTGGCTCGGATTAATCGCTGTCGGACAACTACCTATCGGTAGCCACTACTTTATTACTCGCGATGGAGATATTCACCAGGTGATGGATGAGAAATTCACGATCTGGCATGGTGTCAAAAATCGTACCGCAATTGGAATTGATCTTGATGCTGGATGCAGTAGCGCCAATTCTTCAAGAGAAACTTCTCTATCATGTAATTACACCGAGGCACAATATGTTTCACTTAACCGACTTATCGACGATATTGAAGGTAGAATAGGCGACGCAACAATACTTGGTCATTGCGATGTTGGAGACCCAACTAACCCCAAGGATCATACTGATCCGCGCATGTTCGATTGGAGTAGAATTGGAGAAAGTAATGCAACGCACAAACGTGGTAAGTGTCTCTATGTCCCAGGCTTTGAATTAGGGTCAATTCCCACCACCCCTCCATTTGGTTCTAAAAAATAAGGATAACACTCTCTCTGTTTTCACCTAATTAACAAGCTTAGCTGTTTTGATTGTTTTTGTATTATACGCTAGTATGATGTGTAGTAATCAGATGTACTACGCGTAAACAAAAAACTTATGAAAAACCACCTCTTATTCGTTTGTTCAAAATGTGACGCGCAATACCAGAAGTGGGTTGGCAGATGCCTCGAGTGCGGATCATGGGGTACTGTTGGCGAAACCCTTGCCACACAAGAAAAAAAATCTGACCAGACCAAGGTTCTACCCGCATCTATCCAAACACTTTCGAGTATTGCCTCAGATAGCACTACACGTGCCAAAACAAAAATTCCAGAATTTGATCGCGTGCTTGGTGGCGGAATTGTGCCTGGTAGCTTGATATTGATCGGAGGAGAGCCTGGCATTGGAAAATCTACACTTGCACTCCAGCTCGCATCCGCAATCCCCTCCTCGCTCTATATCTCGGGAGAGGAATCAGTCGGGCAGGTGAAAATGCGTGCAGACCGATTGCACATTACTTCGAATACTCTTTCGCTCGTGAATGAAACATCTGTTGAGGCAATCATTGCAACTATTCAGACACATAAGCCCCAACTGGCAGTAATTGATTCAATACAGACTATTTCAAGCGAACAAGTCCAAGGTGAGGCAGGATCAGTATCCCAAGTCCGAGCATGTACCACACTACTACTCGATACGGCAAAACAATCTGGAATTCCTATTGTTCTTATTGGACATGTTACCAAAGACGGGGTAGTTGCCGGACCAAAAACACTTGAACACCTTGTTGATACAGTACTCTATCTTGAAGGAGACCAGTACCACACCTATCGAATTTTACGCGCAGTGAAAAATAGGTTTGGTGCAACAGATGAAGTGGGCATTTTTGAAATGGAAGGAGTAGGTCTTATATCCGTTCTTAACCCCTCAGCGTCTTTACTTCGTGAACGTGGCGAAGACATGCCCGGTAATGTAGTAACTTGTATCATGGAGGGTACTCGCCCACTCTTGGTCGAAGTACAGGCACTCGTTCATAAAACGACGTTTGGTTATCCGGTGCGCAAAGCAAGCGGGTTTGACCTCAATCGATTGCATGTACTTATCGCCGTACTTGAAAAACGTGCAGGCCTCACCCTAGCCCAATATGATATCCACCTTAATATTGTCGGGGGGATCAAAATTCAAGAACCTGCAGCTGATCTTGCAATATGCCTTGCAATTGCGAGCTCGTTCAAAGATAAATCTCTCGGTACTGATACCATTGTATTTGGTGAAGTCGGTCTGGGCGGTGAAGTACGATCAGTACAGCATCAGGAAAAGAGAATAAAAGAAACAATTGAATTGGGCATGAAGCGGATTATCACTCCTCCAGGAAAAAAATCTACTGAATATTCCCAAGTTCGATTAATTGAAGTCAAAAATATTGAGGAATTGATACGAAAGACCTAATTAAAACTACCTGCTGATTTGCAGGTAGTTTGGGGTAGGGGTAGGGCCAGAGATACCGAAGTATCTCCAACCAAACCTGGCGCTGGGATTGTCACTTCCCATATGACCCGCTATACGGCGAGCTGGATCGGCAGACTCTCCGTTTTGGCGAATTCGGCGAACAGTTTGATCACGGCTCGTTGCCGCTCGTCCGGATTCCGGAACAGTTTCTCCATGGCCGGCCTGATGTCGGCACTTGTCTCGATCGAAGTGGTCGATTTGGCCGCTTCAGGAACAATGTTCCAGCACTTCTTCTCAGCATTCCACGCTAAAATGGTCATTGATGGTCCTCCCTGAACCAGGTGTAATAGCTACACTAACCTAAAATGAGGGAAAAATCAAGTCTGAAAACAAAAAACCTCTCGTCCTCCTCGCGATATCTCCCATATCTATATAAGATGAGATTCATCGCGTGATTCGAGAGGTTTTTTGAATTTGTTGAGACGCAGGACAGTCGCGATAGGCGGCTGCCTGCGTCTCCTGGCACAGAGCCGATGGGCGTCGGCTAGAAGCCAGACTCAGACCGTGGACACACGGCCCCGCGCGACCCCGCTGTTCGGGTGGTAGTGGAGTCCACCACCCGTGGCGTTGCGGTCGCGCTCCGACGAGATGAAGCCGGACTTGAGGGCCTCGGCGACCGTGAAGGAAGTCGACCCCACGAAGATGCGGTCTCGACCGCGCTGGTCCTGGCCGTACTCGACGTGCTTGGCGATCTCGGTCCTACCATTCGGCAGGATGCGGGCATTCTTGGGAATATGGAAAGAAGGCATGGGTTCCCCGATTATGTAAACGCTTTCGCGTGTTGACGGTACATACCTTTCCTATCTAGGATACAGGTATGCGCGAGAGTATATACAAAAAACCCCAATTTGTCAATGCAAACTGGGGAAAAGCGTGAAGTTCAAAACTAAAAACTTTAAATTCAACAGCTAGTTTTGAATTTTTAGTTATAGTTTTAAGTTTTGAACTTTAAGTTTTGCGTTTTTATTCCATATGCACTCTCTCCTCCCACTCTTTTACTCGCTCTTTCAATTCTGGATATTGTATAAAATCAATGCCTCGAGCAGAATCTCGTGCAGCTCGAATCAGATCCTGATCACGCATGGTTGCCAGACGTAGCTCTTCCATTCCACTCTGTGCTGTGCCATATACTTCTCCCGGACCCCTGGTTTCAAGGTCATATTCTGCAAGCGCAAATCCATCAAGTGTCTTGGTAAAATATTGTAATCGCTCTTGTGATTTCACACTATCGTTCTCAGTGAACAAAATACAGTATGACTGATGTTCTGCTCGACCTACACGACCACGAAATTGATGTAGCTGTGCTAATCCAAATCTCTCAGCTCCCTCAATCATCATAATCGATGCATTGGGAATATTGACTCCGACTTCAATTACTGAAGTTGAGACGAGTATATCAATTTCTCCTGCTATAAATTTTTTCATGATTCCTTCTTTTTCTTTTGACTTCATTTTTCCATGCAGGTAGCCGACTCGTAAATCAGGAAAAATTTTCGTTGATAACTTTTCGTACTCAGACAATACTGTTTTCTTTTCTGATACTATACTTATATTTTCGCCTTCTTTTGTTTTCTCCTGAATCAAAGGACAGACAACAAATATCTGCCTCCCCTTCTGAACCTGTTCTCGAATAAATTGATATGCCTTATCTCGTTTGCTTGGCTCAACCAGCCTTGTAATAATATCCTTTCTCCCTGCTGGCTTTGTCCTGATATACGAAACATCGAGGTCTCCATATAATGTGAGCGCGTATGATCGTGGAATAGGTGTTGCGGTCATGGAGAGAAAATGAGGGTACATTCCTTCCATACCAGATTTATCACGAATTTTTTTTCGTTGCTCCACTCCAAATCGATGTTGTTCATCGATCACCACCAATCCTAATTGGTGAAACTGTGTATCCTCAGTCAATAATGCGTGAGTACCGATAACTAAATCAATTACCCCTTCATTAATCTGTTTTTTTACTTCTTGTTTCTCTAACTTTCTCGATCTGCTTTCGACTGTATCAACTTTCGACTTTCGATTTTCGACTTGAGAACCTGTGAGAAGTCCAATACTTATCGTATCACCAAATAGTTTTGTTAGAGTCTCATAGTGCTGTGTCGCCAAAATTTCCGTCGGTGCCATAATGGCGGTCTGGAATCCATTCAGAAAACTCGCATACGCACCCATACCTGCAACAATTGTTTTCCCCGAACCTACATCACCCTGTAGAAGCCGGTTCATTGGGGTTCCCCGACCAATGTCTTGAAAAATTTCCCAAGCTGATTTTTTTTGATCAACGGTTAATTGAAATGGCAAGGATTGGACCAACTCCCTAATCTCTTTTTCCTTGAATTCAATTTTTGGCGCTGCATGAAGAAGATTTGACTGCCGAATCAGCTCAGCACGCAATTGCAATACAAATAGTTCTCCAAACTTGAGTCGACGCTCTGCAGCAATCCGCTCTTCATGCGATCCTGGAAAATGGATCAAACGAATTGCTTCATTCAGTGGTATCAGCTGATTAGCAGTGAGAATACTCTTCGGAATCCATTCCTTAATATTAGCAGCAAGCGGTAGTATTTGTTCCACTAAAAAACGCATTTGTTTCTGCGTCACTCCGGAAGTCAGCGGGTACATGGGTACGATTCGCGCTGTATGTGTTGATTCTTTGTCTTCACGAACTTTTTCATATGCCGGACCCATCATATGGACTCCAAACATATCCTCCTTTACTGATCCTGAGAGATATACCTCATCTCCCACGTGCAATACTTTGGCAATAAATGGTTGCCCAAACCAAATCACCCGAATTTGTTCAGTATCATCACGTACCACAGCTTCGGTGATCATGGTGCGTTTACGTGGACTACGTTTGTTTGCAATGAGTTCAACGGTGCCCTTGATCGTGAGATCAACTCCTGGCATTACCCCCTCAATTGGAACAACTGAACGATAGTCTTCATATCGAAACGGAAAATGAAATAATACATCACGCGCGCTGTGTATTCCAAGCTGAGTCAATTTTTTTTCAAGACTTTTACCAACCCGATGAAGCGCAGCGACTGGAGTGGTGAGATGAATCGTAGACATATACCCTACCTCTCATAGATAAAGATAGAAAGATCTTTCTCAGTCTTATCAACTATTTGCGGTACCCACCCTTCGATAGGCCATACATAGGTCGCAATCCGAGTACCCGGTTTTAATTCTTTCATAAACTTTTTTCCTAATTTTGCATGCGCGTTGTAGCTCAAAAACAAAAAAATAATGGTTGCTCCTGATATGTCCGCTTTATAAAAATCCCGATACAAAATTTTAAACTTTTCCCCATATTTTCGCCCTTTTATTTTTGCCAAAAAATACGGAATCAAAGAGACTTCATACCCCACCACTTCTCTAGCACCTTTTTCCAGCGCATGAATAAGCGTCCGAGCATCTCCACATCCGAGATCGTAGACACTATCTTCTGGACGCACAGGGACCAAACGATCAAGTCGAGATAAATCCCGCGCGCGCATGGGAACCCATGGCGCCGCCTTAAGCCCACCATATGCGTAGGTGAATAACAAAGACATGAGAAAAAAAAGCGCTACAAGACTAATCCAAAATAACATAGTATGTAGTATAGTAACATGGAGTAGTAACTTTTCAAAACAAAAATATGGCGTACGCCATATTCGTGCCCTCGTCAGGAATCGAACCTGAATTTTCGGCTTCGGAGGCCAACGGTCTATCCATTAACCTACGAGGACAATTGATGTGCAGATATGATATAGTCGAAAAAATAAAAAGTCAATTATCCTCAATACTTTAAAAAATCATAAAAATATTGAGAATTCCTTTGGAAAATAAAAAATTGAAAAGCATATTTCCTGCAAACAAAATTGGAATCAGATACACAAAACGATATCTAAGAAACGCAAAAGGAACTAACAACACTTCATTTGGCAACGGAGCAAATGCAGCAAATAAAAATAAAATGATTAACGGTGCCCAATTATACTTCTCATGAATAATTTTAATTTTACGTTCCAATTTTTTTGCAAATGGAGTTGAAACCATCTTGGTTCCCAAATTCCCTAGAAAATATGCAAAGCTATCGGCGGTCGTCATTCCCAGACTAATTATCACGAGCGTGGTCCAATAATTGAGTCCTGATTCGAGAAATAACGGAAGAAATGATGCAGCTGGTATAGGCACGACAAAATTGAATCCACTGATTATTGAAACAATGAATATACCTATGTATCCGTAGTTTCCGATCACACTTCGGATACTTTCATTTTCCCGAGCAATATGACCAAAGTACAGAGCAACACTAATAATTACTAAAAGAAATATCCCTTGAAGAATTGTTTTCCAAATTTTCTTATTACTCATATATGTATACATCCTACCACAACTTTTAGAGAATTTACAGGTGAGGCTCACCAAATAAAAACACTGACCTGGGTCAGTGTTTTTATTTGTGCACTCGCGTGGAATCGAACCACGATTACCAGCTCCGCAAGCTAGTGTCCTATCCATTAAACGACGAGTGCTTAAGGTTTGATTTTAATGTACTGTTCATCTACCATCTTTTTTATATAATCCTTTCTCTTTAATTTTTTAATCGATTTTTCAACTGAACGAGCTTGCTCTAAGGTATCGTATTTCTGTACTAAACGCAAAGTTAACCTTCCCATTCTTCGTGTAGTTTGAGTATGACCAGACGTATGTTGAGCAAATCTTCGTTCTATATCTGTAGTACTACCGATATAGAATTTACCCTGATCATCTTCTAGAATATATACAAATCCCTCCATACTTGTATAGTACTATCCACTCCGACGTAAAGTCGGAGCCCCGACTAATCGTCGGGGTTAAACGACGAGTGCGTAAATATAAAAACAACGAGGCGAAGTATACCCCGAAAAACAGTTAAAAGTCAAGAATAATGCAAGGACTAGTCTAAAAGTCATAAAGTCCTTAAAATCGAAAAGTAAATACAGTGAGAGAATTTGACTTTTGAACTTTATGACTTTTTACTTTCGACTAATGTATCCTCCACTCTCTCGCAATCTTGTCGCTAAACGGCTCTTCTTCTTTTTGTAAATTCTCTTCAAGAAATTCAAGCAATAAGCTCCTCACCTCATTCGGATTCATATCCATTAGAGGAATTCTCAGACGGGGGCGAATAGTACTATTAGTTTCAATAAAAAGCATTTTGATCTCTGGTGGTTCGTAAATGATATAAAAATCCTTCAACTCAGAGTATATATATAGCCGATTATTAATAACGAGCCCCAGTTCTGTTATTCGAAATGGGACGACAATAGGCTCCTGATGTGACTGTAAAAAAATAATGATTGCAAACAATACTATAATGATTGCAAACATGAAGTTGTCAGTAAAAATCGCATACCCCACCAGAAGCGCTCCTATAATCGTCATGATTGTGTACCACGCGAGAGGACGAATATGCTGTTCATATTCTGCCACACTCCATTCGAGCAGTGTATTCCCCACTACCGTTGAGTTGTCTATAACTTTGGGCATACCTATTCACATATAGGAAAATAAGGACTGATATAGTATACCATACTTTTTATTCAACACCACACTGGGTTTTTAAATTGCAAAAAACAACTATTTAAGATATACTTTTCTGTACTATGGTTGAAGAACCTCATATCAATCTACTCCGAAAGCACTCAGGTTTTCATAATTCTCAATTACCCCCACCCCCTCCGAACAGACGAGGGCGAATTTTTTTGTTACTCGGAATTATTATACTTATTCTTGTCGGTGGCGGAATCTTGATTGCGCGTAGCAACGATAGTCAGCTCGAATATGACCTACTGACACTTGAGCCAAAAAAACCAGATGGATTTTTGAAAAAATTAAGTTATCTTGTATTCAAAAAAAATATCGATCTCGAAGGTGAGAAGAGAGATCGGATCAATGTATTACTCCTTGGTATGGGAGGACCGGGTCACGATGGTCCCTATCTTACTGATACGATTATCATCGCAAGTATTCAACCCTCAACACATCAGGTCGCCCTTATTTCCATACCACGCGATCTTGGGGTGAATATCAAAGGAAAGGGTATATACAAGATTAATAGTGCCTCTGCATTTGGTGAAAGTGAAAAAACCGGATGGGGTGGTGCATATGCAACTGAAGTAATCGCAGATACATTCGACATTGATATCCCCTATTACCTTCGTCTTGATTTCACCGCCTTTGAAGAAATTATCGACGAGGTTGGTGGTGTTCGAATTGATGTACCCACTAGTTTCACCGATTATCAATACCCTGGCCCACGTGAAAGTTATCAAACCATATCATTCACTGCTGGACCACAAACCATGGACGGGGCTACTGCCCTCAAGTATGCTCGTTCACGTCATGGTAATAATGGCGAAGGTTCTGATTTTGCGAGAGCACGACGACAGCAACAAATATTGCTTGCGCTCAAAGAAAAAGTTTTATCTTTCAGCACTTTGACCAACCCTCTTCGAATAAAAAAAATTATCGATGCCCTGGAAAAAAATATGACGACCAATATGCAGTTTGATGAAATTATTGAATTGGTCCGACTCGGGCGAGAGCTTAATACCACAGACATGACTAGTCTGGTGCTTGATGATAGCCCCAATGGTTTTCTCTACAACTCATCTGCGCCCGGAGGAGCATTTATTCTGAGTCCGAAAGGTGGATCGTTTGCTCATATTAATTCTGCAATTGAAAATATCTTTACTTCTACCAGCACTCCTCGAGTACTAGGAATACAACAGTCTGTGCATGCACCAATAGAAGCAACGACTAAAGATTCTATAGTTGAAGCAACCATTGAACCTATAATCGAAATCGAGAACGGTACCTGGGGTGCAGGACTCGCTGCCCGAGTAGAGGCCCGCCTCAAGGCAAAACAAATATATGCTGAAAAAGTAGGCAATGTAGACCCAAATTTGAAGCCAATTGCGTTGAGCGCTGTATATATCCTTGATCCTGCGGTTCAGGTGATGGGACAACATATTGCAGATGAACTCAATATTCCACTCAAAACCACCTTGCCTCAAAACTTGGTGCCCCTTGCGTCAAGTACGAATATTGTGGTATTACTGGGCAACGACTTTGTTGAATAACTCATCATCCTATATACTAGAACTACTATGGCAATTCCTGGAGTAGCCTTAAAAGAACAACTACCAGTCGTGGTTATCGTCGGCCGAGCAAATGCAGGTAAATCGACGTTGTTTAACGCGCTTATTGAAGAAAACAAAGCACTTGTTTCTGACATCGCAGGCACCACTCGCACTAATAACGAGGGTAATATCCTCTGGCGCGGACAATACGTGCGACTGATTGATACCGGCGGAATTGATTCAAAGGAAAACGAATTATTTGCCGATGAGATTCTCGAACAATCGAGTAAAGCTCTCAAAGAGGCGGACATCATCCTATTTGTCATTGACTCACAAGAAGGAGTTCTCCCACAGGACAAGGAGCTCGCTCGTATGATTGTGCGCACGTACAAAAAAAATGCAGATATATTTCTCGTTGCAAACAAAGCTGATAGTAAAAAAATTGAACAAGGATTTCTTATTTCAGATTGGGCATCTCTTGCTATGGGAGAACCCCACATGATTTCAGCCGCAACTGGACGAGGTGTTGGAGATTTACTTGATCTTATATATCAATCACTTGATCTCGCATCAAAAAAACCAAAAGTAAAAAGTTTGGAACAAGTACAGACCATCCACGTAGCCCTTATCGGTAAACCAAACGCGGGAAAATCAAGTTTGTTTAATAAATTGATTGATGACGAAAAAGTAATTGTATCCCCGATCGCACACACCACTCGTGAACCATTTGATACTACCGTTGATTACGAAATGGATGGAAAAAAATATTTAATCACCTTTATTGATACTGCGGGTATTAGAAGAAAGGCAAAAGTGTCAGGTGTCCTAGAACGACAAGGTATCAGCAAAAGTATTAAAACGATTGAACACTCAGATATTATCCTCATGATCATTGATGGAAGTGAGCCAATTTCCGTACAGGATATGCAACTTGCAGGACTTATCGAAAAACGCAGCAAGAGTGTTGTGATTCTGGTGAACAAATGGGATCTTGCGGAAGACAACAGTGACGCACACCGAAATGAGGTGAAGCAGATGATCTACGCTCATTTCCCACACCTTGATTTTGCTTCAATCTTATTTGTTAGTGGAAAAAGTGGGTACCGCGTACAGCAGGTATTTCCGCTATTAGCCACGATTTCCGAAGCACGAAAAACAGAAGTTGATCAACGAAAATTAGATCTCTTTATCAAGCGAGTTACCTGGGAACACAAACCTGCGCGCGGAAAAGGAACTAGACAACCTTCCATTACTCGTTTCCGTCAAATTAACACTGACCCACCCGTATTCGAAGCTTTTATTAAATATCGCACATCCCTTCATCGTTCATACTTACAATATCTGGAACGTAAATTACGTGAAGAATTCAGTTTTGAGGGAACTCCGATTGTAATCAAAATGACCAAAATGAAGCGTATCTAAACATTGATTACACAGATTGATACTGATTTAGACTGAAAGAATTGATAGTATTTTCTGCGTAATCTATGTTAATCTGTTTAAATCAATGTTATGAAATTAATCGTCGGACTCGGCAATCCAGGAAAAAAATATGAAAAAACCCGCCATAACGCAGGATTTATGGCGATTGACCGATTGCACATCGCGCTAAAAAATACTGGAATTAATAATTGGGAGTTGAGTACCAAATTCAATGCATACGTCTCCGGTACTACGATCAATGGAGAAAAAATCATTCTTGCAAAACCGACCACCTATATGAATCACTCTGGTGAATCAGTTGCAATGATTATGCATTTTTATAAAATGTCCGCTCGTGATTTGATTGTCATTCATGATGACAAAGATTTACCCCTCGGTGAGATTAGGATGCAAGAAGATCGTGGACATGCCGGACATAATGGAGTGAAATCAATTATTGAGCTTCTGTCCACCAAAGAATTCGCCCGAGTACGCCTAGGAATCGCAGACCCCAAAAAAATGGAGGATGTTGCAGCATTCGTTTTGAAAAAATTTGGATTATTTGAAAAGAAAAAATTAGAGACAATGCTTACTGAAAGCGCACGAATATTACTTTCGTTTATTGGACATTGATTTAGCACGTTACATGGAGGCTCTGTATCGTTTGTGTCTGTATCCAAAATTCACTCTTTCTAAATATCGTATACTCAAAAATGCTTTTAGTAATTTTGAGTTTGTTTGGGTTGCTGAATTTGAAGAACTTATCAAAGCAGGATTTGATGAGAATAGCGCAAATGAATTTCTCCATTGGAGAAATTCATTTAGAGAAGAAGAGTATCAAAATATACTTGAGCGAGACGAGATACGAATTATTTCAATTGAAGACTCCCAATATCCTCCACTACTCAAAGAAATCTTTGATCCGCCCGTTGCACTCTTTGTCCGTGGAATTATTGATAATTCCCGCCCTCGAATCGCCGTTGTCGGCACTCGAAAAATGACAACATATGGAAAACAAATGACTGAAGAAATCGTCGGTGAGCTTGCGGTGCATGGCGTTGAAATTATCAGTGGATTAGCACTTGGTATTGATGGCGTTGCACACAAAGCTACAATTGATGCTCGTGGCACCACGATCGGAGTGCTCGGCTCAGGCATTGATCGACAATCAGTGTACCCTCGTGCACATTATGATCTCGGAGAGACTATCATTGACAGGAATGGTGCTCTTATTGGAGAATACCCCCCAGGAGCAATTCCTACCACCTACAGCTTTCCAAAACGCAACCGGATTGTCGCAGGAATCTCTCTTGCAACACTCGTTATCGAAGCTCCAGAAAAATCAGGTGCGCTCATCACTGCCTCGTGTTCTCTCGAATATGGGCGTGATGTATATGCGGTGCCTCATCCACTCACATCTCCTACAGGTGCTGGGCCACACAAGCTTATTCGTGATGGAGCATACCTCGTGCGAAGTGCTGATGATATACTTGAAAATCTGAACCTCAATGCATTTGAACGGCACGTCAGGGTACAGGAAACTATTCCAGACACGGATGACGAAGGACAGTTAATCCAGTTACTTAGTCGAGAACCACTCCATATTGACGAAATTACACGAAAATCCACCCTCCCCGGACCCACAGTGATTGCCATGCTTACAGTACTTGAGATGAAGGGTCGGATACAAAATGTGGGGAATATGATGTACATTATAAAAAACTAAAAACTCAAATGTCAAAACGCAAAACTACAATTAAAAAAGTTTTTAGATTTAAGTTATAGTTTTGAGCTTTGAGTTTTAAATTTTGAGTTATGAATTTTGATGAAGCATACAATTGGATTCTATCGCTTTCGAACATTCCGAGAAAAGAATACATGGCAAACCCTCGTGAATGCGGATGGTATTTGAATCGTCTCCAAGCTTTTCTTGATGTTCTCGGGAACCCAGAGAAAAAAATAAAGCACTATATCCATGTAACCGGCACCAGTGGCAAAGGCTCTACCACTGCATACATGCATACTATTCTTCATGCAGCAGGATACCGAGTCGGCTCTACCTATTCTCCACATCCGAGTAGTATTATTGAGCGATGGAAGATCGGAGATGCCTACATGACTGAGGATGAATTTGTGTCAATCGTAGAATACCTCAAACCAAAGCTTGATGAATACATGAGAACTACAACATACGACATGATTTCTTTTTTCGAACTCACTGAGGCAATTGGTCTTATATTTTTCACACGACACCGCGTGACACATGCAGTCATGGAAGTTGCGTGTGGTGGAAGATACGACTCAAGTAATATTATTCCACACAAAGATATTGCCATTATTACTAATATTGGACTCGATCATGTGGGAATTATTGGAAATAATAAATCAGAAATCGCATATGAAAAAGCGGGAATTATTACCAAGAAAACCAAGTGTGCTATAACTTCTGAAAAAAATACTCGTATTGCACGGATTATCGAAGCAGAGGCACGCAAACAACATGTCCCCTACACCAGAATCACCAAACCACTTATCACTGATGTTTCGACTACCAAAAAAGGAGTGTCCTTTACCTACGATAGCACCGTGTTTACTCTCACTGCATATGGAGTACATCAAATTCATAATGCAGTACTTTGTATTGAAGCTGCAAAAAAACTAGGCATTGATCTAGCACACATCATCAAAGGACTCGCCTCTACTACCCAACCTCTTCGAATGGAGGTAATCTCGACCACACCTCTTACCATACTTGATGGTGCGCATAATAGAGATAAAATACGATCTACCACCGAGACCACTGCCGCCTTACTTCCGCTCTTTGGAATCAAAAAACTTCACCTGATTATCAGTTTCTCAGGAGATAAAGATGTTCCGGGCATGCTCAAACAATTACTCAGTTTAAAACCCGCGAGCATTTCCATTACACGAAACAGTGTTAATCCGTTCCGCAAAGTTGCTGACATGGACGTCATTCGTACTCATATACGACGTGAATTGCCTGCGTGCAAAATACAGTTATTCCTTGATCCAAAAGACGCATACGAGTATACTAAGGGGATCGCGAAACCACATGATTGTATTCTTGCGACAGGCTCTATTTTCATGTCAGGAGAATTACGTGGACATCTTGTTGGTTGACAATTAGAGCATATTCACGTATGCTCACGGCTCAAAATCAATTCCAACTACCTCTTCTATGGGAGTATTAGTAATCGTCGAGTCCCCAACAAAGGCTAAAACAATTTCCCGTTTTTTGGGAAAAGGATATATTGTCGAATCATCGTTCGGCCATGTTCGTGATCTGCCAAAAAGCAAAATGGGTATTGATATCGACGGGGGAACCTTCATGCCCCATTACATCGTTTCAAAAGATCGGAAACCTCAGGCAGATAAATTAAAGAAGCTTGCAAAAGCAAATGACCGGATCATATTTGCGACTGACGAAGACCGTGAAGGAGAAGCTATATCCTGGCATTTGGCAGAACTATTCGAAATCGACCCAAAAAAAGCTGAGCGTATTGTATTCCATGAAATTACCAAACATGCGATTGAAGAGGCTATCAAAAATCCCCGTACGATCGATCTGAAGCTTGTCGATGCACAGCAAGCGCGACGTATTCTTGACCGACTGGTCGGATACGAGCTTTCCCCATTTTTATGGAAAAAAGTAGCACGAGGATTGTCTGCTGGACGCGTACAATCAGTAGCTGTCAGACTCGTAGTTGAGCGCGAACGCGAACGAACCGCATTCAAGACACAAGAATACTGGAGTATCAAAGGAATGTTTGAAGACAAAGGAGTCGCTATTGCTTCTGAACTCTATGCAATTGACGATAAAAAATTAGATAAATTTGATATTACAACCCAAGCACAAGCTGATGGGATTGTTGAGGCAATAAAAAAAGAATCATACACCATTTCCTCAATCACCAAAAAAGAAACCAAACGCACTCCCCCACCTCCATTCACGACTTCAACTATGCAGCAGCAAGCAAGTCATAAGCTTGGGTATTCCGCAAAACAAACTATGCGATTAGCTCAACAACTGTATGAAGGTATGCACGTTGGGGACGAAGGTGAAGTCGGTCTTATTACGTATATGCGTACTGATTCTCTGAATCTTGCTGACAAATTCTTGGCTGAAACAAAAGAAGCTGTGCTTACAAATTTTGGTAAAGAATACATACTCGATGCCCCACGCCACTTCAAAAATTCTTCAAAAGGAGCACAGGAAGCGCATGAAGCAATCCGTCCTACTGACCCCGCACGAACACCTGAGAGTATCAAGGCATACCTGAGCCCGCAGCAACACAAACTCTATCAACTGATCTACAATCGAGCTGTTGCAACACAAATGACAGAAGCACGACTCAATAAAACTACGATTGATATCTCGGGCACTCATCACACTTTCCGAGCAAGTGGACAAACCATGATTTTCCCAGGTTGGCTTGCACTGTATCCTCAGGAAATCAAAGAAGAAATTTTACCTGAATTAAAAGAAAAAGATCCATTGAAACTCGAAAGTGTTCTTCCTGAACAACATTTTACTGAGCCACCTGCCAGGTATTCTGATGCCACTCTTGTCAAAGCACTCGAAGAATATGGTATTGGACGACCATCAACCTATGCTCCAACCATCGGAACCATTGAAACGCGTGGGTATGTTGAACGTGACGAAAACAAACGACTGAAACCAAATGATATTGCATTTTTAGTGAACGATTTATTAGTAGAACATTTTCCAGAAATTGTTGATTACAAATTTACTGCACAGATGGAAGAAAATCTGGATGAAATTGCAGAGGGTACCAAAGATTGGCAGCCAATTATTGCAACCTTCTACCATCCGTTTCATGATTTGATAACCAAAAAAACCGAAGAACTCTCAAAAGAAGATACGGTAAAATTACATCTCATTGGCACTGACCCGAAAAGTCAAAAACCAATCTATGGTAGAATCGGACGATTTGGCGCGTATGTACAGAAAGGCGAAGCAGAGAGTGAAGAAAAACCCTTGTTTGCATCACTTCGACCTGGACAAACACTACAAGAAATTACGCTTGAAGATGCAATCAAACTTTTTGATCTACCACGAACTCTCGGAGTTGATGCTGAAGGAAATGAAATTATTGCAAATGTCGGACGTTTTGGACCCTATGTAAAACATGGTTCGAAATTTATTTCGATCAAAGACAAAGATCCGTACACTATTACACTCGAAGAAGCGAATGAAGTAATTGCTCTCAAGAAAAAAGCAGATGATGAAAAAACAATTAAAGTATTTGAAGGATCAACTGTACAAGTATTGAACGGTCGCTATGGACCGTACATCACAGACACCACAACAAAGACGAATGCCAAAATCCCCAAAGACACTGATCCAAAAAATCTTACACTTGAAGACTGTCAGAAACTCTTGATCGAAGCTCCGAGTAGACCGAGACGTGGAGGGTTTAAAAAACGAGTAAAAAAGGTTGTAAGTTAACACAGTGTACACTTACCTAAAGCTCCTCTACCTTGAGGAGTTTTATTTTTATCTCAACAGAGCCAAAATATGGCTCTTTTATATTGACAAA
>CAYMVY010000001.1:13385-426533 GCA_964394405.1 uncultured Gammaproteobacteria bacterium | reverse complement strand
GGAGTTTTATTTTTATCTCAACAGAGCCAAAATATGGCTCTTTTATATTGACAAAACCCCTCAGATATGCTATACTATTTTGTCACCCAAACAACCAAGGAGGTCAGGCGTGACATGGCTCATTGTAGTTCTCCTGATGGTACTCATCTTCTTCATCGTCCGTCCGCTCATTGGACTGGCGGTCATTATCATCACCATCCTCTGTATCTCGAGTAGTGCGTATGCCAGCACGCCCCCAGCACATTGGAAAAGGTTGAGGCGACTCTGGTTTTGGCCCTGGCTCGAGTAAGGCTCAAACACACTCTGATTCGTTCGGGGTCTAAGACAGGTAGATACAGTGCTCAAGCAATTTCTGATCTTTCTCGGCGTGCTTACCATACTCCAGTGGTGGTGGCGCAGGGGTCTCGTGACCAAGATAATCATACTCGAGATCGTCATCCTGATAGTGCTGCTTGTGGTAGCCTATCGCCTGACGAAGTTCCTGATCAAGGAACTTCTCGAGTGCTGGCGCGGTCACAAAGCCACCCAAAACAACAGCAGTCCGTAAAGGAGAACGGACATGCCTGGCACATGGCCCCGAACAGATTCGTCTGTCGGGGCTTCGCTATTTTTATAAGCTCAATTACCTTTCTTTCCGGGCATCACTGATTTCAACAATTTTCTAATAGTCATCTTCCCATCTTGCTTCAATGCATCTCTGATATGCATTCGGGCACTATGTGTTTTCACAATCTTCAACCAATCTTGACTTGGCAGTTTTCGATTTTTATCAGTTACAATTTCTACGACGTCTCCATTATTCAATTCAGTATCCAGACTCACCATCTTATCATTCACAATCGCGGCTGTGCATTTGTTTCCAATTTCAGAGTGTATGTGATACGCGAAATCAATCGGGGTTGCCTGTTCTGGCAGATCAATCACATCACCCTTTGGGGTAAACACAAATATCCGCGTCTGAAGAAAATCGACTTTTATTTCCTCGAGATCAGACAATTTGTTCAAAATATCTTTCTGAATTTCCGCAAGTTCTTTTACCCATTTTATTTCACGTGATGGCATACGACTGCCGTTTTCCGCATAGTGCCAATGCGCCGCGATACCGAATTCAGCCCCCTCATCCATTTCCTCGGTTCGAATTTGGAATTCGACTACTTCACCCTCATCTCCAAATACAGTTGTGTGGAGTGATTGATAGTTGTTTGGCTTTGGTTGGGAGATATAATCTTTGATACGACCCTTCATCGGTGTCCATATATTATGAAGAATCCCAAGAGCCGCATAACACTCTGCTACAGTGCCTACAATGATTCTGATAGCGACCAAATCATACACTTTGTGTATATCATTATTCTTTCTCAAAAGTTTTTTATACAGACTATACAATCGTTTATTTCTTCCATTGATTGTTCTCGGCTTAATCCCAGCTTTTACTAATTCATATTCGGCCTTACTAATAATCGTTGCAAAATATTTTTCTTTCCCTTGAAGTCGATCATCTCTGATTTTTTTTACCCGCTCATATTCTTTTGGGTATACATGCTTGAATGAAAGATCCTCCAATTGCCCCTTGATATCATCCATACCGAGACGATTGGCAATCGGTGCATAAATCTCGAGACTCTCTAGCGCTATTCGATACCGTTTTTGTGGAGGAAGAGCATCGAGTGTGGTTAGATTATGAATGCGATCAGCAAACTTGATAATCATAACTCTGATATCTTCTGCCATTGCCACAAACATTTTTCGGAGATTCTCGATATAGCGTTCCACTCCTCGATATTTCAATTTTCCGAGCTTAGTGATACCGCGTACCATTGAAGCCACCTCTCCGCCAAAATTTTTCTCAATATCTTCGAGGGTACGCACCGTATCTTCGGGCACATCATGGAGAAGAGTTGCAATCACAATCACTGGATCAATATGCATATCAGCCAAAATATGCGCTGCTGCCAGCGGATGTGTAATATAAGGCTCACCTGATTTGCGTGTCTGTCCTGCATGGGCCTCTGCCGCAAAATCATACGCAAGCTGAATCATATCAAAGTCAGCGTTGGGCATATACCCCCGCACAGTCTCTAATAATCCTTCAATTGTTTCTTTTTTAGGCATATAAATCACTGTAGCACTAGAAATTGTTTTTTACAAGGTACTGTCCGCCGCCTCTTCCTATATATTACTCTTGACAAAATAAACTTTTTGTGTTATTATTTTTTTAGGTAATAATAAGGCGTTGACTTGAACGCTGAGAGGAAACCCCAGTCTTAATTGATCGGGGTTTTCTTATTAAGCACTATTTTTTCACGAATAAACACACATGTGGTACTAATCCAAAAAAAGTTTCTATACTTGCGTACGTTATTTTTATCGGTTATACTGAGTGCCGTAGCGAGTGAAGAGCCTTATTATTACCATCGGCATTGAGGTCTTCTTCCTTGCTACATAAAAAATCCCGAATTAATTCGGGATTTTTTATTTGAACTTTCAAACTATATAATTTCTTCAATAATTCGCTTTAATTCTTCCCTCGTGTGATACTCAATCACAATCGTCCCCTGTTCCCCTTTTCTTGTAATTCGAACCCGCGCATGGAGCATGTCCTCCAGCATTCTTTCTTGTGCCTCGAGATTGGGATCGCGACGGACTGAACCTTTCCTTGACGCAGCCCCTTTACTCGACACCTCGGCCTCAAGCGCTCTCACACTCATCTCGCGTCCTGACATATTTCTAAACATTTCGAGTTGTTCTTTCTCATCTTTTAGACTTAACAATGCGCGCGCTTTTCCCGGACTAATCTCTCCATTGATTAATGCTTTCTGAATTGGTGACGGTAGGTCAAGGAGACGAATAGTATTTGCAACTGCTGGACGACTCTTACCCACCTGATCCGCAACTTCTGCCTGAGTGAGATTGAATTCTTCCATCAGTCGAGAAAAAGCGTACGCTTCTTCGATCGCGTTCAAAGCTTGACGTTGAATATTTTCAATAAGCGCAAGTTCCAATTTTTCTTGTTGTGTTGCAGTACGCACAATCGCAGGCACCGTTGTTAACCCAGCAATCTGTGAGGCACGCAAGCGCCGCTCACCAGCAATCAATTCGTACCCCCCATCAGATTTCTCGGTTACCACTAGTGGCTGTAGGATTCCATGTTTTTTTATTGAGGCGACCAAATCTTCCAAATCCTGATGCTTGAATTCCTTACGAGGCTGTTCTGAATTTGGCACAATTTCGGATATCGAAATTTGCAGAATTGAATCTGTTTTTTGGGGAACTAGCCCTGTTTCTTTGCGGATAATATCTCTCACTTTCCTCTGCTGTGGAATCAGTGAACTAAGTCCTTTACCAAGTGCCATATAGAAAATAATTATTGATGACGTTCGAGAATTTCTCTCGCAAGCTTTTCGTACGCTTTTGAACCCTTGCCATTTGGCTCATATTGTAGAATTGACTGACCAAAACTTGGCGCTTCTGCCAGACGAATGGTGCGAGGAATAACTGATCGAAAAATATTATTAGGAAAATATTTGTATAACTCATTCATGACTTCGGTCGAAAGTTTGGTACGTTTATCAAACATGGTGAGCACTGCCCCCAATACTTCGAGTTCAGGATGAATATGTGTCTGAACTAATTTTACGGTCTCAAGCAATTGTCCCAATCCTTCAAGTGCGTAATATTCTGCCTGTACCGGAATAAGAAGCTGGTCTGCAGCAACAAGACTATTCACGGTAAGTAATCCTAATGAAGGAGGGCAGTCAATTAAGATATAATCATATCCATGTCTGATCTCACTCAATAATTCACGGAGTTGGAATTCTCGATTTTCAACAGATACTAATTCGACTGACGCACCTGCAAGATTCTGAGTGGCTGGCGCAATACGCAGACCTACATGACTGGTATCCAATATCGTATCTGAAATATGTTTTTGCCTTGCTAGAGCTTCATAGATTCCGTGTTCTACCTCGCTTCGATTGACCCCGAGACCGCTCGAGGCATTCCCCTGCGGATCCATGTCAATAATCAATACCATTTTCCCGAGCTCAGCCAAAAAAGCAGCTACATTTACCGTAGTAGTGGTTTTTCCTACCCCACCCTTCTGATTGACGACTGAAATGACTTTTGCCATAGCATTATAATCGGTCATAATTATAGCATATCGTTGACAAAAGGGCTAACAACCTATATCATCTCTGGTATCCATGCACTATATAAGCCCAGATGGTGGAATGGTACCGTAAACCACAAGGGTTTACGGCCATGCACCCTTGTGGTGCATGGGACACGCTAAATTGGAGGGTATGCACTACGTTTATATTTTGTTAATGGAAAATCAACAAATATACGTTGGATACACTTCGGACTTACGTCGAAGGATGGGAGAGCATAACCGTGGCAGTAATAATACGACACGAAAACATCTTCCTATTCGTCTAATCTTTTATGAGGCGTATTGCAATGAAAAAGACGCACGAAGAAGAGAAGTATATTTAAAGACGACGAAAGGAAAAACTACATTGCGAATAATGCTAAAAGACACATTAGCAATAACATAAAATAAGCCCAGATGGTGGAATTGGTAGACACGCGGGACTCAAAATCCCGTGATAGCAATATCGTGAGAGTTCGATTCTCTCTCTGGGCACTGTAAAGAAGTCTTATGTAATAAGACTTCTTTTGTTTTACCTATTATTCACCCGGTGAGTGACTTACACTCATGATCGTGACAAAATACCCTGCTTTATGCTAGAGTAGTCTAATTCTTCATATGAGACCCTTTTATTACGATACACTTATCATAGGTGGGATAGTTCTCGCACTAACTTTGTGGCTAGTGCTACTTTTATTTTTTCCTCTTCTGTCCCTGCTTTGCTTTATTGGTGCGCTTATACTTATTTGGGGGAGTTTTTTTGAACCACGAATCATTACCATCACACATGTCCCAGTCAAACTTGTCAAACCTACCCGAAAATTAAAAATTGCAGTGCTTACAGACCTGCACGCTGGTCCCTACAAAAAAACAGCATTTTTTGAACGCGTGGTCAATCTAGTGATACAACTTGATCCTGATCTAGTGGTCATTGTTGGGGACCATGTATTCAATTGTATTCCAAATAAAAATGAAGTTGACTATCTCACACCACTAAAAAAACTCACCGCGCAGTATCCAGTGTATGCAGTGCATGGAAATCATGAGTATGGCTTGAGTGATCATCTTGGTACCAAGCCACATCAAAAAAGATTTGCAGACGTGAGCGAACATACCAAGCATGTTTTGGAACAATATGGTATTGTGTATCTCAAAAATCAAACAGTGAAGGTGAAACTCAATGATCAAGAACTCTACCTATTTGGCGGAGATGAAGTATGGACAAACAATCTCGATTATTCTTCACTCACGACGAGAGATCCGAAACTTCCTATTATTGCTCTCATTCACAATCCTGCATATCTCTATCACCCTCATCCCGAGGGAATTGATCTCACTATTTCTGGACACACGCATGGAGGGCAGCTCCGACTCCCCTATATCGGACCACTCGCAAAAGCAGATAATCTGATTCCAAAAAAATTGTACCAAGGTCTTCACGAGCCTGAACGAAAAGGAGAACATCTTTTTGTCTCACGTGGGCTTGGAGAATCGGAACCACGAGCACGACTATTCTGTCCACCGGAGCTCGCTCTCCTTATTATTGAAGGGGTAGAAAAAAATAATCAAGAAAAGGTCTAGAGGCTATTCCACTCATAATTAGTAAACGCCCACTCAGCGAGTGTGGCGGCATCAGTAAAACGAGTTTCCTCATTCTCTGAACCTAATACAATTACTTCAATTGAGGTGTCATCACTTTTTACAAATTTTCCCACAAAATTGTAACCTGACTCAACTATATATCCTGTTTTCCCAATAACTGGCGCATCAAATGCACTGTGGACCCAGTCTGTAAGTAGCCAATTGGTACTCCAGATTGTCTTTTGTTTTTGTGTAAATGAGGACAGATGATCGACTGAATGGAGTGAAAGGGTGGCAATAATTCTTTCATTCCGAAGTGCCTCTGCAAGTAAAATTGCTGCATCAGATGCGGTGGAAATATTTCCCGAATCAATGCCCGTAGGATCAGTAAATACAGTATCACTCATTCCCAGTTCCCGAGCTTTCTCATTCATACGCAACACAAATTCCTCGCGACTAAGTCCGCTTGCATCAACCAAAGTAAGTATTGCTCTATTTGAAGAACCGACCAATGCAGTTCGATACCAGTGATCAAGTGTCGCTACTTCCCCCGCATACACATGGGAATCAAAAATCGTGTCAGCAGGCACTACTCCCTCTATTTCCCAATCTGTCACCTGATCTTCCAATACTAGTGCGCTCATTAACTTTGTCACACTCGCGAGCGCATGCGGAGTATATTCATTTTTTCCAAACAATACCTGCCCTGTACCCACATCCTTTATAATTACTGCTGTCGCGCTAATACGACGGATGTCAAATGGAATAAACATCTCTCGTTTTTCTGGAATGAGTATTGTACTCACTACATCTCCACCGATTACATACGGACGATACTCCGTCACTCCTTTCACCTGCTTTGCTGGCTCAGTCAAAACAATTGCCGTAGACTGATCTTCAGTAATTTTTATTGCTGAATATAATTCCCGATACAATACATACAGACTGCCACTAATCACTACACAGCCGCACACGACTGCGAATACAAAATTTCTCCACGTGTTTTGAAATGTGTTTGAAATCATGTTTATTGTCTTACCTGTTTCGTATGCCATATATAGTATTAACTATCACTTCTATTAGTTTCTGATGTTTCTCCTGTAAAATGCACATGATTTCTGATTTGATCATAGTCTGGCAGATCTTCTACACGTGATACTCCTAGGTGTCTTAACGCACTGATAGAGAGTGTGTACAGTGGCAACACACTTTCTTTTGACTCCTGCTCATCAATTAAATCTCGTATGAGTAGTGTACGCAAAATTACTGCACAATTTACTCCCCGTATTTCTTCAATCTCCGGACGTGTGATTGGTCCTCGGTATCCAATGACCGTCAATGTTTCTAGCTGCGCTCGTGTAAGTTCGCCCAATATATCACGTGCAGTAAATTTTTCAACCATCAAAGCATTTTCTGGATTCGTTACCAATTGAATTCTATCCTCCACTCGTAGATAATGAATCCCTGAGATACCGGTAAACTTCTCCCCGATATGGGTCAGTGCCCCCTCAATATCCCCTTCTGACACTTCGAGAGCTCGCGCAAGTGATTGTATAGTCAAAGGTTTTGAGGCTACAAACAATATTGATTCAAGGGCGCTGGTAAGATTGGTCATACATTACATTTTAGTAATATGGATATCTGAAAAAGCATGTGGTTGGGCAATATTCACTTCCCGTTGCTTTACTAATTCTAGTAACGCCAAAAAACCTACAATAATCTCAGTTTTTGATGCAGACGCTCCTAACACATGGAAAAACTTTGCCTCGCCTTCACTCTCGAGTAATTGTTTCAGTCGAGTAATTGTTTCTTTGAGCGACACTGATCGATCAATCCTCGTTTGTGGGAGTGGGGCCATCGGCTTGAGACGAGTAAGAAGAGTCTTAATCGCTGTATTCCAGGTCTCGATAGTCAAATTTTCAGGAAGCGGTACGACCGCAGGAATTCGTGGTGGCTCAATGCGCACATATCCTCGATAATCGCTTAGCCATTTTTTGTCGATAGTCTTACTTGCCGTAACAAATAATCGATATAATTTCAGTTGCTCCTCAAGTGGTACCCCTTCATCTTCTTCGGGTTCAACACTTGCTAATAGTAGTTTTGATTTTGTAAATAATAATTTTGCAGCAATTACAAGAAAATCAGCAAGTTCCTCTGGATTATCCTCCTCCAATTGTTCCAAATATTTGATAAATTGCTCGGTTACTGCAGAAATCGATACATCACTGATTTCCATTTTTTTCTCTTCAATGAGAGATAATAACAAATCAAGCGGTCCGTCAAACGAAGAAAATTGTATAGTAATATTATTTTTCATACACGTGGCACCCTATATTATGGCGTATGCGCTGAATATCTCTCAGTATCTGCAATCCGTCTTTTAGAAACGTTATCCCTCCGCGTCTGTCAATTGAAGTTTCCTCAATTGAAACTCCGATTTCCTTAATCGTATATCCGCGCAACTTGGCGATCACGAAAATTTCAATATCAAATGTCCAGCGAAACGTGTGAATCGAATTAAAAATATCTTCAGCAATTCCTGACTTAAAGGCCTTGAGTCCACATTGTGTATCTCTGATTTCTCTAATTTCTCTCGGAATACATAGTCGGAACAATCGATTTGCAATGTAGCGATATCCTGAGTACTGTCTTTGTTCGCGGGCTAACTCTCGAGACCCCGTAACAATGTCGGTATGGATACCATGTGTAATCACTTCTTGTACTGCAGATATCCCGTATGGAATGTCCACATCCGTGAAACATACAATGTCGCTTCCATACCCATATTTTCGAACAGCTTCCCGTATTGCATATCCTTTACCATGATTCGTTCCAAGTTTGAGTATGTGAAGGGAATTTTTTAGCGGTCCTTTATATTCACTAATAGTCTCACCACTTCTATCAGTCGATCCATCATCAACAAAGACAATTGTTAAATCATCTGATAAGGCGATATGTAATTTTTCGAGTTTTAAAAATGTAGTATTTAGATGTCTCGCACCATTATATACCGGGATTATTAAAAGAACTTTCAGAGGCATACGTTAGAGGAGTATAGCATGGGGAATGCGTTCTTTCAATTTACTGCAGTACGAGTTCATTCTTTGGTTTTGTTTACCTTGATTCCGAGTTCTTTCAGCTGGATATCCTCAACAACAGACGGACTACCTACCATTGGTTCTTCGGCTTTTTGGTTCTTTGGGAATGGAACTACAGCTCTGATATTGTCTTCTCCGCGGAGAAGCATAACGAGTCGTTCAATTCCGGGCGCAAACCCACAGTGAGGTGGCGCTCCAAAACTAAAGGCCTTGATCATGTGCCCAAATTTTTTATCAACTACCTCTGGTCCGTATCCTGCGATTTCAAACGCTTTATACATCACTGCCGCGTCCTTATTTCTCACAGCACCACTCGAGAGTTCGAGTCCATTGGCAATAATATCGTATTGAAACGCATTAATAGTGAGTGGATCCTGTGTCTCGAGCGCTTTCATCCCACCCTGTGGCATAGAGAATGGATTATGCGCAAAATCAATTTTTTTCTGATCTTCATTCCACTCGTAAAATGGAAAATCTACGACCCATGCCCATGCGATTTCATCTGGATCTGCCAGTTCAAGCTTTTTGCCTGCCATATCACGAACTGCGCCTAGGGCTTTGCAAGACACTTCCCAAGAATCTGCAACAAAAAATAATATACTATTAGGTACAAACGTTTCGAGCGACTCGAGCTCTTTTAATTGAGCCGCATCAAAAAACTTAGAGACACCCCCCTCAAATTTTCCGTCCATATGCTTCATCCAGGCAAGCCCCTTTGCATGATTACGTTTCGCAATATCAGTAAATTCATTATCAATCTCCGCTCGAGTAAACTTATCTCCGCCCGGGATTACTAGTACTCGCACATGCGCCGCTTTCGTAAACACTTCAAATGATGAATTCTTTGCCCAGTCAGTCACTTCGATCATTTTCAAATGATATCGCAAATCAGGTCGATCGCTTCCATAGGTCTCCATGACTTCTCGAAATGGAATTCTGGGAAATGGTTTTGATTTTACTTTTTTTCCTGCCACGTTCTCAGTCAATTCCACAAATAGTGGTTCCATCAAAGAAAAAAATTCATCCTGAGTCATGAAACTGGTTTCGCAATCCAGTTGATAAAATTCTCCCGGAGATCGATCTGCTCGAGGATCTTCGTCGCGCATACAGGGAGCAATCTGGTAATAGCGGTCAAATCCCGCAACCATGAGGAGTTGTTTGTATTGCTGAGGTGCCTGTGGCAACGCATAGAATTTTCCTTTGTGCAGACGGGAAGGAACAAGAAAATCCCTGGCACCTTCGGGAGAGCTTACCGTTAGAATCGGAGTCGCAATATCGACGAAGTTTCTCGATTCCATAAAATTTCTAATGTACCCAATCATCTGTGCGCGAAACAAAATATTTTCTTTTAATCGTTCACGACGAAGTTCAAGAAAACGATACTTGAGTCGCAATTCTTCATCTTCCTCCCCTTTTCCTGAGTCAAAAATTTCAAAGGGAAGCGTTTCTGCTTCACTCAAAATTTTGAGTTCAGTTGCCAGAAGTTCAATCTCCCCTGTTTTAATATTATTGTTTATACTCTTTTCATCACGCGCAACCACTGAGCCAGTCACTGAAATTACATACTCATATTTGAGTTTTTCTGCTAATTCAAAATCAGAGACTTTTTCAGGATTCAGTACTACCTGAGTAATCCCATATCGATCTCGAAGGTCGATAAATACCAGATTTCCAAATTTTCGTCGTTTATTGACCCATCCGGCAAGTGTTACCGTTGATCCGACTGATTCGCGACTAAGTTCACCACAGGTATGCGTTCGATATGACATAAAATTTTCTCTAAAATTACCTTACAATCCTATCAAAGTAGGGTGTACAAATCAATACCATCTCTCTCCCGCACTCTCTATAGTGAAAAAAAACTTGACAAATCGCTAAAAATATGGTCTAATCGGCTTAGAAAGCTCATTCGATATCTTCTTATATAATCACTCTGATGTATGACATATATATCAAATTCTGATGTATTGTGATTCATCGGAGTGATTCCTGGTGGATGTTCCACCAGGGAAAGCCCCATGTACTGAGGAGGAAGCCACCATGTGGCACTACGTGACGATGCTCGTCGCGGCCGCCTTCTTCGCAATGGCGGCTTGCGACTCTGAAAATGTGCCAGGCGAGGAGCCTGGACCCATCACCACTGCCGACACGTGGTCGGCGGCTGACAGCGGCAAGGGAGATGATCCTGCGCCAATCGACGCCGTCGACACGATGGCAGACACCGAGAGTGTCCCCGACATCGTGCGCCCTCTTCCAGAGGTGCAGTGTCCTGCCATCGCCCCTCTCGGACAAGGGATCTGGTATCGGGAGGACAGACAAAATGGCGAAACAGTCACCCTGGACGTCGTAGCCCAGGCAAGCGGAAAGTGCCTGACCACAGCCAATCGCCCGAAGACGACAATCCCCAGCACCATCATCTTCGATGAAGGGAACGAGCTTCCCCTCTCGATGGATCTCCCAGACTCGACGGTGACTGGTGGACATGTCAAATTCAGTCTACATCTTGAGGGCCCGCTCCTCAAAATCAAGGCTGAACATCCTGAGGGTGGGTACACCCTCTCCTACAAACGACCCTGACACCGGAGAGGTGGCGCGCAATTCCATGCGCCACCTCTCCGACAAAAAGAAATTTAAAAACCTCGTATAAGATACGAAGTTTTTTTTATGAGTAAATTTAATTTTAAGGGACGACTATAATTTTACCTTTATAGTAAGTAAACGCTATATTTTCACTATCACACCTGCCGCTTACATCATTATACAGCCCACCAGAGATTGGATTTCTGTTTGCGTCTGAAGCATTACACCATCCCCAATTATCGAGTATCTGAACTCCTGGCTGGAAAATACACACATTACTAATACCTCGACCAATAAGTTCGGTATAAATTTCTGGATTTGAAGTCTGCAGAGTTGAAACTGGCTTCAAATTTTGATCATTTGTACTGCAATTATATACGTACTCAAACTCAAAGTAGTGCTCAGTACACGCACGTTTTGCATCACCAAATTTAAGTGGATTTGTTGCCTGTTTATCACACGTACCGCCTACTAATATACAATCTGCATCTCTCTTACAGGTAATTTGAGTTCCGCTACATCGTCCAATGTCCCCGAGTGAGGCTGTATTATCTCCTGCAGCACAGAATGGTTTGCGATTTTGGTATAGTCCTATTTGTTTAAGTTCAATTTCACCATTATCCCAATTAATCCCTACACGTTTGATAGGCATGCGATTATCATCTGCATACGCAAAGAACTGCAATTTGACTTCATACGAACCACCTTCTCCAATAATTGGATCAATCCCATTGTTATCTTTATCCTCATCAATAGTGTAGTTTCTCGAATTCACCGTGAATGCGTCCGCACCTGCTGCAGTGCAATTACTATTTGCATCATTACAGGTCACTGGATTGATCGCAAAAATACGGGGTGGTCTGGTGGTAATTGTATTATCGACAATTGCTGGATTATTGGAAACATCTTGTTCAGGATTTAGTATAGGATTAGCAACATCTTCAATTGTTTTAATCTTATAATATTTCATAAATAATTTATGCAACTCCTTAGCCCCGCTATCGAAATTACCAGAAATTATTCTCGCCACCTGACTACTCTCAGCACTTGGAGCAACACAACGTAGATAATCCGAAAACATCTTTTTTCCAATTAATGGTGTTCCGAAACCATCCCCACCATAACATTGATAAGGTACGCCCCAGTTATAATCCGGGAATCCAAACATCGGCGTATTACTGGTCGGATTCTCAGAAATAGTTTGGAGTGTCTGCCCCTGTAATGAACCAAATGGCTGGACTTCTTGATTTCTTAATGCGCTAAAGAAAACTGGTGGTCCATATGCTCTACCATTCCACACTCGATCAGTCCATGCTTTATTAGTAGAACCCAATGAACTTGAATTATCTACCACTGCACTAAATTCAAGACACCGATCTTGTAGATTTGCAATGGTCGCAAATCTAATACCATTACCCTCCCCTCCACTATTTTCTGTATTCATACACCATCGAGAAATATATCCCAAAAACTCACCATCTTTATTGAAGTCCATACCAATTGCTAACCAATTCCTGCGCCCAGTAGTTCTCGTACATGCTGTTTGAAAAGGATCAGTGGTTGCATTATTTGGAGCCTGTACTGAAGATCCGGCAACCAAACTAGCAAAAGGCTCGCTCGGTACTGGAGAAAAAATAAGTGTAACATATCTATACTGGATTTCTGTACGCTCTTTTTCTACTGCGCCAAGACCCTCGTACGCGGTCAGACGAGAACCTGACGCTCCCATAGTAGTAGGGTTATAATCACAATACGATAATAATCCATTGCACTCTACACTCGAACTTTCGTCACGCTCTAACAAATACGAAACACGATTCATCTTCTCGTTTGAATCTTGTATATCAATGTAGTACTGCGGATCGGCGCTATTGGAGTATGCAGCCACCTTTGCACTTCCACCTTCGACTCTATTCTCATGCAGGGCAACAAAATCAATATGTACATCAGTCGTAAGAAGTGCTGGATTATACCCCTCGCTTCCATCAGGGAATGAAATTGGTACAAAGTGTACACTTTTCAAATCTGCAATATTCAATTTTGATTCAACAGCATAATCATTATAAATAAATTTATTATCTGTTCCAGCTCTGAATTCTGGAGAAAAGGCAGCGGTACCCGCTTTGTCAGCATAATAACCAAATCGAGGATTCATAAAGTAGTCCTCCGCTCCAATAGTAGTACCACCAAACAGTCGTGGGGGGTGCATCAATACTCCTGTATCATCACTCCCAGCAGACGAAAGGTTGGTAAGAGGTGCAAACCCATACACAATCTTTGATGAATCCTGCTGACTTTTCTGATCATAAAAAATACGATGATTATGTTCGTCTGGGTCACATGAACCACTGCTGTGCCCAAATCCAATATTATCAGCACAACCCTCTTCACCTCTGACATCAAGACGAAGCACTCGAGCAGATGTGCCGATATTTTTCCAAGCAAATGCCTGAAATGTTCGCATCATCTTTACCTTATCTTCGGCTGACTCACCCGACAATCGCACCAGGGTAGCGTACTCATTTGAACCCTGTGCATCATAATTTTTGTATATTCGCAGTCCACCTTCCTTTCCATAATTAGTAGTTCTCTCAGAATCAAAAACAGGAATTTGATCAAAATCTGGAATCACAAAATCATTGTAAGAATAGGTAACTTTATTATCTGATTTAGGATAGAGTATGAGTTCATTAAATTTAGGGAATGAGCCTTCATTTTCTGTTGGTGGAGGAATACTTCCCGGATTCAGGGCAGCAGAAGTTCTTCCTATTGTTCCCCCAAATTCACCGAGACTATCTACCACAATACCATCCAGACTAGTATCATAATACCCTACACCTCTAGAAGTACTCTCGGTACAATACACTTCACCTCCCGGACCTGCATCTATACTTGGATTATACCCTGCGTTCTCTGATAAATTATCCAAATCAACAGCAGACGCAGAGATCTGAATAGGAAGCCACGTCATGCATTGGTACGACTCAAACAGTTTTGTATTATTTAATGGCCCGATTGGACGGCTATAGTCATACTCAAGACAGAGCCCTTTCAGCCCAAGCGAGGTGCCCTTTTTCTGCAACAGGTTACATTTTCCCACACCCGTTGGACCACACTGGCTGTCTGCACTACAAGACATTCCTTCTTTATCAGAATCACCACTACAAATCCCCAGTGGCACTTCTGACCCAAGTGGCCAATAGTCAACCACTCCATTTTTGTATTCCGTCTTTATATACTCACACGAACAATCTTTTTTGGGCGTACCATCTGGATTTTTCTCTCCAAATTGGCACACATGCGCCTGATCATATTTTTGTTTTCTCTCACTAATATCTACGCGAATTTTTCCATCATCTAGTTTATGATCCTCAATATAGGATTTCTCCACCGCAACATTAATCGGAAATGGACTATCAGCCTCTGGATATGATTTACAAATACCTGGCTGCAATTCATTGAGCATTTTCGCAATATTTTCATCTGCAGATCCCGTCGGTGTAAAGGTAAATGATCCACCAATTGGATACAAACATTTCTGGGCATAACATCGTCCACCGCCATCAAATCCACATGCATCACCGTTTTTCTTGACATACTCTAGATTTGCATCAATCTGCCTACACCCTTGCCTCTCAAATCCTCCTGCTTGAGTAAAGAATGATGCGCTCATCTCATACCCTAAATAAATAGTATCATCGAGCGTATCATCAGCATCCCCGGTAGGGAACAATAGGTATACATAGTTACTTGGATTGTATGCGCCGAACAATGAATAACCTGAATATTCAGGCGAACTCCACGAAGTCGGACGTCTGATATACTTTTCTTCAGTCAACCTCGTATTATCAGCCGACGTATTCACCCACCCATCTGTGGCACAATTCCCAGCAGCTCCATTTTCAAACTTATTACATGCAGCATATTGTTCACAGAGGATACGTGGTTTTCCTTCTTCATCCCAAATCTTAGTCGAAGACTTACATGCCAACCACTCATTACACTGTCGATCACGCTCAACTTTGAGAATCAGATTTGCATCCTTTGGATTTGATTCAACTGGAACCACCGCTGTGTTTCTCGGTTCAGTATCCTCACTTGCCTGATACGTCGCTATAGTATTGTATTTCTTTTCTGGATTTTCGGTCATGTCGAATAATACGCAACCTTCTTTCTGACTCACCTTACCCTCACACTGCCCCACATTCTGAGTCAATCGATCATTCATGATTGCATAATAGGGCTGTCCATCTGGATATTCCTCGGATACTGCCGCTCGATCAATCAATTCAGTACAACCATTGCTCGTACTATCACACACTCCGACAAAACCCTGATATCCCGGTGAACCCTGTGACCAGAGACCAAATGAATTTTGTGATTCCTGATAATTGCTATAGCAGGCAGTAACCCCAATATTGCTACAGGTACTTCCTTGACCACAATCATTATTTGCTTTACAGAACTGTCCATTCTGGCTTCCTCCACTACAAGTACCCACTCCATCCATAAACCATCCACTGTATGTCGTATTCCCGAGTGTCACATTCTGTTTGTACACACACAGTGAATTTCCCGTGAGTTTTGGATCTTTAAAATATACCAATGTGTTATTGTGTTTGAATTCAGCACAACCTATTTCATCAGCTGAACATAATACCTCGTTATATTTTCTTGGATCATTTTTCACGATTGTTTCTCGATACGTATAAGATCCTGCTCCTCCACCCACAACATTCTGTTGTTCTTGCGCCACTTTCATACACCCGAGCTGTTGTTCTGCGCATCGGTATATTTTTTGATCTGCGAGATACACTGCATCGCTATCTTCTCTTACTACAATAGTTGACGCATCAATAAATAATTTGTCTTTTGTTCCTGTACACGAGGTGCCATCTGAAATACATTGATCAGACGCCACAAGCGACAGAGTATTCCCCAATACTACTGGAGTTTTGATTCGACATTCTTGATCTCCTCTTTGCACGGTACACGAATACGCCGCATCCTCTTCTAGGCCTTCTTCTAATACTACTCGGCAGAGCGTAGGTTCTGTGGTAACTCCACCTGGCTTTCTACATACCACACCATACGCCTGTTTCTCTTCAGGACGCTCACCTTCGAATGTGTTTTGAGTGTCCACCACTGCCCTACAGCCTACTGCTTCAGCTCGACATAGTCGATCAAAGCCAGTCAGACTAACGGTCTGATTATTGTCGACCTGTGTATATGCGCGACATCCAAGATATTGTCCTGGCAATCCGCTCTCGGCTCGAGCCTTCTGCTCACCTGGAACACTGCTAAAGCAGCTGAGTGGTGCATCATATCCTTCGGGTGTTCTCCATGAATTTTTGATCAAAAATTCATGCTCACCATCTCTACCACCAATCTGTACCAATGATACATTGTCCAGGAAATAAAATTGGGCGACAGAGAGTTGTGCAGCTCTGAAAAATAATTGTATAGGTTGCGTTGCATCTCCGGTAAACTGTACAGGTCCCACACGGTATTCCTGCCATTCAGGTCCCAATGGAGCGCGCAATTCACTATTGGTCAATGGATCGAAGGTGAATGTGTTACCAACGGTCTGCCCGTTTTGTTCAAATCCGCTGGAGATTCCGAATGCCACATTTCCACGAGCCCAGAATCTGAGTTCGTACCACCCGGACTTTTGTATTTTTCCAGTTTCAAATGTGTATGCGGTATTCAGACCATTCACTCGAAGTGAATGAAGACCTACTTGAAGCGACTCTGCCTCTACTGACACATTTCCGCTCCACCCTGCCTCTGCATTATTCAACGCATCAACCGAATTATCTCCTGGTTCAAAACCAAACAACGCAACTTCATAGATATTGTTTCCAGTATTTCCGATGTATGACCGACATCCATTCGCAGTCACAGGACAGCTGATTGCCTCTGCTTTTATCGACTGATAGACACACGAACCTACCGTAGTAGTCTCATTGGTACCATCCCCTGCTGTCCCTGAAGGAATAGAAGTCAATTCATATTTTCCACCTCCTGCACAGCGCTTGCAGGTGCCACCTTCCCATAGACCTCCCTTTTGCGTACAAGTTGCATCTGTCGTGATACTACTATCACCGATTAATTCTACATTTGTCTTGCGAAGTGGAGTACACGCATTTGATACCGTGACTGTGGTCCGGAGTATACGATAATAGACACCTCCTGATGAATCATAGAAAGCACGGCAATCGCTATCCGCACGATTCGGATCATAGGGATTATTAATCAATACATTATATGAAGTCTGATTACACTGATTGTAGCTCTGTTCGAGAGCATCTTTGGTATCATCAACATATGCTGGAGAGCCTGCGACAAATTCTCCTTGTATCTCGCTTCCCAGATTAAGGGACGCGATATAATTCACATCAGAATCATTGAGTTGCAGCAGTACATGTCGCTTCAATACATACCCCTGACTATCCGAACCTTCCCAAGAATAAAATGTTTTTCCATTTTGTCCGCTCGGACGTTCGCAGTGTTTGAGTTTACTATAATACTCGAGAGATTCTCCTCCAGCGCCTCCTGCTCCTAGATTGGTAAATTCATCGCACCCTACATGCTGACTCGAACAGGTACGTGCATTACTTGCAATAAAGTGTAGTGGAAATTTGGCAGACTCAAAATTTGATTCTTCTTGCTTGAAAGTATCATATCCCACACATTGTGTTGGGCAACTATTTTCCCCGATAACACCAGTAACCGAAGTTCCTCCGCCATTCGGTCGATACTCCTGACACCCCACTTCTTCAGGAATACATGCTGTTGCAAATTGAGCACATTGTGCTGATTTTTGAAGTCCGAGCTTGGTCAATTCTGCCTGTGTTTTGGGCCATTCAATGGTTCTCGGAGTTTCTGGATTCACATCATAGCACCCGAGATACTCTGGAGCTTTCTTGAGATATACTTGTTCGTTTGTACCTGTAGCCTGATTGATTGTTGTTGGATCTACAAATAACGAACACCCTTCAGGACTCGACCCATTGATGGTCGGGCACTGTAGTGTGCTTGCGCGCGCATTAAAGTGTATTGCCTGAGTTCTTCCTTCAAATGTAAGTACAGGATCGACTGTTCCTGTCTGCTTCCACTGATCTCCGGTTTTTTCCATGCTGTATGCGAGACAACCAACTGAATTCAATGTGCATGATGCAATATCAATCGTACGTGACAGATATGAAGCTATCGCTCCATTGGATCCTTTATATGTCTTACATGTATTAAATTGTTCACGACATGAAGACCCGGGCATCTTCCAGGTATTCTCTTCTTTGGTGCAGTATCCGAATCCAATACACTGCCCATCTGCATCGGTTGCAAGACAGGTAGAAAAATCTACACATTCTTCACGACGTACTGCCGCTGTTTGGGTCAATAGCTCAGGGCCGTTTACCCGCACTTCACACCGAGCCTCAGGAGCTTTGATAATCCAATTCGGATCAATCAATTTGCAAAACTTGTGCTGTGGACTGGGTCTTCCGCTCGGATCACAGTCATAAAATCCTGTTGTCTTCCCGTCTCCGATCACTTCACCGAGGGTCCATGGCTGGTCTGGGTCAGATTTTCTAGCTGCAATTTCAAAACCCAAGGGTAAGATACGCGCTTTTCTTAATTTTTGAATATTAGAAATACAATACGCACTGCTATAGCAATACTGCAAATTCGTATTGTCTGCTTCTCGGTCTAGAGAAACCAATGGCCAATTGGCGTGCAACAATCCCTGTCTCAATGCTTCACCAATAGTAAGTGGTGCCTCGGTTCTCGCTCGATTGACTGCCTGAGCCAATCCACTATCCATCACACAATTATTGAGACCAGGATTAGAACTACAGGTGCTGTATTCGGTAACCACGTCATAGGTCGTGAGCGGACGTTGCGGAATTCCTGCTATGAGATATGAGAATGCTGCGTCTGCAATTTGGCGATTGCTATTGAGAGTTGACGCATAAAAATCAGTGACTGATGAACCACCATTTCTTCCTGGTAACAATCCTTTTTCAAGAACATTCTGTAGTAGTGAATTGACTAGTGTATTTGCAAATACCGAGAGTGCCATAGGAAGAATCTGAGCTGCTCCAGCACCATAGATCCCTGCTATTTGTCCTGCGCTCAGCTCTGCCTGTTTTCCCCCCGTAATCGAGTCTGTTTCTTTTTTGATTACTTGTGCGGGTGTTCGAATATCTCCTGAAATAATATCAGTAACTGGCTTGAATCCCTGTCCTTCAAGTCGATCGAGTTGATTGGCAAGTTTTTTTTGTGCAATAATATTATCTACTTTTCCAAATATATCGAGTGCAGCGCCCAAATCACCCTGAGAAGTTTTTAGTGATACATTGAATCTCTCGAGGAGAGCCTGATCACTAAACATGGTCTCGGGTGCATTTTTCCAATTTTCAGTAAAATCATTCCAACTACATCGAGGCTGTGGACCGCCCTCACCATCTGCACCACCAAATTCATTCTCATAAATCTTGTTAATATTCACCTGAAGTCCTATCTGTAATCTAATGTCTGGCGGCTTACACAAATTGAGACCAAACGGTTCACCTAATTGCTCAATCGCGCTTCCTGCACTATCGAGCGCAGTATTTGCAAGATATTCTCCAAATCCTTCTTGGAACGCGAGAGGTTTTTGTCCATTTGATCCAGAGGCTATATATTTTGCCGTATCATAGGCAACTTTCCGCATAAAATATGAAGCTCCGTTGATGACTGCGCCAAGACCTGCGGAAAGTAGCGCACTACCGATCTCGTCAGTGACATTTCGTACACCCTGATTCACATCCACAAATTGAGCATACGTAGTAGTTGGACGAAATAGCGTAGATCCGAATACTGAGATACATCCAAAAATCACTACCAGAACTATGACACTTCTTTTTTTGGATTTTTGAGAAAGAAAAAACATACGTATAAGTGCGCCTAAGGTGAAGTAGTAGTTGCAGAGTTTGTCTGCTGATACTCTTTGATCATTTCTTCTGCCATTTTTTGCAAGGTCACATCATCAATTCGATCCAGATCTTCCTTGGAAATTTTTCCTGTATTCAAAATGAGTTCTCGTAATTTTTTTGTATCCTTGAGGATGGCAGTCACTGCCTCGGGGTCAATCGCACCATTCCCTGTTCCCCCGATCTGGCTATTCAATAAAATTTCATCCGGAGTACCTGCTCCTTCGAGCAGTGGTGACGCTGGGGTAGTACTCACTGCAACTCCTGAACCAAACTCTTCATCAGTACATACAGTGCCCTCTGGACACAGTGGGTCAGTTCCTTCGGCTATTTCAGTCGCATCAGCTCGTTTGTCACTATCAGTATCTGGAAGATATGGACTCGTCGAATACATATATAATTCATCATAATCACTGAGGGTATCCTTATCAGTATCAATGCTTTGCAGACGCACAGTCTCATCATACTCTCCCAGTTGCAAATCAGTGGTTTTTGGTTGTATGACAAATCGTCCATACACCGTATTCCGCAAATGAAGAAAACTAAACGAAACAGTTAATAAAGCAAAAATAAGCAAAGAAACAAATCCAGCTTTTTGCGCGGAATTCAATTGTCTTGGCTCCGACGCTAGTTTCATGAAATCAGAGCTTAAAATAAGTTCACGTAGAAGTATAGCAAAAATTGACGCTCCTCACAAAATTATCTTGTGAGTAACTCATGTAATCTGACCCATTGATCGACTGAGAGTTCTTCTGCCCGAACTTTTTCATCCAATCCGACGCGTGAAAACAGGGACAACACTTCCTGTTTTTCGAGATGCAATGCTTCGCTTATATTATTTGAAAGTAATTTTCTTTTATGATGAAAGCCTGCCTTTACCAGATCAAAAAATGACTTACTTTTCCCTTGTGGTTGTATATTCTCAACAGCAATAATCGCTGAATCAACTCGAGGTGAAGGCCAAAACAATCCTCTACTGACCTGTGCAACCAGTCGAGGTTTCCCAAAATATTGAACCGAGACAGCGAGAATACTCATATTCCCTGGACGTGCAACAATTCTTTCTGCCACTTCTTTTTGTACCATACAGACCAGTGTCTGTGGAGGATTCGATGATTCGAGGATAGTCTGAAGCATTTCAGACGTGATCTGGTAGGGTAAATTTGCTGCCACTATATACGGTTTTTTTTCTTTTTCACTATATTCATTCCACTCTTTCAGCGCATTCCCCCACACAAGCTCCAAATTCGGACACTCTGCTCCATATTTTTCCCAATAGGGTCTCAACTTCTGCTCAATTTCAAATGCGCGCACTGATGCTCCTGTTGCAAGAAGCCCAAATGTCAGGATCCCAAATCCTGGACCAATTTCATATACCACACTGTCTGGCTTGATACCCGCAGCTTCAACCATCTTTTGTACTGGCCTCTCACTAATCAGATAATTTTGACCGTATTTTTTGCTAGGAATCAGATTATATTCTTCGCAGAGCTGTTTGATTTGAGAAGGGGTTAGCATGCTCATAAAGATAAGATAAATTGAAGACCTTTGATATATGCGTTTAAGTCCTTGGTTAATTCTATATACTCTGTAGTCTTTAATTGATAATAATCTCTCCTTGCCTCAAAATTGTTTTTTCTCCATTCACATCTACTCGAATGATAGTTGAGGGACTACGTCGTACCAAATCTCCCGCATCAATAATAAGGTCTGGTTCAACGTCACGACCACTAAACATGCTCATCACATATTGAATATCATATGGATTTGGAAAAGAGCTAATATTCGCGGAGGTAGATACAATCGGTCTCCCCAGCGCCTCTGTAAGTTTTGCCGCAAATGGATGACTCGTAACTCGAAACGCTAGGGTATGGTCGTACCCAACCACCCCTGACGCAAGAGTGCTTTCAGTATGTATTTTTAGTGGTGCAACAATAGTCAGCGGTCCTGGCCAAAAAGTACGGGCCAATTCATCAATCGTCGGATTCCATTCAACATACTTCAAAAATACCGACATGTCGTGGGCGATAACTAATACCGGCTTATCCGACTCACGTGCCTTAATTCTAAATAGGCGCTCGACTGCCGTGGCATTCTCTGCATCACATCCAATCCCATAGCAGGTCTCTGTCGGATAGACGACGACACCACCCTGTTGTATCACTTCGAGAGCTTTTTCAAATGCTCCCGGATCATTGATTGATATACTCGTACTCATATACAGATAAGAGTACCCTAAGTACGAAGGTGCGCGCAACCCCTCTAGGGAGGGCTTGATTTTTTTTCTTGAATTAGCTATACTTTATCCATCTTTCATCGCATAATCCGATGACCGTTATTTTTAAATACTGATTACCTATGGGACTCCCCTCAAAACGACGTACCAAACGATCGCAACGAGAACGACGGGCACACCACGCATTGTCCAAAGTTCATGTAACCTATGATGCTGCTGGCAATCCACAGCTTCCTCACCGAGCTAATCCAAAGACCGGTGTATACAAGGGTAAAGCGGCGGTAAATACAACCAAACGAAAAGCACGATACGCGCGCGCACATAAGAGTGTGTAATATCAATTTCTATGTCCAAACGCCACCTTGCTCGATCAATCGCAATGCAGTCTCTGTATCAATGGGACTTTCGTGGCAACCCAACAGCAGCTATTCCCGCAATTATTACCGAGACCATGCACGAGTTTGGGGTTGGACTTGAAGAACACAAAGAATTTGTAGAATCGCTCGTCGATGGTGTTATCACTCATCAAAAAAAAATAGATGAGTATATTGCGAAATATGCGATCCACTGGTCGGTTGAACAAATGACCCTAGTTGATCGAAATATTTTGCGCATTGGCGTCTATGAAATACTTCACAGCTCGAATGATGTTCCTCCGCGGGTCGCAATCAACGAAGCAATCGAACTTGCAAAAAATTATGGAGGACCATCGTCTGGAAAATTTGTTAATGGCATACTTGGCGCCCTCTATAAAGATTTGATAACAGACGGAACACTCACCGAGATTGCGCCTACTGAAGAAAAAGCAAAGACCTAATTTTCTTCCTGTACACCACAGATCACTTAGAACAATTTTGTAATTATGGCTATAGCCGCATACGAAGAAAAGCGTTTTTCAATTATTGAGGAAACTATTGGTATTTCATTTGAAAATAAAGACCTCCTGGTACAAGCGCTGGTACATCGATCATACCTTAATGAAAATCGAGATTTCCCTCTTGCTCACAATGAACGACTTGAATTTCTTGGAGACGCAATCCTCGAACTTGCAGTTACTGAATTTTTATTTGAAAATTATCTCAATCCCGAAGGAGAGCTCACCAACTGGAGAGCCGCTCTTGTGAATGGCACTATGTGCGCTAAAGTTGCACGAGAATTAGGTCTCGAGCAATTTTTATTTTTGAGCCACGGTGAATCAAAGGATACTAATATAAAAGCACGAGACTATATTCTTGCGAATGCACTCGAAGCTCTTATTGGTGCAATCTATATTGATAAGGGATGGGATTTGGCAGAACAATTTGTCACTCGTTTTATTATCACCAAACTTCCTGAAGTATTGGAACTCGGTCTCTGGATTGATGCAAAATCTCGTTTTCAAGAAGCAGCACAAGAAATCACTGGCATTACCCCGACATACAAAGTTCTCAGTGAGGATGGACCTGATCATGCAAAAAATTTCGTCGTAGGAGTATTCCTGGATCGCGAGCAAATCGCTGTTGGGATGGGCACTAGTAAGCAAGAGGCCCAGACAGCAGCAGCTGAAGAGGCACTCAAGGTAAAATCCTGGAAAGGTCCAAAAATCCAGGTAACGCCACGAAAAAGTGACGACCCAATCGGATAAAAGCCCTGCTTCTTGATTTTTTACCCTATCCGATATATACTCTCGCCTACGTTCGTGTGCCCATTAAAATACAGTATACACGGGAAAATATACGGGATGCATTTTCTCTCGATTGTATCTTATTCCTTGTATGTTGTATTTTGTCCGCACGGGTTGCTAGCTCAGTTGGTAGAGCAGGGGCCTCTTAAGCCCAAGGTCCTGGGTTCGATCCCCAGGCAACCCACGAGTTAAAAACGTATAAAGTATTTTCTTTCTTTTTACTTTTTTACTTTGCACTGCCTCTATAGTTTAATGGATAAAACTACGGTCTTCGGAACCGTTGATGGGGGTTCGATTCCCTCTGGAGGCACACAGTACACCTTCTCTTGACAAAAATTGATTTTTTTGGTTAAATAGCCCGTTCAATCAACGGGATTTTTTCGTATCTCATATAGTTGTTTTTCCTTAAGAGCACCCCTATGAGGGACGACTGAGCCGATGTTCCATAGAACGAGAGTCCTCCTGTCCCCTCTCTAGAAGGCGTGAATGCGATAATGCATACGCCTTCTACCCTTCTCCCTGTATTGTTCGTGAAACAACATAGAGAGAAGGCGCTCGAATTAATGTTCGGAAGAACGATTGTTGTGGTGCCTTCATGACCAGTAGGATGAACATACCTCTGTTCTTCGGAACGATGCTACGTCTGTCATACTGGTCGCTTCCCTAAGATACATATTAAGATGTGCGTCGTAGGGAGGGGTCTAGACGATTGTCAAATCGTCTAGCAATAGCGACAACAGCTATGTCTAGACCCCTCTACCCTTTTAGTTTGGAGACGTGTAGGAGTCTGTCCTTGTGACGGTACTGGTTTTGTCTCCATCTGTGACTCGACGACGATCTTTGCGCTGTTCTTCGGAATGTTGGAAGCTATGTCGTCGAGTCACCCCCTTCTCTCTGAAATTTTTTAGATAAAAAATAGTAGAGAGAAGGCGTAGGTTGCTATATCCGAAAGGATGCAAGAAGGCGTGCCTTCAAGACCAGTAGGACGAGGCGAAGGTTGTTCTTCGGAAAGTATAGTAGATTGTCCTGCTGGTCTCCTTCCTATAGTCCCGATACTATCGAGATTGTAGGGAGGGGTCTGGACGATCGTAGCATTGTTTGTCAAAAACGGGCGTGGCTCTGTCTGACTCCCTCTACTCTTTCTAATTTGGAGACGTGAAGGGGTTTGTCCTTGTGACGATTCTACAGATGTCTCCAATAAGTGGCTCAACGACGATACTTCCGATGCACCTAAAAAGTGCGTGTCGGGCTTTGTCGTTGAGCCACCCCCTTCTCTCTGAAATTTTTTAGATAAAAAATAGTAGAGAGAAGGCGTAGGTTGCTATATCCGAAAGGATGCAAGAAGGCGTGCCTTCAAGACCAGTAGGACGATTTTGCAGTTGTTCCTCGGAACGATTATCGTTGCGCCCTACTGGTCACCTTCCCTTTGTGTATCTTTTGTACCCAGAGGGAAGGTGCGAATACATGTCTGTCTGAAAAGACGATTCAACACATGCACCTTCATCCACTGTCCGGCCAGGCCGGACGAAATCAAGGAGTGTCTCAATGACGAGGTACATCGGAATTCGCCACCGGGTCAAAGCGACTGCGGCTGGCGAAGCACGACCGACCCTGGTGTCGGTCATCGAAGGCAAGCGTGAGCGTCACTACGAGCTCGAGACCGAGACTGACGAGCTCGACTGGATTCTGGGTCAGTACCCGGTGTCCTGGCGGCTCGCCACGAAGGGTGTCGACGACTCGATCGTCGACGAGTACACGAACGGTCGACGGAAGCACCACCTCAAGTGGAGGAAGGTGAAGAAGAACGAGGATGCGACCGAACTCTCTCTGACCCACTGGGTCGAAGAGAAGACCAAGAACACACCGCACATCCTCGAGATTCCGGAAACGCTCGACGGCTTCAAGGCTGGCGACGTGGTCGGGATGATGCTCGGCGGATCGGGTGACCGACTCGCGTTCGCGCTCTCGCGGCAGGCTGATGAGCTGAAGCACGACACCGCGGTCTTCCGCATCCAGCCCGGCGTCTTCAAAACGCGTCGGGAAGGACTCAAGCGGGAGAAGGATCTGGATCACCAGACCTTGGCCGAGCTCGTGCAGAGCAACATCCACCTCTTCTTGCCGACGACGCGGCGTGATCGCGACCTGATTCGCCTCACCGAGGCGTGGCAGAATCGCGTGAATGCCATGAAGGCGCGGATCGGCGCCGAACAGCGTCTCCGCTCACACATGATCGGCAAGATCTTCTGCTCCGAGGAAGGCAAGTACCCGGAGGGGGAGATCGAGGTTCTCTACGAGCAGGCACGCTCGAACGATCGTGTGATCCAGGCCCTCGTCACGGAAGAGGGGGCGCGCAACAAGGAGATCGAGAAGATCCTCGCGAACCTCCCGGTCTACAACGAGCTCCTCTTGCCCATCCGCGGCATCGGGCCGATGATCTCGGCTCGAATCATCGTCGCGATCGGGGACATCCGACGCTTCGAGACCAAGGAGAAGCTGAAGGCCTTCCTCGGAGTCCATGTGCTCCGGGGTGGCAAGTTCGGTGACCGCTCGGCCGACAAGCAGTTCGCCAGGCGCCGACACGGAGAGATCGCGAACTGGCATCCGGACGGACGTCAGGCGCTCTTCCTCTTCACCGACCAGTGCAACCGGAACGAGAAGTCCGAGTGGGGCCAAAAGCTCCGCGAGTACAAGGTCAAGTTCCGGGTGAAGCACCCGGTCGTCCAGTGCAGCGCGTGCGAAGTCCCGTGGGACGAGTGCAAGAAGAGCAAGGACAAAGCTTCCGACACCAACGACAAGGGAGTCGAGAGCAAGCACACCCGTCGCTACGGCGACGGTCACATCCACAAGATGGCGTCGTGGCGCACGGCCACGAAGTTCATCGAGTGGCTCTGGAAGAACTGGACCAAGCTCGAGCAGAGCATGTCCAATCCGACGGAGGAGAAGAAGGTGGCGTAACAAACACATCATGAGTGGTGAGAGACGTAGTGTGCGATGTCCTAAAAAGACGATGCATGAAGTGTCTCTCTCAACTGACAGGCATGATGATCGGGACACAACCCAATTCTGACTCGAGGTACAATCGGAGGGCGAACCTGTCTCGCCCTCCACCTCTCAATAATTTTCGTACGTCATCTGTTTATTTGATACAAAATAAATAGATGAGGGACGAATGGAAATGTGTCTCACAAAGACGATGGAAATGCGGTCCCTACCGGAAGGAATGTGCGCGAGTATATTCCTTCCACCCTTCTCTCTGGGATTTTTGTAATAAAAAAATAATAGAGAGAAGGCGAGAGGTTGTATGTTCGAAAGAACGTAGGCTTTCTTGCTTTCATGACCAGTAAGACGAGTTTGGGGATGTTCTTCGGAACGAGTTGCCCCATGTCGTACTGGTCACTTCCCTAAAGTTTCCACTCTGTTGAGATTTTAGGGAGGGGTTTGGACGAACAGGTGAATGTTAAAATAAAACGATGCATGGATTGTCCTACCTCTCTACCTTTCCAATTTGGAGACGATTCCGCTGCTGTCTGCAAAGACGAGCATACGGGTGTCTCCAAATTAGTGGCTCGACGACGATTGTTGCGATGTACCGTAAGGTACGACAACTCGGATGTCATCGAGCCACTCCCTTCTCTCTGAGATTTTTGTAATAAAAAATAATAGAGAGAAGGCGTTGCACCTGTTGTTCGAGAGAACGATGTCCCACCTGCCTTCATGACCAGTAGGACGAATGAGCTATTGTACTTCGGTACGAGTAGTCGAGTGTCCTACTGGTCACTTCCCTAGGATATATATTTAAAATGTGTGTCTTAGGGAGGGGTTTGGAACGATGGCAATATTGTCTGTTTAGGACGCAACACGTCATGTACACACCCCCTCCCCCTTTCAATTTGGAGACGAGGCAATCCATGTCTGTAAAGACGAATAGCCGAGTGTCTCCAATTAGTGGCTCGACGACGTTGGTCCAGTTGTACCACAAGGTACGTTTCAGTGGGTGTCGTCGAGCCACCCTCTTCTCTCTGGGATTTTTGTAATAAAAAATAGTAGAGAGAAGGCGCACGACTGACTGTTTGAAAAAACGATTGTTGTAGTGCCTTCATGACCAGTGGGACGATTGCTCATCTGTTCTTCGGAACGAGGGTTTCAGCGTCCCACTGGTTTCCTTCTTACACAAAACTATCCCCCGACGTAACGTCGGGGGATATTTTAATTACGTTTCTAAAAAATTTATTCTCCCATATACTCAAATCTCTTCATCTTTTTTCCGTTCATCTCTACACCACTTTCAAACATTTCTTTTGGACGAACCCATAGAGAATTTTTTCCAAATTCAGGTGAATCATACAGCGCTCTGTATATCACCAATTCTTCAAGCGTCTCACTATGTCGACCAATCCCGATCACTTCGTATTCCTTTCCCTTATAATGGCGATGCTTCCCAATTTTAACCATATTTGTCTTTTCTTTTTACTTTTGCCCCGCCTGCAACGCTTCGCGTAGCGATGCGGGCAGGCCTTTTACTTTTAACTTACCGAAGTTGTACCCCGTCCCCCACTTTCTTAATCGTCACATGACTCGTATCATCCTCAGCACTCATCCGCACTTTCGACATCAAATCTTTTTGTGTTGGATTATCAGTCTTTACTACTACAAAGAACTGAAGATTGAGTACATCCACACTTGTCGGCATTTCAGGAATGGTCCAGATAATCCGTTTATCTTTTATTTCATAAGTTGCAGATCCCCCACTCGCAGTAATTTTGCTCTGATCTACTTCAATATCTCCATACAGGTCAGCCTCGAGCTTGATATTCTTCAGAGGATGAAACGAATTGGTGAGAGTCCACGAAATTTCATGGGTTCCCACTACTCCTGACGCCCCTGACTCGTGATCCACTGCAAGCGCGAAGTCTGATACCAGGGTCAAATTGATTGCATTTGATGCTATTGTTTTCCGATCATCAGAAGCTCCGTGTGAGAAATGTGAGGTGAATACAATATTATTAGTCGTAAAATTCCCAAGTGTAATCTGATCTCCTGAACGAATCGGCAGTGAAACATCTACCTTGACTTCCTCACCTGGAGCAATTGACGCAAGCTCTGGAACAAACCGTTTGTCCCAAGTGACTTTTCCACGACGTGTGTCTGGTGAGAGCTGTTCACCACCCACATCAGCATCGCCTGTTAACTTTAAATCCTGCCAACCAAGAATACTTCGATTGCTATATGAGGGGCCATCAATCACTGCTTCAACTACTACATTGGTCAGTGGCGCATCTCCTTTGTTTTGCACCACAATAGTTGCGGCGATTGTTTCCCCAGGAGAAATAGTGGTATCTCCAGCACCGCCATTGATCACGAGGCTAATATTCGTAGTCGATTCGACAAGCGCGATTGATCGTGAAGATTTTGCAATGACATATCCGTCTCCGCTATATTCAGAAGAATCCCATCCGCGAAGTTCTACCGAAAAATCACTACTTGATTCCTCTCCAGCAAACATACCCGACAACTCAATCACTGTCTTATCTGTCAATTTTTCAAATGACCATTCGCATGGAGATCCTGTATCAGCGGCAGGTGTACTTCCTCCCGCAGGAGTAAATCCAGTTGAGGTGCAGATGACTTTGACATACTCAAGCATCGCCCCATTGTTTGGTGTTATTGATAAAGTGATTGGAGTTTTTGCTCCTCGCGGCGTCTGTTCTGGTAGCCCGATCTCGAGAGATGCAGTATCAGTTTTTGCAGTAATCTTTTTTGTTGCTACTGCCTGGAATGTCGAGGTGAAGTTGGTCGGTTTATATGAGAGGAATGAACGGATTGATTGCTCTACCCCACTATCCCCGAAAAACTTTCCTGTGACATCAATATACCCACCGCTCCCTGGATCAAGTGTGCCCAGATCCCATATATCATTGGCCTCGGTTTTCCCCGGTTTGGTTGTCGTCGTGACCTTGAATCCTTCTGGATACCGCACCTCAAGCACTGCATCAGTCAGCGCAACACTCTGCGCATTGCGATATCGAATTCGATAGGTCATCTCAGTACCTGGAGTTACTTCTTCTTCACCTGAAATCGTCAGTGACACATCTGTCTCGGAGAAATTAGATTGAGGTTGCAGAATGAATAGTCCTACCCATGCTGCGCCACCAAAAAAAAGATAGGAGATCAAAAAAATAATAAGCGCTCTCACAAATGCACTTGTTTTTCTACTCTCAAATGTCTTCATATCTGGCATCGAGCCATCACTATTCTCATAAATCTCCGCAAGCTGATTGGCGATTGCCTGTTCACGTCCCTGTCCTACCACCTCTCCCTCTCCTGACTCAGTCTCTGCTTCATCATGGCCGTCGGATTCGGACGTTATACTTTCTTCGTTTTTTTCACTTTTGTGCGCAGACGCACGGTGCGCTTTGTGTGCCACATGCTTACTTTTGTGCTTGTGTTTTTTATGAGACTTCTTCTCTACTGATACATCCTCTGTTTCGTCTGTAGTAATTTCTTTTTTTTCAAATGATCCGTGCTCGACTTCTGTATTTTCGGAATTAGTTTCAACAGACACCTCTTCTGTGTCTATTGGTTCTTCCGTATGTGGTAACTCTTTTTCAGAGATGTCTTTAGACATATCAATACAATTTATTGTTTCATAACAATTCCAAATGTTTTATCACTTTCCAGTATACCATGAATTGAGGCTCCATTTCGAGACAGCGCAATCTCATCATCAGTCTTCCAGACTGGACTCCAGCCATCAGGGTAGATAACGGTGCTCTCATATTCAGTATTTATACCGGACTGCTTTTGCATCAGCAGGCTATAGCGAGATGATTCACCACTATACTCACGGGCCAATGATGTGACCCTATTCCAATATTCGCCAACCACTCCCTGATCTTCCACTTTTTCTTCTGTACCAAATACATTGAATGGCAAGCGATACGTGAAGTAAATTCGAGACTGACTACCTGGCTCAGTCACCATCCAATTTCCAAAAGAAGTTTTCCCAAATTCATTCACTATACGAGTGCCCGTACCTGCGTGAATAGATTCATCACGTTCAATGGACGAAAGATCAGGATCATCGGTATACCACTGAGGAGATACACGAAACGATGATTCATCAGGATATACAAATCCGCCTGCATCAAGAAGTTCTGATCCTTCTGGTACATACACACGCACATAGCTACTATTTAATTGTTCAAAGAGAGAGTTCGGATCTTCTTTTCCTTCATGCGTGCGAGTAATCATGACGGTTGCAATTACACTTCCATCATCCTCGACTACTGCCTGATGTTGTACGAGCTGTTGTATATTCACATCACTCTTACCTCCGCCGATGTTACTATGCACCACCATCACATAATCCTGAGTTTCTTCAGTCTGTATCATTTCTCCGCTCCACCCGTAGTCCCTCGCAAGAGATTGTATCCGACTATCAGTAAAATATGTCTGAATTTCTCGTTCATGCAGTGCGTCTGAAAGTTCAGTCACGAGTACTATCAATTGTTCTGGTTTAATACTTCCGAGTACACCAGTGATCTGTTCGAGGAGCACTGATAACACAGCCTTGGGTGTATTTTCTCCATCTGCATTCTCATACGAATCAATCTCATAGCTCAAATTTTTGATTGCAGTTTCACTATCGAGCATGAGATCATACTGTTCGTTTTTGATAGGTCCAATCACTCGGAGTAGGCGCTCAAGAACACTTGCATTAACCGCGATTACCCCATCGACCGTAGTATTTCTACTTTTTTGATAAAACCATGCCAATTTCTCAGCTGATGTTTTGAAATCAGGAAACCAATTTGCATCCTGGAATTCCCATCGTTCGTTGATGAGTTGCAGGGGTAGTGGAGGTTTCACATACGCGCTCAGCTGACCTTGCAGGTCATAGCTCCCTCCGCCCGGCACCTCAACTTTTAAAATTTTTCCATTCTGTACATCAAGTGTCGCAAAACTTCCAATAAATCCTCCGGTTGCCCGAAGTTCGTATTGATTCTGGAATACGACCAAATAACGCTTAAACCCCTCTGACCCGAGCATCAACTCCAATCCTCCAATCACATCAGAAACATTCTTGATATCCTTTACCACCCCCTCGAATAATCCGCGGAATTCGTCAAATGGTTCCTGATATTCGGACGGAAGAGCAGTGGTCTCTATTGCAGACAGACGCTTGATCGCTTCATCGTATTGTGGCAATGCCCCACGAATATGGATTCGCAATTCCCGCAACTGGTCAATGGTATTACCATTCTTTTTTATCGTTGCCTCATTCACCCCCTTGATCAAATAGGCATTCCCGAGGGCTACATAATGTCCTGCTTCCAGTAATTCTTGTCGTGCCTTGATTTTTGTTCCCACCACAGGCAAAAGATCGAGTATGTATACTAGTGCCTTGAATTCTTTGTCTACCAACACTCGAGCATTCCCAAATGAATTAAGTGCGCTCGTCAAATCTGATTCTGCTTGTGGTAAATTCTGATTAAACGCGGCAACAGTCGAAGATTGTAGTGATAAAAATGCATTACTGCTTTCTGCAATAATTTTTGCTGTATTTTCTTCCACTTTATGATAGAACCCTAGTGCTGGAAATGGGAGTGTTGCAAGCAAAGAAAGAATTACCATTGCGCTTGCGAATTTTTTTATCTGAAAAGAATTTTCTATTTTTTCTTTCACTCGAGCTATTCGATCTTTGAAAAAAATCGGCTGATAGATCGGGGTGATTACTGGCGCATCATGACTATTAGTCGACTGTTCTGCCTGAACACTTGTTTTTTGCAGGTATTTTTTTGGAACAATAACATACTCATCATCACCTCCATATCGAGATTCAATCCGGGCGATTTCCTTGAGAATATCTACATTCGGTTTTTTAATTTTATCTTCCTCATGAACCGACTGATTTGCTGCGCGCACTAATTCGGCAAAATCCACTGATTCGCGTGAATTTTTTTGGTCCTTTCCTGGGTGATAGACCTCGATATTTTTCCACGCTTTTTCGAGTACCTCATCTCTTAGAGATACTAGATGTGGAGACACTGGGGCTCGCCCTGGTGTTACCGGCACCACCACCGTATTTGGTTGCGTATTTTTTCTTTTTTGCAACATTTCCTCCATCTCCTCAGTATGAGATACTGACAATGAATGTTTTGTGGAATTATGCAGCTTTTTATTTGGTTTTTTTGTATTAAAAACATTCGACTCAGCAGTCGTTTTTCCTTCGATACATGTTCTCGCATTATGCCCTATCCGATCGCACTTGGCACAACGGCGTAAGGATATGCGTCGTCTTTTTGAAGTAGGTGAATGTTGTGGCATGGGTACACATCAAGCATAGGTACAGTATACCATATACACGAATGCCCAATCTATGGCAGATTACGTCTTTCTGAATACCTCTTGTGTACAAGTTTTTACCTCTCTGCATCACTATTGTATCTGATAGGTGATGCATCCATTTTGGATTTCAACAATCCTCTATGCGCTTGTACTAATACTGTAAAGCTTTTGTGTATACCCCGAGTGTATTCTTAATATATGTTTCATTTGAAAATAGTTGCAATTGCGCTCTCGCAGCCTGTCTTAATTCTATTCTCACTTCTTCACTACTGAGCACGGTAGAAATTCCCCGCGCTATGTGACTGACTTCACGAGGGTCGACATAGTACGCTGCTTCTCCCAATATTTCAGGCAGACAACTCGAATTGGACGCAATAACGGGAGTATTATGAGACAAGGCTTCGATCGGAGGTAGGCCAAACCCCTCATACAGACTAGGGAACACCACTGCACGCGCATGGGTGTACAAGGCACTCAGCTGTTCATCCTCAACAAAGCCAATACAGCGCGTATGTGGTATACCCATGTTCTGCGCATATGCTTCGAGGTCATGATAAAACACACTAGGATTCCCAGCGAGCACCAGCTCATGTTCGGGAAATTCCAATGAGACTTCTTTCCATGCCTCAAGTAATCGTTTGAGATTCTTATGCGGATACGCTGCTCCCACATACAGTACATACGGCTTATTCAAAGAATGTGTGGATTGTATTTCTCCCCAGTTATCTCTCTGACTCACGGTGAGCGACGGAGCCTGGTATATGACTGATATCTTTCCCTCAGGAATACCTAGTGAAGACATAATATCGGCTTTGGTGAATTGACTGGTTGCAATAATTTCTACTGCTTGACGCGCAGCGTGTCTCACGACCAATCTATGTATTTTGTCTTTTACCCAAAAGACGGGAAAACTCCGGGTAGTTGCTTCATACCGAGGAAAATGAAACATGGTGAGATCATGAATCGTGACCACGTACGGACGTCTATATCGCATTGGAATATTCCAATGCGGAACATGCAGTAGATCATGTGTACCGCGATTCAGCAGGGAGGCAAATGTAGTCTGTTCTGCTATGCCATACCAATGATACGGTGCCTCAATCACCTCGAATCCTCCACCAGCGTTTCGATATGCTTCAATTGATTCAGGCTTCATGTAGAGAACATACGAAATATCTGATGGATATGTTTCTAGTCCATGAACCAGAGACTCAACATATCTGCCGATCCCAAATCCTTTACCATACATTCGTGCATCAATAGCGATTTTCATACGTATTCTTTACGATTACTCTGAGTATGTAGTACAGACAGCACCTGACTCGCTGCTTTATTCCAGGAAAAAGAATCGCTACGCATGATTCCCTGCTCACGATACCATTCTCGCAATTTTTCACCAAACGCAATATCCCGCATCGCATGCACCATATCAGACACCATATGTGGGCGGACAAGATATGCTGCTCCTCCGCTAATATCAGGAAGAGATGACCGATCAGAGGTGATGACTGGTGTACCACAGGAGAATGCTTCAATAACCGGAAGACCGAATCCTTCATAAAAACTCGGATAAATCAGAGCTTTGGCGCCTGACAGAAGCATTCTTTTTTGTGCATCATCCACGTATCCGAGATAGATGACACCTGGAGTATTTTTGAAACTCTTTAGCACTTTACGATATCTCCACCCTTTTGCTCCAATAATTACCAATCCAATCCCCCGTCTCCGCAATCCGCTTTCTCTATACGCATGCACCAGTCCTTCAAAATTTTTTCGTGGCTCAATAGTTGAGAGGGCCAAGAAAAAATCTTTCGGAATGTTCGGATCAATTCTGCTGTCTGTTGCACTCTCAATTTTTTCTATTCTCCCGTGCGGAACCGTGTGTACACGCGAAGGATCGATGCGATATATTTTTTCCAAATCTCTTCGTGTATTTTCTGAAGGCACCATAATTGCATCTGCCTGAGTAATCAATTTTTTAGGGCCCAAAATTTTATGCCACCACAAGCGTTTTTTTGAAAAAAAATTCGGAAAACGCATAAAACTCAAGTCATGTACCATGAGCATCATGCGAGTTTCTTTTGAAACCGACGCAAAACCCAGATTCGGCAATATCAACCAGTCGAGGGCTTCGATCTTTGCTGCATATTTGATAATTCTGTCGAGTGTAATAATCCCGCTTCGAAGACCGAGATTGAGCAACTTATTCGGATATCGCGTGCGGATAATGTGTACATGAGGAAACGCAGCAAGCGTCTGTATGCTCTGCGGTTCGGTATATCGCTTTCCTCGATTGTAGTACATATACCATTCGATTGAATTGTCTTGTATCATTTCATGAATAAGCGCATGCGTCGCATGTCCGATACCAGTCGGTGTTTCCTCAATCAATGGTCGTATATCGACTCCAACCACCATAGTTATATTTTATATATATTTTTCTGATGTTCGTGATATGCATTTTCAACCACATCTTTCATATTCTTTTCAAATACTGCTTGTGAAAATTTTTCCGCATGTGCGCGAATCACTGATGAATCCCACGTCGCAGCATCAAAATTCTGAATAGTCTCAAACAATTCATTCCATGACTGTCGGTGAAAAAATACTCCAGTCACTCCACTGATAATGGTTTCAGTGGCCCCGCCCGCGCCATAGGCAATGACGGGTCTCCCATTTGCCATTGACTCAATCGGGGTAATACCAAAATCTTCGAGCTGCGGATTGATAAACGCTTTTGCTCGTGAAAGCAATTTCATTTTTTCTTCTTCACTTATTCTTCCGGTAAATGTAATATTTTCTTTTGCCCGATGTTTGAGTTCGGTCATACTTGGACCATCCCCAAAAATAATTAATTTTTGTTTTAGCCGATTAAATGTCTCAATAATCAAATCAAATCGTTTGTAGGGCACCAATCTCCCCCCAGAAATAAAATAATCGCCAATCGATGAAGCGACCGCGGCACGCGTCAGATCGACTGGTGGAAATATCACCTGACTTTCACGTCGATAATATTTGAGAATTCGTTCTTGCACGGTATGTGAGTTTGCAATAAATTGGTCAACTCTCTCTGCAGCGAGCTGGTCCACCACTCGTAATTTATGGAATAATCGGGGAAGAAAAATTTTTATTAATTTTGGATATTTCAAATCCGCGATATATTCTTGTGTATCAGTCCAGAGATACCGGGTAGGTGTATGGCAATAGCAGATATGCACTGTTTCAGGCGGAGTGATGATCCCTTTTGCAAACGCACTCGTCGAAGAAATAACGACATCAAATCCCGTAAAATCAAAAGACTCAAATGCTTGAGGCATGAGTGGCAGATACCACTGATATTTTTTCCTGCCCCAGGGAAGACGTGCGATATATGATTCGCGAATATCTGCATTATCGAAGCCACTCACTGATCCTTTGGCATGAAATAACGTAAAAATAGGGGCTTCAGGCCACATACGATGGAGGGAGAGGAGCACTCGTTCTGCCCCTCCGTCTTGTGCTAAATAATCATGTACCAGGGCGATTTTCATAGATCCGTCTACACTAAGCCTATACTAATTAGACCCTACTCTATCACTTCTTCACTATATACTTCAACTACCTGGAAGTAACACTACTATAGAGACTTACTCAGCCTTTCTTTTTTTGAACAAAATAAACGGAGTTTTGAGCATAATAATCACATCAAGGAACAATGTCCAGCGCTCAATATAGAGTACATCGAGCCTCATCTCTTCTTCAAATTCCAAATCTGACCTACCTGAAATTTGTGAGAGCCCCGTGATTCCTGGCTTTACCGCAAACACCGTCGGATATGCGTCCTTATAGAGATCCACTTCTCGTGGCTGATGAGGTCTGGGGCCCACAATACTCATAGTCCCAGATAACACATTGAAAAACTGGGGTAATTCATCAAGACTCCATTTTCTAATCCATCTCCCCACTGGTGTAATGCGCGGATCATTTCCAATTTTATAGATCGGACCGGTGCGCGTATTTTGTTTCTCTATCAATTGCTTTTCCCTCTGCTCAGCAAATTTTCCTGACTTGCCGAATTGCGGACCTGTACTATCTTTCTGGTACATGGATCTGAATTTATATGTAAAAAATATTCTCCCGCGATATCCCACCCGTTCGTTTTTATACAAAATCGGCCGGCCTGTTTCTATAAAAATAATCAATGCTACGAGCAGTAATACGGGAGAAAGCAAAATAATAAATAGAAGGCTAAAAACAATATCTGACACTCTCTTAATTACTTTCCCCCATCCTTCGAGTGGGGTGCGTTTGAGCTCGACCATCGGCATTCCTGCGAGTGCGGTAATCGTCGCATTTGCGGCGTACGCTGCAAACATGTCAGCAGAATATTTGAATACAATATGATGTCGAGTACAATATTCAATAATTTTCAAAGCTTCTGCTTCACGACCTCTCGGATGCGCAAAAATGATTTCATCAATCTCGCGTTTCCCGAATTTTCGTGCATCAGTTTCAGTGAAATTTTTTGAAATCATGAGTACGCGATACCCGAGCTCTTGCCTCCGAGTGAGTTCTTCACCGATACGCTCACCCACGTGTTCGTCGCCCACAATAATTACATTACGCAATCCCACTCCCAGACGATACATGATACCTCGCATAGCGCGCATGAGAATTCTGCCGCTCGATACAAATACAATCGTAAAAAACCATGTACTGATTAATAAAAAACGTGATTCGAATTGCGCGGAAAGAAATATAATACCGAGCGCTACAAATGCAAGACCCACTGTAGACAAAACCACGACACGTCTCAATACTTCGGACAGTTTTCTATTCGGATCAGGACTATAGAGCCCATCAAACGCAAAGATGAGAATGATACCTAATCCTGCGATCGCAGCGCGTATAAAAAAGTCAGGCAGAGTGAGATCAAAACGCACGGTGCGAAGTTCGACAAAAAATGGCAAAAAACGTATGCCGTATGCCGTGACTGCTGCAAGTAGAATGAGAATGTAGTCGAGTGGTACCTGAAGTACCATGAGCATTCCTTCGGAGCGTTTCATAAAGTAAAATATGTGTACAGTGTAGCAAAAATTAAGTGTCTAAGCAAACTATAGTACAACTTAAAACTCAAATCTCAAAGCTAAAAACTGTAACTAAAAATTCAAAACTAATACAAGGTAAAAGTTTTAAGATTTAAGTTCTAGTTTTGACTTTTGAGTTTTACGTTTTGAGTTTATTGCATTTACAAACCCTTGACTAAGCTCAAAATGTATGGCATTCTATGTAAGCAAATAAATGCTCAGGTGGCGAAATTGATACCGCGAACCAAAAAGGTTCACGGCCATGTACTCTTGTGGTACATGGGACGCACTCGCCTGAGATTTAGAAAAAATGATCTTTGGACAAAATATGCTCAGGTGGCGAAATTGGTAGACGCACTACCTTGAGGTGGTAGCGCCGAAAGGCATGGAGGTTCGAGTCCTCTCCTGAGCACAACAAAAGCATCCGACACACGGATGTTTTGTTTTATTAATTTTTCTCAAATAAAAATCCCCACATTAAGCTATTTTTAACCCTAATATTTCTTGACAGTACTACTGTTTTCCTATAGTGTTTTTCACTAACGGAGGGTAATTGTTCTTTCCCGTACCACCAGAGGTGTCTCATGAAGCAGAAGAAAAAATCACTCCACACGCGTCTCGACAAACTCAAGTTCCGCCAATCAATCATTGACCGTCTGAAGAAGCTCAAAATCACGACGGTCGGAGAGTTCCTCGCACGACCCAAGATGGAGATCCTCGAAGAAGGGTTTCCTCATGGAGTCTATGAATTCGTGCGGCGGCGCCTGTTCACCCTCGGCTTCGCCACGAGTTGTACTTCCAACGAACTCACCATGCCTGATGGCACTTCAGACCTGGATGGATTCATCCGGAAGAACAAAGGACTGGTCCACGATTTCCTTAATCGTACTTCCTATCTGAATATGTTCGGCAACGGCAGACTGGATCCAATGCTTGACGAAGCTGACATCATACAGGACATGTTCGAAGGGATGATCGACGCAGTCCATGGATATGACGAAACGCGCGGTTCTGGATTCGGTAGCTACGTCTGGTTCTGGTTCCGTCAAAAGATCTTCCATCGACTGCTCCGGCTGGGAACAGTGAAATTCCCGATCAAGCTTCGACGGATGGTCAAACACTACCAGGACACCAAAGCAGAGCTCGAGAAAGAGCTCGGTCGAGAAGCCTCCTCTGAAGAAATCCGACAGGCACTCAGAATGTCGAAGAGACGGTATTCAGAACTCGAAGCAGTGATCCACCATCCGAACTACCGCGGTTCGATCGAGAGCCTCGAATCTACTCGATCCAGACCTGATGATACCACCATGCTTCTCGGGAATACTATCGAGATTTCCGAACGGTATGAGGGACTGCTGCCTCCCACTGTCCTGCTCGACAAACTGGATGCACGGAGATTCGTCGAGAGTCTCCTCGATCACCCTGGACTCACTGTCCGCAGTCGCTATATCCTCATTCATCGCTTTGGACTGAAAGGAGAACGTCCCAAGACTCTCGATGAGATGGGTGCACTCCTTAATCTGACCCGCGAACGCACACGACAACTCCAAGTCAAAGCGATCGAACACCTGCAGCGGGTGTATACTCCCCACGATGAGCCATGACACGTCTCGCCTACATAGAGGGGTGTGCTTGGGCACTAACCTCTCAAGATGGAAACCTGTTCGGACATGTCCGTCAGCTTTCCATCACCCTATTGCGTTCTCCTTTTTAACATTTACTAGGAGAGTGCTGCGGGTGCACTATCTGATTACAAAATACCCCTCTGAATTGGAGGGGTATTTTTATTATATCTCTATTCTGTGAATTTCCCTTCTCTCAAGAATTTCACTACTGCATCCAATACTTCAGGAGCATTCATAATCCACGTATGTTCCTTTGGAACTACCAAAAAATCTTGCACTCCATCGAGTTGTGCTTGCTCTGGCGACACTTTTTCATCATTTGCTCCTGCAATAATTCCCACTTCATATGTTGGAATAGGTAGCGTATTCACCAGACTTTTTTCATCAGTCGTAAGCTCCTCAAGTGCTGGTCCCATAATACGACCGATAAATGCACTCCCTATCCATCGATCTGCAAGTTTACTCCCCTTGTTTGGTGGAGCGAGCATAACCAACCGATGCACCCCTTCCAATTCATGGTGTGCCAAAAAATATCGGACCATGATTCCACCCATCGAATGCGTCACAAAATTAATTCGTGTACTTTTATCCGTATATTGTTCTTCCACCACTGGTTTTAATTTTTTCTCTACCAAATGTTCAATACTCTCACGAGTTCCCGGGTAATTGATATTTATTACTCGATATCCCTCATTCGCGAGACGAACTCCCATCCGCTGCATTGAGAGCGAGGTTCTTCCGAGACCATGTAATAGGAAGACATACTCCCCCTCATTTTTAAAAGACTGAGTAATCACATAATTGTTGTACAAAAAATATACACCAGACAACAGTACAGGTATCACTACGAGAGCGAGGGTAATAATAACAATTTTCTTCATAAAAAGTGATTCTACCACACTTTTCTCTTAGAAGCTAAGTATGTATAGTAGTACTTTATTAGTATAGACGACCTCACGATTCTACAAAAAAATCTGCACCATTTCTGGTACAGATCTTTTTGTTTCGCACTACTCTCATAAGCCGAATTCTGTATCCCCCGACGTTACGTCGGGAGTAATGATCATTTCTCTAGCCCCACTGTTGCCAGTGAGATCAAAACGAGCTAACTTTTCGAATCCCGACTGAGTCGGGAAACGCTGCTCTTTCTTCAGGTAGGGTTTACCAACATCCTATTTCACAATAGGACTAGTACCGTAGCATTGATCAAGCGCAATTGCTGAACCGATCAACACATCAGCACACTTTTCACGTTTCCCCTGTACCGTTTCTGGTGCAGGGTAGTATAGTCTCTGTGGCACTTTCCCGCCCCAATACCTCACGGATCGGGGGGTGGGTGTTACCCACTACCTTTTTCCCCGACGTAACGTCGGGGGAAGTTCGGACTTTCCTTCCTACTCTCCGAATCGGAGGATAAGACGATCATCTCAAGTAATACGAAACAGTGACATGCTATCACAAAAAAACGGTTTTGTCAACCGTAATAGTTCAAAACTTTCTCTCCTTCCCCACCACCATATCAATCCTGCTTTTGGCAAGTCTAATCGTAATTTTTACTTCTTTGGTAGTTTTCCCATCCGCTTCAACCACAAATGGTTTTTTGCTCCACACTACCATTTCTTCAAATGGAAAAATACTTGGTTCTTCGAATTGATCGCGACCAAATATCCCCTTTTTTATTACTGGACGCAAAAATGCTTCAAGCTTATTATCCTGCGGATGCGCAATATATCTTTTGCCTTTTCCAGTCCACACAAACGGTTTAAGATTACACACTACGAGCTCCATCTTTCCACTTTTACTAGACACCGTGAAGCGCTCGTCATATTGAATTGAAATATGGCTTGGCGGAATATGCAGCTGGGAAATAAAGTACCGATTATTAATCCAACCCACATCAAGTCGAAGACGTCTTCGACGAGCGAGAATATCGCACGCGTCAATACCAATCGGAATTCCGAGCACCTGGGCGATGCTATTATCCGGACCCATCGGAATAAATGCAAACGTAATATCGTACGAAGCGACATAGGAGAGCACGTGCCCGAAGGTAGTGTCATTGCCCACGATTACAATCGTCTTTGCACCTCGACGAATTTCGTCCTGGATTACGAGATCTGAGGAAGAATATTGCTGTAATCGAATAATTTTCCCAGCAATTCCATAGTCGGTGAGTCGTGTCTCCATTGCCTTAAGCACGGTCTGATACCGTTTGTGCCTTAAAAAATTGTCGTATAGATAGACATACATACCCTATCGCAAAAACAGTTTCCCAGAAGAGGTTAGGAAACTTCTTCAGTCATTTCTTCTGAAGCGAATTCTACTTTTGACTTACCCCGGCTCACGGCACGTTTGCGCTCAGGCCTGATGTCTTCGATTTCAATATCAGTCATGGTAACTTTTCCATGTATGATCGCCCCTGATTCCACCTCGAGCACTCTACAATAAATATCGCCCAGTACGCGCGCAGACTGGGTGAGCTGTAATTTTTCTTCAACCCGCATATTTCCTTTTACTTCACCCGCTACCAAAGCATCACTCGCTTTCACATTTGCAAGAATTTTTGCCCCTTCTTCTACGGTCAACAGTCGTCCGGTCTGTACATTTCCAGACACCGTACCTTTTACGAGAATGTTCCCTTCTGAAGAAAAATCACCTTCAACCACAACTGACGGACCGACCACCGTTTCAATCTCATCATGCTGAGTACGGCTAGTGTTCACTGGCGGAGCCACTTGAGGTTTTTGCAATTCAGAAGAATTTTTAAACATAGCAGAAGATTAATGTTAAAACATGATAGTTAAGTATATCTAAATTTTGTATATTTCGCAAGGAATCAAGAGTTTTGAGGCTTCTCTGGAACCCAGAATCCAAACTCACTTCCACGACCAATCCCTTTGCTCTCTGCCCATACACGTCCCCCATGTGCTTCAATAAACATGCGACAGACATAGATGCCCAATCCTGTTCCCTCAAAATCTCTCGACACGTTTGGAGAACGATAAAATTTCTGGAATAGATTATTGATATCTTTCTCGTCTAGTCCGGGTCCCTGGTCATTCACCCGTACGGCAACACCACCTTTTTCTCTCGAGACTGTAATCTGCACAGTCGATCCAGACGGACTATACTTGATTGCATTATCAACAAAATTGAATACTCCATGACGGAGTCGATCAATATCTCCGACAATCTCCATTTTTCTTGAGGCATTATCTTCGAATACAATCTGCTTGAGAGATGCTTTTTCAGTAAGCTCTTTCAGAACATCCTTCACCATCGCACTGAAGTCCATTTTTTCAAAATGATATTGTGTTCTCCCCTGCTCGATTCTCGTCACATCAAGAAACTCATCAACTAGTTTAACCAGACGTTCATTGCTTATATCCATGTTATGAAGTACTTCTGCCAATTTTTTACTTGGTTTGCCATAGATCCCATCTTCGATTAGTTCAATGTACCCCTTGATAATCGATAAGGGTGTGCGCAATTGGTGTGTCGCGATTGAGAGAAACTCAGTTTTTAAGTCATCGAGTTCTTTGAGTTTGATGTTTGCTTTTTCGAGAGAATGTGCCAATCGCCCAAGTTCTTCCCTCTGTTTAATCTCACGTTCAACGCTACGTACCACAAATACACCGAGTATTCCAATCGCAAGAGCAAATGCTATTTTATACAATAATTCAGTTATCGATCCCGAAAGTAGACCTTCCACCATGAGCACTAGAATGATAATTGATACGAGTGATTCAGTAGCAATAATTTTAATATCAAATAGGTGGTACTTTAAAATTGCAAACGCTACGCTTATCAGGAATATCAATGCATAAAGTGGTGCAAAAACAATAAAATTAGCATTGGAAAAAAATATTATAGGTAATAAAATGGTTGTAGTGATCAAGGCTAACATGAGCGACATGCCAAAAATCACAATCCGGAGCTGTTTTCTCTCATCACCTTTTGAAGATGCAAATCTTCGAATTACATTTACTACTGCCCCAATACTCAAAACTACTGTATACACCCCAAAGACGAGCAAGCCAAAACCAGGTATCACGGTCAATTTATCATCAACCATTTTTAAATCAATAAATGCATACGGTGATAAGGTGACCGCCATGACTGCAATAGTTGAAATATACAGTATGTATTTTTGTATCTTACCTATTTTAAAACTACGTTTTGGCAACACGAACGATATGATAAAAAAGAAAAAACTGATAAGCGCTGCAAAGAAAATACTCAGGCGTGCAAGATTGAGGCTTGGTCCCCGCAATGAATCAAGGTATAGTACGAACAACCACAGTGAAATAGATAGATTAAGTGCGATAAACGCCCTATTAGTGGTATTCTTCCGATCTTCCTTGTACACCAAAAAAATCAGTGTTCCATTTACTAAAAATGTCACTAACAGTGAAATAAATTCAAGGGAAAAAAAATTAGGGAGCTGCATAGTGTTATGTATGCATGGTAATCTCTGGTTTAAGTTTGGGGGACACAGCTTGTACTGCATCACCTTTCCCGATACGGAGAATCATGGCTATTTTGTGTGAGTCTGGTATTGCACACACCTCTGACAGACTCTTATAGGCATTGTCTATGAGTTCCACATGTTTGCCCGAAAGGTCACTCACCCCACCATTATGGATATTTTCATATAGATATGGGAGTGCCGCGAGGGGGTGGGCTACTAGCCCACAGGTGATTGCAGTGAGCCAAAGTTGCTGCATTGCCATACCAGCATAGACATAGTCAGAATCCTTATTTTCCACCACGAATACTGCATACGCTGAGCCACTACTGTATTTTTTTGCGTTCTCTTGTGAGATGAATTTAGTGAGTCCAATCAACTGTGCGAACCGCGCAATTGGCCAATGCTTCAAAAGACGGAAAACAACCTCTTCTGGAGGAGCAAGTTCCATGGTCTTTACAAAAAGACCCATTTTTCTTTTTTCATTCTCAGTATCAGTCCAGCAGATGTTCCCAAAAATTGTATCATGAAGTGGCTTATATTCCAACATGATTCTATCTGGAGTACTCATACACGAAGCCATTTTTGTAATAGTTCGAGAATCTTCAATAAACAATACCTTGCAGTGACCAATGTCTTCAGTGCTTTTTTTGAGTTTTTCTATGGTTCCTTGATCTAATTTTTCATTTTTGTATTTTTTCCGATTCGTAGACCTCTGTTTAATTACAGACACCCATTCCGAACTCACCGGACGTGCTTCACGAAAAGAAATTTTTGCAACCAAGTCAGTATCATGATGATCCGGGAACATGTGAACTTCGGGAATAAGCCCAACTGATGGTGCTGCAATAGTGATATTTTGTATTAATGCACCATGCGCAATATACGAACCTCGTTGACGATAATTATAAATAGCGTTATCCCTTTTTGGAAGATTGTATACAGAAAGTACATCTTTAGAAAATTCAAAGCGCCATGGTTGTGAGTTTTCACCTGATGGTGCGTATACAGCAGTCTCTAAGATATGTACAATCTTATGATACATACGGCATTAATTGGTAACAATATATTTGTACTTCATTTTTAATGCCCTGAACTCGGGAGACCCAAATTTGTAGGTTATGAGTTTCGGGTAAGCTTTTTTTTGTACCACGCTACACAATTTTTTATATTCCAAGTTAATCTTTTGTAGATGTTCGACCATATTTTTTTGTAATCTTCTTCTGACGTTGCTATCAAATCGTGTTCTTGGGTTTAATTCCATATGGATTTCAAGATTCTCATCTTCTTTCCCAAAAGTAGTTTTCAAAAAAAATTTACCACTGCAAATAGAGAAAAAATCATCAGTTGTCATAATCTGCCTAATATGTTCCGGGTAGATATTAACTCCGTATATCGTTGCACTATAATTACTCCGGCCATACACTGAAATAATAGGTAACTCCCAGTCATCAGTATTAAATATTTTTTCTTTTATCTGTTTACTATGTGAAAGCGAATACACCTGTCCGAAATCTTTTATATTATACCGTATTAATGGTATACCCGCATCAGCTGAACAAACCAACTCTCTATTTATCGATTCAAAGTAAATTGCCCACGGATGGAACTGATACAATGCTGGTATGTAACTTTGAGTGATCCTCAATTCTTCGCACGACTTCTCATCCTCTGCTAATAGGCGGCGTAGTCGGATCATGGCTGGTGTTTCATGCGCCATAAAACCAACATCAGCTGAACCGTAGATATTAATACTCGCATAGTCTACCCCCTTCTCATATCCTGCTAGTCCATGGACATAGTCACGCCAATGCTCCGGAAAGGACTCTGCTGAAAAAATATATTTAATATTCAATTTATTCACTCTTATCTTCTCTTCTATTGCATCGCGCATTATATCTTTTAGAAAAGGAGGATAACCAATAAGAACTGTCTGCTCGTAGTGCGGGGAAACTTTCTTTAGTACTGTAAGTATATCTTTTTTATCAAGCCCTGGCGTCATGAGTGTACCTTTCGATGTCTTGTACACTACTTCCCTAATACTTGTAGCCGTAATAAATCCTGCAATATGTGATCCCAAATGAAAACAAATTACATACAGAGTTTTGATTTTTGAGTGTTTAAAAAATTCATTCAACAACACTTCGTGTAACAAACCACTTCTTTCTTCACTATTTTTAAAGCGGGGCCATAGAGATGATTTCCCAGTAATGGTTCCTGAACTTTGAGAAATGATACTCCCTTCAGCTTGATTTCCCCCATAACATAACTCACTGATTGGATATTTTTTGATGTAATTCTCTTTATCGCTCACTGGAACGTACTGTATGAAATCTTTAAAAGTTCTAATTTTTTTATGATTTTTAATTCCATTTTTCAACAAAAAATCTTTATACGCGGGTGTGTGTTCTGCTGATTTATGAAATACTCTCAATGCTTGTTTTTGCCCCAGATCCAACCAAAAATGATCATCCCGTGTTCTTAAATCTTTTTGAAGCTGATGAACACGGGTATACATAGGTCAAAAATTAAAGAATAATTTTAAGCTTTTTCTCTATTAGAGAGACTAAAGCTCCGCTATGAATCATGTCTCGCACCTCTTCAATATTAGTATGCATGATTTGATCGGAGTCATATGGTTTTATTTTTCTGCGAACCAGGTCATAGACCATACGTCCTGCAGATGACATTTTTTTCTTTTCTCTTTCCTCCATCGCTTCACACGCTCCGAGAAGCTCAACTGCCAAAATATACTCGATTTTTTCTTTTATATCGCGAGCTTTCCGCGCTGCAACTAGTCCCATACTCACCACGTCCTGATTCTCACCATTTGAAGGAATAGACTGTATAGACGCTGGATTACACAAAGTCCGACATTCCGCCACAAGTGCGGTTGCAACATATTGCGCACCTTCCAGTCCGCAGCGCAAACCTGATTTTCCACGTGCCAAAAAAGGCGCAAGACCATTATTGCGAACTGGGTCTAGAATTTTATTCAAACGTCTTTCTGACAGCACGCCAATCTCAGTAAGTACAATTGATAATACATCCATTGGAATAGCCACTGGTTGTCCATGGAAATGTGCGCCCTGGTATGAAATACCTAAATCAGGAAAAAATAACGGATTATCATTTGCTGAATTCATCTCGGTAATAATTTGCCTGGTTATATATTCAAGTGCATCACGTACAGCGCCAAGTATCTGAGGCACAGCTCTCAATGAATAGACATTTTGCACATGTACACCGGATTCAAAAACTTCTTGATTTTCTTTAATTCTTGCCTGTAATTCTTTCTTGATACGGTCTACTTCTTTTGAATTCCAAACCAATTTACTATCACGCAGTAAGGCATTTAAATTTTTAACCACCTTTAGCTGTCCTGGATGTGGTTTTACTGCATGCGCACGAGGTAAAAATGGCTCCATCGATCCTTGTAATGCCTCTATCGATAACGCACTAATAATTTCTGCGTTTTTTATAAGATTCCACGAATCGTATAACTGAAGGCTTGCTACACCGGTCATCATGGTCGTACCGTTTATCAATGCCAGCCCTTCTTTTGCCTTAAACTGTATTGGCGTAAGTCCCGCATGAGTGAGTGCTTCTTTTGCAGGAATTATATTACCCTTATATTCAACCATTCCTTCCCCCATCATAGCGAGAGCGATATGTGATGATGGTGTTAAGTCTCCACTTGCTCCTACTGATCCCCACTGGGGAATACATGGATGGATATTTTTATTTAACATTTCAGTGAGTAAATCGACCAATTCATGACGCACCCCTGAGTATCCTTTTGAAAATGCGTTAACACGAAGCAACATAGCTGCTCGGGTTTCTTCAACAGAAAATAATGGTCCTACGTTTGCTGAATGACTTCTAATCAAATTTTCCTGTAACTCTGTCTGATATTTTTTGGGGATCAAAACTGAGACGAATGGTCCAAATCCAGTAGTAACTCCATATACTACTTTTTCGTCTTCCACTGCGGAATCAACCATTTTTCTTGATAAATGTATCTTTTTTTTGCTTTCTTTTGAAACCGCAACCTGCACAAAATCCTGCGCCACCACATGCACATCTTCTAGTCCCAAGTGTTCACCATCAATAATTATTTTATTTTTTTTCATAATGATAATACGATAATAAAGATTCTCTTCGTTCTTTCTCATCACTATCAAAGATACCAAAAATCTTTGAAAGCGAAATCGCTATTCTACCACTTTTTTTGAGTCCACCATTTGCAATATGTCGGATTGCAAATGAACCTACACTCCCTGCCAATATTGCAGCATTCCCGAGCTGTGGCCATGAATATAAATCCTTCCCCACATGAGCCACTGAATCGAGCATCCGTGTCTCAATGTCTTCTGCTCCAATAAAATTGGTAACGGCACGTGCAATATCTTGGATGCGGGGTCTTTCGCCTGTATTTCCCAATTTCACCTCTTTTAACCGGTCCATAAACTGCTCAAATGTATAGTCCTCATCATATCTCTCGATATCTACCAAGACACCATCCCCATTATCCGTAATACTAACCACTGGAATACGATGTGCACTTGCATATTTACGTAATGCAATTTTAATTGTGAGCGAATCGATTTCTTCAATAAGTATGTCCACTGGCTTACCATCAAGAGTCATAAACTCCTCAAGATTTGTTTCTGTTATGCCCTCTGAAAATGTACTGGCCTGTAAAAATGGATCAATCTCATATAGTTGCTCGGTGACTGCCTCTACCTTTTTGACATCGATATAATGGATACCCCCCAGTGCCCGATTAAAATTTGAAATACTGTACGTATCAGCATCAGCCAAACTCAGGCGCCAGGGACCGCCCTGCATAGCACATACTCGCGCGATATTACTCCCCACGCTCATACCAGCAATCGCAACTCGAGCTTCTCTAAAATTTTTTTGTTCGTCTTTTGTAATTAGATTCTTATTCCGCGCTGTATGTAATTCATGATACAATTCTTTGGAAAGTATTCGGATACAAATGTTTCGCCATGGTAAGTAACAGTACACGCTTTCAGATTGATAGTTTTTAAAGAACTCATCTTTTTTTTGACCAAACTCCTCTGGAGTATCACGAAGTTGTGGATTGCGTATTTCGCATAATTCATCAGTCTGACTTCGTATTTCATCACGTATAATAACACCTATTGACCTCAGACCCTCTATTTTTTTAGTATCCGCAAGTGAAATAAATTCGGGGATTTTCATATACGATTTTTAACTCTCTGCCACACTACACCCCCAAACATGAGTACTGACATTGCAGCTGAGAGCATACAATACGGGCACACCGTATAGAGCACAAACAGCTGCAGATAGACAAGATAGAGACTGGTCACAAATCCAAATGCGATGATTCCCTGCAATAGATGCCAGAGACGTATATTGCGTCTTTTATACAGTAGTATGACGATAGTGAGAATCGTAGCGTAGTAGAACAGTCCGAGATATGAGAGTGGGATTCCCAATACTTCAGAATAAATACTCTGAAGCACGATATTGCAGCTTCCCGAAGACCCTACGATACAATTTACTGACCCATCTCCTCCCCCCAGTACCCCAAGTAAATGCTCTATGGATAAATATGTCGCATCAAGAAAGCCGATGCTCGCACACACGAGAATCAACCTAAATACCCATTTTGATAAATGGGCTTCACGGACATCGGATAATATCTGTTTTATGAGCGAAAACATACTAAACTACCATTACATGTGCTCGACGGTCGTAATACCGAGAAGGTCGAAGCCACGCTCCATAGTATGAACTACTTTCTTGATTAATGCAATTCTAAACTCCTGTATTTGTTCCCCGCTCCCCAACACCGGACACTCCTGATAAAATCGGCTCCCGGCTTGCGCCAGCTCGAATTGATACTGTGCAATACATGAAGGATCGCGTTTTTCAACTGCTTCGCCGACTGCTGTTTCAAATCCGCCAAGCTTGGTTATGAGTTCTCGTTCAGCTGCTTCTAGAACTTCTGGAATATATAGTTCATTCTGAATCTTGGTTTGTGTACTTTTGGCAATGATACGTTTGAACCGAGCTACAATATAGAGGAGATAGGGACCACTGTCTCCCGCAGTAGACACTGATTCTTCCATATCAAAAACCATGTCATTTGTACGACCAATTTTGAGGAATGCATACTTTATCGCCCCCATTGCGACTCTTTTAATTATATCTTCCTTTTCCTCAGCAGATACTGTTGTTTTGACTTCACTTGTCTCAATGTGCTCTCTAATAAGGTTTTCGACTTCGCTCATCAAATCTTCTGCAGGAATGACATTCCCTGTTCGTGAACTCATTTTCCCACCTTTAAGAGTTACCCAGCCATAGGGCACATGAAATTCCTTGTGTGTGCTTTCGGGAAGTGTGTATTCCAGAGCTTTGAACAACACTTTCAAATAATCAGACTGCTCAGGACCAATTACGTGATATACCCCGTCTGGATGAAATTCATTAAACTGTTTCTCTGCAAGTGCCAAATCCTTGGCTTCATAGGTCGGAAATCCTGCAGTAGTGAAAAATACTCGATCATGTAGTCCATGCTCGCTCCCTTTGAAAATCACCGCACCCTCACTCTGCACAAACACACCTTTCACGACCTGTTCATGCACGATATCTACTGCTCGAGCGAATACTTCTGATTCAAAATAATATCGATCAAATTTGGTATCGAGAAGCTGGTATATATTTTCCAGATACTCCAAGCTCCATCCTCGAGTCGTCTCATATACATCGAGAATGCTCTGGTTTTTCTCATAAATCATTTCATTATAGCTCTTGATTTCCTCTGCTGATTTTTCATCAGTTTCAAATGCAGTAGCACCTAGAGCATATGCTTTTCCAATGAATTTCATTCTCTCTTTTAGAGGAGCGCTTTTGATTGCCTCATATTCACTATGTAATTTCTCAATTCCCCAGAGACATTTTGCAATATGCATCCCCACATCTCCCTGATAATTTGCCCGAATCACTCGATACCCGGCATATTCATGAAGTCGGACTAACGATTCACCGAGAATTACATTGCGCAGGTGCCCAATATGAAATGCCTTATGCGTATTTGGGCACGCGTATTCAATCATGATCGTGCCTTTTGAATCAGGCACTACTGATGCGGCATGTTCTGAAAGATTGAGTACAATCCGTGCCAGTTCTCGGTCATTCAAGAAAAAATTAACGTATGGTCCAAATGCTTCTGCTCGTTCAACGAGTGTGTCTTCGGTTTCCTCGTTAAATTTTTCTGCGAGCATCTTTGCAGCTTCAACTGGAGATAGTTTATTCTCTTTTGCATACTGAAAAACAGGAAACGCGATATTTCCCATTTCTGGTTTTGGCGGCTCAGTGAGTGAAATATTCTTTTCGGAAATTCCTAATGTCTCAAGCAATCCTGCCACATGATCGGTAACGTACTGAATCATACAATTTTCACAAAAAATCTTTTCCCCTTCTGAATTACATCCCCTGGACTACACACCTCTTCATATGACGTCACTTTTTTCTCATTGATTTTGACCCCGCCACCCTCAATTGTCCTTCGTGCGTCACTCGTTCCAGTAGCAAATCTAGCATCAACAAGCACAGTCACAATATCGTATTTTGAAGGTTTTAATTCTGTGATGTCAGTTGGAATTTCTTTTTTTGCAAATGTAGCAACAAAATATTCATGCGCTTTCACTGCTTCTTTTTCTCCATGATAAAAACGAACTAACTCTACTCCTAGTTTTACTTTGAAATCTCGCGGATTCCCACCTTTTTTGATTTCCTTGGCATACCCTGCAACTGTTTCCATGGGTACCCGAGTCATGTAGGTGAAATAAGGAATAATCAAATCATCGGGAATACTCATGATTTTACCAAACATATCATTAGGGGTATCAGTAAGATTCACGGTATTACCCCAGCTTGAACTCATTTTTCTACCATCAGTCCCTGCTACAAGCGGGTTCATAATAATATCCTGTGGCTCTTGCTCATACTTCTCCTGAAGTGTACGTCCAGCAAGTAGATTGAACCGTTGATCAGTTCCCCCAAGCTCTACATCAGCTTTGACAGCCACTGAATCATATCCCTGCATGAGTGGATAGAGCACTTCTCGAAGCGACACACGGGTTCCGGCGTCCAATCTTCGACGAATATTGTCGCGTGCGATAAATTCTGCAACTGAAAACGCGCCAGCCTGTTCTCCGAGTTCAGTATAATTCACTTTTGACAACCATTTACTATTGTAGTGAACTTCTGCTTTCTTGATATCAATAATTTTCCCTGCCTGCGCTACATAATTTTTCATGTTTTTCTTCACTGTTTCCCGTTCAAGCATGGGGCGCTCACTATCTTTGTCCGAGGTATCTCCAATGATACCGGTAAAATCCCCGACAATAAACACGAGCTGGTGTCCAAGCTCCTGGAAATCGCGCATTTTGAGGAGTGGAATTGAACGTCCCAGGTGGAGATTGGGACTGGTCGGGTCAATCCCAAGCTTTACCCGAAGCTTTTCTCCTGATTCGAGACGTTTTTTCAAGTGATTTTTATCAATCACGCTCTCGACTCCTCGTGAGAGTAATTCATCGATTTTTTTCTTGTCAGTAGAAATTTTCATAGTGGAGAAACTATAGCAGTGAAAAAGGGTAAAATCAAGCAGAAAGCGGAATCACGACAGTAAACGTGGTATGCACTTCACCGTTTCCTGCCCGATCAGACGCAGGGTTACTTTCGACATGTATTGTACAATTCATTTGATTAAAAAGCGTGTCTGCATATGCAAGACCAATACCTTTACCTTTGGTAGTGCTAAAGCCACCTTCAAAAATATGACTCTTTATCTCCTCATCCATCCCAATTCCATCATCACTCACGGTAATTACCAGATTTTTCTTTTCACCCTCACCGTCTACAGACACTTCAATCCAGACATTTTTTGCCCGGATCGTATCAGTCTTTCGGATAGGATTTAATAAAATATTCGCTAATTTATTAAACACAACCCCTGGTGCGATATCGGCAACTATATTATCCGGCAAAGAATCTGGATAGTGAACTGATACTCCCTCATGTTTTTTGGTTCTATCTTTGATAAATCTTATCAGCACATCCAACAATTCACGTGCATCGACTTTTTTTCCTTCGGTCTCCAGTACCCGAGGATCGATAATGTCCCCTTTGCCACCTTCAATCACATTTTTTGCACGAGCCGCATAATCGAGCATGGTATAGTAATACGCTTCCCAATTTGCTGCCGCGTATTCCCAATCATTCACAAATTGTCTTAGATCACCATCTTCGAGAGAATCAATTGCGAATTGATAAAAAACTAACCGCTGTTGTATGTTTTTGATATCATGACTTATGTTACGCCCATATATTTCAGCAAATAAAGCTCCGGGCGGCATCATAAAATCTTCCACTTTATGTGGATCAGCATGTACAATCTTTCGCATATCTTCAACCCACTCAGTTGGCACTTCTTCGTCATCTCGCAATGCGCCAACCTTTGATTTATATGCTGCAACTTTCTGGTCTATGTTGCATATTTGATGATACAACTCACGAATACGGGTAATTTCACTGATAACTCGTTTTGTTTTTTCCTGCTTTGCAAATTCTGACGCAGAAATATCTACTTCAGCAGCTCCAGGACTTAGTGTCTCCATATTTTTATTAAACTATATTTCACATTTTGTTTTCTCTGCTAGTTGCTGGAATGATTGCTGTCCAGTCACTACACTTCCATCTTTGAATTTCCAAGTCGGATACGAAGTCACTCCCGCGTCATCACATGCCTTTGTCTGTGATTTGCTTGGAGTAGAGCACTCTACGTATGGGAGTAGTCTGCTCGATTTTCCAAATAACGCTTTTTGCGATTGACAATGCGGACACCAGAACGCGCCATAAAATATTGCTCCACTATCTTTGATACATGCAGCAAAGGTATCGTACTGTCCTGGCTGATTTTTCTTGTAGACTGCAAGCGCGATAATCCCCGCCAAAACAAGAATACCTACGAGCCACCACATGAGATTTTGCTTTTTCTTATCCATAGTAATAAAAATTATTCTAATTATACTAATTTACCTGATTATTCTAATAAAGAACAGTGGGCAACTAGGTTAGTTGTTTTAACTGCCCATTCAATGACTCTAGTTTCTGCCGCGCTTCTTCTAGCTTCTTTTTTTCAATCTCAACCACTGCTTTTGGCGCATTTTTTACAAACTCTTTGTTTGCTAATTTTTTCTCAAGTTGTATTACATATGGTTCAACACTCGCGATCTCTTTTTCGATTCGTATTTTTTCTTTCTTCGTATCGATTGCACTGCTCAAATCTATGTCTACCTCTATTCCAGATTCAATAAATGAAACAGCTTTTTCAATCTTTTCATGTGTAATAGTTTCGAGCCCTGCCAATCGAATCAACACTGGCGAATATTCTTTGAGTAATGTGTTTGTGCCTTTCATTTTCATGCTCACTATTATTTTCTTTGCTGGCTCGATCTTGTATTCAGTGCGAATTGAACGAATCTTGGTGATAATATTTCGAAGGGTTGTATCAACAAACACTACATCACTTGTCTTTTTCTTGCTTTTTTCTATTGTTGGATACTCTTCTACTATAAGCATTGTTCCACCATATATTTCCTGCCATATTTGTTCAGTGACAAAGGGCATGAAGGGATGCCAAAGTTTGAGAATGGTATTCAAAATATAATTTAGTATCTCACTCTTCTCACCTTCCACTTTTGCAATTTCCAGATACCAGTCAGCAAGCTCTCCCCAGGTAAAATCACGCAATGTTTCACCAGCAATTGAGAATTGATATGCATCAAATGATGTATTCATTTTTGATACAACTTCGTTTAATTTCCACAAAATCCATTCATCTGCCGCTGTTTTTGCCTTAGGTTGTTTGATATCTCTTACTGGCTTTTCAATATTTAACAACATGAATCGGCTAATATTCCATAGTTTATTCGTAAAATTTCTAAAGCCTGCGATCTTTTCTTCTGACAATCGCATATCATTCCCCGGTGTTCCGCCAATGAGAAGTGAAAGTCTGGTTGCATCAGTTCCATATTTCTTGATCATGTCGAGAGGATCAATAATGTTCCCGAGAGACTTGCTCATTTTTCTCCCTTCTTCATCACGTACCAGACCATGAAGATAGACGGTCTTGAATGGTACTTCACCAAGTGCGTAGGTGCTCATGAGAATCATGCGCGCAACCCAGAAGAAGAGAATATCATAACCGGTTTCAAGAACTGAGGTGGGATGAAATACTTCAAGATCATCATTCTGCTTATTATCAGAGCCAAACATTCGGGTTTCGAGAGTGCCCCGATCCTGGATATCCCATTCATTGGTATAGACTTCAGTACCGAATTGCTTCATAACTTCAATCGGGTCACCATGCGAAACAATTGCAATCCGTTTACCTCGATATTTTTCAAGAATTTCTGCCATGAATTCATGGGTGCGCTTACGCATTGAAACATAAGACTCAATCCCTTTTGGATTACTCTTCATCCAGTTGTTGCCTGCACGGAATTCATCGAATTCATCTTCACTTTTACTATTGAACTCCCCCACTCCGACTTCTCGAATTCGTGCATCTTCAACAAGAGTACTCCCTAATTTCTTACTCAAAATCTCAGCAGTTTCTTTCGCTCGAGCGATTGGGGAAGTAATAATAACTTCTGGTTTATTTTTCATTATTTTTGCCAACTCTTGAATTTGTTTTTCGCCTTTTTTCGTGAGGTTGTATACATTTCGATCATTAATATCACTTACTATTTTCTCTACACTATTTTCTGCCTCACCGTGACGAATAAACTGAACTTCAGTCGTGGGCCAACCAAGTGTAGAGAATGTCCACGAACCTGAAGAAAACCACGTGTCGAGTGTGTCTGAATCTTGTTCAACACTACCTCCACAATTCGGACACTGGGTAAGTTTTTCTGTTAACACAAACATTTCGCCACAGTTTTTACTTTTACCTTTTTCCTTTTTACTTTCTCTGCAGTACCACACCGGAATCTGATGTCCATACCAAATCTGTCGACTAATATTCCAGTCACGTAAATTATCAATCCAATGAAAATAGGTTTTATCAAATCGCTCAGGGATAATTTTTATATGACCATCACGAACTGCTCGCTGCATCCGCTCTTTCAAACTCAAATTACCCTCAAAACTTTTTACTTTTGCGTTTTTACTTTTTACTTTTTTATTCACCTCAATAAACCATTGAGTTTTTGGTAATGGTTCTACAACATCACCGAAGCGATCACTGGTTCCCACATTCTGCATCGTATCTTCAGTTTTCTCAAGCAGTTTTTGCTTTTCCAACCACGCAACTACTTTCTTTCGGGCTTCTTCAACTGTTAAACCTGCATATGCTTTTCCAGCATTACCAGTCATGTTCCCGTCCTCGCCAATTACCTGAATCAAACCAATATCTTTATTCTTCTGATAGATTTCAAAATCAGTCTGGCTATGCGCCGGAGTGACCCCGAGAGCTCCGGTACCAAATGTGTCATCAACTCCCGCATCTGCAATTACTTTCAAATTTAAAACATGTCCGGTTTGACCGAAGTTTTTTATAACAAAAGTTTTTCCAATATATTTTTTCCATTTTCCTTTTGGATTCACTGCAATTGCCGTATCCCCGAGCTTAGTTTCTGGTCTCGTTGTCGCAATCGTAATCGGACATTCTGGTCCGTATGTGAAATAATATAATTTCCCTGGTCGCTCGACATAGACCAATTCATCATCACTGCAGGTGGATTGCCCTTTGACTGACCAATTGATTACTCGGTATCCTCGATAAATAAGCCCGTCATCGTACATCATTTTGAATAAGGTATTTACTGCAGTATTTCGTGCTTTATCGAGAGTAAATGCTTCACGAGACCAATCGAGGGACGCCCCCATTTTTTTTGCTTGGTTCACAATAGTGTCATGCGATTCACTCGCAAATTTTTCCACGTGTTTCAAAAATTTTTCACGCCCCAGCTCTGCTTTTGGTTTTTTCATTCCGCCTTCAATCAACATTTTTTCTACTTTTGACTCAGTTGCGACTGCGGCATGATCGGTTCCTGGAATCCAGAGGGTTTTGTCACCCTTCATCCGATGATAGCGCGCCATCACATCCTGTACTGCGAGCATGACCGCATGACCCATATGGAGGGTTCCAGTCACATTTGGAGGAGGTAATACCATACTAAAAGACTCTCTCTTCGTATCGTCCTTGACCCACCCTGGAATGCTCTCAGGCGCAAAAAAACCGCCTTTTTCCCAGCGTGTATAGATCTTATCCTCGTATATATGCGGTTCGTAAGCTTTGGGCAGTTCTCGTTCTTTCATAAAGTTCAGTATACCTAAAATTCTATCGTACTCTTCTATATTTAGCAAGAATTAGGCTAAATCTGGCTCAATTATGGGCTTTGCACCACGCAAAAAGTCTCAAAAACCGCACTGTTGACATTAATTTTACCCTCTGATATACTGGCGTATCCCTTTTTTGTCTATAATACAGGTATGGGACTTTATGTACTACAACAAGTAATACGGACGCTTGAGGATAAGAAGAACCTGCTTATTACTTTTAAGGCTGGGGCAGATGGTGATGCTATCGGTAGCGCGCTCGCCCTCAAACTCTTCTTCGAGCAGCTCGGCAAAAAAGCGCATATTGCATGCGACGGTTTTGTCTTATCCGACCGTTTTAGTTTTCTCTCTGGTTCTACTACAATCACTCCTTCTCTTGGGGGACTACATCAATTTGTTATTACCATGGATATTTCAAAAAACGGACTTTCCAGCCTCAAATATGATGTAAAGGATGAGAAACTCAGATTGTTTATCACCCCAAAGAACGGATTTTTTTCAAAAGATCGCATCCGCACTTCCCAGAGTGAATTCAAGTATGATGCAATTATTGTCATTGATACCCCACACCTTCCCGCACTCGGTAGCATCTATACCCATAATGAGGAATTCTTTTTCAAAACGCCGATTATTAATATTGATCACAAAAGTTCGAATGAACTATTCGGACATATCAATCTAGTCGAGCTCCCTGCAAGTACCTCGTCTGAAGTGGTATATGAATTACTGAACGCCTACAAACCAGAACTTATCAATTCTCAGATAGCGCAGGCCCTTCTTACAGGCATTATTGCAGGAACCAATAGTTTTAAGAATAAAAAAGTGCGCCCCTATACTCTCACTGTCGCAAGCAAACTTGTCGAACTCGGAGCAGACCGCGCATACATTATCAAACAATTGTTTGAGACCAAATCAATTTCAACCTTCAAATTATGGGGAACTGCTCTCTCACATATTACTTTTGACGCAGTGCATGGTATTATCTCAACCACGATTACTCGAGATGATTTTATCCGCGCAAATGCCCGAGTGGATGAACTCTCCTTGATTATTGAAGAATTGATCGCATTCTCACCTGATGCACGGATTATTCTGGTATTATATGAAGACCCAACTGAAACCAATGGCGCCGTACACGGAATGCTCAAAATTATTCCGAACTTCCATGCGACTGAAATTATGAAAAAGTATGAAGCAGTGGGAGATGAAGATGACGCGACGTTTACACTTTTAGAAAAAAATCTTAAAGAAGCAGAGGATGAATTGATTGCGCATATTAAACAAGCAACTCAAAATCACTAATTTCAAAATCAAAATTTCAAATGAATAAAAAAGACTATCCTACATGGATGTCTTTTTTAAAGTTTAAGATTTGAACTTATATCAACGATCTCCCCGTCATCTCCGGCGGTTGCTCAAGTCCAAGAATTTTTAATACAGTCGGCGCTACATCAGCAAGAATTCCGACAGGATGCACCAGACTCAAGTCACCCTCAGGAGCGTCACCGCCCGGACCTGCGTGTCCTCTGAATTCTTTCCCAATAATAAGTAGTGGTACTGGGTTATTACTATGCTCCTTGTCTTTTTCACCGGTCTTCAAATTCACCACTTCCTCAGCATTTCCATGATCAGCAGTGATAAGAAGCACCCCACCTTTTGCTTCTACATATTCAGCAATTTTACCCAGCCCTTTGTCTACTGCCTCACATGCAGTAATCGTGGCGTCACGATCTCCGGTATGTCCCACCATATCAGCATTCGCATAATTTACCAGAATCACGTCATATGCGTCTGATTCAATTGCATGAATTACTTTCTTGGTAACTTCTGCAGCCGACATTTCTGGTGCCTTATCATACGAAGATACATTTGGAGAAGGTACAATTGCACGCTCTTCCCCTTCAAAAGGTTCTTCGACTGTGCCGTTCAAAAAGAACGTAATATGCGCGTATTTTTCTGTTTCTGCCACGTGGAATTGGGTGAGCCCCGCTTTACTCACTACTTCTGCAAGACAATTATGCACGACGACTGGAGGATATGCGACTACGACGGGAATTTCTTTTTCATATTCAGTCATAGTTACAAAAAGCAAATCTTTCAGATATTCACGCTTGAATTTATCAAATCCAGGCAATACAAATGCTTTGGTGAGTTGTCTGGCACGGTCAGGGCGGAAATTAAAAAAGATCACCGCGTCTCCTGATTCAATCCGAGCAGTGGGCTTCCCTTCTTTTCCAATCACGACTGGTATGAATTCTTCATCATATACTTTTTTTTCATATGATATATCGAGTGCTTCACGAGGATCTTTGTGATATGTCTCAGAAACTCCTTCAGCCATCGCTCGATATGCGCGCTCGATTCGATCCCATCGATTATCACGGTCCATTGCATAATAACGCCCCGACAACGACGCAATTTCACCCACTCCAATCTTTTTCATCTTCTCTTCTAGTTTTCCAATAAAATCTTTGCCACTATTATACAGCGTGTCTCTTCCATCAAGAATCGCATGTACAAACACATTCTTAATTTTATTTTTCTTGGCAAATTCTAGCAACGCATAGAGATGGTCCTGGCTCGCATGTACGTTTCCCGGACTCACCAGGCCTACCAGATGCAGACTCGATTTATGTTCACGAACATGTTCTACTGCACTCAAAAATGCCTTGTTTTGAGAAAATGTTCCATCAACAATAGTTTTATTGATCCGAGGAAAGGTCTGATAATATACGCGACCAGCACCGATATTCAAATGTCCTACTTCTGAATTCCCCATTTCTCCGTATGACAAACCTACTTCATTCCCCGAAGCATAGAGTGTCATGGCTGGGTATTCGCGTACAAAACGATCCATGTTCGGCGTCAGGGCTCGCTCAATCGCATTCCCGTCGCTTGCTGGTGCGACTCCCCATCCATCAAGTATAGCAAGTACTACTGGTTTTGGTCGTGACATACATTAAAATAAAGGTTTACCTGTCATCTCTCGTGGCTGCCTGCCTTCTACCATTTTAATAATCGTCGGCGCCACATCTGCGAGAATACCATCTTTCAATTTTATTCCCTTGACTATATTGCGAATCAATATGCAGGGAACAGGATTCAGATTATGTTCAGTATCCACTTCTCCTGTTTTCAAATTTTTCATTTCTTCCGCATTACCATGATCCGAGACAATCAGCACCTGTCCACCTTTTGCAAGGGTCGTATCAACAATCTCTCCGACACAGGTATCAATCGTCGTAACTGCTGTTTTTGCAGCTTTGAGGTTGCCTGTATGCCCTACCATATCAGCATTCGCATAATTGATACAGTAAAACTGATAGGCGTCTTTCTTCATCAGTCCCACAACCTTTTTGGTAATTTCTTTTGCTGCCATTTCTGGCTTGGTATCATGATGAGCCACTGTCTTTGATTCTATTTTAATCCAATCTTCGCCATTGACTGGTTCAGCATAACCACCGTTGATAAAATAGGTAACATGTGCATACTTCTCAGATTCTGCAATATACACTTGTGTAAAATTTGAAAGTGCCAAAGGCAAGGTATTGTACACATCAGGTGAAGGAAATACGGTGAGTATTCGCTCAAGATCCGGTCCAAAATCAGTAAGCGCCACAAATCTGATATTTTTGGGCACTTTAACTCTTTTGAACGACCCAGGATTCCGTTTATTAAAGTCATCTTGCACAAATGCTTTGGTGATCTGACGAGCACGATCAGACCGCGCATTGAAAAATATAACAGTATCATGGTCATTGATTGACGCAATCGGTTTGCCCTTGTCATCTACCATGACTGATGGAGTGACAAATTCATCTGTCTCTCCCCGATTATACGCCTGCTCTAGAGCTTCTTCCGCGCTCGCTACTTTGTGCCCTATACCCATGACCATAGCTTCATATGCGGCTTCAGTACGACTCCATATTTTATTTCGATCCATGCCATACAGTCTACCCATGATAGTCGCAATTTTTTCAGTATGGAGCATGTGACCACGAAGTTCATGCAAATATGTAGCCGCTGCATGGGGGCCCGAGTCACGACCATCAGTAAATAGATGCAGATACACTCGGTCAATTCCTTCTCTCCGGCAGAGTTCAAGCAATGCGTAGACATGTTCAGGATATGAGTGGGCACTATTCCCATCTGTCAGAAGTCCCATGAGATGAACAGCGGAATTATATTTTTTTACATGGAAGAGCGCCTGCTTGAATGCTTCATTTTTAAAAAACGTCCCATCATGGATTGAATCTGAAATGCAGACCAAATCCTGTTTTACAATTCTTCCTGCTCCAATATTCAAATGTCCTGCCTCAGAATTTCCAATCTGTCCGGGAAACAGTCCCACCTGCTCACCAGAAGTTTTGAGTTTTGAATTTGGATATTTTTTTAGATACCCAAAAATATTCGGCGCGGTTTTTGAGGTAATCGCATTCCCTTCGTTTTTCTCAGGAGCCAGACCAAATCCATCGAGAATAATGAGGACTGTAGGGGATGGTATTTGTTTAGGTTGTTTTTGTGTTTTAGACATAGTATTCGGACTCAAAACGTAAAACTCAAAAGTCAAAACCGCAACTTAAATCTAAAAACTTTAAATTCAATAACTAGTTTTAAATTTTTAGTTATAGTTTTAAGTTTTGACATTTAAGTTTTCAGTTATATAAAATATAATATTATAGCCCCAGTTCATCTTCAATCTCCATCAACCGATTATACTTTTCAACTCGTTCTGAACGAGAGAGTGAGCCCGTTTTGATAAATTCAGCATTCACTGCAACCGCAAGATCAGCGATAAAGGTGTCCGCAGTTTCTCCTGATCGGTGAGAGACCGCTACTTTGTATCTATTTTTTTGCGCCAACTGTATTGCATCGATGGTTTCTGAAAGAGATCCAATCTGGTTTACCTTTATCAGGACAGCATTAGCCACTTCCTCTTCAATACCCTTTTTGATTCGTTCAGTATTAGTTACAAACAAGTCATCGCCCACGAGTGAAACTTTTCCACCCAACTTTTTGGTGAGTAGCTTCCAATTTTTCCAATCATCCTCTGCTAGCCCGTCCTCAAGAAAAATAATCGGATAATGTTTTACCCACGACTCAAGCGTTGCAATCACACTCTCTGGATTTGCTGGATTTTTTTGACCATCAAGATAATATTTTCCCCCTCGATAAAATTCAGAAGAAGCCACGTCAAGACCTAGATAGACCTGTTTGCCTGGAGTATAGCCGGCAGCTTGAATAGCCTTCACAATCAGCTGCAGTGCACGTTCGTTATTCGGCAGATTGGGAGCAAATCCTCCCTCATCTCCCACGCCAGTCAACAGACCTTTTTGACTCAGTAGATGCGCAAGACTGTGAAATATCTCTGACCCCATGCGTACACGCTCTCTAAATTTCTTATTTACTGGAATTATCATGAATTCCTGACATGAGAGATTATTGTTCGCGTGTCTCCCCCCATTGAGGATATTCATGGTAGCAATCGGCATTCGATATTTTTTTTCTTTATTATGAAAACACTCTCGTAGATAACGATAGAGCGGTTTTTGTTTGCTCATCGCAGCTGCTCGTGCGGTTGCGAGTGACACTGCAAGGATGGCATTTGCTCCAAGCTTCTTTTTATTTGGAGTCCCATCGAGCGCGATCAGTGTGGTATCAATCGAGCGTTGATCAAAGGCATTTGCCCCAATAAGCGCAGTCCGTATACTCGTATGTATATTTTTTACTGCTTTGAGCACACCTTTTCCCTGATACCGCGTACCTCCATCCCGCAATTCACATGCCTCGTGAGTCCCGGTCGAGGCTCCGCTCGGTACCGCGGCTTTTCCAATACTTCCGTCCGAGAGTTGTACAACTGCTTCAAGAGTTGGATTACCTCGAGAATCCAAAATTTCTCGTGCTTTCACTTGTGAAATCAAGACTTTTTTCATATGACAGAAGAGCTTATACTAAGTTCATCCCGATTAAATCGGGATTGGCTATGAACTAGAAAATAATTATATCAAACAAAAACGACCTTGAAAAGGTCGTTTTTTGCTCTATATTATTCTTATTTGAGTTCAAAGGTGACGCCAACCCGCAATACCACATCATTGGTCCCAGCTTCGATTTGAGGCATAGATTCTGCTCCTCCCATTCCCATATCATACAATTTGGCTCCATAATATGGAGTAGGAGAACTCTCATATTCGTCATACGATACGATTGAAGCTAGGTTGAGGCCGAGCATACTCGCAAGAGCTCGTGCTTTGTCATTTACTTTTTTAAGCGCATCCGTACGAGCAGCTTCTAGATATGAATCCTTGTCATCAATCGTGAATTCAAGACCGCTTACATTGGTCGCACCCACTTCACCTGCGAGAGCAAGTACAGCGCTTGACTTTGTAAGATCTCTAATTTTAATTGCTACATTCTGACTAATTGTATATCCTCTGAGTTCTGGTTTGCTCCCGTCCGTTGGGTAATTGTACGCAGGGTAGACACTATAATCGCGCGTCTGTATATCCGCTGCATCCACTCCCAATTCTTTCACTCGGGAAATCAATTTATTTACGACCTCAGTATTCTTCTGCTGTGCTTCAGCAACAGTTGGTGATTCGGTGGTGACGCCCATAGTAGTCATAGCAACATCTGGTTTTACACTCACCTTACCCTCTGCTTCTACTCGGATAGTACGCTCAGCTTTGTCTGCCTGTCCAATAAAATCGTATTTTCTAACTTCATTTCGAATCAAAACTCCCAAAAATACAATCAAATACACGACAAGAATACCGAAGAATGTTACTAACAATTTTTTTCCTACCCATCCACACCATCCATGTTTCTCACAACGCTCATTTTTACATGAATGCATTGAATGATCAGATTCAGTTGTCGACATGACCGGCATAACCGGTGCTAGTGGCTCATCCATCATTGGACGAGTAAATGATTTTTTGACAGGCATACGTGCAAAGTAAAAATTAAAAAGGCAAAAGTAAAAAGATAATTTCAAAATTCATTCAATGAGGGAAGTATAGCACAAAATAACTTTTTATTCGTTACTCGTCTGTGGATATATACGTTGAAATTATCTTTTTGTAACAATCTCCACTCCTGGAAGCACGTTTCCTGCCAGAAATTCGAGCATTGCTCCACCACCAGTTGAAACCAAATCAACAAATTCTTCCATCCCCGTTTGATTCATCGCCTGAATTGTTTCTCCCCCACCAATCACACCAAAAGCCTCTCCTTTTGATCGTGACGCTACGAGTCGAGCAATTGAAAGAGTTCCGACATCATAGGGTTTTTGTTCAAAATAGCCAGTAGCCCCATTCCAGATGATTGACTGTGACAATTTGATATCTTCTGCATACAGTTGGATAGTCGCAGGACCGATATCAAAAATAGCTTCATCATCCTCGCAAATTTTACTAGGTTTTTTCGAAAGCTCTACCACCCGCGCACCTGACCCATCTTTTTTTCCCACGACTACATCTACAGGCCATTCAATCGACCGTATGTTGCGAAGTTTTTTTGCTTCAGACATCAATTCTTCGTCTACCAAAGACGCACCTACTCCAAATCCTTCTGCTTTCAGATATGTGTTCACAATCCCTCCACCTACCAACACCACTTCAACTTTATTTTTCAAGTGAGTGATGACTGGTAGCTTGGTTTCTATTTTTGCGCCTCCGATAATTAATACACTATTCTTCTTACCTGCTTCAATTACCCGGGTCAACCCCTCGACTTCTTTTTCAAGCAACAATCCCGCATACGAAGGAATATAGCCAGCAATACCGGTGACTGAAGGACTCGATCGATGTGCTACCCCAAATCCATCAAGCACGAAGATATCACCTAGTGACGCTAGTTCTTTCGAAAAATATTCTTTGTTATTTTCTTCGCCTTCAGCAAAGCGAATATTATCAAAAATAGCTACTGTTTCTTGTTTTATTTTTGAAACTTCTTTTTCTATTTTTTTCAAATCTGACCAATCTTTTGATCTAATAATTTGTACGTTCTTTTTGAGCATCCGTTCCAATTCTTTTGCAACTGGATCGATTTGCAACTCTTTCACCACTTTCCCTCCCGGCCTGCCAATATGTGCGATCAGAAGAACGCATGCTTTTTTCTCAAGCAAAAAATTGATTGTTTCAAGCGAGGCCCTGATGCGAAATGTTTCCCCTATTTTCCCTTTTACTATAGGTACATTGTAGTCAACGCGAACGAGAACTCGTTTTCCCGCGAGATCTTTAACCTGTGTAATACTGCGAAGTTTCATATTTTGAAAGTCAAAAGAAAAAGGTAAAAAGTAAAAAGAAATTCGAAATAATTTGTATTTTCTTTTGCCTTTTTCCTTTTTATTTTTTACTTTGTTTTATTTCTTCCCTGCAATCACCGCCATCTCCACCAATCGATTTGCATAACCCCATTCATTGTCATACCATCCAACGACTTTCACCAAATTACCATCTACCACTCGAGTGAGTTCGGCGTCCACAATTGCTGAATACGGATTTCCAATATAATCACTTGAAACCAATGGCTCATGTGACACATCGAGAATTCCTTTGAGGTACGTTTTTGAGGCTTTGATATATGCTTTATTTATTTCTTCCACTGTTGTGCTTTTTTTCAATAATACCGTAATGTCGGTTAGAGAAACGGTAATAGTTGGAACTCGAATTGAAAGTCCGTCGAATTTCCCCTGCAATTGAGGAATGGTCCGAGTCACAGCAACAGCTGCCCCAGTTTTGGTAGGAACCATATTTTGCGCAGCAGCACGTGCTTCACGAAGATCTTTTGAAGGGCCATCCTGAAGTACTTGAGAAGCTGTATATGAATGAACAGTGGTGAGCATTGCCTTTTCTATACCAAATTCTTTTTCCAAGACCAGCATCATGGGTGCCGCGCAATTCGTGGTACATGAAGCATTATCAAGAATAGGTTCACCTTTGTATTCCTTATCATTTACCCCACGAACATAGGTTTTCAACTCACCTTTTCCCGGAGCTGAGATCACCACTTTCTTCGCTCCAGCTGTAATGTGTGCTTTTGCACTCTCTGCATCAGTAAATCGACCAGTTGATTCGATTACGACATCAACTTTGAGCTTTTTCCAAGGCAACATTGCAGGATCTTTCTCAGCAAAGACCGGAATTTTTTTACCTTTTACTATAATATGTTTCTCATCAAAAGAAACTGGAAATTCAAAATCATTGTACGCAGTATCATGCTTCAATAGATGCGCCAAAGTTCTCGTATCAGTCAGATCATTGATCCCGACGATATCTAGTTTTTTCTGAAACGCAATTTTGAATGCATGGCGCCCGATTCTCCCAAAACCATTGATAGCAATTCTCATATATATGTTATCTCAAAACTTAAAACTCAAAGTTCAAAACTATCAACTTAAATCTTAAAACCTATTTCAACAGAGGTCTCGAAAGATTCGAGTTTTGAGTTATAGTTTTGCGTTTTGACATTTGAGTTTTGAGTTTATCAAATCTATTATAGCACACTTAGCCTGTAAGTTCCTCCATCTTTCGCGAAGCTGCGCAGGTAAGCGCAATAGCAAGGGCATCAGCTGCGTCATCTGAAGTGATTTTTTTCTTCAAGCCCAAAATTACTTTGACCATAGTCTCAAGCTGAGATTTGGCTGCATTTCCATACCCGGTCAGGCTCTGCTTTACTTGTAGTGGGGTGTATTCATGAATCGGGAGTCTGGCTTTTCTCAGGGTCAGAAGAATGACACCTCTAGCCTGACTCACTTTCATAGCAGTCGTGACATTTTTGTAGAAAAACAACTCTTCCACTGCCCCACAATTGGGCTTGTGCTTCCGAATAATTGTAATCAGCTCATCTGAAATGTCTTCCAGTCGCTCGACAAATGTCCGTTTGGTATCAGTCTCAATACATCCATACTCAACTACTCGAAATCTATCACCTGCGACATCAATAATTCCAAAACCGACACGGCCAAAGCCTGGATCAATACCGAGAATACGAGTAATTTTTTGTGGTTTGGAGATAGGCATACCAAGTATCGATCTTATTTTAGCATGTAAACTGCTATTGGGCATAGTATTGACAAAAACACTGAAATCCTCTACAGTGTACTACTTTTCTTATGTATCCCGGTCAGGCTGTGCAGCTTTTACTAGGCTGTATAGCCAGGCTGGAATTCCTCTAGCCGTAGATAGTATAAGGGGGGTGTATGTGTCACCTGTGTTCAACCACAGAAGGTGCTGAAGTGCGTATCGGGCGTTCCGAACGCGTTCTCGCTCCAATCCAATGGAATGAGGACGAGAAGGGTCCGATCGTACTTATCATCGGCATGGATGGTCCGATCGAGTTCATCTCGGTCCACACGGATTCCGTGGTCGACGTCAACGACAAGGTCTACGCCAGCTGGGAGAGCTACGAGATCCAGCGGATCAGGATCGAGCGACCGGCCTTGAGCTGGATCTGCCTTCAGTCTCTCAAAACTGCGGTCCTGAAGCGTTGGAAGTCGGCCACGATCTTCGCCTGTGCGCTCGACTCCGACGGGAACCCCTGCTCCTCCGAAGATATCTGGAGGATCAGCGTGCCCGAAAACGAGGCCGCGTGACAATCCTGGTCGTCGCAGCAACCCTGCGACGACCCCAACCAAAAACAGCTTATAACTAGGCTGTTTTTGTTTTGATATTAGCGAGCAGTGGTATATACCTCTTTTACATCATCGAGGTCATAGAGTGCATCAACCAGTTCAGTAAGCACCTGTGACTGTTCCTCTGACAACTCCATTGTCTCTTTTGCCATCCATTCAAGCCCTGCACTATCAGGATTAATCCCTGCTTTATGAAGGACTTCATTCATTGCCTGAAATTTTTCTTTGGGACCAATAAGCTCGACACCATCCTCACTTTCCCGAATATCATCTACTCCTGCATCCATGAGCGCAAGTTCGAGTTCTTCCCAGTTTTTTATCTCTTGTTTTTTCTCAGCACTAATACGAAGTACTGCTTTGTACTCAAATTGCCACGCAACTGCGCCCTTGCTCCCGAGTGACCCGCCAATTTTGGTAAATGCGTTTTTGATTTCAGTAAGCGCTCGATTCGTATTATCCGTGACTGATTCAATAAGCATTGCAACTCCGCCTGGTCCATATCCTTCGTATACCACCTCCTGCAATACTGCCCCATCTTTTAATTCTCCAGTTCCTTTCTTCACTGCGCGATCAATATTGTCTTTCGGCATGTTTACTTCCTTTGCTTTATCAATTGCGAGACGCAATGAAAAATTCATGGCAGGATCTCCACCACCATTCTGTGCTGCAACCGTAATTGCCTTTGAAACTTTGGTAAACGCGTTTGCTCGAGCTTTATCAGCTTTCCCCTTCTTGCCTTGGATATTATGCCACTTAGAATGACCTGACATATCTATAGTCTTAGTCTTTAATATGTAGGATTTTAACAAAAATATTGAAAAAATCAACTCTTTTAAAAACCTTTACAAAACCAGATCATTAAGCTAGGATACTAGCTATGAATATTCAAAATAATTAATTCTATGGAAAGTAAAAATCCCTGGCATTCAGTATCAATCGGAGAAGGAGCTCCTGAAGTCGTACAAGCAATCATTGAAATCCCCCGCGGAAGTAAAGCAAAATTTGAAATTGATAAAAGTAGTAATTTAGTTAAGCTCGATCGCGTACTCTATTCTGCAGTCCACTATCCACAAAACTATGGACTGATCCCACAGACGTATTGTGAAGATGGAGACGATCTCGATGTACTCGTACTCTGCTCCGAAGTCCTTCCCCCACTCTGTCTCGTCGAAGTGCGTGTAGTCGGAGTTATGGGTATGGTAGATGGAGGAGAGGCTGATGATAAGATTATTGCAGTCGCAACCAAAGATCCCAATGTGAAGCATATCAATGATCTCTCAGACATTCCTCAACATACCCTCGATGAAATCAAACAATTCTTCGAAGAGTACAAAAAACTTGAAAAGAAAAAAGTTGTCGAGGTGACTGGATTTGGAGACAAGCAAAAAGCAATTCAAGTAGTGAAAGACAGTATGGAGCTCTTCCACCAGACCTTCGCAAAATAAAAATCTAGTGTAATATCAAAAACCCCACCTTTCGTAAAGGCGGGGTTTTTGTTTTTCATGACCTGTCTTAACTCACCACTTCTTCTTTTTCTTGTACCACTTCGATTGCCTGATCCTTGGTACCGGTTCCGGCTGGAATCAAGCGACCGATAATGACGTTTTCTTTTAATCCTTCGAGATGATCCATCTTTCCAGTGATCGCAGCATTTACCAATACGCGAGATGTTTCCTGGAATGACGCACTTGAGAGGAAGCTCTGAGTGGTAAGAGAAATCTTACTGATACCCATGAGCATATCGCGACCATGAGCAACCTTTTGTTTGTTTTTCTCAGCTTCTGCATTTGCAAGCATGAGCTGTGAACGCTCGACTACTTCACCTGGGATAAGTTCAGTATCCCCTGCGTCTTCGATGAATACACGAGAGAACATCTGCTTGATAATAATTTCAATATGTTTATCGTTCAAGCGCTGACCCTGAGATGCATAGATTTCCTGAATTTCTCCCAAGACATACCGTTTTACCGCATCCTGACCTTTGAGTTCAAAAAGTTCTTTTAGATCAACAGCACCTTCAGTTAGCTGATCTCCCTTGGCAACCATGTCCCCATTTTTGACCCAGAGTTTAAATCCAAGCGGAACAATATATTCTTTGGTGGTTTTACCATCATAGACATAGCGCAGACGCATACCGTCAACGGTTACTTTTCCATTGAACTCTGCTTTGATTTCTTCGCCTGATGATCCACGCACAATCATTACGTCCCCTTCAGCTACTTTTTGTCCGTCAGCCACTTTCAAATCATCTTCTCCATGAACATCGAATACAATCTCATCAATGCCATCATGATGAATTTTCACGATTTTTTGTCCACGGCGACCTTCAAAAATCTTTCGTCCGGTCGGACCCATGACTACCTTTCCATCAGCATCCTCAATTTCAACTGTTCCTGCGACTTCTGAAAGAAGCGCTTTTCGCTTTGGAGTTCGTGCTTCAAAGAGTTCTTCAACTCGAGGAAGACCCTGGGTAATATCTCCTCCCGCGACTCCACCAAGGTGGAAGGTACGCATGGTGAGCTGAGTTCCTGGTTCTCCGATTGATTGTGCAGCGATAACACCAACTGCAACTCCTTTTTCCACTACACGACGATTTCCAAGGTCATATCCATAGCATTTGGCACAAATTCCTTTTGCAATATGACACTGCAATACTGAACGCACGTGAATATTATCTACTGCCTTGCTTTCAATTAATCGCGCTGCATGCTCATTGATAACTTCACCTTTCTTCACAATTGTTTCTCCATCAATTTTGACTGCAGCGAGGACGAAACGACCCAATACGCGCTCAGATAGTTTTTCTCCCATCTGCTCGGATTGTTCGCGTGTAAACATCTCTCCTACCGTATCTCCACAATCATCAGCACGTACTACTACATCTTGTGCTACGTCGACAAGACGACGAGTCAGGTATCCTGCGTTTGCGGTTCGAAGAGCGGTATCTGAGAGTCCTTTTCGTACACCATGACTTGAGATAAAGAATTCAAGCACATCGAATCCTTCTTTGAAGTTTCCTTTTACGGGGAGCTCGATAATATCTCCTGATGGACTTGCCACGAGACCTTTCATAGCAATAACCTGTCCCAGCTGCGCCCAGCTACCTCGAGCACCAGAATCAATCATCGCAAATACTGATCCGTCTTTATTGAGTACATCCTTACTGTTTGAAAGTAGATTTTCTTTTGCTTCTGCCCAGATTTCCAAGATTTTTGCATGACGCTCTGAATCAGTCAACAAACCTTCGTTGAACTGTTCGTATACCAATTCAACTTGTTTATCAGCAGCGAGCAATAACCCATGTTTTGCATGAATTGCAGGAAAATCATCTTTTCCTAGTGAGTAACCAGATTTGGTTACATATTTGAATCCTAGTTCTTTGATTTTATCCAGATGATGCGCCGTAGTTTCCTGTCCGTATAATTCGAGCAAAAGCTGAATAATATTACTCAAATACTTCTTAGTAATCGCTTCATTATAGTACATGAGTTTATCCGGAAGAATCTCATTGAAGAGAATGCGCCCCATTGAAGTTTCTACCAGACTCTTGGTTCCTTCAGGGAATTTTGCCATCTCAGCTTCACCTAGACGCACACTGATACGCTCTTTGAGTGTAATTTTGCGAGTCTTGTAAGCGTATTTTGCCTCGGTAACGTTTGCGTAAAATTTGGTCACCTTTGCAGTATCACTCTCATCATACTTGGTCAGATAATAACACCCAAGCGCAATATCCTGCTGTGGAGTGATAACCGGGCTTCCTGTTGCAGGCTTCAATAAGTTTTTCTCACTTGCCATCAAATTTTCCGCTTCCCATTTTGCCTGTTCTGACAATGGTAAATGTACTGCCATCTGGTCTCCATCGAAGTCTGCATTGAACGCAGGACATACCAATGGATGAAGTTTGATAGCCTTACCTTCAACTAGGCGAGGTTTGAACGCCTGGATACCGAGACGATGTAGTGTCGGCGCACGGTTCAAGAGTACACGAGTTTTTTTGGTTAATTCTTCAAGAATATCCCACACTTCTGGTGCATTGCTTTCAATAAACCGAGAAGCACTTCGCACATTGTGCGCGAGTTCTCGTTTGATAATTTCAGCCATGATAAATGGTTTGAAGAGTTCCAGTGCAATAATTTTTGGAATACCACATTCATCAATTTTGAGGGTTGGTCCGACCACAATAACTGAACGGCCAGAATAATCTACACGTTTTCCAAGCAAATTCTGACGGAAACGACCCTGTTTTCCTTTCAAAATATCAGCGAGAGATCGGAGCTGACGTTTCTGCCCAGTCGATGCGCGGACTGTCTTTGATGCACGAGCACTGTTGTCGATCAACGCATCCACTGCTTCTTGCAACATGCGTTTTTCATTTCTACAAATTACTTCAGGAGCATTGAGCTCAACCAAACGTCTCAAACGATTGTTGCGATTGATTACACGGCGATACAAGTCGTTCAAATCTGAAGTTGCAAATCGTCCTCCATCAAGAGCTACCATCGGACGCAAGTCTGGTGGAATCACCGGAATCGAAGTCATGATCATCCACTCTGGTCTAATGTCATTTTTATCCAAACTCTTCAACAATTTTACTCGACGAATGAGGCGTTCGCGCTTTGCCCCTTTGCTCTTTCCAATTTCTGTCTCAAGTCGAGCGACCGTTTCTGGAATATTCAATCTCTCCAGTAGTCCTCTGATTGCTCCTGCACCAATTCCAGCTTCAAATAAATGACCGTAGCGGATTGAGAGCTCCTGATAATACGCTTCTGAGATAATATTCATGGTCAGAATATCCTTGAGCTCTGCTTCTGCAGTCTTGAAATCCTCTTCGAGTACTTCAAGCTTCTGATCGCGTTCGCTCTCAATTTCTTTCTTCGCTGACTTTTCTGCGTTTTCAAGTTTTCTTGCTGCGTCGGTCTCAAGTTGTTTTTTCTTCGATTTGTATTCTTTCTTCAGCGCTTCGACTGTTGCTGCTTTTTCTGCCTCATCAACATGGGTGATGATGAATGATGCGAAGTACATTACTTTTTCAAGCGACTGAATTGATAAATCAAGTACCAATCCGATACGTGAAGGAATAGTTCGCAAAAACCAGATATGAGAAACCGGAGCTGCAAGCTCGATATGTCCCATACGTTCACGACGCACCAATGAGTGAGTGACTTCTACACCACATTTGTCACACACAATTCCTTTATACCGAATTTTTTTGTATTTTCCACAATAACATTCCCAATCTTTCGTAGGTCCAAAAATTTCTTCAGCAAACAACCCACCCTTTTCTGGTTTTTGGGTTCGATAATTAATCGTTTCAGGTTTGTAGACTTCACCATATGACCATTTTTTGATCACCTCAGGTGAAGCAATCTTCAAGCGCAGTGCGTCGAAGTTCATTGTATGTAGAGTATCGCGTGCCATAGTATTTTTATGAGATTAGAGAGAGTGTTAGTATAAAATTATTCATCGCGCTTTTCTCTACGCTCACCCTCGCCTTCGGGTGCGACTCCGTAATCACGGCTGCGCATATCTCGATGTTGTGCTACCACTTCTTCAGCTGGAGAATAACTTCCGTCTTCATTATGCTTCAACAGTTCTACATCGAGTGCTAGACCTTTCATTTCACGCACCAATACGTTAAATGATTCAGGAAGATTAATCTTCGTGATTGGTTCTCCTTTGATAATAGCCTCATACGCTTTTGCACGTCCTGGCACATCGTCTGATTTGATGGTCAAAATTTCCTGGAGTGTATGCGCTGCCCCATAGGCTTCGAGCGCCCATACTTCCATTTCTCCAAAACGCTGTCCTCCGAACTGAGCCTTACCTCCCAATGGCTGCTGAGTAATCAAACTATATGGACCGATAGAGCGCTGGTGGATCTTATCTTCGACCATATGATTCAATTTCAACATGTAGTTGTACCCGACGGTAGTTTTGTGTTCATATGGATCACCTGTTCGTCCATCATAGAGCTGCAATTTTCCATCAGTTGGAAATCCTGCTTTTTTGAGTTCTTCTTCAATTTGACTTTCCAAAATTCCATTTAATACTGGTGTTGCTGCTTTGTACCCAAGCGCATTTGCCGCAAGACCAAGATGGGTCTCGAGCAATTGACCCAAGTTCATACGTGAAATAACACCCAATGGAGAGAGGATAATATCTACCGGAGTTCCATCTTCTAGGAATGGCATATCTTCAGCTGGGACCACACGTGAGATGACACCTTTGTTTCCATGGCGACCTGCCATTTTGTCTCCTACCTGGATTTTTCGCATATCAGCAACCGTGACCTGAACTTGTTTGATCACACCTGGCTGTAATTTGTCTCCAGCTTCTGCTGAGAAGATTTTTACATCAATTACTTTCCCCTGCTCACCATGCTCGAGATAGAGTGATGAATCACGAACATCGCGCGCTTTTTCTCCGAAAATTGCCCGGAGCAATCGCTCTTCAGGGGTTAATTCAGTTTCTCCTTTTGGCGTAATTTTTCCGACCAAAATATCTCCTGAATGAACTTCAGCACCAATGCGAACAATACCTTCTGAATCAAGATTTCGTAATTTTTCTTCACTGACATTCGGAATATCATTGGTAATCACTTCTTCTCCAAGCTTGGTTTCACGAACATCAATTGTATAATCTTCGATATGGATCGAGGTGTATCGATCATCCTTTACGAGACGATCAGAGATGATAACCGCATCTTCATAATTGAATCCATCCCACACCATGTAGGCTACCAATACATTTTGTCCCAATGCCAATTCACCATCTTTAATACTTGGTCCATCAGACATTGGATGTCCTTTCTTTACTTTTTGACCCAAAGTAACGGTTGGTTTTTGGTTGATACAGCTTGATGCGTTTGAGCGGAGGAATTTACCCAGATCCCAGGTATACACTTTCCCTTTTTTATCAGTGAGTTCGATTCGGTGTCCATCAACATAGGTAATTTCACCATCAGCAGGAGCTTTTGCTACGTACCCACTATTTTCTGCAGCAGCCTTCTCAACTCCGGTTCCGACCAGTGGTGGTTCTGGCTTGATACAAGGCACTGCCTGTCTCTGCATGTTTGTTCCCATCAAGGCGCGAGTCGCATCATCGTGTTCCAAAAATGGAATAATACTTGTTGCGAGAGATAAAATCTGGTTTGATGCAACATCAATATACTGGATACTTGCAACTTCAGTTACCTGCGCTTCACCATGCACACGAGCAGGAGTTTTTTCATCAAGGAAATATCCTCGATCGTCCATCCGTGTAGTAGCCGATGCAGTAATCGATCGTTCTTCCTGGAATGAGTTCAGGTATACGATTTCATCAGTTACTCGAGGCTTCACTTTGATTACAGATAACTTTTTGTCTGATTCTAATTTCTTGGCAATTGCTGCAGTAATCTCTTCTCCTGCGCCTACCATTCCTTTGATTTCTTCGAGAGAATATTCACCTTCGGTAAATTTTGCTTCATTAGGAACTTCGCGCAATACTTTTCTATAGGGAGTTTCAAGGAATCCAAAACGATTGACTTTTGCGTACGTTGACAAGTGTCCTACCAAACCGATATTTGGTCCTTCAGGAGTTGCAATCGGACAAATACGTCCATAGTGAGTACGGTGTACGTCACGTACTTCGAATCCTGCTCGGTCACGAGACAATCCACCAGGACCCAATGCTGATACACGGCGTTTGTGTTCAAGTTCAGCAAGCGGGTTTACCTGGTCCATGAATTGTGAGAGCTGTGAACTCATGAAAAATTCACGAATCACTGAAATCACTGGTCGAGCGTTGATTAATTTGTTTGGAGCAATCGTATCTACTTCCATCGTACTCATACGATCTTTTGCAATGCGCTCCATACGAGCGAGACCGATTCTAAATCTATTCTGAACGAGTTCTCCCACTCCACGTACACGACGATTACCCAAATGATCAATATCATCTGCTTCTTCCTGGGTTACATTTAATCGGATAACTTCTTTGAGAACTTTTAATAATTTTTCGGGAGACAATACACGCTCTTCTTTTGAATCATACGCTTCTTCAGTCAAACCCAAATCAAATTTAGTATCAAATTTATAGACACCCACTTTGCCGAGATCATAGCGATCAAAATTGAAAAACATGGCATGAATCAGACTACGTGCATTTTCTGCAGTTGCCAAGTCCCCCGGACGAATACGGCGATACACTTCGATCAATCCATCCTCTTCAGATTTTGCGGTATCTTTTTTGAGTGTTGCATCCACATAGTCAATATTGGGATGTGTATTCACATCAGCAAATGCTGCTTTAATTTTTTCATCGTCTGCATACCCAAATGCCCGTAGGAGCGAGGTTGCAGCAACTTTTCTTTTGCGATCAACCTTGATCCAGAGCACATTATTCTGATCAGTTTCGATTTCTATCCACGCACCGCGGTTTGGAATAATCTTTGCTCCGTAAAATCGTCGTCCGCGCACCATCTCTGCAGTGAAAAATGCTCCCGCGCTTCGAATAAGCTGAGAAACAATTACACGCTCAATTCCATTCACCATGAACGTACCGCGAGCAGTCATCAGAGGAACATCACCCAAATAAATTTCCTGTTTGTCTGATTTTCCGGTTCTTTTATTTGTCATTCGAACATTCACACGAAGCGGTGCTTCGTAGGTGATATTTTTGTTGCGGCAGGTAACTTCATCAAATTTTGGCTCGTCGAGATAGTAGTCTTCAAAATACAATTCAAGATCGCGACCTGTGAAATCAGTGATTGGAGACAGTTCATCAAACAATTCGCGAAGTCCTTCTTTGAAAAACCACTCATACGAATTTTTTTGTACCTCAATCAAATCAGGCGCAGTGATTGCGTCTCTTAGTTTGGTAAAAAATGTGCGCTCAGTCGATTTTAGAGGTTGGCGGCGAAAGAGAGGTACCATACGCTGTATACTATTGATTAACTGCACACTCCATTCCCAAATGGATGCACAGGATAAGTTAAGACAACAAAAAATCCCTTTTATTAAAAAGGAGGTAATTACAATTTAATTGTAGATATGGAATCGAGGCATGGGATATCCGGATAATTCGCCTGCCCTTGAGATAGGTGCGAGAAGACCAGAATTATTTGTCTTTTTTCCTTTGAACACAATGCCGTTAGAATACTCTTTTTCTATGGTATTGTCAAATGAGAGACTAGGGTTCATTTTTTGTCAAGAAAGTCCATATTTTGGCTAAAAAAAGATAAAAATAGTCTATATTTATCCCCTATTCATCCCTATCTATCCCCATAATTATCCACAGTTCCCTTAATTTAGCCAAATTTATACACATTTCCTATGCTATACCCCAGTATGAGCTCCGTATTAGGGTGAAAATATGGTACAATACTATCTTGAAGTTATGTATATAAATGCAAAACTCAAAACTCAAATGTCAAAACCGTATCTCAAATGTCAAAACTTTTGAGTTTTTGGTTATAGTTTTACGTTTTGAACTTTGAGTTTTGGGCTTACCAATAAACCCTTCAACCGACTAAATTATTACTATGTCACGCGGCAAAAAGATCGAACGAAAGCTTGATCCAACCCTCTCAGATGGGGTCATTGCGGTTATTTTTCTTATTTTAACCGTAATTGTCACCCTTAGTTTTTTTAACAAAGCTGGGGTTGTCGGAACAATACTCAATGAATATGTCCTCAGTTTCCTATTTGGGGAACTACGCTATATTACCCCTATACTACTTGTATTCGGCGCGTGGCACCTAGTCAGAGAACGAGATGAAGAAGAAGGTGGGAGAGGATTTCGAATATTTGGCTTTATTCTCTTTTTTGTTTCAGTTTCCAGCATTATTCACATGCAATTCGGGGCGCCTGACATGTGGCGAGAGGCTCTTGAAGGCAACGGAGGTGGTGTAGCGGGTATGCTCGCCTATCCTGTTTCAACCTATCTGGGAATTATCGCGAGTTACGTTATTTTAGTAGGTATATTGATTATTTCAATATTTTTTATTTTTGAGCGCGCCCTGCATGTATTTATCACCACACTCCGTACGCTATTCTCTTCTACAGGAAATGTTGCAAACGGAGCTTTTACCCGCATGCGAGGGCAGAAGAACTCTATGCAGATTAAAGGATCATACGATGAATCAGATGACGAGGAGAGTGATCCTGACACATCAGAAACACAGAGTTCATTTGCATCACGAGAATTAGCAGATGAAGATGACGAGGAGGATGATACTGAAGAAACAGAAGATTCAGAGGAAGAAGATACTGAAGATGAAGACGAAGAAGAGGAAGAAAAATCTTCGGGTGATGTATGGAGTAAGCGTGTGATTATCAAAAATCTTCCACCACTTGATATCCTCGTTGATAAAAAAAGTAAGCCTACCAGCGGAGACATCAAAGGTAATGCAGAAATTATCAAAAGCACGCTCTCGGAATTTGGTATTGACGTTGATATGGGAGAAATTCGCGTCGGCCCGACCGTGACTCAGTATTCTCTCAAGCCTTCAAAAGGCGTTAAACTCTCCCGCATTACTGCCCTCTCAAACGATCTCGCTCTTGCGCTTGCTGCTCACCCAATCCGTATTGAGGCTCCAATTCCTGGACAAGCACTGGTCGGAATTGAAGTACCGAATCAAAAAACCGCACTTGTTTCATTCCGTGAATTGCTTGAATCAAAAGAATTCAAAAATCGTCCACACAATCTTTCAATCGCACTAGGAAAGGACGTAGCGGGAAAAGTATGGTTTGCAGATTTACCACGCATGCCCCATCTTCTGATTGCTGGAGCAACAGGATCTGGAAAAACAGTGTGTGTGAATACGATTATTATGAGTTTGCTTTTTGAAAACACTGCAGAAACTCTCCGCATGATCATGGTGGATCCAAAACGCGTGGAGCTAACACTCTACAATGGCATTCCACATCTCCTAACTCCGGTTATTACTAATACACAACAAACCATCAATGCACTCAAATGGTCAATCGGGGAAATGGAAAGACGATTTGAACTTCTTGCAAGCGCCGGATCACGAGACATTACGTCGTATAATGCAAAACATCCTGACAATAAAATTCCGCATATCGTATTTATTATTGACGAACTTGCAGACCTCATGGCAACAGCTGCAAACGAAATTGAAGCAGGAATTATTCGCCTTGCTCAGATGGCGCGTGCGGTCGGAATTCACCTCGTTGTCGCGACACAACGACCAAGTGTTGATGTTATCACCGGTCTCATGAAAGCAAATATCCCTGGACGTATCGCATTCTCCGTTGCCTCTCTTATTGATTCCCGCACCATCCTTGATTGTCCGGGTGCTGAAAAACTTATTGGTCGTGGGGATATGTTGTACCTTACCGCCGAACTTGGGAAGCCGGTGCGTATCCAGGGAGCATTTATTTCTGAAGAAGAAATGAAAGATGTGGTTGAGTATCTCCGAGGTGATGAAGAGCCTGAGTATGACGACAGTATTATTTCTCAGCAAAAAAGTGGTACCATGAATCTATTTGGAGGACCAAGCGATGATCAGGATCCTCTGTTTGAAGAGGCAAAAAAAGAAGTAATCACGAGCGGAAAAGCAAGTGCTTCTCTACTACAGAGACGACTGAAGATAGGATATGCGCGAGCTGCGCGGGTCCTCGATGAACTTGAAGAAGCAGGTGTCATTGGGCCAGGGAGTGGAGCAAAAGCACGAGAAATTCTCATGACAAGGGACGAGCTTCATGGTACAATCGATTCTGGCGCAAAACATAATGTGTTTGAAGCACCACATTCAGTCACCACTATTGAAGATGAAGATGCTGAGGATGTGGATGAAGATGAATCTATTGAAGATGAAGCAGATGAGTCAGCGGATGAAGACTCTGATCTCGAAGATGATTCCTCTGTTCCAGAAGAAGGGGAAGATAAAAATGGTGACCGTATTCCTTTCTAATAACTTTCAATAGAACACGGATGACACGGATTACATTCAAATATTTTGACATTTTATTGGAACTTTGAAATTTTGATTTTGAACTTTTTGCAGTATGGCTTTTAAGAAAAAAAATGTAGTTCCTCTTGAGCGTGTGTGTGTTCGACTCAAAGCATTACGTGAACATGCTCATATCAGCCTTGACGAACTTGCAGATAAGACAAAAATAAATCGTCCCTATCTTGAAGCACTCGAGGAGTGTAATTTTGCAAAGCTGAATGTTTCTCCCATGTATCTTAAAAATTTTTTAAAAAAATATGTGCAGGCAGTCGGAAGTGATCCGCGCCCATATCTAGATCAATTTGCCGATGAAGAGCTCGGTGTCACACAAAAACCTCATGTGACTGCGCCGACTCACCAAAAACATGCATTCCAGATGAGCGATATTCCTGGAGCAATCAGATTTGGCGTGCTCGGACTGGTAATGCTCGGACTACTCTCCTACCTCGGATTTCATGTACACAATATTTTGAAACCACCCTCACTACTTGTCGCCAATCCGATTGATGGATATATCTCAAAAGAAAATTCAATAGTAATCGCGGGATCGACTGAGCCTGAAACCAAGGTTATGGTCAATGATGTAGTTATTAAAAATGATGAACAAGGAAATTTTTCTGAGACTATCACCCTCTCCCCTGGTATCAATACACTCACTATCAAAGCTGAGAATAAACACGGTCGCAGCACCAAGGATACGCGCCATGTAATCTACAAACACACTGATTCAGTCTCGCGAAAATAGAGGGTCATACACGCCCCGCCCTTCGCGGAGGTCAGGCGCACGTGGCATGTTTGACAGGGTATATCAGAAAAAGCTACACTTGATTAAGAGAGTACAACTCTCTTTTTAAATTAAGGAGATTACACGCGAATTACCAATATATTATTTGTGACTCGCCTGTAACTAAACTAACACCAAGTCTATGGCAAAAAAGATGGAGACCAACCCAAAGCTTGAGGCAGCATCAAGCGCAATTGACCAGATCAAACAAAAGTACGGAGACAACTCCATCATGCGTTTTGGCGAAGCACGAGCATCAGCAGTTGACGCTGTTTCTACCGGCTCAATCTCACTTGATATTGCGCTTGGAGTCAAAGGTGTGCCACGCGGACGTGTGATCGAAGTATTTGGCCCAGAAGCCAGTGGAAAAACAACCTTAGCTCAACATATTATTGCAGAAGTACAGAAACAGGGTGGTATTGCAGCATTTATTGATGCAGAACACGCGCTTGATCCTGATTATGCAAAAAAAATTGGTGTCGATGTCAATAACTTGTTTATCTCCCAGCCAGATACGGGTGAACAAGCGCTGGAAATTCTTGAAACACTCGTTCGATCTAATGCAGTGGATATTGTCGTCGTCGACTCAGTCGCAGCACTCGTGCCAAAAGCTGAAATCGAAGGAGAAATGGGAGAATCACATATGGGTCTCCAGGCTCGTCTCATGAGTCAGGCGCTCCGCAAGCTTACCGGTATTGTGAGCAAAACGAATACGGTCATTATCTTCATCAACCAGACCCGTATGAAGATCGGCGTATTCTTTGGTAATCCTGAGACTACGACTGGTGGAAATGCATTGAAATTCTATTCTTCTGTCCGTATTGAAGTGCGACGAGCTGCCCAGATCAAGCAGGGTGATAAGGTAATTGGTAATCGGGTGAAAGTAAAGGTGGTCAAAAATAAAGTTGCAGCTCCATTTCGTACGACTGAATTTGATATCATGTATAACGAAGGAATTTCTGTATCTGGCGACCTCATTGACACAGGTGTGCTTCATAAAGTAATTCACAAATCTGGAAATAGTTATTCGTTTGGAGAAGAAAAATTGGGAGTCGGACGTGAAAAAGCAAAACAATTTTTGCGTGAGAATCCACCACTTATGAGTGAGATTCGAGGAAAAATTTGGGAAGCAGTGGAGCGAGGTGAAGCGCCAGAGGAGAATCCACCGATGCCAGGAGCACCTGAGGATATGGATGAGATGGGTGAGGTGTAGGGTGCTAAGTTTTCTAAGTTAGCTGAGTTGGCTAAGTAAAAAACCGGTCGTGAGATCGGTTTTTTATTTTTGTTTTTCTAGGCTGCTTCGGTAGAATTTGAATTTTAATTGTTTGAAGAGCGGGATTGTCGTGATCGTTGTAATAGTATTTCCAAATTTGCTGTAGAGCTCTTCTGAAATTCTAGCTGCATCATACATAGTCTCCACCTCAATACCAAGCTCGAAATCCCACTCCCCGATACTCTGTACAAAATGTACTATGTGTGGATGTTGTTTTGCAAATTCAAATAATTGATCAGAAAAAGCTGCGTCAAGCCCTTTGGTGTAGATCAATAGCTCAAATGCTTGTATAGATAACTTTGTAGTGTCCACAAAATATAATTCTTTACCAAGAACACCCTGTTTTTTAAGGGTTTGAAGTCGATAATGGAGGGTTGAAAAAGGTATGCCTAAAAGTTTTGCAATCTCTTGATGTGATTTTTGTGAGTACTCTGTAATAGAGCTGAGTATTCTATGATCCAACTCATCAACTACAACAATATCTTCAGTAGCCTGTGTGGTTATTATTTGTCTTTTGGACTCGGGGAAAAGATACGTACGATTAAATCTTGCTGATTTTATATGCAGACTAAATGCTTTTTTAAAAAATAATCGACCAAATCTACTAGAGACGTCAAGTAAAAAATTTGAAAACTCTATTGTATTTTTCACATAGAGCGCGGAAATATACTGATACTCCCCACCCAATTCTACAAACCATGTTACTAATTGACTTTTTAGCAAATACTGAATTAATTCTTGCCTCTGACTCGAGTCATGTGATGCGAGAGAGAAAAATACATAAAAATCACTGTAGCCCAATCGTGCCATATTAATAAATGGAACTTTTTTTATGATTCCCTCCTGTTCAAGTTTATTGATTACGTAATAAATTGTATGTGTTCTCAAATTTAATTTTTTTGCTATATTTGGAACACTAACATCCGCCTGAAGTTCGATGTAAGTCAAAATCTTCTTATCTAGATCTGAAAATACCATATTATACAAAAATAATGTATCTTTTTAGATTAAAATAACACTTATTTGTATATATGTCAAAAAAAATATATTTTTATACTATCCCACGCAACAGGATGTTGGGTGAATTCGAACCTCCTAAACCTCCTGCACCCACACTGGCGGTTTAGGGGGGAGATCGAATTTCAAAGCATCACCGCGTTAGCGCGCGGTGATGCTAGTCGATCCTACTTCTTACTCAATACAACATCAACTAATATATCTAAATTATTAATTAACTATACAAACAATTTCCTTATCAGAGAAAATTTCTAAAAAAATACCAAAAAACCGGCAATAAGCCGGTTTTTAATTTTTACTTCTTCTGAGGCGCGCCTGTTTTTCTAAAAATTTTCCCCAGCACCTGCCCATCTTCAACACTTATGTCACCTGCAGTAGTCTCTAAGTTGAGAGTATTATCACTCACACTTTTAATCCTGCCAATCACAAATCGATTTTCCTGATTTTTGTACACGACATATTCTCCAGCATAAAATTCCTTGAATATCCGGTTCACAATCATATACTCCCCTTTTTTCAGTTCAGGTTCAAAGTAATCGGTAGCGTTGTAAAAAGGTGTAAATACAAACATCCGTGCTCCGAATACTAACACTATGGAAATAATAGCAAGTATTACATTATACCCAATTGATTCCAATATAGCCTTAATTTTACTTTTGTTATAATTTTTTGAAGTTACGAGGAATATTGCGAATAATGGATATAACACACTTAATATCAGACGCACGTACAGTGGCATTTTTTTGGTAAGTACAAAACTATATTCAATCAATAACAACTGCATCAAACCAAATCCCAATACAAGGAGTTTGATAATAGAATCAAATTCTGAAAATAAAAACATTACAGCAATACCATATATTATGAGCACACCCGGGATCACATATAGTAACCACAGTGGTTTTTTCCCTGGGATAGACTCATCCTCATCACTCAAATCTTCATTCTTAAGTGTTGCCCACCCAATTACATGGGTTACAACCAGAAGTAAGAACGTTACAAAAAATATCAAATACGTTGGAAAATTGAGATCTGCCTTTGCAGATAAAATAAAAATAACTGCGAGTGCAAGCATAATAAACTTAAATGCTCTGCTATAAGCCAGATTGTAAATTTCATTTTCTCGCTCGTCTGTAGGTTTATTCAAAAACCAGAAAAAATTTTGTGCTTTCATATTAGTCCTTAAAATTAAATATATCCTCAATTTTGGTTTTGAAAAGTTTGGCGCATTTATATGCTAAATAGAGCGTAGGCTGGTACTTGTCTTGTTCAATGGCATTAATAGTCTGCCGTGTGACACCAAGCTTTTGCGCTAATTCCTCTTGTGTGAGATTACCTGCCAATCTAAATTTTTTTAGATTAGATTTTATAGTAGCCATATGTAAAATATACTTTACATACCTAATGTAAAACATATTTTACATTTTGTCAAGGCTTCCTGGTGTGGATTATCCACAGGGGTATAAAAAACAAAACCGCCCTCTGATTTTCAGAGGACGATTTTGTGTTATTTAAATTTTTGCCTTTTCAAGCATTCTCCAGCCTCTCAAACATTTCAAGCCCTCTACTGATACACCCTCTCCACCCCAACCCCCGTATAATAATATTTCAATAATTGCTCAAAATTCTCACCCTTCTCAGACGCCCTGATTGATGCGTCCCGTGCACTCATGCCTACCCCATGACCATACAATTTCTTTTTATCCCGCTTATCATACTCAGTTGTGACTGACACAAGCCATGGTCTACCTGCTCCCCTCCACACCTCACTCCAACTTCTGGTTCTCGTATCAGCATTTGCAAAATACGGAGTAATTACAATGTCAGAAGGAGTTTCGGGATTAGCATCAGTATCATAGGTAACCATCATTCCCCTCGTTTCTCGTGCAGCTTCGACGACACGTGGCATGAGAATTTCGCTTTCATATCCCAGATAGAGCTGATCTGCAGTAGTTGCAACTACATCAAATACCGCTGTCTGTGTACTTTTATGATTCTGAATATAGTAGGCGTAGGTACGCGCAGCGGTCAGAATTGCTTTCATATATTCCATATGTGCTTCGTTCGAAGTCTCGGCAATTCCAGCGACATAATCCTCGAATAGCAGATCATTGATCACATACGTCGCATCACTATTATTGGTTGTACGATACTCCATGGCTCCACGATACGCATTGAAGCTCAATTTCCCGCGATACGATAATAATCTTTCATAATTCGGTAGACGAAATACTGCATGTGGATTATTTGCGGGTGTGAGACGAATAAAGTTTCCAGTAGAAAATTCAAGATCTCCGCCTTTAAAATAAAATACTCCTCCAGTCTTCCACATTGATACCCGAACCCCGGGAGGAAGTGTTCCCATCATCATCTCTCCATCAAATACAGTGTACGCTTCATCTACTGAAACAAATTCCACTCCTTTTTCTGGATTTTTCCATACGCCTACCCGAATTCGAGGTTCCTCTGACAACCGTACCAATGGCTGCACTGATTCTGTATATTCCTCTTCAGTAATTACCGGTGCGTCTTCGGTCACCACAACGGTTATTACTCCCAGATCACTTGCCTTCTCAGTACCATTAGGGATCAACGCTAGTCTAATCGTATAGACACCTCTCCTCTGAGGAATAGATACTGAAACAGTCTCACGCGCAACTCCAAAAGGCGCCACGTCTACTTGTTTCTCTACTAATACTTTTGGGGTCCCTGCATAATTTTCTGCATTGACCGCAGTTGATTTGAGTGTATACGATGTCCATGGATTTGTCCCGGTATTCTGAAATCCGATAATCACGGGAATTATCTCTCCCCCACGAGCTTCAATTTGTTTTTTACTCAAGATAACACGTGTTGCCTGATACGTGTTTTGTGAAACCACATTCACGGGCGCTGTAGTTGTTGCTTCAACCGCTTCGGTTACTTTTTTCTTTGGAGCAACACTAATATCAATATAGAAATATCCTCCCTTAACCCAGGTATGATTTTCTGCTGCCAGGTAAAATTCTTCTTTATATTCTCCCGCAGTCTCTGGAGCTTTCAATTCAAGTTTTAATTCTCCCATTTCTCCTGGTTTTACCGTGCCTTCAATTTTTGCACTCTGACGTGGGGCAATCCAATTACCCCCTTTAAATATCGAGTCGCGATACCGTGGTTCCATGGTGTAGGCAGAGATAAATCGACTCCCAGTCCAGGTAGCAGTTCCAATGTTTTTGAATTTGAATACTACTGTTTTTACTTCACCTGCTTCCATCTGTACAGGATCAGGAATGGATTGACTTACCAATTTTGCCGCATACGCACTATCTTTGATGGTGAGTTTTGGGTCTACGGCATGGGCCCCCGAAGCTGAGCTGAGAAACATAGCAAAAAGAAAAATTGCTATACTCAGACGTTTTATAGAAGAAAAAAGCATAAAGTATTTGAATATTATCGTATGTCTGAGTATAGCATGTTTTTGTTTGTATGTCTCTCGCCTATTTATCTACATATTTTAGAGTCCACAAGGGGGTTCGGGGGTGAAAACTGTTTGAACTGCGAGCATAGAAACAGAGGCCAAACTTAGTGAGGTGAGTTTTTTCACCCCCGAAAATTTTTGGTACTTTTTGATTACAAAAAGTACGTAAGTGAATTTGAAATTATACAAGAATATGCTATTCTTGACTCATCTATGTCCCTCACCAAACAACTCGCACACAATACTGCAGCGCAACTAATTGGAAAAATTGTCTCAACCATACTCGGTCTTATTGCAATCGGCATACTCACCCGATACTTAGGACCCGAACAATTTGGGTGGTATGCAACCACCTTGGCATTCCTCCAATTTATCGCAATCATGCTCGACTTTGGATTGATCCCCGTGACTGCACAGATGATGAGCGAGATTCCTCGCGATATTGCTGAAACTGACACAGGAAAACTCGCGAGCTACCGCTCAAAACTGCTTAAAAATTTATTCGGTTTTAGATTTGTGACCGCTGTTATTGGACTTGGTATTGCGCCGCTTATCGCACTATTCTTCCCCTACCCACCTGAAGTCAAAATTGCGATCACCTTTACTACGATCAACATGCTCTCGGTTGCAATGAACCAGATTTTTACAGGATATTATCAAGCAAAACTTACCACATACTTCCAGGCTTTTGGCGAAGTTATTGGGCGCATTGCCCTGATAGTCGGGTTGGTATTATGCATCTATTTTGATCTCGGGTTTATCCCCGTCATGTGGGCTATCACGATTTCAAGTGTCGTATATACTGCTGCAATGTGGATATTTGCACGCAAAAATACTTCAGTAACACTGGGATTTGATTTTTCACTCTGGAAAAAAATAGCAATCAAAATGTGGCCAATTGCAGTTGCTGTCATGTTCAATGTGATCTATTTGCGAGGAGATGCAGTCATTCTTTCTCTCTACCGAGACCAGGTAGAAGTAGGTCTCTATGGAGCAGCGTACCGCGTGATTGATATTGTTGCCCAGACTGCCATGATGATTATGGGACTTATGCTCCCTCTCCTTGCTTATGCGTGGTCAAAAGGTGAAGATCGAAAATTCAAAGAGCATTTTCAGCTCGCATTTAATATCATGATGATGTTTGCGATTCCAATGGCAGTAGGTCTTATTGTTCTTTCAGAACAAATCATGGTGGTGATTGCAGGAAATGAATTTAGAACTGCAGCACTTCCACTCACCCTTCTCTCTATCGCAGTATTCGGTATATTTGTCGGAGGAATTTTTGGGCATGTTGCAGTGGCAGTCAATCGACAAAAAGAAACCCTACCTATCTATATCGTCACGGCTCTTATTACCCTGGTATTGTATTTTATTTTTATCCCCCGCTATGGCATGGTTGGTGCTGCGGGAGCCAGTGTTTTCTCAGAGCTATTCGCAGGTACGTGTCTATACTTCACTATCAAAAAATACACAAAAATTTCCCTGTCTCTCGTCGTACTTGGGAAAATACTTCTCGCAGGAGTTTGTATGGCAATCGTACTCTATATACTTCAATTCCATCTTATCCTTGCGATACTCGCAGGTAGTGCAGTTTACGCCCTGGTGCTTCTCCTGCTCAAAGCCGTCTCGGTCCACACTATCAAAGAAATGGTGAGTATAAAAAAGACTATCTAGTTTATTTTGTTCGTTTCTCTTGTATATACACGAGAAATGCAAGTACCCAGAACAACACGGCGAGATCATTTTTGAAATACGGCACATCGACTAGTCCATGAACAACTAAGGCAACCAACGCAGCACTATACGCTGCTTTTTTGTGTGTATCTGTAATTTTAAAAGCATCAATAACAAGAAACAGTAATACCCCGACAAACGAAATCATTCCAAACAACCCAATTTCGGTCCAGAAATTCAGGATAATGTTGTGAGGGTATTTGAGCGGTTCAAGGGTTTTTGGATTATGCCATGGTTTCTGGATTGCATCATAGAAATTTCTCATCCCACTTCCTAATATGAAATTTTTTGGAGAGTTTGTAAGGTAGTCTACGGTATGTGACCAGATAGTGAGTCTATTCTTCCCTGCCTGATCCTGAAATAATACCGCCTCTCGCATGCTGGGCACGAGCAGTGCACCAATAATTCCAAGTACGGTAATAGTAAGGGTTATTTTTTTATATCCCAATACAAATAGATATGCCAATGTTCCAGCACCAATCGCGATCCATGCTCCTTGTGAAATTGAAAATACATTTGCAAGAAGAATAATTACTACACCTGCCCACACATAATATGCTCTTTTTGGGACCAACAACGATAGGAATAAAATTGGCACGGTAAATAATCCAATAGCATTTGCACTGGTAAATATTGACGTTACTCTGCCAAATAATTGATCATCCCAGAGACTGGGTGGGAATAGAAGCCCGGTGAATTTTTGTATGATCGCGATAGTACTAACGAACACTGCAGCACCAAAAAGTGAAAGTATTATTTTTTTACTTTTTACTTTTTCCTTTTGACTTAATAGTATAATAAAAAATACTACAGGCTCAAGAAATAGTGCTCTCCACTCACCAATACCATAAACCAGCTTTTGGACTGGGTTTGTAGCCCCAATCATACTCGTACATGCTCCGATAAACGAAAACAATAGAAGGAAGACTAACAAAACAAACAACCTCTTATGGTTTGTAATAAAAATCTTGAACTTTTCACTATCGTTCTTTTGAAAAGTGACAACCCAACCAATCACCAGCGCAAAAAAACTTACCTCAAGTAGGGTGGAAGGCAGAGACCCGATAGTAAAACGGATGAGGTATGTGGGGATGGTTAACAAAAACAAATAGACTGCGAGCGGAAATTTCTTTATTGCAAGATAGGTGAAGAGACAGAAATAGAGTGCGACGAGGATTAGCATAGATTTTTGATTTTTTACATCATATCATGATTTTTCCCAAAAACCCATGATTGACGAAATAGGTGTCTCACGTTAGTATAGACATCATTGATTACAATTATGGAGAGGTGTCTGAGTGGTTGAAGGTGCCGCTCTCGAAAAGCGGTGTTGCCGAAAGGTAACCGAGGGTTCGAATCCCTCCCTCTCCGCCAGATTTCCAACTTTGAACCGTAGAAACTGCAAGGGTTTTCGAGCCCTTTGACGGTTTCGGTGGCTCGAGTTTGGAAACTTGCAAATCCATAAGAACATCAAAGACTGGCGTCCATATCGGCGTCAGTTTTTGATTACTGACAGTGAACCCCTCAAAACAAAGCTTCATCAGTGTGCGTTTTTGATGCATTGAGCTGGTATTGAACACCTTGTCGGCATGATCCGTGAAGTCCAGTAATTCGTTAAATTTCTGCACGAATTTGTCAGACTTGCCCTCAAGTACCCCCAGACGATCCTGATACATTTCCTTCTCCTTTAAAAGCTCGTCCTGAATTTTTATAAAGACATCGGCGTCAATGATACGCTGGGAACGATCCACAACGATATTGCGAATCTGTTGCTGAACTCTTATAAGCTCACGCTTGAGACTCTTGCGTTCCTTGTCCTCCTGCTCGAGCCTTTCTTTGGCAAAATATTGAAAGTAAGAATCGAGCACCTTCTTAAACTTATCGGGTAGATGAACCCGTGATAAATGGTTTGCAACCTGTTCCTCAACGACCTCCCATCGCATATATTTGCGTTCAGTGCAGTTTTTGTCCTGCCAGTGAGTGCAGGAATAGTAAAGATGACCTTTCTGCATCTGTCCGCAGAGCGTAGACCCACACACAGCACATCTCATAAACCCTGCCATAGGATACGAATGCTTGCGAGTACGATCAGCGTAATGATTGTGCTGTTGGACTACCTCCTGAACATCATCAAAAAGCTTCTTTGAGATCAATGGCGGAAAGTTTGCCTGACAGGTGGCCGATCGAGTTTTTATAAGACCGTAGTAAATTGGATTGCAAAGAAAATGCTCAATTGATTTGCGATTAACATGTTTGCCTGATTTACTTTTGAGACCTCGCTTATTAAGTTCGGCCGACAGAGAGTCGTATGAATATTTGCCGGTGGCGTAGAGCTCAAAAGCCAGTTTTATATATGGGGCCCGAATGTTATCGATAATAAGAGATTTGGTCTTTTTATCGTTTGTGTACCCAATTGGTGCATACCCAGGGAATCTGCCACGCTCTACGGCCTCTTTAAGGCCTTTCCTGACCTCCCAGCTGATATTTTGAGATGTCCACTGGGCAATGGAAGCCATGATATTCTCAACCAGCTCTCCGGAAAAAGACTCATCAAATTGCTCGACCACAGAGATAAGTTTGGCATCGTGCTTTTTAAGCATCATCTTGATGGCGGCGTAGTCGGCCACATTACGGCACATACGATCCAACTTGTGGACTAAGATGACATCAACCTTACTGTCAGTCTTTGCTCGATGAAGCATTTTTTGAAGCTGTGGACGATCAGTCGTTCTGGCTGATTCACCCTTTTCTTCATAGATACCATCTGGGAGTAAACTCCAGTGATGATCCATTCCGTATTTTTGGCACGCTTTGACCTGTGCCGGAATACTCAATTCTCGTTCGGCCTGACGAGAGGTGGAAACACGGCCGTAGATTAAATAATTTGTACTCATACTTTTTGTTATAAAAAACAGCAGGGCTCTTGGCGAGCCCTGTGGTTAGTATTTTTTTATGTGATAAATCAACCGACCTATCGGCTTGACCCCTTCAACAGGGTAGGTCTTCTTAACGCCTGGCTGACTCGTTGTGATTTCTAAAGAGTTACCACGCTTTTTATAATAAGTCATGATCATGCCGTCTGGTGTATTCAATGCCACGATGTCTCCATCATTAATCTCAATATCCGCATCAAGCATAATCAGGTCGCCAGTGATTATACCTGCCTCCGGAAATGGAGTGACAGAAACTCTGATACCGAATATACGGTGATCACGCACGATTCCATTTTTTGGAATAAAAATAAATTCCTCCGCATGTTTGAGGTGTAGATCAAGATCGTCCACCGGAATCGTGTTGAACAGTGGCATCTTGTAATGAGCAACCTCATCGGCTGTGATTGTCTTTTTCAATTCCTCCAAACCAGCCTCCAATTTGTGAGTCATCTCTTCGACACGCTTCTCGCCAGCCTCTTTGATATTAAATTTATAATCAGAGGAAAGACTAACCTTGTGGATCTTCGCTTCGGTCCACTGTTTTTTTATTTCATCCTCCGAAGTCTCGTAAGCCCTCGCCAAAAGACTCAACTGCTTTTGCGAAGGGAGTCGAGTGTCGTTTTCCAGCTGGCTGACATAACTGGCAGAAAAGCCAAGGCGATCTGCAATATCCTTGGCTGTCCACTGATTGGTTTCTCTTTGTTTTTTTAGATATGAGCCAAATGACATATTTTTGTTATTTGCTTAATTAATAATCCTAATTACATCTTAGTATAATATAGCAAATATGTAAAGATTAAGCAAATATGCTTATCCACAAGGACAGTAATTGACGAATTAAGCAAAATTGCTTAATATGACTATAGAGGTCTAATTTATCAAACTATGAAAAAAACACCAACCAACATTCGACTGAGGGATATTAGAATCGAGAAAGGACTAACGCAATACAAACTAGCCCGTATTCTCGGCTTTAAACATAACACAGCGATCAGCCGATATGAGACCGGAAGAAAACGGCCGAATTTGGAAACCGCCCAGAGAATTGCCCTAGCGTTGGGGGTAAAAGTTGAGGATATTTTTTTGCCTTAGAAGTTAAGCAAAAACGCTTAATGGAAAAGGTGTGTGAGGGTCAGTAAAAGTGTGAGGTCACTCTTATGAACCAAATCACATGTCCAAACCAACAAAGGATGAGGAAGCTCTCATTGAGCTTACCAAAAACGCCTTGTCCGAGGTGCTCGGCCGAGAACCGAGTAAGCAAGAAGTTTGGCGTGTCCATGCTGGCTTTAAACGCATGGCATTCATGCTGTTAGAGCATTTAGATCACATTAAAAAGTATGACAACGAGAATTCTAATCAAAAGAATAATTCAGAGGATCTGGAAACGGATGACTCGCAAGCCATTAACCCGGAGAGAACTTTTGGCGAGGAGGGAGAGCTTGCTGAGTAATTTCACAATCCGAGAATTAGAGAACCCAAGAATTCGGCATGACTTTTGTAGAGCAATGGACAACATCGACCGAGCTCTGCCCAAGTCCCGTGAGTGGTAGATGGCACCTTACTCTCCCCTCAATGACGCCAGGCGTGAAGGGAGGAATAAGGCGCGATCTGTAGGTCGGTCACGCCTTTTTATTCACGGCCATGTCGGACGATAAAATAAAAGTAAGAGATTTAAGAAATGGCGATTGGTTCTGGATTAGCAAAGTACTTCTCGATGAGTATGGAAGCAAAATTAAACCAATCGGCATCGCTATTTATAATTGCCTGGCTGAACACGCTAATCAGGAGGGTTTTTGTTTTCCATCCCACAAGCTTATTGCTGACAGAATCGGTTCGAGCGTTTCCAGCGTGCAAAGAGGTATCCGACAGATGATCAAGCTGGGACTGATAAATAAGAAACGCCGTAAATTTTCCAATGTGTATTACCTGTTGAAAGTAGATAGGTCAGATAGACCGAACTTAAAACAGATCGGTCAGCCTGACCGGCAGTTCGGTCATACAGACCGGTGGGATCGGTCCAATGGACTTACTAACAAGAATAAAGAAAAAGATTTAAATAAAAAGAATTACGAGCAAATTAAAAATTTCAAAGAATTAAGGTCGATGTTAGCCGAGAAAATGTCCATTGGAGGGGTAAAGATAAAAATTATAGACGGTAAGAAGCACATGTGGACGGGACAGAAATGGGTAGCAGTCGAGGATACTTAGATTGCTTTTAACGGTTCGGGGAGGAGGTCGAACCCGAGCTTTTAATTGGTCGTTTATTAATCATTTATGATCAGGGCTCAAAAAACCCACAAATAAAAAACAGTATGGACAGAGATGAATCCAATGTCGGCAATTGTCCCCATTGCACAAAAATTATTTTTCGTGATGCGGTTTTCAATTCCGAAGCTGTATTTGTAACCCGATGTCCCCACTGCCAGAAACCCGTAAAAGTGTGCGTAAGGAAAAAGGTCGAGGTTATATTACTTCCGATGGATGATCGTAAAGGAAGTGACAAATCAGGCACGAAGCTGACTGGAATTGTCTTTGTCTTGTTCCTTCCAACAGCTATAGATCTTTTATCAGACAGCCTTGAAATTCTGAACGGCTTATTCTGACTCAGTGACGATATAAAGCAAAAGGAGCCCTTTTTGAGCCCCTTTTTTGCCGTTTGTTTGCCCCTTGGGCGAACTTTCTAACGCCCATTGCTATCTATTTGCTAAAAATTCAACAACAACATAAACAACCCAAAAAAGTAAAAGCAAATACCCTTCATTTTTCGTAATTAACTTTCCTGTTTTCATGAATTTAAGCAGTATGAATGAGGACATGGCCATAAAGACCCCCGTAATATAAACAATTTTAACTGGAAAGAAAAACGGACTGATTGTGGCCAAAATACCAACCACGATAGTAGCATCTGCCAAAACCGATCCCATAATATCGCCAACCGCCAATCCATCATCTTTTCGTTTTACAGCCTTTAAAGAGAAAAATAATTCTGGCATAGTCGTACCCAAACTTACAACAAGCATACCGATAAGAATAGGTGTTATTTTTAGAGCATGAGCCAGAGCAGTAGCTGAAGTTACGGTAAAATGCGAGCCAACCAATAGCAGGGCCATCGAGATGATCAAAAATAAGAGACTTTTATATTTTCCGTTGCCATTCCGTAAATTTGCAGATACATCAATTCCGTTTTTAAATACCAGATAATAAAAAATTATACCTGCCATAATTAAGAATACACCTTCAATTCTTGAATAGTGTCCGTTTAAACCGAATAATAATGGTAAAAGCAAAAAGAAAGGATATAGTCGTACATTTTTCAAAACTTTACTTTCTATTTTCATACCCCGGCCTGCATATATGATCAGGATTGCAAATATCAAAGATAGGTCAGCAATATTTGAGCCAAATAATGTACCAAGGCCAAACTCAGGTATGCCACTGATGGCAGAGTTAATTGAAATTAATGTCTCGGGCAGGATTGAAATAAACGCAACGATAATAAATCCCACAATATATTTCGAGATATTAAAACTCTCTGCCAATTTGGCTGAGTATTTTGTGGCCATTGTCGCACCCTTTATAACCATTAACAGAGCGACTATGAAAATGAATAGATTGTTGATCATAAAATTATTTAAAAGTATCCAACTTGAGCGGTGCTTTTTCCGCTTTATTGATGATAAATTTGCTTAGAATCATTCCTTTTTTCTTGCTCAAAACAATGAGAATTATTGTGGCTATCAAACCGAAAAACGAAATAATTCCGAACAAGGCGTTAAAACCCAGCTTGCTGGCGATAAAAGCACCGATAGTGGCACTGGAGGCCGTAGCGATGCCGACCCCGACATCTTCTAACGACCATTCAAGACCTACAATTTTTTTATCTATGTGATTGGTAAAGAGAATACGCCAAGCCGGAACTGCCATAGAGTTAGCAATTCCGTTCACTATCTGCAATACATAAATATGCCAAGGGGCGGATGACATGATATAAAATAAGGGAATGATCGATATTAAAAAAGTGCCAATGATCATGAACGAATATTCGTCAATTTCACCCCTGATTTTATCCATTAGCCGGCTAAATGGAACAACCATAATCACTCTGGTCAACCAGTAGCAAGACACGGCAAAACCGATAACTTCTATTTTGTTATCTATATTGTCAAGGACAAAGACGGCGAATATTGGTGCCAATAAACCGACGGCAAAAAAAAGAAAAAAATCGGACAATATTAAAAAGCGGATTGTCGTGCTTATTTTATTTTTGTTTTTTATATTATTCATAGTTGCCTTCGGCTTCGGGTTGGTGCAATATTTTTTCGACTTTGATTTTTTTCTCTCCACTCGGTGTTTTAAGATTAATGATATCACCAACGCGATACCCCAATAAAGCACACCCCACCGGAGAAATCACTGATATCTTGCGTTGAGCAATGTCAGCATCCTCGGGGAAAACTAACCAATACTCAAGTTCCGTTCCCGAATCTACATCTGTAAAATTCACCAAGGAATTCATGGTAATGACATTGGCAGGTATCTTTTCCGGTTCGACAATCTCCGCTCTTTTAAGTTCCGAAAGCAAAGAACGAGTACTGTCGTTATCCGGCAATTTTTCATTTATCAACTTGATCAATTTTTTGTGATCATTTTTTGTAATGTATATGTTGGTCATAGGTTCTAAATTTAAAAAAACAACCGTTTTAGCCGGTTGTTTTTTGCTCATGCACTAAAACAACTGGCTAAGTGACAGTAGGAAAAGAAAGTGTGGTATTTTTGTATATATTATGCAGAAACATATTAAGTTCATTATATCAAATTAAACCCCAAAAGACAATTTATTTAGACCTTCGTCACAACTTTAATTATTAGGAAAACTGTATTTTTGTTCTCGTTTTTGGAATGCCTCTTGTCCACCTTCAAGAATTTCACATACATGCTGTCTAATGCCTTTTCTATACAAGATTGCTGATTCTTGGGCAGGATCTAATTCAAATGTATTTTCTAAAGCACCTGATATATATTCAAACCGGAATTTTTTATTGTCACGCCCAACTTCTTGGCCGGATTGATTTGAGACAACGGTCTCTTCAGCATCAGCACCAACAACAAGGTTGGGGTTGTGCGTAACGATAATTATTTGTCTTTGAAGTTTTTTATTTTTTAGAAATGCCACCAGATCATCGTAGACCGATCGATTGTCGAGATCATCCTCTGGCTGATCCAGAAGGATTGGCCATTCTCCATCGCTCAAATTGATAAGCAATTGAAGCAATACTAATCCCTTTTTACCAGGCGACATTTTGTCGAGAGAATCATTTTTGTAGAAAATTTTGAAATCAAGATAAAAATAATTTTCAAGAAGCTTGGCTACGGCATCTTTTGCTAAGCGGTTCTTAACGGTATTTATAGTACCTCCAACCAATCCTTCAAAAACGGTTGTGATGTTGGCTAAATGTTTTGTCGGATCATACTTATAGATAAACTCATCGCCCCATTCCGCTTCGACAATGACTCGCTTAAGATCATTCTTGTTGATATATTCCTTAACGACATTTGAGTTAAACGCATCATCGTTAAAACTGATGTGTACTCCAAGAGTAATCTCGCCAAATTTGCTCTCAAATTTTTTGAATTCATTTCGTAAACTCTCATATTTGAGAACGATTTGTTTGTACGACTCTATAACAGCATCTGACTTCTTTTTATAAGAAGCTTTTTTGGTCTTTAGATTATTTCGCTTTATAGCAATCTCATTAAGTTTTTGCTGTTCTTTCTTAATAGCATCTGTTTTTTCCTGAAGCTCGGATTGTAGTTTGACCTTTGCCATTAATGGTGAAAGATCAGCTTTTATTTTAACCAGCTCGGCATTATGGATTTTTAGTTTGCCATCAATTGCAGTAATCAAATTTGTACTTGCTGATTTTAATCCAGGGGCAAACGAGTCAACTACCTTAAATTCTGTCTTGAATTTTGTTTTTATGTCGGCATCATTAAGGTACTCCTCATTTTCATCAATGGTCGATTTTAATCCATCAATTTGCGAAGCCAGATTTGAATTTAAGCTCTTGATCGTTTTTTTATCTTGCTCAAGATTGGATATCTGAACATTTATCTCTTTTTCTTTTGAAACCAACTCCTCATATTGTTTTAACTGCTCTTCTGATAAGCCAGACTTAACCTTTATTTCATCAGCCTGTTTCTGAAGTGTTTTAATATAATTCTCAATACCTTTTTCATCACCGGTCTGTTTTAATTCGTCTTCTGTTTTTTTGATTTCCTCACGATCAGAAAATAATTCACCGATTGCTGTAGGTATTGCTTTAACTTCGGTCTTGATTTCTCTGACAGTCTCCTCGTATTTTTCTTTAACCGTTAGGTCTTGCAAGATAACATTCAAAACGAATTCGTTTAATGCCTCGCGACTTTTTATGTTTGCCTCTGAGAGTGTATTGAGGTATCTCTGCGGAATATATAGAATCTTCCGTTCTTTTGAGTGGTCTTCTGCGGTGCCTTCTGGCGTCCTTAACAAAGTGTGTTGGCCATCCTTCCATGTGACTTCAAAATTAAAATCAACAGAAGCATCAAAGTCATATTTTACTGGCACACCACTGTCGGAAGTCCTGCTCTGTACCTCTTGGCGATCAATCGTTTTTGCCATGTAATACAAGAGTAACGATTTTCCTGTCGATTTGCCTCCGATAATGGTTGTAAGATTTTGATTAATCTCAATAGGATCACTCGCAAATTTTACATCACCGGTATTGTCCAAGAATCGAACCTTATCAATAACAAAATAAGATTTTTTCTCGCCCGGTTTTTGAGGTCCGACAAAAATACGCTGTTCTGGCTCAAAAACAATCTGCTTTAAACCCTCAAATGTCGGGTCAGCTTTTATCCATAAGAAATTACCATCCTGATCGGCTTTACCAAGATCACGCAATGACCTTGCGTCTGAACTTATATGCGAGCAGAATTTGGATGTAAGTGTACTGTTTGTCTTTATATAGTCTGATATAACGACCGATGATTGATTGTGTTGAGATTGTAAAAGATTTACTTTTTGATGATTAAATATATCAGCTAAATGTGTCCGGTCGGTTGCTGTGCGTTCCTGAAAAAGACCATTATTACTATTACAGTGGGGATAGATTATAATGCCACCGTTTTTCTTAACCTCGTCAATAATTTCTTTGATGTCCGTACTCGTTGTCGTAAGAACACCACTACCGTTCGTTCTGTTATTGATGCCAAATTTTATCAAGAAAGCTTGAATACCGGCAGAAAATGTTTCTTTTTGATAGAGTTTGTCTGGGAAAAATAATAACATGTGGATACCCTGACAATTAATCTCAACTCCCGGAATAATTTTACATCGTGACTGCTTAGAATATTCTATAAAAGAATCGAGCAGACAGTCGTCAAAATAATTATGGTCAGTGATACCAATACAATCTAACTCTGGATTAAAAACATCGATAAAAGCAAAAAAATTCCTTACATGGTTAACACATCGTTCTTTTTTATCAATTTTCGTGTCAGTAAAATAAGCTTTTGAATCATAAAGCAGTGCGTTGGCTTCACCTCCGACTTTTGTGATGTATTGTTGCCAACCTGCTGGATTAGTCTTTTTTAATTCCTCTGAGTAATCAGCAAGCTGGATGTAATTGTCGTCCAAAATAGTCTGGGTTTGTAAATCCCATTTTCTCCAAGTCGACCCTTTTGGATAAGGAAAGTTGCTCATAAATTTAATTTAATTTAATTTTACCGTTCTTGAGCCCCTCAACAATAGTCTCAACGCATTTATTGAAAAGACGAATAGCATCTCCCTTTAATGGAGTATCTTGAATACCCAACAAAGAGGCTTTAATTGATGGGCTAAGTCCGACCAAGTCATCCATCGTCTTTATTTCCACATTTGGCTCGTTTCTTAAAAGAAACCACTCTTTATCAGTAGTTTTGCTGTGATCCAGTATGGCCAAGTCCGCATGCGTCATCTTTGGGAAAAGATAGTAAAACTTTTTATTGTAAAAATAATACTTAGTTAAAAACATTTCGCCTACAGCAATATGCCCAGCTCTTTGTGATCCATCTGTAAAATTTCTTCTCATGCGTCCGGCGTATTTAATGACATAACCATCTCTTATGATGGTTGATCTTTTTTCCGCAAACTTTTCCCAGTCACCGCCATAAGAATCATTGAATTTATTAATAAAAATATCATGCATTTTTTCCAAGTACGCTTCGATATAGGAATCAAATTCCTTTTTGTCTCCATAACGATCAAGTAAATCCTTAACAACCGACAGGTCATCGATTATCAAATATTTTCCTTTTTCAACCTTTGAAGCAAAATAAGCCATGCCAAAAAGATCTGGCTGTATTTTTGTTTTTCCTTTCTTAAGGTAATAAATTCCGACAACCCCGTTTTTAACTGCACCAAGTGCGTGATGAAATCTTTGATATAAAGCGTTACCACCAGAATTCCTATTCAAAGCATCTGTTCCCTCAAGGGCAATTATTGGTTTTTTATCAATTTCTTTTCCATTAAGCCCGTCTTTCCAGACTTCATCAACAAACCATGCGGCGTCGCATGATCCATACGACACATCTTTAAACCCGAAAGTTAATCCTCCCTCAGAGAAGGGCTTTTGATCTTCATTACTGCTTTGAGGAAATATGCGTAATTTAATGCCATTGGTCTCAAAGCCTATTTGATCTATGATTTCTCTTTTTACTATTTCGTCGCTTGAGTATGCCATATTATTTTAATGATTTAATTTTCTCCAAGATCGTCTCAGTTTCTAACCCAAGAACGAAACTAACGAGGTCCGACTCTTTATTGATTTCCTCGCCCCTGACTTCAAGATGAAACTGTTTGAGTTCATCGTTCGTGAAGTTTGCAATCAGGTAGAATTTTATATAATTTCCCAGCCAAGTCGTGTACTCCTCACGAGATAATGGATTTTTTGCATCATACTTGGCTTCGGGGAGTGTAATTTTTATTTTATAGTCAGAATCAAGGGATATCAGACCAAAGTAATCTTTTGACGGTTTGGCCTTTGTTGGGCAAATTTCAAAACCCTGATCAAACAAACCGGTATTGAGATACTTCTCTAATTGTTTAGTCATAACGACGGTTCCAGTTTTTGCTTCTCCTACGATAAAATCATGTGTCACATGACCGGCTTTTGTTTTAATATCCTTTTTGAAATTTCTTATAAGAGCTAGCTCAATCATATGAAAGCCCTCTATTGGTAAATAACCGTAATTACTTATCTTCGTAATTATTTCGCTAAGACCATAACCGGCAAAATCAGGCGATCCTATTGCGTGAGCAAGTGGAATCTGATTCTCAACAATGAAGCCGAGGTGTCTGAAATACTCACCAGCCAAATACTCCATAAAAGGTTCCATGCCGTTGCCTTGTTTGCTTGTCTCAATTCTTTGAATTATGTAATTCTCTCTATTTTTTAGAGAATCAAACTTCGCCTTGAGCATATCGTTCAATTTTTCTTCCGATTCAAACTCGATTGGAACTATAAATTTATCTCCTTCAAAAAGATATTGTTTTGCACGGGAAAGAATGAAGGGTGTATTTTTCAAAACACCGTTGTCAAAAATTCCGGAAACGAATTTATAATTAAAGGCATTATAAAAAAGCTTCATGAGCCCCTTGGGAGTAAATGGGTAAATAGGGTTCTCAAGATATCCGGCACCAGTGACACTGCTATAGATAAAAGCCTCCTTAGCTGGCATTTTTATGGCAGTACCCAAGTCTGTCTCGACAATCTCAAAATTGAAATTGGCTTTGAATATTTTGAAAAAGTTTTCTTTGTATATTTCCATATGTTTAAATGTGTTCGAAGTTAAGTAATTTTTGCTGTACACCGCTCTTGATTTGATTCTGGGTAGGCGGTGCCGATTCCCGGAAAAGACTCGTGATGTTTTCTATACTTAACCGCTCGTGTTCGGCCACCTGCGAACCGTCAAATATTTTACTGATTACTACACCGACAAAGACATCATAAGCCTTATTCAAATTAAAAAGTTTTCCATTATTCTTGCCGAGATATTTCATTATTTCACTAGCAATCTGATGAGGGTACACTTTCTTGGAAGTAGGAGGGGCAACTTTTTTGTTTCGGTTGATAAAAGTTACATAAAAGTCGGACTTCGGGGAGAACTTTGCCCAATTTTTATTATATGGACTACCAAAGGTATCGAATGCTGATATGTCTACCAATTCCATGCCATGATCCCTGATTAGCTCTGCTAGGCTTATCCAAATTTTTAAGTCCTTATTATGAAAAGCAAGCGTGAAATAGGCGTCTTTTTTTAAGACTCTTTTTGCTTCGCCGATAAAAGACACGAGCTGGTTATAATACTCGGTTACTCCCTTGTTTTGAACCGGGTTAATGATAACCTCTTTTTCAATATCAAAGTCTTTCTCAAGCCAACAATTCCAAATAAAAGAAAGTTCTGAATACTGAATGGTGTCTCCATAGGGCGGATCGGTAATCAAATAATCCACACTATTATTCTTGATCTCAGACATCTTGAGAGATGACTTGTTATAGACTTTAGATGTTGGCTTCGAAATTTTATTATTTGATGCCCTTTCTGAAATAACCTCTTTTGCCATTTTTACATTTTGTACACGATCGACAAATCTCCACCAAACATTCTCTTCGATAAAATCATCTGGAATCCAGAAATTATTTACACCAAGAGGACGAACATTCTCGGCTTTCAACTTACTTACATGCAATAGAGTGTTTGTGAAAGCGAGCATAAATAAATCTCTGTTCTTAAGAGGTAGCTCGTTGATGGCTGTGTGAAGTAATGCCAAAGCAAGGATATTTCTATTCGTGAACATATCAGATACTCGCTTCACGCCCTTGTAAGAAAAGCGGTCTTTGTAAAATTTTTCTGGGAAGTCTTTATCAGGATATTTGAGGTTTTTCGGAAATTTTACAGTTGGTTCTAGCTCTTTTTTTGAGAGACTGACTTTTTGTTTGTTTTGAAAGTTACGATCAGAAATTACAGCGTTGTAATCTTTACTGTTTTTCTTTCCAAGTATGGTATATAGGATATATTTGTCTTTGGTCGCATAAAGAGGCATTATTTTCTCCCGAACAGCTTGCTCAATCGCTAAAAAGTCATCTTCGAAAGAAGTCTCGTTATAACCAACTTGCAAAGAAGTTTTTGCTAAAAAGACAGCAAAAGGATTAAGATCGTATCCGATAAAATTTCTGTTTGCTAATACGGACTGTAACCCAATAATTCCACTTCCGCAGAAAGGATCTAATACAAGGTGATTTTCTTTAGAATATTTCTGAACATATTGATCAATCACAAACCACGGCTTTCTTGACCAGTATTTGTGAAGTTTGGCAACACGAGAATACTTGCGATCATGTTTAAAATCGCTTACATCGATTAAATTATTTACAATTTGTGAAATCTTTAATGCCATACTATTTTTTTTGGAATATTAAGCAATAATGATGCAGGATATTACTTGCCCATGCTGATGGATATCCATAAGGTGCAAGACCAACTTTATCCTGTATCCAAAGCTTCTCGTCCTTAAGCATATATTTCTTTGAGAGGATACGAGCAATGTCCCAAGCCAAAGGGTACATTTTACCTTCTTTCTTGATATTTTTTACGATCACAACAAGGTATCCACCGTCTTTGAGTAAGTCAAAAATATCAAAGTATATATCTGCTAATTTCTCTAAGAACAAATCATAATTGTCTATGTTGCCCAAATCTTCTTCAGCTTCTGAATAGTTAACATCAAGACCGTCTTTTGTTCTATCCTTTTTGAAATCCTTAGTACTTCTATTTAATACATCCCAATATGGTGGTGATGAGATGGAAAAATCTATCTTCGGCAAATTCAACTTTTTAATATCCTTTGCATTCTTATTGAAAATACTTTTTTTGAATTCCGGCGTTCGTTTCAGTGATAAATCGTAGTATTTTTTATTGAGTTCTATTCCATAACCAATCCTACCTGTTCGCTTGCAAGCAACCATAGTGCTTCCGATGCCACAAAATGGGTCGAGTACAGCCTCTCCCTTTTTAGTGAAAAACTTTATAAAATCTTCAATCATCGTTGGAGAGAATGTGGCCGGATGATCTTGTGTATTTGGAGATATTTCTCGCTCTTCTTTTAAGTCTTTTTGGAGTGCATTGAAAATGAACCAACTACAACTAAATTTTACCCATTCTTTGCCTGTCATATCGTTTAAAGGATTTGACAGATCATAGGCACCATCTTCCGGATTGATTAAAATTGCGTTTGCTTTCTCAACATCACCACCCGGATTATATAAAGCAACCTCTGACCATCTTTCTATAAAACGATCAGGGATTAATTCCTTTTTGGTTTTAAGGATATTAGCAAGTTTACTTTTTGCCTGCTTATTTTTTTCCTCGTCCAAAACCGGAACGACTTGCTTTTTATCTTTAAAATAAAAGTAATTTTTCATAATTTATTCTTGAATGTATTCCTGATGGCCACAATGACAAGCGGTGCCATCATTTGTCGCCATGCTAAAGTACGAACGCTTAGAAACGATAATAAAATCCTCGAAATTAGGATGAAATGACAAAACCTGCGAGTCAGCTTGAAGTGATCGTATAAGTTTTCGGTCCGCCTCATCAGGAGTCGGGTCGATTGATCCCGGATGGTTCATGATGATGATAAATTTCTTGGCCAAAAATAGAGAGAAGTAATGCCAAAGCATTTGAGTGTCGAAATTCTTGGGAGATGACCCGAGGAAAACTTGATGACCGAGGAATAAGTTTTTGTCATCAAGATAAATTCCAATAATCTTGGAAACATTCTCGTTCTCCAAGTCTTTAAGAAATTTATATAAGTCCTCCGGATCACGAACCTGACCCTGAATAGGTAGTTCAACATCAGTCTCAACGATTTCGAATTTCTTCAAATATCGTTTACCTTCCTGATGTATATTTTCCTCTTTTTTATCTTCTTGTTTTTTCATAGCGATTTCCAATTAAAGTTTATATTTTTACATATCTCGTACCACGGCCACGCCCGACACGCTTGACCTTTCCAAGTTCAACCAACCGGTCGAGTGCTTGGCGAACCGTACCGAGTGCAATGTCTGTTGCCTTGACGATTTCGCCGGGAGCCGCCTCGCCGACACCTGAGATATGCTTCCATACCTCGAATTGTTTTGGTGAGAGAGTATCTTCCACCTTTTCCTCTTCGAGATATGATAATGCTTTTGTTGCTTGCTCTCTGACAGCTGAAAGAAAGAAATTCAACCAAGGAGAGATTGTGTCGTGATCAGTCTTGAAAGTTTCTTGTGATTTTCGTAGAGCGATATAGTATTCATCTTTTCTGCGTTCAACTATTTGCTCGTGAGAAACATACTGAATAAATTGATATCCCGACTGTAAAAGCAATAGATTTGTAAGGACACGAGAAAGACGACCATTACCATCTTCGAATGGGTGGATTTTCAAAAACTCAACGATGAAGTTTGCGATGATTAGGAGGTTATGAAAACGATTCTTCTCAAAAGCATCATTTGTCCAATTAACAAGTTCATTCATTTCTTTGCCAGTAAGGTAAGCCGGTGTGGTTTCAAACATTATTTGGGCGATGTTTCCGTCCGGTCCAAGAACACCGACAGTATTCTCTTTCTTTTTATAACCACCACGATGAGTATCGTCTTTGTGTGAATACTTAAGAAGTTGATTGTGAAGCGATGTGATCAAACTCTCTCTTAATGGTAAGCTCTGATAGCTGTCAAAAACATTCTGAAGCGTTTCCAAATATCCCTGAACCTCTTGAGAATCACGATCGGCAAATTTTGAGACAGCAAGACCTCTCATGACTTTCTCCACTTCTTCATCAGTTAATCTTGCACCCTCAATACGAGTGGAAGCACCAGCTGAAGTGATCAGTGTAGATTTTTTGAGATTAGTAATAGCTTGAGGAGTCATTCGCAAGCCAGATTTAAACTCGCCTCGAATTCCATCAATCTCAGCTAAAAGAGCCACGATTTGTGGATCGGGATTCTTTATGCGATGATCAAATTTGTCGAAAATGTCGTCCATATTCATATTTTTGATTAATAATTTAACGCTATAAGTTATATAGTGGATTATAACGGATTACAGCGGTAAATGCAAGGCAACCCTCCTGTGAATAGTGGAAAACCCCTAAAATGACCAGTTATTGCCCAAAAAGCCGAATTTGTGTTACAATATGACTGTAATAAAAAACGGCCAAAATTATGCAAAAAGACTTCACATTTCAACTTATAAAGGGAAAAATTGGCGAGATTATTTTTGATCAGATGTTCCGAGAGGCTTCTGAATTTACTGTCATACCTTTTGGTTATGAATCAACTGTTCCTGAAATTGCACAATTTGCCCGACTGGTTGAACACAGAGAAGTTCTTGAATCGATACGAAACACCCCAGACTTTGCCCTTATTTCTCATAATCAAAAGCAAGTATTTTTAGTGGAAGTTAAATTCAGAACAAGAATGAGTGCTGATGAAGTGCTCAAAACTGCACAAAAAGTACATGATAGATGGAAACTCGCTTGGCTTTTTGTGGCCACACCGGATGGCTTCTTTTTCGACAGCTGTTCAAACATACTATCCAAACAGACGATAATTCCGTTAGATGCAAGCTGGGTTAACCCTGAATTGCAAAAGAAATATTTGGAAATCATGAATAAATTCCACACAGACTAAAAGCTAAAAAATTATGCACAGAAAAAACTATTGTGCTGTTTTTTGAAAAGTAGTATAATGCAATTAACAATCAAATAGAGTTATGCCTCACGAGGCATCCTGAAAGGAATTCCAAGTTTAAGAGCTTGCGATTAATTATCACATTTTGTGGTAGTCGATCGCGAGCTCTTTTTGTTTGTTACCAGCTCTCTGCCACGCCCAATAACGGTCGACATCCAATCTTGTTAATCGACCTCACACTGCCCGAGCTCAAGGGTTCGGGTAATAAAAAATATACAAGGGATGTGGGCGTGCCAGAGATTTGAGAATTAAAAAAATATGTTTAGTAAATTTCAAGCATTGCCGAGTTACTTCGGCGGAAAAAGAAAACTGGTCAAGCACATTTTTAAGCCGATCAAAAAGACCGAGGGAATTTTTATTGATGCATTCTTGGGAGGCGGATCAGTGAGTCTCTATGCAAAAGCAAAAGGATACAAAGTTATAAGCAATGACATCGCCTTCCGATCAGTGATCATTGGTCGAGCGATTATCGCAAACAATTCCGTCAAACTTGAATCCGAGGATTTAGCGAGATTATTTTTTGAAACAAAACACGACAGCTTTATAAAAAAGAATTACTGCCCGAAAGTATTCACTACCAAGATTGCCGAATTTTTAGATAATGCTTTCGCTTCCGCCAACAAAGTGGAAAACGAAACAAAACGCTATCTTTTATTGCATTTACTCATCAAGTTTATTCTGTCCTGCCGACAGTTCGGAAAGTTTACACATACCCGGGACACGCTGGATTTAGAAGCTCGAAAATGGGAGTGGCCACTTCGGTCCAAGTCTCACGCCCCAAAGAATTTGCGGATGATACAGAATCCGATGATGACTTTGGAAAAATTAAAAGACGAAATTAATCATGGCATTTTTGATAACCATCAAGACAATGAAATACACCAACAGGATGTGTTTGATTTTCTCAAAGAAGTTAAGGGTGATGTTATTTATTTTGATCCTCCTTATCCTGGCTCTTCTGCCTACGAAGTTGAGTATGGGATTTTAGATAACATTCTTGCCAATAAAAAGCTGGACAACAAACCGAGCGGTTTCTCCAACAACGATGCTGATGAGTTTTTGGAAAAAATGCTTGAGTCGGCAAAACATATTCCGCAGTGGATCATCTCACTTGGACAAAACAAAGAGGATGTGGGAATGAAGCCGGAAAAACTTTTGGCGATGGTGCAGAAACATCGCAAAGCCGAAGTGCAGATGATGGAACACAAATGGAGTGTGGCCAATGCCGGAGGTCGAAACCAAAGCAATAACATCGAATACATGATAGTAACTTTATGAAAAAAGAAAAAACCGAAATCAAAATAGTGAAAATAAAAGAGTGCGTTCCGAACTGGTGGAATCCAAACGAGATGAACGCTCGGCAATTCGCATCTCTTAAAAAAGCTTTGACCAAATACGGACAAACCAAACCGATACAAGTGGGAGTCTGGCCGAACATGAAAGTCAAAGACGGCTATGTGATCGTAGGCGGATACCACACTTGGAAAGTGCTCGGCGAACTTGGCGAAACCGAGATTGAAGCCAATATCCATAATTTCAAAAATGAGGACGAAGCCAAGCTTTATGGATTGACCGATAACATTCACGGTTCAAACCAGCAAATAAAACTCGGCAAGCTCGCCTACGAGTTAACTCAAAACGGATATTCAATCAAAGACATTGCTTCAAATCTTGGCGAGGAAGATATCAATGTCAAAGATGCTCTCGACTTAGTAAAAGATGAGATAGAAAAGAAAATGATCGAGCTTAAAAAAGCAGAGCGAGAAAATACTGTCGTTTTGAATTTCATCGTAGACAAAGACCCGGAAGCATCAGCCGATGAATTTATAAAAGCCGTGACTGCATTTGCGAAAGCAAAAGGCGTAAAGGTCGAGAAAGCAGTCAAAGATATAAATAAGCAAAGAGAGACTATCGCCCTTATGAGTTTCAATGTGACTAATCCGCAAAAAGGCGTGATAGACGAAGCGTTAAATACCCTGACAAAAGAAACCAAAATGACCGAGAGTGAGGCGATCGCAGAGGTGTGTAGCCGATTTATAAATACACAAAACGGCAACATTCAGCAACAAACCGCAACAAAATGAACAAAAAAGTTGACATCAAATGCACCAGATACCAAGAAGCGATTCGCCTTAAGTACAACGGCGAGTCTTATCCTGTTATTGCCCGAAAGCTTAAAACTCCGGTCTCAACGGTCGAAAAATGGTTTGCTTTTGGCGGTTTGCTTAAGGAGGAATACGAAACTTATAGAGATGGACAGAATGAAATCAGAAAAAACCAAGCCGAGTGGATATTGCACAAAAGCGTTGAGACTGCCTCATCGATGCTCGTTGCCCTTATGGGGAGTCCCGATGATGGCGTAAAATTTCGTGCGTGCAAAGAGATACTCGACCGTGAACTTGGAAGTCCCAAAGAAACCATCGAACATAAGGGATTATATGGAACAGGCCTAAGTTATGAACAAATACTCAAAAAAGCCAGAGAGAGACCACCCGACGGTTAAAACGCTGGTGGATTTCGTGAATTTTTTCGATGCTGATCCGAGAGAATTCATCGAGGAGTGTCTGTTCATAAAGACGAAAGACCAGCAAACTGTTCCTTTAAAGTTTAATACCGCTCAGTACCTGATTTATAAGAGAATCAAAGAACTGAAAGCTCAAAACAAACCGATCAGAATGATTATTCTTAAAGCTAGACAAGAGGGCGTGTCCACACTTTGCGAGGGTTTGATATTCGAACGAACCGCAAGGTTTGAAAACAGTAACTCACTGATTGTCGCTCACGAACCTGAATCAACCGATGCGATATTCTCAATGAGTAAACTGTTCTACGATCTCCTGCCGTTTGATGTTAAGCCGATGCGACGGTACGACAACAAAAAGCAAATGGTCTTTGAGAATCCGGACGAGAAAGGCCGAACCAATAATCCCGGACTGCGAAGCCGAATGGTTATATCAACCGCCGACAAGACAAAAATCGGTAGAGGTTTGACCATCCATAACTTCCACGGTTCAGAGGTAGCCTTTTGGAAAAATGCCAAAGCTTTGATGCTCTCAGTACTGCAATCAATTCCGAGCTTACCGAACACTGCCGTCTTTCTCGAATCAACTGCCAACGGTTTCGGTGGTGACGGCGAATACTTCTACCAAATGGTACAAGATGCTCTGGCTGGCAAAAACGAATTCGAGCTTATATTCCTGCCGTGGCACCTGATGCCCGAATATAGCCAACCATTCGCAAGTGATGCCGACAAAAAGAAGTTTGCCGAAACATTGGACGAATATGAGAAAGAATTGAGAGCAAAAGAGAACCTGACCTACGAGCAATTGAAATGGCGTAGATGGGCAATCCAAAACCTCTGCGGTGGCGATACGGATAAATTCAAACAAGAATATCCTGCCACCATCGAGGAATCATTCGTTGCCTCAAGTAAAGCTGTAATTCCAAAGCAATACATCGAAGCTCAAAGCAAATTCGTCAGACAACCGATAAGAAAACTTGACGACATCCTGATATACGAGGAACCCAACCTGAGACATTTCTACAGTCTGGGTGCCGATCCAGCCGAGGGTATCGGACAAGACGATTCGGCGATCACGATCATAGACAAGATGACCGGACGAGAAGTCGGAAGTTACATCGGGCAAATCCAACCGGACTTATTTGCCAAGAAAATCAGACAATCAGCCGAACTGTTCAACGATGCACTGGCCGTAATCGAAATAAACAATCACGGGCTGGCGGTAATCAACGCTCTCAAGACTGAATACTCAAACATCTACCAACGAACAGTCTTTGACAAAGTCACTAACACCAAAAGAAAAGAACTTGGCTGGAAAACCAGCCAAACAACCAAACCTCTGATGGTCGATGACTTCATAGCCGGATTGCGTGACGATGACATCGGTTTGTCGAGTCAATCAACCGTAAGCCAAATGATGACATTCGTTCACACCAGTGAAAGCAGTAAGTACGGTATGGGAGCGGAAACTGGACAGAAAGATGATGCATTAATTTCGGCAATGCTCGCATGGCAAGGATTAAAAGAATTACCAAGCGAGATGCCAATGACACGCAAAGGTCGAACAATAAAACTTTATTAAATATGGCAAATACTAAAGAACTGCAAAAATTCAATAGTGAGTACGATGAAGCCAAGAAAAACTTCTTGTACTACTACAAGCCCGAATTTGATCGGGGTTATAAACTGTTTTCCTCTTACAACGGTGATCGTGCCGAGCAATTGGAAAAAACAATTGACGGCGAGATCTGGCAGTCAAATGTTTTTATTCCTCAAGTATTTTCATACATCAAAACCTTTTTACAAAAGACAATCGGCATAACACCTGACTTCAAGCTCGAGGGTAAAAACAATGAAGCCTTGAAAGACCTTGTGCTGTGGCTTTGGGAGATTGGCATGAGTGATGACTTAGTCGACTTCTTCCTGCAAGTATTCATCTGCGGAACTACAATCGGAAAAGACTTCCTCAGAAAAGAAACCAAGAAAAAGAGACAAAAAGAAATCGGCATCATCGACAAGATCAAGAAGCTGGTATTCAAGACTGCAACATCCAAGATCGTCTTCCGACCAGACTTTGACCCCGTGGATATTTATAACTTTTATCCACATCCGAGAATGAAAAAGATTGCCGATCCTTTTCCAGTATTTCATCGCTATGTGCTGACACTGGATGAAATGAAAGCTCAATATCCGGATGTGAACGAAAGTGTGTGGAAACAATTCCTAAACACTGACGGCGAAGTGACAAAGTCCGGTGGTGATATCACCGACTATGCCTATGTGCGAAAAGAAGTCTTGATACAACTTAGAAAGAGTTTGAGAGAAACAACTAAGGCGACAAGTCCGATTGAGGGTAACCCAAACAATCCGGTCCAAATGCCAACGACAAGTGAGAAGTTATTTGAAGTCGTTGAAAGATGGATTGATGACAGGTTTACTGTATTCCTGCCGATGGACGGCACACCAATAGAAATAAAAGACGGTGACAATCCGTACGACCACGAACAGAAACCTTATTCCCGAACTGGATTCTTCCCAAGACCATTCTCATTTTACTGGCTGGGTATTCCAAAGCTTGTCGACCATTTGCAAGAACTTCTCAACTCCATAACCAACCAAAGAGTCGATGCTGTGACAATGAAAATTCACAGCATGATTGCGGCCGCACCAGTGGCTCTGCCCGGGTATAAGCAATCAACCATAACCGTGAAGCCTCTCGGAATCTTATGGACTAATGATCCAAACTCCGTCAAAGAACTTAAATTCGGCGATGTTAACTCTTCGGCTTTCGTAGAACCTGACCACATCAAAGAAGCCATGAGAATTGCTGTGGGAATAGACGAATTCACCACTACGGCCGGTGTGGACAGAAAAGAAACTGCGACCGTTGCCTCGTTTATGCGAGAAGCAACACTTGAGGGCGTGAAGTTGTTCCTGATCATGCTTCGCAATTCTTACATCATGCACTTTGACCACTGGATCAGCATGATAAAGCAATTCTGGACAAAGAAATCCGTAATGCCCGATAAGGCCATAGCAATCCTGACCAGACACGGACTTATAACTGAAGCAGGCGAAAGCGTAAATGGATTGTTTGACGATGAGTACGAGATGTCCCTCGAATCAACATCATCACTTGCCACATCCTCCGAGCTTAAGAAAGCAAAAGATTTGGAATTGTGGGGATTGATTAAAGATGTGAACGAATTAACCGATGCGGAAACCGGAACAGTATATTCAATCAAGAAATTCAAAATATTAATGAAGCTTTTTGAGGATTACGGCTGGGAACCAACAAACTACATCACCGAACAGAAACAACCTCCGATCGTGCCGACAGATCAAGGTTCAGAAATACCAGCCGGTGAAGCACCTGCTGTTGATCCAAACGAACCTCCAGCACCAGCACTTCCCGGAAATGAAATGGGTGCGATGTTAGGAAACGCAATGAAGCAATAAACCTATGAGCGAAAAAATAAACAAACAAACCGAGGAAACCATCAGCAATTTGTACGAGACAAAGTATTTTGAAGCTTTGTCCGACTTGATTGCCGATGAATTGGAAATAACCAAGACTTGGTTATTAAACAAAGGACTGCCCACCGATGATATTCGGCACTATCAAGGTCGAGCCGAAGGTTTGGGAGTCGTGTTGCTTAGAATAAAAGCAATTCATGACGAATTTATAAAACCAAAAATATGAAAACCTAATAAAAACAATTTAAGGAAATCGCCAAAATTTTGAGAGGTTCAGCTGGCCTCTTGAGATGGGATTTCTGGCGATTTCCACATCTTGAGAAGCCAACCGAGCCTCCACAAAGGGGCTCGGTTTTATTAACAGACGGACGCTTTGAAAGTCTTTCGTGAGGTCAGACTGGAAAAGAACAATCCGCCAATTAATACGCCTATGGAAAAACCAAACAATTCCGGCGCCGATCCGAACGCAAAGCCAGAGACTCCGTCTTTTGACGATGCAGTCGGAAAGGAACAACCGGTCAATTCAGTTCCGTCAGGCACTCCGAGCGGAGAGCAACCTGACAAAAAACCAGACGCTAAGGGTGAACAGCCCAAAGACCAATCTGGCGATACACCCAGCGATAAGGGCGAAAGTCCCGACGGTAAAAAGCCCGAGGGCGACAAATCCTTCTGGGGAAAGTTTAAGAGCGAGGATGATGCTAAACGCTCATATGACGAAGCCCAGACCAAGATCATCGAGCAAGGAAAAGAAATCAATGATCTGAAAACCCAACATGAGAAAAACGAACAGTTTCTCTCTGTGCTGGATCGAGCATTGGTTAAAAATCCGCAATTAGCCGAACAGCTAAAAGCGGTACTTGCCGAGACCATGAAGTCCGGCGAATCGGAGCCGGAGGATACGCCCGACATAGAAGCTATCCTCGACAAAAAGCTTGAGGAAAGAGAAACCAAAGCAAAAACCAAAGCGGAAATTGATAAGTGGATCGAGGAACACGAGGACTTCAAAGAACCAGAGCTGGGACACAAAGTTCTCGATATCATCGAAAAAGAAAAACTACCGTTCAATGCTCGCACGCTTCAACTGGCCTACGACTCCATCACCAAGGATGCCCAAGCCAAGAAAGCAACCGAGGAAGCTTTGAAAAAAGAGGAAGTGAAAAATCTTGAGCGTGAAAATGCATCAGGTGTCGGAGGCGGTTCACCAACTGCCAAAGGCCAAACGCCCAAAGATAATCCCTTTGACGATCTTGTGGGCGAAAGTATCAACCCAAACAAAGTCAGGTAATGCTTATTAGATTTGAGGTCTCGTGAGCGGTTACCGGCTTTCTAACATAAAACAAAATTATGTCTGAACCAACCCATCTCATCGGAACGAGGAACACACTGACGATTGAACAATCACAGCGTATTCCCGATGTCGATGACAAAATATTCCTTCTTGAACCAGGCGAATCACCGCTCACTGCTTTCTTGACCCAAATCGGAAAGATTGGTGACGGTGGAGGCAAGTTCAAAGGAATGGCTCTCCAAAAAAGAGTCGTCTATAACCCGGAGTTTACTGAATATGAGGATCAGTACTCCGGTGTCTGGGCTCGAATTAACAATGGCGGTGGCTACCTCGTAGGTGCAACCGACATTGTTGTCGATAGTCCAGGTGCCTCAATTTTCTCCAAGTACGATCTGATTAAAAATACTCGTACCGGTGAAATCATGAGAGTCACCAATGTTAATTATTCCACGAACACTCTAACCGTAAGTCGTGGAGCCGGTGCCACTGCGGCGGCCGCCATCAATGATGACGACTGGCTATTGGTCATCGGTCCTGCTTTTGAGGAAGGATCAAAGTCTGGTGATTCCAACACGACCAAACTCGTGAAAGTCACCAACTACACCCAAATCTTCAAAACAAAATTCGGTGTCACTCAAACCGAGAACGCTTCGAAGCTCTATCCATCCGGTACTCCGGGTGCGGACTTGAAGTACCTGCGTGCAAAGCATGGTATCGAGCAAGCAAAGAAAATCGAACGCGCGTATTGGTTCGGTGAAAAGAAAGAAGTCACCGGTCCCGATGGTAAACCACTCCGCTTAACTGGAGGTATTTTGGAATCCATCATCGCCGCCGGAAATGTGCAAGATGAATCAAGTTCGAGCTTAACCGAAGCCGAATTCCGATCATTCTTGCAGAACTATGCCTTTAAGTATGGTTCAAGCGAGAAATACTTCTTCTGTGGCAATACTGTGCTCGGTTATTTGGAAGGCTTTGCCACGAGCAAGATGTATGTCGTTCCAACCGATAAGACATACGGAGTAGAAATCCGTAAATTCCAGTCTTCATTCGGTACCTTGAACATTGTTCGTCACCCGATGTTCGACAATCAGTACGCCGGAATGGGAGTCGTATTGGATCTTTCAACCTTGAAGCATTGTCCTTTGAATGGTCGAGACACCACTCTCGAAACCAACATTCAGGACAACGATGCTGACGAGGAAGTCGACCAATACAAAACCGAAGTCGGTTTGCAGAGAGTCAACTTCGAAAAGAACGCTTTGCTTAAGGGTGTTGCCTAAACCTGACCAAGGCTCTGCTCTGACTCGCTGGCCTCCACTCTGTGGAAGCCAGGAGTAAGGGCGGATGCCAGATAAAAATTAAAAACTTAATTAATAAAACTTATATGGCTAAATTTAATTCCCATATCAAAAGACTCAAGATCGTCCTTAAACCGGCTATGCCGATATTTGAGGGTGGATTAAAAATCGGCGATCAGCCGGGAGTTTACGCTTTGTTCGAAGATGGTCAATTTGAGACCAAGGATGAGGAAATCATCAAACAACTTGAAGGCTTAGACACATTCAAAATAGATTTTTGGCGTGTGTCTGATGAGTCCAGTCCAGTCGAGGACACTACAGTCGACAAAGACTTTGTGAAGCTAACTAAAAAAGAGCTTCAATCTCTGGCAAAAGAAAAAGGTGTTGAGGTCGACGGCACTGAAACAAAAGAAAGATTGGTCGAACTTTTGACCGACAAATAAAACCTTAAGGGGTCGATAATCTAAAACAAACTTATGCCAATCGTATCAGCAGACTTAAAAGAATATAAATCGTCAGCAACCAATTCTGATGGTGCTGGAATCTCGGCGACTGAAGTAGTCGATAATACCGACAATAACCTGTTCACCGACATAACTGGTGATGAAGCGACTGCCGGTGGCACTGAGTATCGAAAGATATTCAGAAAAAATACCCATGCAACGCTTACTTGGCAAAACATAGTCTCGTGGCTATTAAGCCAACCAACCAATTCCGCCCTATCGTTCGGTTTTGGTTTGGATCATGCAGATGATGCAGACGGTGCTCAAGGAAACATGTCGGCGTTCGGGGCGAATGCCGTTGTCGCTGTAGTCTCCGATGGTGCAGACACCAGACAACTAACCGTTGTCGGTGAGGATGCTTCCGGAAACAGACAGACCGAAACATTAACCTTGAACGGTACAACCGAAGTGGTCGGATCGCTTACATTTTCCAAGGTGTATGCGGTTTATGCCAACTCACTCTCCGCTTCAAGATCAGTGACTATCAAACAAGGTGCCGGAGGTACATCAAGAGGAACCATTGGAACGAATAAAAAGATTTGTTTCCTTTGGTTTGGAAAGAGATATTCCGCCGGTTCATTGGTTAACGCCGAGGGTGGCGATATGGCCAGCAAAGCAACCGGTCTGAAGTGTGGCGATGTCGCACCTGCCGGAAACTTCGGACTATGGTATCGCATTACTTGGCCAGCTGGTGCTGGTGCAGTAACCGCTACAACAACCCAAGTGAAATCCGAGGGTGACACCGCGGCCTAAAAGAAATTAAAAAGCTATGGCTAAAACTTTCTTAACAAAAAAGAATAATGCCAAAAGCACAATAACGGACAATCCACTGCTTTCGGGTGCGACTGTCCTCAATGTGCAAACCGGTGACGGGGCAAAGTTTCCATCGGCACCATTCCACGCCACGCTATATTCAAGCGATCCAAGTGTGGGAGAGATTGTGAAAATAACAACAATCGCAACCGATCAATTCACAATCGAACGAGCCAAAGAAAACACTACTGCCCAACAATGGCCTCAAGGTACACGCCTTGAACTTTTGGTGACAGCCAAGCTTTTTGACGACTTCCAAACAAGAACTGAAGTAATTGTTGCCACTGATGGATCGGGTGACTATAACTGTGACGGCACGGCCGACCAAACAGAGATTAATGAAGCCATAAGCAATCTACCAGCCGGTGGTGGAATCGTAAGAATCAAGAAAGGAACTTATAACCTGACCGGTGTCGTTGAAATCTTAAAGAGCAATGTCATTCTCGAGGGCGAAGGGACGGCAACACTTTTGCGTGTCGCAAACTCTGCCAACTTGGGAGATGTTGTGAGAATTGGAAATGGTGGAAGTGTCAGCTACACCAACATCACGGTCCGAGACTTTATGATCGACGGCAACCAAGCCAATCAGACATCGGGTGCCAATAGTCCTCTCGTGCTTTGGGGAACCGCATCGTATAAGCACAGCAAACTGACAATAGAAAACTTATGGCTTACTGGTGCAAAACAAGATTGCTTAAAAGTCATTGCTATTGAGGATAGTGTAATAAAAAATTGTTACATCTATTCAAACACCGGAACGGCAATCGGATTATTCACCAGCTCTCAATACATCAGCATCGTTGGTAATGTACTGGCTTCAAATTCTTACGGAATATACGACAACGCTTGCAACTACAACACCATCACCGGAAATGTGATCCGCAATAATGGCTACGGCTTTTATGTAAACAGCGGGTGGCGAGAAGTATTCACTGGCAACATGGTGTTCACCAGCACAAACTACGGGGTCTATCTCGTTGGTGCTCAAAGAGTGTCCGTAACTGGAAATCACTTCTACGGCGATAGCTGGAGTATTGTAGTCGGCAACAGTTCGAACGCCACCAAATACAATGTGATCACCGGAAATGTTATTGCGTGGCCAACCAGTCAAGGCATCGCTTTGTATCATGGATCGGGCACAACCGTGAGCAATGTGATCACCGGAAACCATATCTTCGGAGCCGGTGGACATGGAATATATCTCTACGCCTCCTCTTACAACACGATTACCGGAAATGCAATTGATGGTTCGTCCCGATCGACCACTAACACATCGCAAGACATTTATCTCTCAAACAACGGTACGGTTTACTCAACCTACAATGTGATCTCCTCCAACAATCTACAAGCGACTCAAGCAAATAAAGTTGCTTATCACATCCGAGAACAGAGTGCGAGCGATGATTACAATCTGGCAATCGGCAATGTTTGCAAGGACGGTGTGACCGGACAAATCGGACTACAAGGAACCAATTCAGTGCGAGGAACTAACATCCCAGCTTCGGGCTAAAGACTATGTTCAACGCTTATCAATTCAACACGGCACAGCTTAACAGTACGGCGACAAAACCAATCGCCAAAGTGATGAGCTATGCGATGGATGTTCTTGGACTGATAGCCAGACCGATCACTTATGTCTTTGATCAATTCGTCTCGGTTTTCAATCTGACGACTTACAAAACAGACATTCTAAACCTGATAGAGAAAACCGAAACTTATGTACTGGATGTTTATGCGGTGATAAGCAAAGCGATCTCGTATGTGCTGGATATCAAGAGCCTGATCGCAAAAGCCATGACTTACGCATGGGATATGCGACAGCTGACGGCAAAAGCAGTCTCGTATGTGTGGGATGTAATCGGCGGTGCATTAATGGGAGTGATTTATAAGTTGGATATCAGACAGCTGGCCGTAAAGCAAACAAACTATCTGTTGGATATTTTGCTCACACTCGGCAAAACGCTGACATACCGCCTTGACTCATTCCTTTCCGCAATTAGACAGACGAGCTACAAGCTGAATATTAGAAATCTTGCAACCAAACTTCAATCTTACCTGATAGACATTGGCGGTGTGGTGGCGAGAATTCATAACTACAAACTCGATATCCAAAACCTTGCTGAAAAGCAAATAAGCTACCTGCACGATATCAGAGCATTGATCGCAAAATATTGGACTTACAGTTTTGATATCAGAAGCCTGATTGCCAAAACACAAAGATACATTCTCGACATTCTCAACAAGATTGAAAAGACTGTCGGCTATGCGTTGGATATTTTGCTTCTCGCAGTGAGACAAACGACTTACATCCTCGACATCCGAAGTTTGGCAAACAAGCTCACCAGATATTTATTTGATATCAAGAATTTAGCCGAACGAATAACCGCCTACAAACTGGATATAAGAACGCTCATTGCCAAGATTGAAAGCTATGTGTGGGACATCAGAAGTTTGATCGCCAAGACTGAAGTCTATGTGCTGGATATTTTAAGCAAGATTGCCAAAGCGTGGACATACGCATTCGATGTTCTGATAGGAATCGGAAAACAGTGGTCGTATGTTTTCGATATCCGAGGACTGATAGCCAAAGCTTGGACTTATCGCTTCCGCATTTGGAAAGTAATCGAGGGAGTAAAAATTGCCGTTGAATTTTTATCAGCCAAATTGTCGGTCCTGATGCTTTCGGCAAAAGAGACTCTCGGTCTTATCACGGCCAAGCCAAACATTGAGGTCAAAACTGCACGGCACGATCAGCAGATGCAAACATCCAAGAGCGATATCAATCTGCCGAGCAATAAAAAAGATATAAACCTATGAGCATAAAAATCGTACAAAACGACACCAGACCGCCATTGGAATTCAGCCTGACTCAAGACGGCTCGCCGGTGGATCTGACCGGATGCACGGTCAAATTCTACATGAAGGATGCGACCACTGGATCGGTAAAGATCAACGGAACCGCCTGTGTGATCACCGATGCCACTAAAGGCAAATGCCGATATAACTGGTCGGGATCGGATACCAACACGGTTGCGACTTACTTGGGAGAGGTCGAGGTCACTTTTCCCGACGGTAAAATCCAGACCGGATATAAGCAATTATCAATCATCATTCGTGATGACATTTAAAACCTATGACCAGAGGCGAAATTAAAACTGCAATAAAAAACGAAGTCGATGATCAAACACTCGATGCTTCATTGCTGAACACATGGATACAGAGAGCCGATGAAAAAGTGCAAAGCTGGCGACCACCGGAGGACAGAGATCAAACCTTTGATTATTGGGACTATCTCAAAACCGAGCAACCGTTCACAACGGTTGCCAACCAAGAAAAATATCCATTACCGGAAAATTATCGTGCGTTTATCGAACTAAGAATCGGGACGGACAAAACACCTTTTAAGCTGATCGACTTCCGAGACAGAGACAAGTTTGATAACCATGCGGTGTATATGCTGGGCGGATATTTTTATCCGGTATCAACTCCGACAACTGATGGCAATGCTATGAGATTTGTCTTTGTCAGAATATCCGATGACTTTGCGTCCGACAATGACGAGCCGGAAGTCGAGAAGTTATACCACCAAGCCTATGTCGAATGGGGCAAGAAAATGTATTACAACCAACAGGGCGATACCGAACTGGAACGGCAAGCCGATAATAACTTTGAGAGAGTAATGCTTGGAAAATGGCGTGATCAAGAACTGGCCAGAATGGCATCAGCTTCGGATCAGGCGGAAATTCCAAGAAGCAGTCTCGTATAAACAACCGTTATGTCATTACCAAAAAAAATCTGGAAAACTTCGCAATTCCACAAAGGCATATCAAACCTTAATGCCGAGGGAACTTTTTGGTTTGCAAACGGTCTGGAGTTTGATCAATATCCGCCATTTTTGAAAGTAGCTAATAAGTTTTTCAAGGAGAGCGACAGTGTAAGCGTTCCGACACTCGATGAACCGAATTACATGTGCTATTTCAATTACCGATATTATTGCGTCAATCATGATGACGGAAAGATTTTTGAAAACGATTACAGTAGCTGGGTTGAGGTGCATGACAGCACGAACATCTGGGGAGGAAGCGGATTATATGCCGATGACGACTACATGTACTACGCCGGAAGCACATGGGTGGGACGCTTTGATAAAAATACTTGGGTCGACAACTGGCAATCATTCAATGTGAATACGGCGTTTGACGATGTGCCGATTACCAAGTTTTTGAAATTTATTTGCTTTGGCAATAAAAACTATCTGGCCACATGGGACACCAGTGCCACCGTTTGGAATCCAAACAAACTGACACTGCCGACCGGATATGTGATCGTCTGGCTCGCACCGCTTACCGACTATCTGGTTATTTCCGCCCACCATCCGACATTCGGCTCGGCTTTATTTTTCTGGGATGGATATTCTCAGACTTATAATCGTGTCCTGCAATTAACTCAAACTCAAAGTCTTGCTGGAGTGGTAGATAAAAATGTTCTGTACTTTTTGACGAGAGACGGCTGGATTTGCCGATTCAATGGTTCTGGAATTGAAAAACTGAATCGCTTTCCGGAAATGAACCACGAGGACTACATCTCGCTAAAGGCCGGGTGCATGAAAGTCTATCAAGGCACCATTCTCATTGCGAAAGGATCAAACACCTACGATGTAAGTCGCCGAAGCCAGTATTGCGGAATATGGTGCTATAACCCAGCAACCAACGCTCTGTATTTCAAACACCGAGTATCAAGCGGTGCGGTCAATCATGTGACTCCCGGAGTATCGGTCATGTACGGACTTTATGTCGACAACAATACAATTCGAGTGATGTATGGCGACGGCAACAAATCAATTATTGATGTGAATCACGAAACCGGAACATTCAGGCCTTATGAATTCGGGGCGTATTGGATTAGTCCGTTGATCGACAACGAGCCATATCTTCGCAAAAGATGGAAACAGTTTATTTTGAACTTTTTCAAGCCGATGCCAAACAGCAGTTTTGCGAGATTTGAAATTAAATACAATATCACCGAACAGAATATAAGAGATCAAGCGAAGTATGTGACTGGTGGTAGTTACGATTATTTTACTGTTTCATCCATTGGTAGCTCGATTGAAGTCGGTGACGAAGTAATTGTGCTTGCCGGTCCTGCGGCTGGACAGATAAGACACATAAAAAGCATAGATACCGTAACTAAAACAATTTATCTGGACGAGACTCTGTACTATGTCGGAACTTCGCAGGGATATCTGCAAGCCGGAGATTATGTGGCGATTACGCCTTTCAAAAGACTCGGAACGATCAAAGGAAATGAGAACCAAGGCAAAGTTAACAAAATGCTTCGGTTCAATGCGAGGTCGAAAAAGATTCAATTCAAGGTCGAAGTTTGGAGTAATTCCGGATACTCGGGCGAATGGGACATGGGAGTAAAAGATGTCTCAGCCGTCTTTGTGCCGGACAGAATAATCAAATAAATATATGAGTAATTTCACTTTAGAAAAAATTGATAACGAAAATGCAAAAAAGATTGACACACATGAGTCAGTCTCAGTCGTGAATATTCCTGCTCTACAAAAACAAAAAGAGGAAATGGAAAAACAAATCGCCACCATGCAACAACAGCTCGTCCAAATTAATGAGGTCTTGGACGAATATAAAAAACTTCCAATAACATGAGCAACACACCAAACCAAGATCAACCATTTGATCCAAATCTGGGTTCAATACTCAACCTCCTCCGAGATATTCCAGTATTGAACTCGGCACCATCGGATACGCCGAGAACGCCGATCAGTTTTGCTCTTTATGAGAATGGAGGTACACGCCGTTTTTATATTTTTTTCAACGGCAGTTGGAGGTATGTAACTCTCACTTAAACATATGTCGCAAATAACAATACTAAAAGGTCAAACCCTTTCGGGAATCGCCAAACAGCACGGCACCACCGTCAACGATCTTCTGAAAGCCAATCCGACTATCAAGAATCCTAACCTGATATACGCCGGTTCTGCCTTAAATTTGCCCGGATCACAGGCTTCACCCGTTGTTGCCCCTAAGGCGAGCGTTCCGAGCCCAAGTCCCACCGTGACACCTTCTAAACCAGTAACGACCCCCGTTGCCCAAAATTCGAGCCCGGGGACGACCGGTGTACCAGAAAAGACCACGATGTATGGGACTGATGTGCCTTCTAACACTTCTTTGCTCAAGCAATACCGGTCCGAATTAGGCCTTGATACCGCCTTAAAAAGCATGCAAGACAGCCAGACCAGCTACCTGAACACTCTACAAAACCTGCCTAAAAAATCGGATATCTACCAGCAAGAAAGAACGAAAAAAGGTATCGACACGATGGAAAAGAATTTGCTGAGCTTGGATAACAGACTGGCGACAATGGAGGAATCAATCAATAGTTCGGAAAAAGATATCCGAGACAGAATTGTCGGAAGTGGCGGACTCGTCACTGAAAGCCAAACCCAAAGATTAGTAGCTTCAGAAAAACAACCGCTTATAGACGAATACCGAAAACTGCTCAGCGAAAGAAATAAGCTCGCCACTCAAATGGGTACAGCCGAAACATCAGCGAAAGAAATTGCTGGTATGCAATACGAGGATTCAACTCTGCCTCTTACTGTGGCCGAGAAAACTCTCGGATTCCAAAAGGATCAATACGGTGTACTCGGTGACTTATTGAGCCAAGTATTCGGTGCTTCGGAAAAAGATGTTGCGAATTTAATTGATTCCGCCAAGTTCGGAAAAGAACAGGAAAAGAAAGAAGCTCAAGATGTGATTGATCGAGCGATAAAGCTTGCCCAGCTGGCCAACGATACTCCAGCCGGAACAGTGCTTGATATTGCTGGCACAAAAGTGGCCGGTACAAAGAAAGCGAGTGGTAGCGGATCAGATGCCGGAGGTTCGGCAAGCGATGTCGAAGCCTATGCACTTGAACTTCTAAATAACCCGAACTTCACCGCAAGCAATGTGCCTCAAAACATTCGAGCGCAAGTCCTCAAGAAACGAGATCAAATTATTTCTGAAGCGAACGCACAACAGCAGGCCGATGCGGTGGCCGCTCAAGCATTGAAAGCAAGTCAGCCAAAGATAACAGCTCAAGACTTTGGTGCTGGGGTCAAAGATGTATTTACACAAAAGATACCGAACCTTGCGAAGTCTGGATTTAACACCAGTAAAAATTTCTTCAAAGGACTTTTTGGTATCGGAAATTAAAATACTATGTCTTACATCAAAGACCCTAAAACAGGAAAATATATAAATACCGGTTCTGCACCAGTCTCTCCTCCACTCACGACATCAAAACCATCATCGGCCGGTACCACAGTGAAATACCAAAAGAATGCCGAGGGAAAGTTTGTGACGACTGAGGTAGAGAAAACGGCCGGTAAACCGAATGTGACAACTGTCGAAGGACTGCGAGATTTTGCTTTGCAAAATAATGTGGATGTATCCTCCACTCAACCCAAAGAATCAACACTGCAAAAAATACTCCATGTGCTCAATACCGGAGGATATGCAGTCGGCGGTCTTATAAGCGGAAAAGGAATCAAGGCAGGAATTAAAGAGCACATTCAGCCATCTGAAGCACTTGGCATTAAAAGCAAGGTCGGTGGATTTATTGCAGATATTCTACTTGATCCAACAACTTATTTAAGTTTTGGCTACGGTGCTGGTGCAAAACTCGCAACCAAAGCCGGAACGGTGGTGCTCAGTAAGACCGGAACATCACTGCTTAAGAAGTCTATTCTCGAAGTCGGCGAACAAGGTGCAAGAAAGATGCTCGCCGAAAAGGTGCTTGCAGAGGGTGGTGAAAAGTTTCTCGCAAAAGGCGGTCTGAAATTTGCTGGTAAACAAATATTGCCACGATCGGCCGTGACCGCTCCGTTCAAGGCCGTAGATTGGCTTGTTGAAAAAACTCCGGTAGTCGGGAAAATGTACGAGAGCGCAAAAGACTTGGCTGGCAAAGCATTTGTACCATTTAAGAGCATCAAAGAATTGCCGGGACGAATTGGTGAGGACTATGTCGATAAATTTTCTGCCTTCAGCAAAGCTACAAGATCAGAAGTCGGAAAGGCTGTTGAGGAAGTATCTGCTCTCGGAAAAACAGCCAGAAAAGAATTGGGAGATAAAGCTGGAATCGAAGTCGGAAAAATACTTGAGAATGTTCCTAAGCCTCAAATACCACTGCCAAGAGCTCTTGAGCCAATCAAAGATATGGTCAAGGGCGTTGATCTCGGCGACATAAAAGGAGTCGACCGAAACAATATCGTAGACATGAAAGTATTTGGATCTTCCGTTGAGGGGAAATTAAAACCGAATGATGTTGATATTTTCGTAAAAGTTAAGGACGGCTCAATGAAGTTTAAAAATGCTGGCGGTCTTCCAAGTCCGATCGTCATCAAAAAAGGAAAAGTCCAGTATTTTATCATGCCCGAAAGCCAAGGCGATGAATTGCTGGATGCAATGCTTTATACCGGTAGAAAAGATCAAAGTCGCTTATATTCCGGAACCGCCGTAAAAGTACCGAAACCTTATTGGAATGGAATGATGAAAGTAAACGATGACACTGCTCAAGCTGGCAATAAGGTTATAAACGAGATCACTGACTACATAAGAGGCCAACATAAATCATTTGCCACCAAAGAAAAAGAAAGAGGTCTCCTCGAATACACTCTGCCAGATTATCTTCGCCACTATCTGACACCGGAGGGTCGGGAGTTTTTGCAAAATAATAGTGATGTTGCAAAAGAACTTCTGCAAAAGACGAGAGTAAGCACTCCATTCGCAAAAACTCGAACACTTGATGATACTCTCGTAAATATCAATAGCTACTTCCGCAAAACTCACGGCGTGAAGCTCTTTGAGCAAGATGCATTCAAAGCATTTGGTGCTCGCAAAGCCGAACATATCAAAGCTGTTAACACCTATGACTTTTTGACTGATGTCGGGAAGCAATTTGGAAAACAGGCCGAAATGGTCACCAAAGAATACAAACATCCGATCAGCGGACAGATGGTAAAAAAAGAAACTGCCAAACCAATCTTCGACAACGGAATGCGATATATAGAAAGCACCGTGCCTCAACTAAAAGGCGTACTTCTGCCTGAGCAAATCGTAAAGCATGTTGAGGAGACTTATAAGGTGCTGACAAGCGATGAAGCGACAAAAGGCTTCCTTAAAGTTTACGACAAAGCTCTTGGATTTTGGAAAGGATCAGTGACCGGATGGTTTCCGGCTTTCCATGTTCGAAACTCAATTGGCGGAATTTTCAATAACTTTATAGCTGGAGTCAAAAACCCTACTCGATATCTCCAGGGCGATCAGATTGCACGAGGAGTAAAAGGAACGATCACAACAAAGCTGGGTACGAAATACACCTACCAACAAATAAAAGAAATTGCCGAAAAATTGGGAGTGGTAGGACAGCCCGGTTATTTAGATGTGATGCGTGAGGTCGAGAAAGACATGACTAAAGGTGCTGTCGGAAAGCTCATGGATCTGCCTAAAAATGCAATGGAGATCACTGAGAATCGATTGCGTCTGCCTCTGTTCGTAGATCGCTTGGTCAAAGGCGATGCACCAGAGCAAGCTGCAAAATCGGTTTTTCAATTCCACTTCGACTATGCACCGGAAGCACTCGCACCTTTCGAGCAAAATATTATGAAGCGACTGTTGCCGTTCTATCGATGGACTCGTGGAAACATTCCGCTTCAGCTCGAGCAAATAGTAAAACAACCCGGTAAATACGCCTCTCTCGGCAAGTTTGTGAATAACCTCCAAGTCGACAAAGAAAAAGCCAAAGAGGAATTCCAATATCTGCCTCCATACATGCGAGAAGGATTGCCGGTCCGACTTGGGGAGAAAAACGGATTCTCACAATACCTCTATGGTCTGGGTCTGCCGGTTGAGGATATAAACCGCCTTTATAAAGGAAGTACAAAACGAACATTGGCCAGTATGGTTGGTGAATTATCACCAATTTTGAAGTATCCGATCGAGGCGGCTACCGGACAAAACCTGTTCACTGGCGAGCCGATAAAAGAAGGAAGCCGAGTGTATCCATTCGTGAATGCGATCCCCGGACTGCGTGACTGGTTAGAGGTCAGCGAACATAAAGATAAAAGCGGAAATGTTAGCTATCGTGCGAATGCTTACAAGCTTCATTTCTTAAACACGGCTCTCGGTCGCTTTTACACCACCGCTGGAAAACTCTCCGATGACAACACATCAGGAGTCGTGAAGTTTCTGTACGGACTTGTCGGTGCAAAAGCAAAGTCAGTCGACATGGAAAAAGAAAAGTTTTGGCGTGATCGGGATGTCCAAGACCGACTTGAGGAGGAATTGGAAAGCAGAGGTCTCATCAACAGATTCGACTCGGTATATGTACCGAAATAATTATATGGACAAAACAAATTATCAAAATCAAATACAGGATGAACGACTCGACAGAGTTGAGAAAGCTGTAAATGAAATCAAAGACAATCATTTGGTGCATTTGCAGACCGATCTGACAAAAGTAGGAACAGATGTTGATTGGCTCAAGCGATTCTTTTGGATTTTAGCTACGGCATCAGTGGGAGGTCTAATAACAGCACTAATTAACTTATTAATATCAATCGCAAAATAATATGGAACTTAAATCATCAAACATAAAATACTTAATTGTTCATCACTCTGCGACCGCCAGAGACACCACTACATTCGAAGCGGTCAAAAAATATCACATCTCAAAAGGATGGGGTGACATCGGATACCACTTCTTCATAACACCTGATGGAAAAGTAATGCCGGGACGAGCCGAGAATACGATCGGGGCACATTGCCAAGCCGATAGCATGAATTTCAAGTCGCTTGGAATTTGTCTGCCCGGAAACTTCATGACTGAAGTCCCGACCGTTCAACAATTAACCTCTTTGTTGGAATTACTCAAAAAGCTGATGTCGAAGTACAACATTCCGAAAGAGAATGTTCTCGGCCATCGTGAGGTCAGCGGAGCTTCGACAGCTTGCCCGGGAGATAATCTCCAAAAATGGGTATCCAACTTTAGAGGTCAAAACAGTGAATCTGACCGGTCTGCGATTGCCGAACAGGTCATGAACCATTTAGAACAGGCAATCGAAAAATTAAAACAATTACTATGACACAAGCACACAAAGAAGCATTAAAACACCTTGCGATCGTTTTCCTGTATTCCGGAGTCTCATCCATCTTGCCGATCCTTTTGGCCTATGTACAGAATGACCCCCGCTGGGCATTACTCATACCGCTTATAAACTCGGCATGGTACGCCGTAACCCGATACCTGAAAGAAAGAAAGCTGATCGAGGAAGCCCTGACGAGAGGTGACGAATTTTAGCTAAATTAAGCAATTTAAGATTAGTAGACCTTAACAGCGAATGCCGGAACCTCAAAAGAGGCCGGATTTTCCTTGTAAAATAACCGTAATTGGCGTATAATTTTATCAATACGACCATAAGATAAGGTCTTTAAGGCGCATACCGGTTCAAAGTTCCGGACATCGTCACCGCCAAAATTGAAAATACTTCAAATTAATTATGGATAATGAAAGAGTTAGACCGGAAAAAGTCGAAAATCTGTTTCGGATTACTACTGACAGAATGTTTACTGCGCTTCAATCATTTACGCTTTGGAAAAAAATAAACATGATGAGAAATGTAAATGAAGTTGGCAAAGATCAGGCTGATAGAAATGTTGAAATATTTAATCAAAATTGGGATTTTTTCCACACTGTTTTAGATAGTACTTATAAAAGTTTTGTAATTGATTTATCCATTTTTTTTGATCCAGAAAAATACGAGGAGACTTTTTCGCTTAAAAAACTTATTCATGTAGTCAAGGAAAAAATAACTGAAGATGAGTATGGCGAACTTATCAAAGAAATTGAAGAGCTTAAAAAGAAGCATGGATTCATGATAACCTTTATCTTAGAATTAAGGAACGCGACAGTCTCACATCAGGAGATAGATAGGAAGAGCCGGTTAATTGTTTATAAAAAAATTGAAGAATTGTTTAAATGCGTGCAGGAGATATTAAATCTTTTAAGTAAGTATTATGATCAATCTTCTACGATCTGGAGCCATGTTGGAGAAAATATTGACAGTAGCCTAGAATTCATTGTAGATAATCTTGAACGAGGAGAACGGGTACGATTGGATGAAATTAAGAAAAAGTATGGACCTTCTTAATCTTTATATTCCAGAATATCCCCAGGCCGGTATTTGAACACTTTGCAGAGTTCTTTCAGACATAGCAGTAGCGGCTACAGTGGAAATAATACTAATGCCCATCATGATACCGTCTGCAACTTCCTCCTACACCCTACGTTGAACAATATTGATATATCCTTTATTTGAATAATATTTTGGTACTACTTTCAATAACATGTTATACTTCCCCCAGTAACTTTTAATTTTCTATCTATGGCAAAAGGAAACAATGCGCAAAATAGAGACAAGAAGAAAAAGAAGAAAGCAAAGAAGTAAATGGTAGACTTTTTCTAAAAATACCCCCCGACGTTACGTCGGGGGGTATTTTTATTATTTTTGGGAAGCCTCTATTTGGGGTTCTACTATTGACAAAACAGCCAAAATAGTGTATAGTCCTCATTATGTCTAACCACATACGAAAAACGTAGTCGAGTTTCTCGGTCTAACTAAGCTCATAAAAACAATATTATGACAGGTACTATCAAGACTCTTACTGATAAAGGATTCGGATTTATTGCTCGCGAAGGTGAGTCAAAAGATCTCTTCTTTCATTCAAAGTCATTGGTTGGTGTTTCATACGACGAATTAAAAGTTGGCGATACCGTCACTTTTGAAGTAGTTGATGGTGAAAAAGGTCCAGCTGCAGTAAACGTTTCTCGCGTTTAATACGTGAGAATAAAAAAAGCCCTCTTCGGAGGGCTTTTTTTATTTCACACACTCCTGGATAGACTCACAGCTACCTTGAATAAGTTGTGTCCGGTGGTATACTATTCTGCATATGGGCAATTTTTCCACTTACTTCAAGACATACCGCTTTGCTCTTGCAGTCAGCTTCCTCACCCTCATCTCCGGTCTAGGCATAGGGTATATTCTGTTTCACCACGTAAACGAACCTTCAGACGTCTCTATCTCTGATAATTGTACCGACTATCCCTTTATCAACCCTACTCTTGATTGTGGGGAGATCGACCAGAATATCTCCCGCATCAGGAATATTGATATACAAGTACGCAAAATCATCGAGGAGGAGAAAGAACAAAAAAATATTACCCGTGCCAGTGTTTTCTACCGCGATCTTAATACACGCAGATGGTTTGGAGTTGACGATACCGCTGATTTCTATGGCGCCAGTCTCCTCAAGCTCCCCCTATCAATCATATATTTCAAATTCGCAGAAATTGCCCCCGACGTACTCAATCAAAAATTGACCCTGCCAAAAGAAGATCGAAATAAGAATGAATTTTTTCCATCACACAAAAAAATTCTAACTCCAGGTACTGAGTACACTATCCAACAATTGATCGAGGGAATGATTATCGACTCTGACAATAATCCTGTTGCAGTACTCGACAGTCGTATTGACCCTATATTTCGCTCTGATATTCTTCACGACCTCGGTATTGAGGAATCAACGAATGATCCCACATCGCCTGAGCGGTATGTGAATGTCCGAATTTATTCAAATATATTGCGCTTTTTGTACAATGCATCATATTTGAACCTCGAATACTCAAATACCCTACTAGAATACTTATCCCGCACCACCTTTAGTGAGGGTATAGGTAAAGCAATACCTGAGGGTATACCGATCGCACACAAATTCGGAGAAGCTACGAGATACGCAGAAGACGGATCTGTTGCTTCACGCATTCTCCATGATTGTGGGATTGTATACGCACCCAATAATCCCTATGTCATCTGCATCATGACTGAAGGTAGTGACTACACTGCTATGTCGAATACTATACAGCGTATTGCAAAAACCACATTTGAATTTGATTATTCACAATAAAACCACACTCCCCCTAGTGCGCATACTATGTCTCGACGCGCCCAAAAATTAAAAAATTATTTCCTACTTGATATCAATCCAGCAGTGCGTTTTTTAATACTTTCTGACACAGTTCTCAGAGGTGCAGCCGGATTATTGGCCCCTATATTCGCATTATTTATTGAAGATTTTATCATTACCGATAATACTGAAGTAGTGGCAGGAATTGCTATGGGAGCCTTTCTACTCACCAAGAGCATTATGCAAATTCCGATTGCTGAATTTATCGATCGGATACGTGGAGAAAAAGATGATTTTGTAATTTTATTTATATCAAGCATAGTGGTTGCACTCATTCCACTGTGCTACCTCTTTGTACATACTCCACTACAACTATATATTGTTCAATTAATACTCGGTATTGGAACCGCCTTTACGTTCCCGACTTATATGGCAATATTTACCAGACATATCGATAAGTCAAAAGAAGGCACTGAGTGGGGGGTATACTTCACCACGACCGATCTCTCAAGTGCGCTTCTTGCGGTTATTGGAGGATATGTCGCATCGAGTCAGGGGTTCCCGACATTGATTATGATTATTGTCATGGTTTCCGTAATCGGTAGTTTATTACTCTGGCCGATCAAACCATACATCAGAATGCCCAAGAAATAGTACAGAATTATGCATGCTACATTTCTTTCTCGAGCGCATAACATACTCGTATTTTTTTCTTGTCTTTTTATTAGTATTACATTGTACAGCAATACAATCTCCGCTGAATTTGTGTATGATGATTTTTTCTTTGTACCACGACAAGAGCTTAGAGATCCTTCATACCTGCTGCAGGTATGGAAAGACCCTTTTCATCCCGACAACCCAACTAGTGGAGTATGGAGACCACTAACCACTTTTTCTTTTGCTCTTAACTTCATATTCTTCGGAGAAAAACCCATTAGTTTTCACCTAACCAATATTCTTCTCAATGGAGTGGCTACATTTCTTGTCTATACATTTACAAAAAAACTCACCAAAAATACAACCCTCGCATATTTTTCTTCTCTTATTTTTGCTTTTTTACCTATTCATACTAGTGCAGTAGCATTTATTAAATCTCGAGATGAAATTTTGTATACAATATTAGCACTATCCTCATGGATTTTCTTCTTAAAAACCCGGGAAAGTACGCATAATTTCAAAAAAAATCTATGGATCAGTGGCGGTCTCTTTTTTCTTGCAACACTTACCAAAGAACAGGCTATATTTATACCATTTTTTTTCTTCGGACTAGACATTTTACAACGAGGTTTCAAGCCAACAATCTCTTCAATCCGATCTTTACTCGTCACCATAGTGCCATACATAACAATCAGTATTCTATATCTATCACTCCGATTTCTTATCTTAAAAGAATACGCCTTCGGTAAGAGTGACGTATACTTTACCTCTAACCCTCTACAGGATGCTGAATTTTGGACACATATTTTTACTGCATTTACCATTGCGTTCATATACATTAGTAAAACGTTCATACCCCTCAATTTATCAGCAACCTATACCTATAACCACCTTCCATATGTTTCAAATCTATTTCTTTCTTGGGAGTCCTTAGCCGGACTTACCCTCCTCAGCCTCTGTATTGGTATCATCTTTTTTAAAAAAACCAAAAATACCCCCCTATGGTATGGGACAACAATATTTTTACTTTGTTATTTTCCTTTTTCGAGATTTATTTTCAAAGATTCAGGAGAGATTGTTGAAGAACACTGGATGTATCTCCCATCATTAGGATTAAGTTTGATATTTGGCCACATATTATTTCGTATATATCAATTCAAAAAGAAAATAGCCGTCATATCCCTTCTCGTAATCCTATCTATTTATGGTGCAACTACTATTGTACGAAATCGTGTGTGGCGCAACGAAAAAACACTTTATACGTCAATGATTGAGTCCGCGCCCCATAGTATCTCAGGCCATCTTTTTATGGCTGACTGGTATTTTAGAAATAAGTTGTACAATAATGCACAAATAGAGGCACTTAAGGCTTTTGATATTTACCCTGACCACCCGCGAGTGCTCAATTTATTAGGAAAATTAGAAATGGCATCCGGAAATTTTCGACAAGCAGAGCAATTTTTTATCCGATCAATCGCTCTCAAACCTACACTTCCGGAAAGTCACAAATTATATGTCCGGGCGTTATCCAAACAAGGCAGACATGAAGAAAGTGTTACCCGACTTGTGTCGTATCTCAAAATCGCGCCACTAGACCCAGAACTACGCTATCTCATGGCGTTCAACCTGTATAAACTGGGACGACTTGAAGAAGCAACTAACTATTTTGACTGGCGCCAAGATATTAGTTATGAAGAAAAAATCAAACTACTTGAGAAATTTTAACTTGCGCACCGAATTTTTTGAATAATATGCCCGGTCATTTCGACCATTTGGTAATAATTTGGTATACTATATTCAATCTTTTTGTATGCCAAAAAAGAAAAAAACTAGACGACGTGTCCATCTCTTGAGATATTTTTCAAAAAACTTTGCTATTGTCCTCGGCATGGTATTTATATGGCGAGGTATTTGGTATGCGCTTGATTATATTGATACTCTTGTCTTTGGTGGACAACACATTGTAACCGCAGTACTTGGTGTGATGTTTGGATTTGCACTCCTCTATGTCCCAGATAAAGATCTTGATGAAATCAAAGAATTATAGTTCTTCATGGTATGCTTATTTCAGTTATCATTCCCACACATCATCGTACGCGTGGAATTGCCCATGCGCTTTCTTCGCTTATCCTTCAGACGCATCCATACTGGGAAGCAATTGTTCTCGATACTGATTCACCGAATAATGTCGCATCGACTATCCAACCACTACTCAATCAGGACCGGCGAATTCGATACCTCAAAAAACCATTCAAGAACCTAGGTGAAGCCAGAGCCTGGGGAATTAGCGCAGCGCGGGGCGACATTATCACTTTTTTAGAAAGCAATGATTATTTTTCTCCGACCCATCTTCAGGTTCACCATGATTTTTTCGCCTCTAATCCTCGGCTCGATATGATCCTCGGGAAACCTACAATCATAGGTAGTCCCTATATCGGTGATACACATCTCCACCGCTCGCCAGTGCATGGAACATTTTTTATTCGTGAACATGTATTTGATACCATACGACAATTACCCAGTGCAGAACTAGATGAAAGTCAGGCGCTCTATGAACAGATACAACACAGTGGATTTGTCACCAAAAAAATCGCAATGCCGACCTATGTCTACGATCGGACACACAATGTATAAACGGATTGAAAAAGCTCTTCAAAAAGCAGGTAACCGAGAAAAAGCCGTATTCCTCAAACGGTTTTTTAAAACTGAAAAAGGACAATATGGGCACGGGGATGAATTTATCGGAGTCACTGTTCCGGTACAGCGCTCTATTGCTCGGATGTATATTGATACCCCGGAAGATGACCTCACCTTTTTACTTGCAAGCAAAATCCATGAATACCGACTGACAGCGCTCATTATTCTGGTATACCAATTCAACCGCGGGAATCCACTGACCCGTAAAAAAATATATACCTACTATCTTTCCAAAACAAAACGGATTAACAATTGGGATCTCGTTGACGCGTCGGCTAGAGATATTGTCGGTGAATATCTCCTCGATCACCCGATAGAAAAAACCATACTATACAAACTCGCACAATCAGAAAACCTCTGGGAACGTCGTATTGCGATCGTCGCTACCTGGGCTTTTATTAGAAAAAATCAATTTGCAGACACACTGAAACTCTCCCGAATGCTACTCACCGACACTCATGACCTCATACACAAAGCTGTTGGCTGGATGCTCCGGGAAGTTGGAAAACGAGACCGCGGAACACTTGTCGAATTTCTCCATTCCCACGCCCCTCAGATGCCCCGAACTGCCCTCCGCTACGCCATAGAACACTTCCCCAAAAAAGAACGGACCCACTACATGCATATGAGGGACGAGGCTTGATTTCTTTCTTTGTACATGCTATAGTTCTCTTGTGTAGGTTTTATCGAACTTTCGTCTAATAACGGTACCGACTAATGCGCTTGTGCGGCGCCGCTCGACTAAGAGCTTGGGGATCAATCGACGAGAACATGAACCTTACAATGTAATATTTATTTCCTCATTCAGAGGAAAGCAAGCAAATTGTAAATTATGTCAAAACAGCTCTACGTTGGCGGACTGCCATACTCAAGTACTGAAGATTCTGTACGCGCTGCTTTCGAGCAGGCTGGTGCAGTAAGTTCAGTAAAGATCATGACCGATAAGTTTACCGGTCGCTCACGAGGATTCGGATTTGTGGAAATGGCTGATGAAGCCGGTGCCGCATCTGCAATCGAAATGTGGGATGGCAAAGAATTCGAAGGACGACGTCTCAAAGTTAACGAGGCTCGACCACTCGAGGATCGCCCACCACGCCGAAACGATCGCTAAAGCGAGACGAAAGACAGGGACGCACAACCCTGTTTTTTTGTTGTTAAAATTTACTCTACTTGCTAGAATAACCCTTGAACTAAACAATTATCTATGTCTATATCTATCATCTCATGGAACGTTAACGGTATCCGCGCAGCAGTAAAAAAAGGATTCGCAACATTTCTCGCCAAACAAAAACCTGATATCTTGGGAATTCAAGAAGTAAAAATTTCAGATGATGCGCGTGAAAAAGAAACATTTGATTTTCCCAACTATACTGAATATTGGAATTCAGCTGAACGTCCTGGATATTCGGGTACTATGACACTGGTGAACGAGCAAAAAAATGGATCTTTGAAAGTGCTTTCACATGAAGTTGGTCTTGGAAAAAAAGAATTTGATTTTGAAGGTCGAGTACACACCCTTGAATTCCCCAAGTTTTATTTTATCAATATCTATTTTCCGAATGCGAAACCTGACTTGTCCCGTATTCCGTTCAAGCAAGAATTCAATGCAATGGTTTTGAAAAAAGTACAAAAACTGGAAAAGAAAAAACCCGTGATTGTTGTTGGTGATTATAATGTGGCACATAATGAAATTGATCTCGCACGCCCAGATAGCAATCACAAAACTCATGGATTTACCGCAGAAGAACGTGAGGACATGACTACATTTCTCAAGAATGGTCTCGTTGATACCTTCCGTACCCTTCATCCAGAAAAAGTGCAGTATAGCTGGTGGAGTCCGATGGCTGGAGCACGTGTACGAAACGTGGGGTGGCGTATTGATTATGTATTGGTGAGTAAATCTCTTCAGAAAAAAGTAACAAGTGCGTTTATTCTGGATCAGGTGTATGGATCAGACCATTGTCCGGTAGGGATTGAAATAGATATCTAAAACTCAAAACGTAAAACTCAAAGTTCAAAACTATAACGTAAATTTTAAAACTTAATTTAGATAGAGTATTGGTTTTAAGTTTTTAGTTACAGTTTTAAGTTTTGACATTTGAGTTTTGAGTTACGTAATATGAAATCTCCCCTATCCAAAAAACAGATTCAACAATTTCAAAATAAAATCTACACTTACTACCACAAAAATAAGCGTGACTTCCCCTGGAGAAAAGGAATTACGCCGTACAAAATAGTAGTTTCTGAAATCATGTTGCAACAAACACAGGCTCCGAGAGTGGTAGAGAAATTTACATTATTTATCAAAACATTTCCTAATTTTGAAGCATTAGCAAAAGCTCCTTTTAAGGATATTCTCGCCGTGTGGCAGGGACTGGGGTACAATCGTCGCGCAATGGGATTGAAAAAACTTGCTGAAATTATTATTTCTGAATACAAAGGAAAATTACCCAAAACTCCAGAAAAATTAGTGGGTCTCCCCTGGATTGGTCCCCACACTGCTGGATCAATCGCAGCATACGCCTATAATTACCCAAGTGTCTTTATTGAAACAAATATACGAAGTGTATTTATACATGAATTTTTTGGTGATAAAACTGAAGTGACTGACAAAGAATTATTGCCCTATGTAGAGGCAGCTCTCGATAAAAAAAATCCACGCGACTGGTACAATGCGCTTATGGATTATGGTACGTGGCTGAAAGAGACAAACAAAAATCCAAGCAGACGAAGTAAACATTATTCGAAACAAAGTAAATTTGAAGGGTCAAATAGAAAATTGCGTGGCATGATCCTCCGCGACATTTCAAAAGGGCACACCACACTTGAATCGCTCTCTGATCTCTATCTTGAAGAATACGATGAATCACATATACATGAGGTGTTACTTAGACTCACCAAAGAAGGAATGATAACAAAACAAAAAAATATCTTCTCAATAGCGTAATCATTGACAATGGTAGTGGCAGTGCGGTATAAACTTCTACAGACCTTTATGTTGGAGGGATTCTGCATGTTTTCAGTGTCAAAACTCCCCACTCTTGCTACCGTGCTGGCAGTCTTGCTTCTCATCGCTGGGATCGTGATCATTGCGACTGCCATTGACCAAGACAGCGCGAACGAACTGCGGACGAACACCGAGACCGACCATACCTTCTTCGTGGGATTTGGATGTCTCATCGCCTCTTTTCTCATCGCCCCATCCCGCAAACACCACCACTGGTGACACTGCACCAAAAAGCCCGGCCTCCTTCTCGAGTGACCGGGCTCTCTTGTATATACGCCCTCTGACGCTGTTATTTTTTCAACCACCACGTGTCCACCGCTTGTCCTACAAAATACCCAATTGCGGCCGCTGCGCTCGCAAGTGCAAGCATCTCAAGTCCTGCTTTCCACCAACTACGTTTCGTGAATCGAGTAGTCACCACTCCCAAAGTAAACAGTCCTATGAGAGTAATTATGATTGAAAGTGGAATTGCCTTTTCAACAGGCAATACTAGGTATGGTGTTAATGGTATGGCACCACCAATAATATATGATATAAGCATTGCAAATCCGTTACGAATCGGACTTCCCAAACCCTCGGGAATAACCTCGAGTTCTCGAAATGCCATTTCTTTCAACATAATCTCAGGATTTGCTTTTGCAGCATCTGCCATTTTCTCTGCCAAATCCTTGGGCCAACCATCGTGCACATACATGTCGCGAAGCTCTTCTCGTTCTTCTTCCGGATGATTCTTGATTTCCTCGCGTTCCTCAAAAATCTTACGCTCATCAATTTCGCGTTCTGACTTATTGGATAAATATGATCCTACTCCCATGGAAATTGATTCAACCGAGATGATAACCAGTCCTGCAAGTACGGTCGTAAACGGATCCTGGGTTGCAGCAGCAATACCCGTGACTGAACCCAAAGTCGAGACCATTCCATCTTCCATTCCAAACACAATTTCCCGGATCAACGATGCGCTTCCTGGGTTACTATGATGGATATACTCCTTATTGTATTCGATAGCCATAGACTTGCTTTTTAAGATTTCTGTCTGTAGTATAGGAGAACTGTTATGATAAATCAACTATGGACCCCCTATACCGCCAGCGCGCGAATATAGTTTTGCGAGAACTCAAAAAGCTTTTCCCTGAGTCAAAAACTATATTAGAGTTTGGGAATCATGTTGAATTACTATTTGCAGTCATGTTATCAGCTCAAACAACTGATAAACAGGTGAATGTGGTTACAAAAGCACTGTTTAAAAAATATCCAAAGCTCACGCATTACATCGAAGCAAAAGATGCGGTTTTTACCAAGGATGTTTCGTCTATAAATTATTACAAAACCAAGGCAAAACACATACTCGCAACTGCCCGGAAGCTTCATCTGGATTTCAAAGGAAAGCTACCAAAAACAGTTGAGGAAATGATGTCTTTCCCTGGAGTCGGACGTAAAACTGCGATTGTAGTCCTCGGAAATGCGCATAATATTGTTGAAGGGATTGCAGTCGATACGCATGTACAGCGATTATCAAAAGTTTTCAAGCTAACGAAACAAAGCACTCCTGAAAAAATTGAGAAAGATTTGAAAAAATTGTTTCCGAAGAGTGAGTGGTTTCAGTTGACGAATCGGATGATTGAATATGGACGGAAATATTGTCCTGCACGGTGTAAACATGTAGACTGCCCGATTGTGCAGATATTAAAAAAGAAAGAATTGTATTAACTTTAGCCCCTCTGCGTCATTCCCGCGGAAGCGGGAATCTAAGATCCCCGTTTTCACGGGGATGACGTACAAAAAAATATGCAACAAATTACGATTGAAAAACTCATCTTCGGCGGACAAGGATTTGCTCGAGTAGACGGCCAGCCTTCCCCCTCGACTCCGCTCGGGGTACGGCCGGCAAGCAAGGTCTATTTTGTCTGGAATGCACTTCCTGGTGAGACGGTTGAAATTGAAATATTGAAAAAGAAGAAAGAATATATCGAAGCAGTTGCGACCAAAATCATCACCCCTTCTCCCTTTCGAGTGGAGCCAAAAGACGCGCATTTTCTCTCGACTAGTCCGTGGCAGATCATGAGCTATGAAAAAGAAAATGAATGGAAAAAAGAGATCGCGATTGAAGTATACAAACGTATTGGCAAAGAAGCTTTTGCCGACATTTCTCCAGAACTCGTATTTGATCCAGAAAAATATTACAGCTATCGAAACAAGATGGAATTTAGTTTTGCTGTCGATAAGACTGGACGCACGTGTCTTGGGTTTTTTGAGCGTGGCAAGAAAGTCCGATTTGCCGTAGAAGGCTCTGAGCTTGCGGACAGTGCAATCAATGAAACTTCTGCATACATTCTTGCCTGGGTCAGGAAGCACCAGATTCCTATGCGAAGCCTGAAGAGTCTCATGGTCCGGAGTGATGGCAATGGAAAAACTATTGCTGCATTATTTATCAAAGACCGATTGAAATTTCCGGATTATCCAGAACTCAATGACCAGATGATTGGGTTCCAACTCTACTACTCTACCCACAAATCCCCTGCTTCTGTCCCTACTGATACGCTCTATACCAAGGGACAGGACTATATTATCATCACACTCCGAGATATTGAATTCAAAGTTGGTCTGCTTAGTTTTTTCCAAGTACATTTGCCAGTGTTTGAGCGTGCTCTTGATGACATCTACGAATATATTCCAAAAAAATCTAATCTACTCGATCTCTATTCTGGAGTCGGGTCAATCGGACTACCAGTTCACGCACGTGCAAAAGAATTAACGCTCGTGGATAATAATACTGAAGCAATTCAATATGCGACAGAGAATATTGAATTGAATAAGATAAAAAATGCGACAGCAATCTGCAAACCAACTGAAGATATTCTCTCACTCATCACACCAGACTCGATCGTCATTCTCGACCCGCCTCGTGTAGGACTCCATCATCGGGTAGTGGAAAAAATTCTTGAAGCAAAACCAAAGACTATTATTTATTTGTCATGTGATCTTTCTACTCAAGCACGAGATATTTCGCTTCTTCATCCTACCTACAATATTTCTTTTTCTCGACTCTACAATTTCTTTCCACGAACACCACATATTGAGGGGTTGTGTGTGCTTAGCCTTGCATAAAAATTTGTATAAACAAAAAACCATTCTTCATCAGCATGGTTTTTTGTTCTAACCTATTTGCAAAATTTACAAACATGTTTAGCATGCCCCTTTTTGAGTGTGGGGCGCACTACCGACTTCCGCCGGCGAATTCTGCTTCTGGTTCCGAGCTACATTTTTCTAGACATTAAGCTCGTCCAAATGTCAGCCGCGACCATCCTCGAAGATCATGGCCGATGACTGCGGCTTAGCCCCCTCTTTCTGGAGCTTCGCTCGTCGCACGCGCTCGTCCTGCTGATCCTTGACCTGTCGCCGATATTCTTCCCCGTATATTTTCCCGAGGTAGTACACGAAGGCGAAGTTGACCACCGTGAACAGCCCAGTGATCATAGCGACTGCCCCGACCACTTCGTTCAGCTCATGTGACACTACCTGCATAGTGACGGTCAGCCAGATCCCCATCAGTATGATGGCACACAGCGCACCAAGTGCTGAACGCGTAGGATTCCCCTTGCCGATCACTCGGTCGAAGAAGAACATTCCGCAGGAGAAGAAGCCCAGTGCGAGAATCGGATTGAACGAATCGCGCAACAGGTACTTCGGGTCGCCTTTAGCGACCAGACTCCACAGGATGAAGTTGCCCAAGAGCACCCCCATCATCACCGCGACAGTCGTAGCGATTGAGAGAGCGATCGTTCGTTTCTGAACAGACGTACGCATATATACCTCCTTATAGTCCCATGCGTTAGACGCACGCTACTACAAAATATCCATTTTGTCAACCCTACGAACAAACAAAAAACCATGCTGATGAAGCATGGTTTTTTGTTCTAACCACTATCTTGTAAAAAATCAATTTTATCTCTATACTAGTGCAATATTCTAATACATACATGGTATGATTCTCTCTATTTTTCTCGTACTTGTCGGCCTCGGTATTCTCATTGTTGGTGGTGAATCACTCGTTCGAGGAGCGTCGTCTATTGCCAAACGTCTCAAAGTTGCTCCCATTGTCATAGGGCTCACGATTGTTGCCTTTGGTACTTCTGCCCCCGAGCTTGCGGTGAATCTCTTCTCAGCATTCAAAGGCTCGACTGATATTGCGATTGGAAACGTTATCGGAAGCAATATCGCGAACATTCTTCTCATTCTTGGAATCTGTGCCATGATACGCACTATACGGGTACAGAAAAATACCGTATGGAAAGAAATTCCATTAGCACTCCTTGCAGTACTACTTGTATTTGCTATGTCGCATGACCGCATTCTCGATGGAGGTATCGCCAATGCACTTACCCGCACCGATGGTTTTGCGCTCATGGGGATTTTTGCAATCTTCCTGTATTACACATTCGGTATTGCAAAAGTGAGTGGTGATGCAGATAAAGACGAGGTAAAACTGTATTCCACACCTATCTCCATTCTCCTTATTTTAGGAGGGCTCACTGGTCTAGTGCTTGGTGGAAAATTATTGGTCGACAATGCGATTGTACTTGCGCAATTAGCAGGCATGTCCGAGGCACTTATCGGTCTCACGATTGTAGCAGTAGGCACTTCGTTGCCCGAGCTCGTAACCTCAATTATTGCAGTTCGTCACGGACAAGATGATCTCGCAGTCGGAAATATCGTGGGATCAAATATTTTCAATATTCTCTGGATACTTGGACTCACCTCATCTATCCTACCTCTTCCTATATCACCTGCAGGGCAAATCGATGTCCTTGTGAATATTGGCGCAACACTTCTTCTCTTCTTCTTTATGTTTATTGGCACCAAGCATCGTCTCAACCGCTGGCAAGGACTTATGTTTGTACTTATCTATGTCGGATATGTAGGGTATCTGGTGATGCGAGGATAAAACAAACAATCTTACTAATAATAAACAGCCTAGAGATAGGCTGTTTATTATTCTCTAAATGTCTTATTACTTCCTCTCTCTAATTTCAGCCTTCACCTTCGCGACAAACTCACTCTTTGAAATACTCACCTGTTCTTCAACCCCTCGCATACGGACCATGAAATCCCCACCTTCGAGTTCTTTGTCACCAATGACCAGCATATACGGAACCTTGCTCTGAGCAGCTTTTCTGATTTTCTTCCCTACTGTTTCGTCAGCTCTATCAATAGATACTCTGATTCCCTCTGCCCGAAATTCTCTCGCAAGTGATTCAGCTCCCACGACATGCTTCTCAGACACTGGTACGAGCGCTACAGCGACCGGAGAGAGCCAGGTAGGCCAGATTCCGGCATAATGCTCAATGAGGAATGCAGTGAACCTCTCGTGGGTCGACAGAGGTGCCCGATGAATGACAAATACTTGGTTATTTTCTTTTCCTTCTTCATCAATATAGTTCAATTTGAATCTCTCGCGTGCAAGGAAGTCGAGTTGTATGGTCGACATGGTTTCCTCGCGACCTATTACTGATTTGAACTGTACATCCACTTTTGGTCCGTAGAAGGCAGCCTCGTCTTCAGCCTCCACAAATGTTACATGCATCTCAGTCAATACATCGCGGAGCACAGCCTCAGCCATTTCCCAATTTTCTGGTTGATCAATATATTTGTCTTTGTGTTCCGGACTCCATTTTGAAAGGCGGAACCAGTAATTTTCAAGTCCAAACGTCTTGAAATAATTCATGGTTAATTCCATCACTCGTTTGAACTCATCTTTGATCTGCTCTTTGGTACAGTAGATATGCGCGTCATTCATGGTAAGTCCGCGTACGCGAAGCAGGCCTGCAAGGGTTCCTGACAATTCATTGCGATACACCGTGCCATATTCAGCAAGTCGAAGTGGAAGTTCACGATAACTGCGAGGACTTGATCCATAGATGATATGGTGATGGGGGCAATTCATGGCGCGGAGATAGTAGGTGCCATCATCCATGACCATTGCAGGGTACATTCCTTCTTTATAGTATGGCAGGTGTCCTGAAGTGAGGTACAGATCCTCCTTTGCCATATGCGGGGTGACTACTCTCTGATAGTCATATGCTTCTTCCATTTCAGTCGCAAATTTTTCAATCTCATTTCGAATTATGGTTCCATTTGGGAGCCACATCACAAGACCTTTTCCTACTCGATCATCAATCAGGAATAATTCCTGGTCTTTACCGATTTTTCGATGATCTCGCTTCTTTGCTTCTTCTCGCATTTCCAGATATTTCTGCAATTCATCCTTGGTAGGAAATGCAGTGCCATAAATTCGAGTCAACATTTTATTTTTTTCATCCCCTCTCCAGTATGCTCCTGCCACACTCAACAATTTGAAATTGCGGAGTTCTTTTGAAGGATTCTCACTATGTCCACCACGACATAAGTCAGTAAATTTTCCTGCAGTATAGAACGTAAGTGTTGCGCCCTCGCCTGCGAATTCCTCAATCAATTCTTTCTTATATTCATTGTCTTTGAAAAACTCTTTTGCTTCGTCAGCAGTCACTTCTCGGTGTTCAAACTCTTTCCAATGTTTGACGATTTCACCCATTCGCTTCTCAATTTTCTTCAAATCTTCATCATTAATTTTTTCAACCCCAAAGTCGAAATCATAATAAAACCCATCCTCAATAGCCGGACCAATCGTTCGCTTTGCATGTGGGTATAATTCTTCCACTGCTGCAGCAAGTAGATGTGCAGCGGAATGGCGTAGATGTTCAAGTTGTTCTTTTTCCATACATTCACAAGTAAAAAGTAAAAAGGTAAAAGTAAAAAGATTGAGAATTTTCTTTTGACTTTTTCCTTTTGCACTTTTACTTAAACAAAAACCCCAGCACCTGAGACTTCACTCTCGATAGCGCCGGGGTCTAGACTGTTATGTCAGGACGGTTCCACCCGTTATTTACCTTTTTCAAATTTGTATAAAGCTCCGAGAGTGGTACCATGCTCCGACGTAACGTCGGAGCTGGGCAGGTTCTCGTAATTGCGCTTTAGTAGAGAAACTATACTGAAAATACGATTTGCGGTCAAGACTACTCAACTTCCCGAATGATAACTTCTACATTATCAGCAACACGAGGTACACTCCGGTTCCAGAGTGGTTTGAACACCATCTCCACCCCTTCTACATGCTTCAAAGACATGACATAGCGCTTGACCTCATCCTCTGATTTTCCAAAAAAATTAACTTTTTGCAATTCAGCACTGTTTTCATCAATATTTACGAGTCCACGATGCGTAATCGTGAGTTGTGCAGTACTCCCAAGCAAATCATATTCCCCAAGTGTAATACTCGGCTCAGGCTCCATTGATGAAAGAATTTCACTATTATCCACTACTCGTTTCTTCAATACTTCTTCTGCATATGTTTTTGCTTTTGCTGCATCATACCAGACACCAACTACCGTTGCCTTGCCTTTGAGTGTAAAAGAATCAACCTCTTTTCCGACTTCTGCAATGGGTTCGAAGGTATATTGGACTACATCAAATACTCCAGTCATCCCCTCATCTGCCGCTGACTCAAGTGTTTTAGACCCTTTTGCTTTCATCTCTTCGAGCATTATTTTTTCTGCTTTTGTCACATCAGCAACTGCAACCACTCCGAATGTTCGCACTCCGCCGCTCATAGGATTTTCACTTTTTGCATAAATTACTTTTTGCTTGTCTGCGCTCAGTCCTGGGATACTGAATGTTGTAGGCGCAATATTTCCTGATACTCCTTTTACATCAGCATATACTTCAGCTTTGATTGACCCAGCTGCTGGAACAGTCACTCCATTAGTAAGACGGAATAATACTCCTTCTTTTGATAATACCCGCGTAGTTGCTATGAGAGATTGTGGTATATCACTCTCATTCACCAGAATAACCTCGCCCACTGCTGATGCATCTTCGGTTCGCGTCCCTTCAGGAGAAAAAACCTTTGAATACTCGACAATGGTTGTGGTGGCAAATCCAGGTACTGGAGCTTTGGGATCTTTCTCATCAAGCGTGACTGTCTCAGTCACCTCAAGTGGTTCTGATTTGGTGATAATGGTGATTGATGCTCGTTTTGAGGACATGAAAATAATCGTCCCCACAAGAGCAAGCGTAATAAATAAAAAAGTAAGCGCAATAAATTTGTAAAAACGAACGGGCTGTTCGGATTGGAGTGGAGTAGCATCAAGTGGCATAGACAGGACTTATCAAAGTAAAAAGAAAATACAAAATTAATAGTTCAACTGATAGTATACACAAAAATGCATGATTACTCAATTACTCTAAATACTTCTTCAAGTGTGGTAACTCCCTCAATCGCTTTCAGGACTCCATCCTCGACCATCGTCCGCATACCGCGCTGACGCGCGATCTTCTCAATATCTCCCTCGCCGACTGAGCCTGCAAGAATTAATTGTTTGATCTCCTCATGCACAATAAACATTTCACAAATTCCGACTCTCCCTTTGTATCCAATCCCATTGCACTCACTGCACCCTTCGAGAGAAGCAATAAAGAATGTTTGATCCCCACCCTGAGCTCGCTCCACATCTTCTGTATTCATCTGTCCAATCACTGCTCGTACACGCTCGCGGAGCGACTCATCCAATTCATCAATAGTTACCTTTGTTCTACACGTGGGGCACACTCGACGCACAAGACGCTGACCCATAACACAATTAAGCGCCGGGGATAGTAGGTACGGAGCGACCCCCATGGATAATAGACGAGAGATCGAACCTGCTGCAGAATTGGTATGAAGTGTTGAAAGCATGAGGTGACCCGTGAGTGCTGCCTGGACGGCAATTTCAGCTGTTTCTTCATCACGAATTTCTCCCACCATTACAATATCCGGATCTTGGCGAAGAATTGAGCGGAGTCCTGAGGCAAATGTGTACCCTTTGCTATGATCTACCTGACTTTGATTAATTCCTTCGACTCGATATTCTACAGGATCTTCGAGAGTTATAATTTTTACCCCTGGCTCATTGATAATCTGGAGTATTGCATAGAGTGTAGTCGACTTACCCGATCCGGTCGGACCAGTCGTAATAATCATACCTGTAGGACGCTTGATTTGTTCTTTCAAGACTGCAAGTGTATCCGCACTAAACCCAAGCTCCTCTAGACTAATTCCCTGCGTTCCTTGAATTAGGAGACGCATTACTACACTCTCTCCAAACACTGTGGGGATTGTGGAAACACGCACATCAATATCTCCACTAGGACCCTTAATGGTAAACCGGCCATCTTGTGGTTTTGAGGTAATATTTATCTTAAGCGAGGAAAACAATTTTATACGTGATAATAATTTATGGTATGCCTCTTTTGAGATATCTGACACATCGTGCAAAATTCCGTCGAGTCGATATCTTACTATTATTTTTTCCTGTTCTGCTTCAATGTGTACATCTGATGCATTGACCTTGAGTGCAGCTCCGAGTATTACGGTAAGCATGTCAGTCGTGGTCGCCTGTGAGAGTAGCTGAGCCACAGATTTAAAATCGTTTACTGATGCCTGAACTTGTGACAAATTTTCAGCCGTTATCTCGACATCTTTGGTTAGGGGTTTTATGGTGGGAAGTTTGTCGTAGAGTTCAAGCATATGTTTCAGACTCACTTCAGAAATCACATATACCGCACCTGTTGCATGCTTTCGCGCTTCGACTGTTTTTAGTATTCGCTCAACATCTGGTTTTGTGGGATCAAGAGCACCAATTCTTACTTCATCTGAATTAGCAAAAAAACACACTACCCCGTAGGTTTCAACTTCTTCCCGGGTTATCTGCTTTAGAGCTTCATTGGTGACCGGAAATTTGGACAGATCAATATGTGGTACCCCAATACTCGCAGCAAAACGAGCTGCTTTTATTTCGAGCTCTTTTTCTTTGATCTCCCCCATCTTCTTGCCCAAAGTTTTCGTTTGTTTTTCTCCGGCTTCTGATATATTTCGTGGGCTGACTCCTGAAGAATTCTGGGTGAGGTCATTAATTGAAGGGAAATCAGACATACGCTACTTATGGGAGTGGAATCGAGTAATGAATGCATGGATTCTGCTTCTGAATCCCCAGTGATGCATAATTGCAAAAAGATAGGTCCATGCAGTGGTCACAAATACAGTAAAAATGGAGCCAATAATTGCTGATAGTGACACGAATAGTATTACCCCCATTGATATGGCAAACTGAGACAGTGCAGTGCTTCCAATTAATGCTCCGTATGCATTAAGTGCCAGACTTGGGACCACCAATACGTATACACCGACCAGCAGAAGTACAAAAACTACTACATTAAACAGCAACAAAATTAATCCTACTTCAAAAGATACTACCCAATGTTTTATCAACAATTTCCACCCTAGTCGTATTGCCTGAAAGAGAGATTTATTCTCAACCACTAGATATCCGACAGTAAAGAGTGTGAGCATTGAGAGCGTCATTCCGAGCATTATTGCAAGTACAAAAACCAAGATAAAAACCAAAATTGAGATTGTGCTTCCATACACCAGCGCAGCAAATGCAGATGCGGCCACCATGAGTGATAACGCAAATAATAGGCATTTTTTTACAATATTTAACACCAGAATTGATGATGCATGGCGCGCTCCTGCATGCCATGATTCATGAAATTTTTCTACTGATTTCAACCCATGTTCGATTGAAAGTGTAGCTGCATGCACAATTCCTCCTTGTGCAATCGCCCCCACGACGATAACAGCTACTCCGAGCGCAAAAATCATTACCAATAGCCAGGCAAATGCTGCCCATGAGTCAAATGAAAAATTAAGCGCACTCCCTATCTCTGCAAATGTTGAGGGGCTAAAAATATAGATGAGTTGCGACGATATTCCCGAGGCTCCCTGGAGTGCAGTTCCTTTGACAACACCAGTGACCACGTCAAGAATCCCCAGCTGACCAAATACGAGGGCAAATAATCCCAAAATCCATAGTCCTTTGTGGCGCTTGGTCAATTTCCAACTTGCACTAAATACATCGCGAAGGGTCGGCTCCTGCATACAAATACGGTTAGATGATAGTAGTGGTAATAGTATACCATAAGATACTCTGTACACGGAATAAATATGCTTAATGCGTAACTCAAAACTCAAATGTCAAAACGCAAAACGATAACTTAAATCTTAAAACTTTTGAGTTTTTAGCTTCAGTTTTGAGCTTTGAGTTTTACGTTTTGAGATACACAAAAACATCCCGATTGAGTCGGGATGTTTTTGTGTAAGACATTAATTTACTTTAACTCGCTGCCGCACTCGTCTCCCCCATGATAGCCTTAAACTCTTCTTGTTCAACAGTTTCTTTTTCAAGCAATACTTTTACCAAGTCATCCATCTGTTTTCGATGCGTCGTAATTACGTGCTCAGCACTCTTCAGCGCATCATCAAGCACTCGACTGATTTCAGCGTCAATCACCTCAGCAGTTTTTTCACTATAATTTTTCTTATCATGGATTTCTTGCGCCAAGAAAATAAGCTCTTCGTTTTCTCCATACTGACGAGGACCGAGTTTGTCACTCATTCCGTAGCGGAGAACCATTGCGCGCGCAGTCGACGTTGCTTTTTTGAGGTCACTCGATGGGCCCGTTGAAAGCTGGTCTGCCCCATAGATCATACGCTCAGTCACATACCCTCCGAGCATCATTGCCAACTCGTCTTTGAATTTTGCACGTGTACGATAGCGCACATCACTGTCTGGCATACTGAGGGTGTATCCTCCTGCCATTCCGCGGCCAATGATCGACACTTTGCGTACCGGATCACAATTGGGTAGGAAATGCCCGACAATTGCATGTCCTGCTTCATGGTATGCAGTCATTTCTCGATCTTTTTGTGTCATGAGTCGAGATTTTTTTTCTGGTCCCAAAATCACTTTTTCAATACTTTCCAAAATCTCAATTTCATCAATAATTTGTTTGCCCCGTCGCACGGCCAGGATCGCAGCCTCGTTCAATAAATTTTCCAGATCAGCTCCCGAAAATCCAGGGGTACGTTCACCTATCTTTTTGAGAGAGACTGATGGAGACAATTTCTTATTTTTTGCATGCACGGTCAAAATTTCTTCTCGATCATTGATATCTGGCAGATCAATCACCACACGGCGATCAAAGCGTCCTGGTCGAAGGAGTGCTGGATCAAGTACATCCGGTCGATTAGTAGCAGCCATTACAATGACCCCCAGGTTGGGATCAAATCCATCCATCTCAACCAGAATTTGATTGAGGGTTTGTTCACGTTCATCATGACTACCTCCAAGCCCTGCTCCTCGTTTTCGTCCTACTGCATCAATTTCATCGATGAATACAATCGCTGGGGCTGATTTTTTTGCTTTATTAAATAAGTCACGAACTCGTGATGCTCCCACGCCCACAAACATCTCTACGAATTCAGATCCTGAGATATGAAAGAATGGTACGCCTGCTTCTCCTGCAACCGCCTTCGCAAGCAATGTTTTTCCTGTTCCTGGAGACCCCATGAGCAATACCCCACGTGGAATTTTTGCGCCCATGTCAGTAAATTTTTTTGGTTCTTTTAGAAAATCTACGACCTCTGCCAACTCTTCTTTTGCCTCTTTTGCACCAGCTACATCCGCAAATGTTTTTCGGTTACTATCATCAGGTTTTGCCTCTTTTGCCTTACTTTCGCCAAATCCCATTGCGCGACTATTGGCGCCCTGTACCTGACGAGTAAAGAAAAAAATTAAGACCAAGAATAATCCGAGAGGAATAATCCACGGAGCTATAATACCGACCCAGAATCTCCACCCTGATTCTTCCTTGATCTCAACTGAAATCTTGTTTAATTCTTCTGAGGTCACCCCATACGAGGTCATGAGTTCACCAAATGACGTACCAAGTTCACGTTTTACTTCAAGTGGCTTTGCCGCCTCGTCTTTCAGCTTGACCAAAAGGGTGTCACCACGTACTTCAACCGAAGATACCTGATCAGCTTTGATTTCAGTTACTAATTTTGAGATGCTCGCAGACTCGGGCTGAGTGCCTGAGACATTGATCATGGACACTACTGCCGCGATTGCAAATAATGTGACAAAAACGATAAAAAAATTCTTCAATAATTGCTTCATAGTACAGTTTTTTCAATAAGAAGATAATAGAGTGAGTATAAGCAAAAATAGCGTGGTTGTCAATGGTAAAACAAAACCCCACACGGGTAATGTGGGGTTGTTCACTATGTACCCTTACGATACACAGTTACGCTGTTTTTTCTTCGCTTGGTTTTTCTTCCTTTTTCTCTTCAACTTTTTCATCCTCTTTCTTCGCTTCTCGCTTCTTCACTCCTTCGAGTCGGAGTCCGAGGCGGTGCTCAGTTGGTTCGATAGAGATGATTTCAAAGTTGTATGGTTTTCCGATTTCAAACTTGACCAATAGTTCTTTTGGATCTGCTACACGCTTCTCTGAAAGATCAGAGATGTGCGCAAGCCCATGAATTTCATTATCGAGCTTGACCATGAGACCAAATGATTCAACTTTGTGTACCTCTCCTTTTACAATCTGCCCAATCGTATATTTCTCTTTTACTGATTTCCATGGATCGTCTACGAGACGCTTGAGCGAGAGATAGATTTTTGATTTGTTGAGGTCAATAATCTGTGCTTTTACTTTGTCACCCACTTTCAAAATATCTTTTGGATGATCAATTCTCTGCCACACGATTTCTGAAATATGGACAAGACCCTCGAGACCTTCACCAAATTTGACGAATGCCCCGAATGGAGTAAGCGCTGATACTTCACCGTCGATTTTGTCTCCTACCTTATATGAGTCGAGGATGTTTTTCTGTTCTTCTTCCCATACTTCTTTTTCAGAGAAGATAAGTTTTTCGTCATCAGGATTTGCATCAAGTACTTTTACTTTGATGGTAGTTCCCACAAACTTTTTTAAGTGTTCAAGAATTCTATTTTTGTCTCCACCCTGTACACGTGGGTAGTTATCAGGATTGAGCTGAGAAACTGGCATGAATCCAGTGAGTGCGTCTGCCTGAAGCATAAGACCACCTTTGTTTGCCTGGATAATCTTTGCCTTGATTACAGTACCTTCCTTTACATATTTTGCCATACGCTCCCACACGAGGCGATGTCCGGCAACTCGGAATGAAAGCTCCATTTCTCCGTTCTCATTCTCATCTTCGACAACGGTCGCTTCTACCTCATCCCCGATTTTGATATGTGCAAACTCTTTCGATTCGCTAAATAGCTCTTCACCACGAACTACACCAATGATAATTCCATTGATGTCAACTCGTACCTCTCCTCGATCGATTGAAATAACGCGGCCTTTTACCAAATCCCCAACTTGCGGGATTTGAGCAAAGTAATCCTTTAATAATTCTTCAAAATTCTGTGTTTGTGCCATATACATACACATTAACCAGCTTTGTTATAAGACTGGCCCCTGGCTTTTGCCTGGGTAAATAAAGTGGGCTTAGTGTAGCACAGGGTTTTGATTTTGGCAAGAGGTTAGGAGTCAGAAAGTCTATAAAGTCACAAAGTCGAAAGTAAATACAAAAATACAGGTTGAACTTTGACTTTTGGACTTTATGACTTTCGACTTTTGACTACACCCTCCTCTTGCTTATCTCCCCAAAAGTCGGTATACTACTCTCATATTTGTAATGAATTTACCCTTGTTCTATGCATATTTCCTGGCTTGGAGGCACCACGATAAAGCTTCAGACAAAATATCTCGAATCAGATGTAGTCGCACTTATTGACCCCTATAAAGCAGCTCAGGGATCCTCTCCTCGTAGCCTTACTGCTGATGTAGTATTACTCACTCGTGGAAATAAAGACCTCTTTACCCTTTCCCAGAATCCATTTGTACTCGACACTCCAGGTGAGATTGATTCAAAAGGAGTGCTCGTCACCGGTGTTGCCGGCCATACCGAAGATTCAATCATGTTCCGAATTGATATTGAGGGAATCAGTATGGCTCACTTGGGGCTGATCAAGGAGCCCCTTACTGCAGCACAGCTCGAGATTCTGTCTGGAGTTGATATTATCTTTATCCCAGTTGGCACCAAAGCAGCGTTTGAAACTGAAGCTGCAATAAAAACCATAAACAGTATTGAACCCCGGATTGTAGTGCCCATTGCCTTCAAGTCTGACAATGATCCAGATGCTAGTACCCCTGATGCATTCATCCGTGCGCTCGGACTCCAGGTACCCAAAGAAGAAAAGAAAGTTATTATTAAAAAAAGAGACCTTCCTGAAGAAGAGACGAGGGTAATACTTTTGGGCAAAGAATAGAAAAAATAATAAAATTGAAAGTTACGATATTCAATTTTGTTATTCTCATGCAGGGTATGCCAAGAAAAAACACTACATCTTCTGAAATTTCGCAGGCGGTAAAAGAAATACCGACCCTTATTATTGAGGAAATTCGGAAAAAAGAACTATCCTCACTCTCTCACCGAGAGACGCAAGTGGTAGGACAGTCTGCAAAGAAAACGCAACATGTATACCAGTCGCCCAAAAATAGCAGACGATGGATGTTTGTAGGCGTAGTCGCGTGCACTCTATGCATATTTGGATTCTGGGTAGTATATATATCTGACTTGATACAAAAAAATAAAAGCACTATCAACCCCACGTCTTCCTTTACTGACAGCGGGGGCAAGGATTTATCAATGTTAGTCGCCACGTTTAGTAAAATGGAGGATGATCTGAAAGATGATTTAAAGACTCCTGATGAACTGAAGGCAATGGTTGCTCATGCAATTCTCCCCTTCTTCACCTCATCGAGTGCAGTGACGAGCACTCCTGGGGCAACCACTACACAAGAATAATTAATTTCTATGATCAAAAAAGACACCAAAGAAACGCCAGAAGCTAGTAGAGAATTAAAGCCTGTACAACCCAGTCTCACTGATGGAAAAATCGAACCGATTAATTTGGTCGAGGAGATGCGCACTTCGTACCTGGATTATGCGATGAGTGTTATCGTTTCTCGTGCACTACCTGACGTTCGCGATGGTTTCAAACCAGTGCACCGCCGTATTCTCTATGCCATGTGGGGAATTGGTTTGAAGCATAGCGCGAAGTTCAAAAAATCAGCACACGTGGTTGGAGACGTGATGGGTAAATATCATCCTCACGGAGATTCAGCCATCTACGATTCTTTGGTACGTATGGCCCAGGAATTCAATATGCGTCATATGCTCGTGCACGGGCAAGGAAACTTTGGGTCTATGGATGGTGATAGCGCTGCTGCTATGCGTTATACCGAGGTAAAACTTCGAGCGCTTGCAGAAGAAATGCTTCTCGATATTGATAAAAATACCGTAGACTTTACTCCTACCTATGACGGAAGCCACAAAGAACCTCGAGTCCTTCCAAGTAAATTTCCGAATCTGCTCTTGAACGGAAGCATGGGAATTGCTGTTGGTATGGCAACAAATATTCCCCCTCATAATCTGGGAGAACTGTGTGATGGTATCTCGGCCTTAATCGAAAACCCTACAATTACGATTGAAGAATTAGTGGGACATATCAAAGGTCCTGATTTTCCAACTGGTGGAATTATTTATAGTAAAAACGATATTCTCGCCGCATATGCGACTGGACGTGGTGGAATTGTCATGCGAGCCAAAACTGAGATTGTCGAACTCTCAGGAGATCGATTCAATATCATTGTGAGTGAAGTCCCCTATCAAGTGAACAAAGCAACCTTGATTGAAAAAATTGCCACGCTGGTGCAAGAAAAAAAACTTGATGGTATCAAAGACTTACGCGATGAATCAAACAAAGATGGAGTCAGAATTGTAGTGGAACTCAAAAAAGATTCATATCCAAAAAAAGTCTTGAATCAGCTATTCAAGATGACTGAACTCCAAACAACATTCCATGTCAACATGTTGGCGCTCGTCGATGGTATTCAGCCACGTGTATTGAATTTGAAATCAGTGCTTGAAGAATTTATCAAGCACCGCCAAGTTGTTATTCGAAGACGAACTGAGTTTGATCTCGAAAAAGCAAAAGATCGCGCACATATTCTCGAGGGTTTGAAAAAAGCACTGGATAAAATTGATTTGATTATTACAACTATCCGCAAATCAAAGGATAAAGACGAGGCAAAAGTAAACCTCATGAAGAAGTTTGATTTTACTGAAAGACAGACGGTTGCGATTCTTGAAATGCGCCTCCAGCAGCTCGCCAACCTTGAGAGACAAAAAATTGAAGATGAACTTAAGGAAAAAATGAAACTTATTGCCGAACTTGAATCTATTTTAAAAAGTACAACCAAAATATTGAATATTATTAAAGCTGAAGTCACTGAAATCCGTGAGCGATTTGCAGAAGATCGACGAACCAAAATTATTGCCCACGGGGTCAAAGAATTTTCAATTGAGGATCTCGTTCCCAATGAACCCACCCTGATTATTTCAACAGCTGATGGATATATCAAACGCCTTCCCCCAGACACCTTCCGACAACAGAGTCGTGGTGGAAAAGGTGTGATGGGGCTTACCACCAAGGAAGAAGATGTGGTGGAACATATTATCTCCACCAACACACATGACAGTATCCTCTTCTTTACTACGAGAGGCCGATTGTTCCAGCTCATGGCCTATGATATCCCCCAGGGATCTCGTACTGCAAAAGGTCAGGCATTGGTCAATTTCCTCCAGCTTGCGCCCAATGAGAAAGTATCTACTATTCTCTCTATGAGTGACATGACCAAGTATGAATACTTGATTATGTTGACGAACAAAGGGACTATCAAAAAAACCAGACTCGATGATTTCAAAAATGTCCGCCGATCAGGTCTTATTGCTCTCAAACTCAAAGAAGACGACCTACTTGAGTGGGTCAGACCATCAACAGGGAGCAATGATGTATTAGTTGTTACGAGCCAGGGGCAGGCAATTCGATTCCAGGAAAAAGAAGTTCGCGCAATGGGCAGAACCGCAAGTGGAGTCCGCGCGATTAAGCTCAAATCAAATGATGTGGTCGTTGGTATGGATGTGGTTTCAAGCGACTTGGTAAAGAAAAAAGTGCTTGAGCTTCTCGTCATTTCTGAAAAAGGATTGGGTAAACGTACGAGTATCACTGAATACAAAGTGCAAGGTCGTGGGGGAAGTGGTATCAAGACTATGGCAATCACTGATAAAACCGGACGCATCATGAGTGCGCGAGTGGTAAATAATACGGAGACACAAGATCTTATGATTATTTCAGTCAAAGGCCAGGTAATCCGGACTCCGATCAAAACCATCTCTACTCTTGGACGAGCAACTCAGGGAGTACGTATCATGCGATTCAAGCAAGAAGGTGACAAAGTAGCGAGCCTTGCACTGCTTGAAGCAGGAAAAGAAGATGAGGAGGTGTAGAAAATAAACAAACTAAAACCACCCAATATGGGTGGTTTTTTGTTTCTGAAATATTTTTTCTTTATGCTCCACCAAATAATCTTCCAAAAAATCCTTTCTTCTTTGGTTTTTGAGGGACAGGGATACTATTCTTTACTGCATTCCAATCAGTTTCTGCTACTTCTAGCTTCATCTCTGTTTCCTGATCCATCTTTTCAATTTTTGAACGAACACCTGCTTGCCTCGCCATATCTTCTCTTCCTTGCTTTGCTCTCATTTGTGGAATATCTACTTCAGTTTGAATCTGAGGCACTGTATCGATTAATTCTTCAATCTTTTCCAGAAGTGCGAGTGTGTCAGGATCTGTATTCCCTTCTTTTGAAAATTTATTATGTGCTGTAGCCAATCGTTCAAGTGTTTTTTCTTTTGACTTATCATCAAGCCAACCACCCTGCTTTACGAGTTCATCGAGCGGTTCTACGAGTTCCCAGAGGCTTTTCTTGCTGAGAGCCCCCTTCTTTTCAAGCTGAAGTTTCACTTTCTCAGCTGCAGATTCCTCATCTATCTGCTCTGCCCAACCTTGGACTTCACTATGAATACCTGCTGCTTTTAATTTATCCGGTGACGATGGTCTTTCTCCCATATAGGTATCTAAAAAAATAATTAACGTTTTTTGGATAACACTTCTTTCAGAATTTCAGCAGCATTTTTTCCTTCACCCTCAATATTCTGAAGCATACTTCTCGATTCATCCTTAGTATACCCCATAGAAATCAGTCCTTCAACCACATCATCGAGTACTCCATCCTCTGGTTTGGAACGAACAGCCACTCTCGTACCCAATTCAATTTTACTTTTGAGCTCAACGACAAGCCTCTCTGCTGTTTTCTTTCCCATGCCTTGGATAGAGGTAAGGTAACCCACATCTCCTCTTGCAATTGCATCGCGAATGTCTTCAATCGAACCGAGAGACATGATATTCATAGCACTCTTTGGCCCAATACCTGACACCGTCATAAGAAGTATAAAGAATTCTCGTTCAAGAATACTCGTGAACCCAAATAGTTCCTGACTACTCTCACTTACTTTATGATACAAAAAGAATGACACCGGGACTCCAGTATTTAATTCAAGGAGTTTATATGTCGGAAGTACGACTTCATATCCAAGCCCTGATTGTGTTGCCACAATCACACTTTGTTTGGTACTTCCAATAATAGTTCCTTGAATATGTGCGATCATACTTACCGAGACAAATATGCAACAAGGGTCTCAACACCAAACCCATTGGCACCAGGGCGTAGCCATGGCTTGGCTTTACCCATGAATATAGCACTCGCAAGATCGATATGCGCCCATTTGTAATCGACGAAGAATTGGAGGAATGCAGCAGCAGTTGAGGCCCCACCAAACGCAGGATTTCCTACACCACCCAAATTTTTGATATCCGCAATCTCACTCTTCATAGCTTCACTATATTCTTCACCGAGTGGTAATCTCCATAATTGCTCACCCACTCCATTCCCCGCCTCAATCAACTTTTCACACATCTTATCATCTGGGGTAAATATTCCTGAACGCTCTACTCCGAGAGCACCCATACATGCACCCGTAAGAGTAGCAAGATCAATCACTTCAGCTGGTTCATATTTCTTTGCGTAGCACAGAGCATCAGCGAGAATGAGTCGTCCTTCTGCATCAGTATTTAGAATTTCAACCGTTTTTCCGTTCATCGCAACGAGAATATCATCAGGTCGGAATGCACTCCCGCTCGGCATATTTTCTGCTGCAGGAATCAGTCCCACAATATTTTTTTTCAGTTTAAGTTCTGCTGCAGCTTTGATCGCACCAAGTACCGCAGCTCCTCCAAGCATGTCATATTTCATTTCAGACATCCAGTTTGCTGGTTTGATTGATAATCCACCAGAATCAAACGTAATTCCTTTGCCAACCAATACTGTAGGTTTCTGAGTTTTAGCAGCTCCCCAATATTCTACGATAATAAATTTTGGTTCATGTTCAGATCCTTGCGCTACGCCCAACAAACATCCCATTTTTAATTTTTTGATTTCTGTTTTTCCAAGTATCGTAGCTTTGATCTTACTCTTTTTTGCCATTTCAACTGCAGCTTCAGCAAGATAGGTCGGTGTCATGGTACTTGGCGGGGTGTTCCCTAGGTGACGCGCAAAATTCACACCCCCAGCAAGTATTCTTCCATGCGCAACGCCTTTTTCAAACGTTTTTTTCTCACTTGCATTTGCAAGCCCAATGAACTGAACTTCTTCGAGAACTACACTACGAGCATCTTTGTCAGTCTTATGTTCGTCATATGCATACGTAGAAATTTCAGCCGCACGCACCAAGAGAGAACCTAACTCTTCGATTGTTTCTTTCTTTTTGAGAGCACTTGTAAGCACTACGGAAACTTTTTTCCATTTTTTATTCTGTACTACAACAAACGCCGCACCCACACATTCACGTATTTTTTTTACCGAACATTCCTTATCTTTTCCTAAACCCACAAGCATGATGCGTGGATGATTTTTCTCTTCAGTATGCAATACCAATTTTTCCAATTTTTTTCCTTTGAATTCTTCGAGTTCAATTATATCCACGATTTTTTTTCTTTTATTATCAAACATCCCAAATGTTTTGAGCTCAGATTCTACTTTCTGATCTTCGAAGACTGGAAATAGTACTACATCGCATGACTGTAACTCGTTGATATTGGTTTGTACGGTGTATTTCATAGACAATTATTTCTTTTCAATAGTTAATGATAATGTAACTCCTTCAATTTCTAACTTACCCTCATTGTTCTTTTCTACCATTTCATAGGCTAATACTCCAGTTGCAATTTCTTTTCCATAATTTTCAAACACTGACTGTAATTGTGTATCTTCGGTATGCCAATACAGTGTAACCATATCCTCCACCGTAAGCCCCTGCTCTTTTCTCATCTGATTCACTGCGCGAATGATTTCTCGAACCAATCCTTCTTTTTTCAATTCATCTGTCATTTGAGTATCTAGACCAACTGTTACGCTTCCGTCTTCTTTCAGAGTAATGAACTCAGATGTTCCGGGCATTTCTTCTACAACTTTTTTTACGTTCATTTCATCTGCGACGATTTCCTTGGCCGCATCTGAAAGTGTGACGCCACTGAAATATAGTTTTGATAATATCTGGCGTACTTTTATCCCAGCTGACGCACGAAGTGCAAGACCCATTTCCACCACTTTTCGTACATGTGTCATTTCTTCAAGTACACCCCCATCAACTTCTTTTTTATTATACACGGGAAAATCTTCGAGGTGCACACTCTCCATCTCTCCTCCTACTTTCTGATACAGTGTTTCTGCAATAAATGGAGTGAATGGTGCCATGACTTTTGAAAGAGTTAGAAGCACAGTCTGAAGTGTCTGAAGCGCAGCTTCTTTATCACTCGCATCATCACCTTTGAAACGATCGCGACTACGTCGTACGTACCACTGCGATAATTCAGTCACAAATTCCACAATCGGACGACTCGCCTCAGCAAGTTTGTACGCTTCCATCCCCTCAGTGACTTCTTTAACCAATATATTCAACTTTGTTATAATCCAGCGATCTAAAATATTCTCTCTTTTTACTTTTACGTTTTTGCTTTTACCTTTCTCTGCAAAGAGTTCATAAAACTCACATACATTCCACAATGTATTCACGAGTTTATTATACATTTCTCGCACTCCTGCTTCTGAGAAGTTCAGATTCTCTGCCATCATGACTGGAGATGTTAACAAATAGTAACGAAGTGCATCTGCTCCATATTTTTCAAGAAGTGTATTAGGATCTGGATAATTCTGTAATTTCTTACTCATCTTTTTCCCGTCTTCTGCAAGCACAATTCCGTTGACAATCACATTTTTATACGCTGGTTTTCCAAACAAACTTACAGCAAGTACATGCAAATAATAAAACCACGCGCGAGTTTGGTCCTGAGATTCCGCAATAAATTCTGCGGGGAAACTTGCTTCGAATTTTTCTTTATTTTCAAATGGATAATGTACTTCTGCATAGGGCATCGAACCTGAATCAAACCAGGTGTCGAGTACGTCAGGCACCCGCGTATAGGTCTTACCATCTTTTTCAAATGTAATGGTGTCGACAATATGCTTGTGCAAATCATCCACTTTTTTTCCAGATAATTCTTCAAGCTCTTTCATAGAGCCAATACATATTGAATCGCCATCAGCACTCTGCCAGACAGGGATTACCGTAGCCCAAAAACGCTGTCGTGAGATTGACCAATCACGAGCTCCTTCAAGCCATTTTCCAAATCTTCCTTCCTTAATATGCTCAGGAGACCAATTGATTTTTTCTGCTTGTTTCAATGCTTTTGCTTTGATCTTCGTAACATTTACAAACCAACTACTCGTCGCATAATTAATGAGTGGAGTATCACAACGCCAACAATGTGGATAGCTGTGTTCATATTTTTTCTTTGAAAATAATTTTCCATTGTGCGCCAGCCATTTCACTATTTCCACATCAGTTGCCATATGATCTGCTGCCGGCTTCACATGCATACCCGCAAAATCTATCACTTTATCAATAAACGTCCCATCCATTTTTACATGTTGAATAAACGGTACATGTTCTTTTTTGAACACCTCATAATCATCAGTACCAAATGCAGGTGCGAGATGCACTACACCAGTCCCATCTTCAGTAGTCACAAAATCCGCAGTGACAACTCGGAAAGAATTTTTACTATCTGCAAAGTATGGAAATAGTGGTTCATACTCGAGACCGACTAATTCATCAGCTGAAAGTTTTTTTACCACTTCATATTCTTTTTCTTCACAATTAACTTCGACTAATTCTGATGCAAGAATATAATATTCCTCCCCGCTTTTAACGAGTGAATATTCGATTTCACTTCCCACTGCGAGTAATACATTTCCTGGCAATGTCCATGGAGTTGTCGTCCATGCAAGAATAAATACATCACCATCAATTCCTAATTTTTCTTTAGCATTTTTCACTTTAAACTTCGCCGTTACCGAAATATCTTTGATATCTTTATATCCTTCAGTGACTTCCTGCTGTGACAAAGTTGTCTCACATCGAGGGCAGATATGCATGGGTTTGTATCCATGATAAATCAGATCTTTGTCCCAAAGTTGTTTGAATACGGTCCACACTGACTCCATGTAATTATTATCCATGGTGCGATAGGCATTTTTCATATCTACCCAGCGACCAAGACGATGAATCGTTTTTTCCCATTCACCTACATAGCTCAAAACTTTTCCGCGACATTTTTCGTTAAATTCCGCAACACCCATTTCTTCAATTTCTTTTTTACTTTTGATCCCCAGTTCTTTTTCAACAATATTTTCAATCGGAAGCCCATGACAATCCCATCCCCATACACGCTCAACGCGTCGCCCCCGCATCGTCCAGTAGCGAGGTACGGCATCTTTCATCACACTAGGTCCAAAATGTCCGTAATGAGGTAAACCTGTTGCAAAGGGAGGACCATCATAAAAAACATACTGTCTATCAAGCGGTCGATTTTCTACAGATTTTCGAAACGCATCGGTTGTATCCCAATGTTTCAATATTTCAAGCTCTTGTTCTTGTGCATTATACGGCATATAAAAATAGTCAAAAGTCGTAAAGTCCTGCCTGCCGGCAGGCACGGCAAAAGTCTAAAAGTAAAGATTGGAGACTAAAAAAACAAAAAGCTACCCTATCTGCAGGAATCCCGACTGAGTCGGGACGGTACCATCCTGCTTCTACGATTGGTAGCACTTATTTGCAGCTATTACGGGCATACCCGAGAGGTTCTACTTTCCACTATTCGCGGATTTCTTCCTCTAGCGCTTCTCATATAGAGAATTTCTGTTGATTGCAGAAAATACGCTGATACAATTGTGTTCTAAATATACAAGTATCTAACCAAAAAGTCAAAATAGTTCTAAAAATAAAAAATACCAATATATTGGTATGCTTTTTGGACGGGAGGCAGCGCGTGCCACCCCCCGTCCAAATCCCTCTCCACTACTTGGATGCCCCATCGCCCAGTGTGGCGACGATCCGGACCAGACGGTCCGGACTGAGCATCCGCAGCAGCGCCCGGAGGCCTGCTTCGGCCCGCGCCTCTGCCTTGGACACCTCCTCAGCCGCGTTGGTACGGTTCGCCTCTGCCTTGGACCTCTTCTGATTGAGGTCAGAGACCAGTCGTCGCAGTTCTTCGAGCGCAGAGACATGCTCTGCGTCCGCGAGCTCCATCTCGATCTGATTCCCGCGCACCCTGAGAAGCTTCTCCTTCGCGGAGTTGAGCTTCTCTTCGAGTCGGAGAATCTCGTGCTCGAGATCTTCTGCTGTCAGAGCAGATTCCCTGAGGTCATGGATGAGTCGCATGTGCTCATGCTCATGACTGGAGATCTGATCTTCCGTCTCCCTGAGCCTCTGATCGATCTCCTCGATCTTCGCACCCTCCTCCTCGACGATGTGGCGACACATGTTGAGCTCATCCGCCGACAGTTCGTCCATCACAGCCACAGGTTGACCCATAGTCGTGAGTGTAGCTTCTTCATCATGCTTCTGCTTGGTCCCATTCACTGGAGCCTTCGGATCGAGCACGCTTTCCCGCGACTTCCCGTTCGTACGCGACACCACTGCCTTCTCGCGCTCGACGAGACGCCCCTGAGCTCCCTTGAGCCTCCGGATCATCTCCTGGAGCTTCTCCCTCGAGACCGGCAGGTGCAGCTCATGCCGGGTACTACTGTCCCCGACTTGAACGCAGACCTTGAGAGTGCGATCACCCTTCTGGTTGAACTGCACCCCTTGAAGTCCCTGATGATGCCCGCCGCCGCTCGCCGAGACCTGCCGATGCAGACGCATCTCGAACTCGCCAGAGAACCCTGCTTCTTCGAAGATGCGGAACAGGAGCGCTCGATTCTGCGTTTCATCGAATTGCTTCCTCCCCTCGATTCCGCTAAAACTGATTGTCAGAGCCATGTCTGTCCTCCACGATTGGTTGCCCTTGCCTTTCTCACCGCTTCTCACAGATCTCTCTGTAAGACGGTCGCACAACATATCATATCATTATTTTTGTGTCAATACAGCCATTAAATACAAAAAAGAGTGGAAGAAAACCACTCTTTTTTGTATTTTTTCAATCTACAGCCCAAAATTCTTTTTAAGTACTGCCTTATAAATACTGTCCCGGCTCACTATTCCTACTACTTTTCCATTTTCCACCACAGGAAGTCGATTCACATCATGCGCGAGCATGAGTGCTCCTGCCTTCATAATCGGATCATTGGGTGTGACTGTCAGAATATCCCTCTTCATGAACACTTCGACTTTGGTATGTCTGATATCACCCGCCTTTGATTCCCGCGCCTCCATGTCTGTATAACTTTCTGGACTTTCATAGAAGCTCTTATACCAAGGGTATAAAATTCTGACGATATCTTTTTCTGAGACAAATCCCACTACACGTTCTTTTTCATCCAAAACTGGCGCACCACTTACCTGGTGCGCATAGAGTAGTCGCGCCACATCTTCATATGTGGTGCCAGGAGTTACAGACACCACATTTGTATCCATCAATTCTTTGACTTTCATAAAGAGGGTGATTAAAAGTAAAGAAAAAAATATGGAAGAAGACAGAAGAATTTTCACTATATTTCTATCATAGCGACAACTTGTGTAACCGTCAAATTATGTGGACAGTCTCTTTACCTAAGTATCCAAAGGCGGTATACTTTCTTATACTAACTAACTACAATTCAACTCAAATGGTTTTGAGTTTTAAGCTTTGAATTTTGACTTTTATTTCTATGTATTCTGGGGCACTCTATATTTCGGGAGACCACGGTGGATACGCACTCAAAAAGCGTTTGGTTCGTTTTATTGAAAATGAACTCTCCCGTCCTGTTACTGATCTTGGCCCTATGGACCATGTTGAGGATGATGATTATCCAGACTATGCTTTTCCTCTAGCTACTCGGGTAGTTGCAGAAAATGCGCGTGGAATCCTCATTTGTCGCAATGGAGTGGGCGTGTGTATGGCAGCAAATAAGGTCAAAGGTGTCCGCGCAGGTATTGGATACAATATTGCTGCTGCAGAATCTATGGTAACTGATGATAATACCAATATTTTATGCCTCGCTTCTGATCACTTATCCGAAGACTTTGCTATGGCAATTGTAAAGCGCTGGCTTGAGACAGATTTCCCAGGCCAAGAACGCCATGTTCAGAGACTTGAAAAAATTGAAAATTTTGAAAAAGGAATATGATTGATATCATTCCTTCAGTTCTCGTCAAATCCGAGCAGGAATTTCTTACACAGCTCAATCTACTTGATCACGCGGTAACACATGTTCAATTGGATATTGCAGACGGTACATTTGTACCAAATACTACCTGGGCAGAAACTGCCACAGTCACACACATAGAGGGCTACACGTTTGAACTACATCTCATGGTCGCTTCCCCTCTCGAGGTTATAGCTGAATGGAGTAACATACCATCTGTCACTCGTTTTATTATACACGCTGAATCAGTAGATAATGTAGTCGAGACGATTGCCCATGCACGTACGTACACTCGACAAATTTTTATCGCACTTAACCCAGACACTTCACTTGAAGATATACAGGGTGTAGAACAAAATATAGATGGCATTCTTTTCATGGGCGTCAATCCTGGATTCCAAGGACAGAAACTCATCCCGAGTGTTCTTGAAAAAATTTCTGAGTGTAGAAAAAAATATCCCGAAATATATACGGAACTTGATGGCGGAGTGCATGAAGACACACTTGAAGCGATTGTGCGAAGCGGGGTACATGCGATCTGTCCAGGAAGCTTGGTATTCAAACGAAAACATACACCGAGTGAACAAATTTTATACATCAAAAATCAACTAGAAAAACTAGATAACTAGAAAACTACTATATGGCCCAAAAAAATAATCTGCTCGATCTCGTGATTATCGGAGCTGCTGCTGCTGGATGTGCTGCTGCGGTCTATGCTGCCAGGAGAAATCTAAAATTTGTTATTGTTGCAAAAGATATTGGTGGTGAAGTTGCGCTCTCTGGCGATGTAGATAATTGGCCCGGCATTATTCATACCACAGGTTTTGCATTAGCAGATCAATTCTACAAACATGCAGCGTCCTACGGAGTACAAGCGGACATCGGATTTGCGGTTACCGAGATTACCAAAGAAAAAAACTATTTTATTGTAAAAACTGAAAACTACTCAAAACAGGAAAAAATATACTATACCAAGACGGTACTTATCGGAAGTGGTATTCACCCTCGTGAACTTGGTATTCCTGGAGAAAAAGAACTCCGAGGAAAAGGGGTTACCTATTGTACGGTGTGTGATGGTCCTCTATACAAGGGAAAGATTACTGCAACAATTGGGGCTGGGAATGCAGGGCTCGAGTCAGCGCTTATGATGGCTGAGCTTGCAACCAAAGTGTATTTTATTACCAAATTTCCCAATACCAAAGAGACCAAAGGCGGATTTCCTAAGGGAGAAAATATTTTGATTGATAAAGTCAAAAAAGCACCAAATGTTGAAATTATTTATTCAGCACAAACAACAGAAATACTCGGAAAAGACGTTGTCGAGGGTCTCAGCTATCTTGATCTCAATACCAACGAGACAAAACAAATTTCAATTAATGGAGCAATGGTACATATTGGAAATATTCCAAATTCGAGTTTCGCGACTATTGTTGATCGTACACCTCTGGGAGAAATCATCGTAGACCTCAAATGTGCCACCTCAGTTCCTGGTATATTCGCTGCAGGAGATGTGACTACGGTTCCTTATAAACAAATCGTCATTGCCGCAGGACAAGGAGTCACCGCAGCACTCTCTGCAATTGAGTATATTAATAAGTGGGAGGGTTAAACTGACACGACTCACGATAGACATAATACGACTCAAAATTTTGTATCGTATTCCATGTGTCGTATATCGTATGCTATACTTAAAATTGTATTTAAAAATTTTGAGTTTTTACTTTTGAGTTTTAAATTTGAAACCTATGCTTCTCGAGTCTTGGTTCCCCACACTACCTTCATCCACACTACAGATAGTTATTTACGTCGTAGCAGGACTCGGCATCATTCTTCTCTCCTATGGAGTATTTCTTGAAGCTGAACGGAGGCAGGACCTAGTCTTTGTCCTTGGATCTGCATGCCTCCTCACGTACGCTCTCTATATACAGAACCTCATCTTTGTTATTGCCTTTGCCGCTTTTGGACTCAATTCACTGATTGAATTTATTGAAATTCTGACTGGACTCCACAAGCATGACCCGAATCGCCTCGAACACATAAAAAAACTGAAATAATTTCATATGTACGATATTGTGACGATTGGAGATTCGACGATCGACATGTTTCTCGAAATTGATGAAGCTACACTCAATTGCGATGTCAAAACCAATGAATGTCAGCTGTGTTTTAACTATTCCGAAAAAATTCCAATTACCGGGGCGCATCAATCGATTGGAGGTAATGCTGCCAATGTGGCCGTGGGAGCCCAGAAATTAGGCCTACGAAGCGCGATTGTGACCGAGGTGGGAGATGATATCAATGGATTGCTTATAGCAGATGATTTAAAAAAAATGGGGGTCGATACTCGGTATGTTCGTATATGTAAAGGAAAAGAGACGCGTTATGCAGTAGTACTGAATTATAAGAGTGAACGAACTATTCTCTCATATCATGCGCCACGCACGTACAAACTCCCTGCATTACCAAAGACACGTATACTCTACTACAGCTCACTTGGAAAAACATTTGAGTATGTTCAAAACAAAATACTCATATATAAACAAAAACATCCTTCAACAATTCTTGTCTGTAATCCTGGATCATATCAATATAATGAGGGAATCAAAAAAACACGTGAAATACTCCCGTTTATTGATATCTTATTTGTAAACAAGGAAGAAGCGCAAAAATTAACACAGAAACAAACATCAATCCCCGAGCTTATACATTCTCTGCATAAAAAAGGAGTGAAGCTCGTCGTACTTACCGATGGTCGCAAAGGTTCCTATGTATCTGAGGGAAACGGAGTCTACATGATGCCTTGTTTTCCTGTCCCAGCGCGTTCACGCACTGGTGCTGGAGATGCCTACGCAAGCGGATTTATGGGTGCGAGACTCAAAGGGTACAGTATTCTCGACGCTATGCGCTGGGGTACTGCAAATGCAGCAGGAGTAATCCACTATTTTGGAGGACAGCGAGGTCTCCTTACTACAAAACAAATCCAACAACTTCTCAAAAAATATAGCTCAATTGAGCCAAAACTTCTTCCCTAATCCTTGACAAAAACGCTATTGTGTGGTACAAATAGCGAACATTTTTTGATTATTTATTCATGGTATGTCTGTAAAAAATAGACAGAATATTATCCTCTACGTAGGGAAAATTCTTCCCTACATGATTACAGCAATTCGAGCGTACGAAAAACAAAGCAGACGAAAATTTCGTATTGCATTATTAATTGACCTCAAAGAAAAAAGAAATATTCCGACTGATGATATTATCAAAAACATTGATCTGGTATTATCGTGCAACACATTATCTGAAAGCTCAATCCAGGAAACTCTTCTGCCATATGAAGATGAACTACTTGCAATTTCGTGTAGAGGTGAGGACTATATAGAGATGTTTGCGCGTATTATCCCCTTTGTTCCCTATCTTCGCACACCAACTAGTGAGTCATTACGATGGGCATCGGATAAATTGAGTATGCGTAGACGTCTATTTACCTATAATAAAAAAATTACCCCGGCATATACTGTCGTTACCGATACTACCGAAGCCTCACTCCAAAAAATTGAACAAAAAGTAGGTTTCCCTCTAGTGGTGAAACCTACTGGTCTTGCAGCAAGCCGATTGGTAACTATCTGTTTTCACAAAGAAGAGTTGGAGGCGAGTCTGAAAAAAGTTTTTAAAAAAATTAATACTCTATACCAAGAAACTGGAGGAAATTGGACCCCCCAAGTTCTGGTAGAACAATTCATGGAAGGAGATATGTATTCGATTGATGGATATGTATCAGCCCGGGGTAAAGTCCAATTCGCCCCTCTCGTCCATATTCAGACTGGTCGCACCATTGGTTTTGATGACTTCTTTGGATATATCCAGATGTCTCCCACCAATCTCAATACCGAAAGTGTTCTTGCGGCTCGAGATGTGGCGCGACAAGCGGTACATGCCCTGGCGCTCCGGAGTACGGTGGTGCACATCGAGCTCATGAAAACAGAAAAAGGTTGGAAAATCATAGAAGTAGCTGCTCGGGCAGGAGGATACCGCCACCATATTTACGAGCACTCATATGGAATCAATCACACGATGAATGATATTCTCATTCGCATTCCAGAAGAAGTTCGTATCAAACGAAAGGTAAAAGGGTATACCGCATACATGAAATTTTTTGCAAAGAAAGAAGGGCACCTCACGAAACTGACAGGTATCAAACGTGCACAAGAGCTTCAATCATTTAAAGAGATTAGTGTGAATAAAAAGATTGGAGATATGTGTACGTATGCCAAAAATGGGGGTACGAGTGTATTTAACATCTTACTGTTTAATATAGAAAAATCAGAATTACTCGCAGATATACGACGACTGGAACAGATGGTTGAGATAGAAGTGGGATAAACATACCTATATGGATATTTCCTTTCCTCGATATATTAGCTGGAGAATCCATCTCCAGAATAATGACCCATTTTCTGCGTTTGGAAAACAGACAACATCACGTATTAAAAAGGCAGATCAGCTATTATCCCAATATGGATACCGATTTATTATCGAGGATGTAACTTCTGACTATCTCGATAGATTTATCCCCTTATACGAAAAAAACATTCTTTCAAAAGAGCGGGGTACAGTATTCCCTGTTCGTGCACGAATAGCTGAAGGAGAAAAATCTGGCAAAAGATATCAGGTAGTCTCGCTGTATAAACATGATGAATATCTCGGCGGAATAATTTTTAGTATTACCCCTTCTAATGATTTCTTAGCTTCAGCATACAAGGTTTTTCCTCATGAAATTCCTGAAAAAATACCCATTAGTGTGAGCTTTGTCGCAGACTCTTATTTTTACTCTCACAGTATTTCTCTTGGTTGCTCGCATGTCAGCCATGGTTATGACCGAAATATCTATGGCTACCACTCATCGATAGGTCTCGCATGTTACAAAATCCAGGTTGGTGGCAAACCTTTCATTCCGAGATATAAAATAACGTCACATGAGCCCAATGAAATACTGCATACACTCCCCGAGTTTTCCCATGACATGTTTCTATTGCTCGGCGATGATTTTGAAATTTTTGCTGAGCAAGCAATTCTCGTATCAGAAAAACCCAAAGAAGATCTACAAAAACAATTTCCAATACTTTTTTCAAATAAATACTTCGAGACTTCAGTGTTGAAACCTTCTGAGCTTCCGACCAGTCTCAACTGGAAATAAAACCCTGTACCTTTCTAGTACAGGGTTTTATTTATATTCCCCATCGCACTTTCCTCTCTTCTCGTCTGCCTTGATAGTATTCTGGTGTTTTCCTGATTTCTTCAATATGTATCGGTGGTCCTAGAAATACCAAACTCTGCTCGATCGCTGTAATCTTGCTTTCCACATCGCGTGCCAAATTACTGTGATTTTCTGCGTGATTTCTAGCAAAAGTTCGTAGTGATTCAATAATAGCATTGATTTCCTCAACCATGCCCCCATAATATTCTATTTTCTCTTCATACGTCTTTCGATCATGGGTCAGGACTGCCTGCATCGCAAACGTACGTATATCGCGCTTCAATTCTACAAGAAGTTCATTCAACTCGCGCCTTTCATCATGATCAAAATGCTCAAGTGATGCGCCATAACACATGGGCCCAAACTCTCCGCCGAGTTCGCACACGAGTGCGTATTTTTTCCTTAGACCTGGAGAAGCTTTCTGCAAAAGAAATTTATTACCCATCGCTTTTTCATGGACAGCGACCATTTCTTCGAATGCTTTGATATACGGCCACAGCTTCCTACCATGCTCTACCATCGACTGTTCCACTTCATCAAGAGAAATATCTCTTGTTCTATGAAGACGATCCAATTCTACTTCAAAACTTTGCTTTATATTTCGCGGTACCAAAGGAGGAATTCGATTAAGAATCGTTTCGTAAATTGAGAGAGTGTGTTGGATGATGGGTTGCATAGTCACCTAAGTATACGACAAAATTGAGGTAAACTCAAAACGTAAAATTCAAAACTCAAAGCTGTAACTAAAGAACTAAAATCTCTCAGACACAAAATAAATTTTGAGATTTAAGTTATTGTTTTAACTTTTGAGTTTTTAGTTTTGAGTTCTAGAACGATAAGTTATCTTTCCACCGTATATACAATTCCTTTGTTGCATGCAGATCCCCGGCGCAATACTCTGCGATTTCTGTATATTTCCCCGACTCAAACATAGGTAACACATCATGGCCAGTCACCCCATTTGCTTTAGGTGACTCAATCCCAAATGCTTTGCAATAAAAATCGAGATTAAATTTTCGATAGGCATTATAGAAGGTCAATTGCTCAAGCAGATCTACGTGTGCATCCGTACTATAGCGGTAGGGTGCCAAATTTTTGGTTGGCTTTACTCCAAGCATTGCTGATCTGAGCATAAGCACCGGACAATCAAAACCTCGACCATTAAATGTCACGAATTTATGAGAAAAAGAAATAGCTTTCCAAAATTTTTCGAGAATTTCTTTTTCTGTGCCAGACTCATATTTGATCCCGTCTTTTTCATAAGGGTCAACACTCTGTCTTGGTGCTTGGAAATAGACTGCTCCTTTCCCGCTCTCGACTGAGAGCATACCAATTGCGACAATCCTATTCGTCGGGGCCCACAGCGCCATTTGTTGCTTTATTTTTTCTTCATCTTCCCCATTTTCGGCGAATTTTAGCAAATAATTTTTCTGTTCACTGTCTAGTTCATCAAAATGTACTGGAATGGTTTCGATATCAAATACTACAGTATTCATAGATTAGCGATTAAGCTGATTTTACTCAACTATACGATACCAGTTGATTTTTTGCAAAAAAATGCTAGGATAGACTGACTTGTTCATCCCTTTTAGAGCGGTAATGTAATATATGAGTATGAAAAAAATTGCGGTATTTTTTAAATTGCCTGGGGCCATGGACCCACCGCTTGCAACACCTGATTATTGGACTGCATATAGCGAATTAACGGCCGAGGTATCCCGTCTGGGTGGACAATTGTATATTGTGCGTGGTCAAGAAACGTATCTAGGCAATGGCTCGTTTTCGAAATCATGGGTTATTGAAAATGATAAACTGGTAGAGACTGGGCCAGTCACTGTTGCCGTGCTCTACGATAAGGGAATATTTACCACTGATAGGACCATACCCATTTTTAACAATGAAACAATCACTCACCATTTTGACAATAAATGGGTCATGTATGAACGTCTTTCTAAATATTGCCCCCAAACTTTTTATGTTGAAAATACAGTTCAATTACATGCCATACTCCCAAAAATTTCAACAGATCGAGCTGTTTTTAAGCCCTATTTGGATGGCGGTGGCGATGGGGTCAAGATAGAAGAAAAAAAATACTTCACTCAAGACTCCGTTGACCTTCGATTCCCCGCTGTGGTTTCAGAATTTCTAGATATGTCTGTCGGAATTCCTGGTATTGTCGAAGGAATACATGATCTGAGACTGGCGGTGTTTGATGGAGAAGTGCTCTATTCGTATGTGAGAACTCCTCCGAAAGGGAGTCTGCTCGCCAATGTAGCAAAAGGTGGCACCTTTAGAATGGTTGAACTCTCTAAACTACCTCGCGAATTAATCGATATTGTGAATTCTGTTGATGCTGATTTTCGTGATTGTGGACATCGTTTTTATAGTATTGATTTTGGCTATACCACAGATGGTCCTAAAATTATTGAAACAAATGGTATGCTTGGCTTACTACCCAACAAGGATCATCCTATTTTTAAAACGTTAAAAGAAAAATTGGCACATGTATTTATGGAATTATAGATACACACTCATTGAATTAATCCATAACTCATACCGCACTAACAGAATACACTATATTTCAAAAATATAGCGGCATCACCTCATCCTTCACACAACCCCGTATGAAAAAAATTGCCGTATTTACTGACACGAAACATGAACAAGGCACCCCTGTTTTTACACCCGAATATTTAACCTGCTATTTGGAACTATCCCAGGCCCTCAACAAACAGGGCGGACAACTATATGTTACCAGGGATCAAAAAAGTTACTTAGGAAACGGACATTTTTCCCAATCATGGATCATTACTGAAACAGGTCTTATAGAAACAGGGCCGATAGTCGCTGATGTCATCTTTAATAAAGGTAGACTTGAGACAAATGACGATATTCCTGTACTTAATTGCCGAAAAATAAAAGAAACTTGTGACAACAAATGGCTTACTTATCAAAAATTTTCTGAATATTGCCCCAAGACATTCTTTGTCACTACCATCGATGAATTGCACGCAATATTAGACCAGATTACTACTCCTTATACAGTATTCAAGCCTTATTTAGGTGCCGAAGGTATTGGTGTAAAAATAAAAGAAAAACAATATTTCACCCAATCTTCCACCTCACTCTTATTCCCCGGTGTGGTTTCAGAATTTTTGGATACTTCGGGTGGTATTCAAGATATTGTCGATGGGATACATGATCTGCGATTGGCAATTTTTGATGGAGAAGTGTTGTTTTCGTACGTGAGGACTCCTCCGAAAGGGAGCTTACTCGCCAATGTTGCCCAAGGAGGTACTTTACACATGGTTGACCTCAAACGCTTACCGCAAGAATTATTCACCATTGCGCGTAATATTGATTTAGAGTTCTCTGAATGTGGACATCGTTTTTATAGTATTGATTTTGGCTATACCACAGATGGTCCTAAAATTATTGAAATGAATTCTGAGGTTGGTTTATCCCCCATCAGTGACGATCCAATTTTTGCAATACTGTACGAAAAATTAGCAAAAGCATTCATGGACATGTGAGTACACCTCGATAATTAACTATTGTATACTGTACGGGCTACATGATACATCCCAATTCCAGCAGCTACAGACACATTTAGACTTTCCTTCATACCTCGCATAGGAATATGCGTGATAATATCGCTCTTCCGAAGACTCTTCGTATCAATCCCATCGACTTCATTTCCTACAATTAGGGCCACTCTAGATCCCAGTGATTTTGCGGCCAAAGAGCTGAGCTCGACACTTTCCTCAGTTTTTTCCAATGCCACAAGGGTATACCCTTGTTTTTTTAAGCTTGAGAGTAAGCGTACCAGACTCTTCTTATGTTCCCATGGCACTGTTTTTTCAGCCCCTAGAGCCACTTTATCGATTTCAGGGCGTGGTGGGACAGGTGTATACCCTACGAGATAGATTTTAGTAAAACCACACGCATCAGCGGTGCGAAACATAGCCCCGACATTGTGGCAGGAGCGAATATTGGGAAGTATGAGGTAGAGTTCTGGTTTCATAGGACATAAGCATAGCGAAAAAAAGACCGGTTTTCAATCGGTCCTTTTCTATATTAATTTTGTGGCCTTTCTTGTAGTGGTAGTAGTGGTCTTTTTTGCGTCTGCCGTATTTCTTGACGTCTCTCTGCATTTTCTCGCAACATCTCCCTACGTTTTTCGAGTGGTCGAATATTTCGCTCAGTCGAGGTGCTTACATTCCTTTCACTCGCCCTTTGTCTCATCTCATCCGCACGCTCACGACGAAGGGTTTCCAATTCTTCTTTTGCAGACTCATCTCCTGCCTGTATCCGATCGAGTAATTCTTTTTGCTCTTCCTTAAATTCCTCAACTTTTTGTTGCTGTTCTTTAATTCGATCTTTAACCTTTTCCAGATGTTCTCGGACTTCTTCAGGAATATTGCTATTCTCAAGCGCGTTCATGAGTGCCTGATTTTTTTCCTCTGCTTGTTCACGCATGTTTTTTATACGCTCAAGTTGCTCGGGGGTTGCTTTTTCTTCAATTTTTGAAAACACCTCTTCCTTATGTTCCTTAAAATTCAACAAATTTTTAAGTAATAATTTTGCCCGTGCATCTGGATTTTCGAGGAGTGTATCTTTTACACGGTCAGCCCGTTCTTCGAGTTCACTTGCTCGCTTGAGCATCTTATCCAGACGCTCCTCAACTTTGGGGTCATCTGTCTTATCTGCAAGCCTTTCTGCAAGATTGGCTCGTTCATTAGCAAACTTGAGAGCTTTTTCTGCCTTGGCAACCGGATCAAATGTTGTCAGAAGCGCAATGCGCTCCCTCACGCCAAGAAAAAAGAGCCCCCATCTCGTAGGTTTTACAGCCTCTCCACTGGTTGTGGAGCTGGCTTCATCCCCTTGAGATGTAGTTATTATTGCAGGATCAACCTGCGCGCTCACACGTCCAGGTATTCCTGAAAATGTAAGTGTGAAGGCTAGTGCAAGTATCATATATACTTTTTTATTCATAGTGGTATTTTAAAATTTGAGTAACGAAAACAGCCCGGGTGGGCTGTTTCCACTTTTCACCTTAATGTAAGACGAGGAACAAAGATAAATACTGCGGTTGCAATCATTATCCCTGCTGCTAGATAGTAATATACTAAAGAAAACTCAGACTTTACGGCGTCTGTGGCCATATATTTATGTTGCATATGTTTGTTTATTTGTTTTTTGTATATTGTATGTTGCAACGTTATATACTATACCATAAAAAACACGTTTTGTCAACCCCGTTTTTTAACGTTTTTACTAGAAAAATAAAAAATTTTCCGGTATACTATGTTGTGCGACACAAAAAATATCTTATATGCAAACTTTGTCACAATACAAAACTGATTTTCTCGAACACCTCGAAATTGAAAAGAATCGGAGTGATAAAACTACCAAAAACTACGATTTTTATCTCAAACGTTTTGTAGAGTGGTTTGGAGAGAACAAAAAACCTGCTGATATAACCTACGAAGATATCCGGCAGTTCCGACTATGGCTCAATCGTCTCATTGATGTGCACGGCGAGCCACTCAAAAAGAATACACAGAATTACCACCTGATTGCACTCCGAACATTCCTGAAATATCTAGCCAAAAGAGATGTACAAACGCTCCCAGCAGAAAAAATAGAGCTCATGAAGATGCCTGATCGCGAGGTATCATTTCTTGATGGGAGTGATTTGAATCGAATTCTCGAGGCACCTCTCAAGAATATCAATGTAAAGAAGCTTGAAGCAGAACAAATTTCAGCTGGACCGACCCTCTTGATCGCCTATCGAGACAAATCTATTCTCGAATTACTCTTTTCTACTGGTCTTCGCGTATCTGAGCTGGTAAAACTCAAGAAAGATGATGTAAACCTCAAACGAGACGAGTTTAGGGTTACTGGTAAGGGACGGAAGACTCGGGTTGTTTTTATATCAGAGCAGGCAAAATACTGGCTCAAGAAATATCTAGATCTCAGAAATGATATTCATCCCTATCTTTTTGTTTCTCACGATAAACGGACCAAAAAACACGAAATTGTGAAAAATAAGTCAAAAGATGGTCATGATGAACCGCTGACAACGCGCTCGGTCCAGCGTATTGTACAAAAACATGCGCGTGAAGCTGGGATCACCAAAGCTGTCACTCCGCACACCCTCCGACACTCCTATGCCACTGATTTACTTCAAAATGGCGCCGATATCCGCAGCGTCCAATCTATGCTCGGGCACGCTTCAATCACGACAACCCAAATCTATACACACATCACTGATAAGGAATTGCTTAATATACACAAAAAATTTCATGGAAAGAAACGAAAAGATGATTGACAAATGAACAGTTTCAGATTACACTCTTCAAGCATTAAGAGCCCATAGTTCAGTGGATAGAACACTAGCCTTCTAAGCTGGATACGCAGGTTCGATTCCTGCTGGGCTCACAAGTTTAAAGTCTCTTCTAGCTAAGCTAGATTCGACCCCTCCTATGAAATCCATCCCCCAATCCGGGGATGGATTTTTGATTGACAACAACCTACTTCTACGGTAATTTTTTGATAAGGAGGGATAACCAACAGATGGAAAAACCCAAATTGTACTGGTGTGCTCCCTGTGAGCACCAAGAAAATCCCACAGTTGGCGAAAAGGAGGTGTTCCTTACAGCGCGAGGCAAGGTCCGATGCCCTCGATGCAATGCTACCGAACCCTACATCTTCGAAGATGAACCATTCGAATGTGACACATGCCACATTCCTTCGGAAGAAGGTCGTATCTGCAAAATTGGCGATCCGTGCCTCTATTGTGTGCTGTTGTATTATTCGCTCGATACACGTGGTTCGCAGACCGAAAAATACAAAACAGCAAAACTCCAAGTAAAGGCGCCTCGGCCAATCACCTGGAAAAAGAAACCGCGCGGACGCTCTAAAAGCACTGCGCCTTAGTGGGACGTCTTGGGAGCAAACACAGGCCACCTCGACGTCATAAATTTTGTAGATATACAATGTTTATGACGGGTGGTCTGTGTTGTATTAGAGCTACCCTTGCATTTAGACATACTTTACGCAATACTATCTATAGTTTCCCGTTTATTCTTAAACACATATCTTATGTGGGGAGTTATACCGGTTATTTTATTTATCATACTGATCAGTGTTCGTCAGGTAAATCAGTATCAGCGGGGTGTCAAATTTCAACTCGGTAAATACGTAAAGATTGTACAACCTGGATGGAGACTTGTATTTCCTATTATCCAGAGTATGCAAAAAGTGGATATCCGTACCAAAGCAGTCGATGTACCCTACCAAGAAGCAATCACCAAGGATAATGTGTCAGCAAAAATTAATGCAGTAATCTATTACCGTGTTGCTGATGCTGCCAAAGCAGTACTCGAAGTAGAAAATTTCTGGTTTGCAGTTTCCCAACTTGCACAAACTACTATGCGAAATGTTGTGGGACAACTCGAGCTTGATGAATTACTCGCACGACGTGAGGAGGCTGCAAAAAAAATTCGAGAAATCATTGATGTCGCAACTGATGTGTGGGGAATCAAAGTGGAGACTGTGGAATTGAAAGACATTACTCTTCCTGATGATATGCAGCGTGTCATCGCAAAACAAGCCGAAGCTGAACGTGAAAAACGGTCTGTAATTATCAAAGCAGAGGGAGAAATCGCTGCTGCTGAAAATATCGCAAAAGCAGCTCGCATGCTCTCTGATGCACCTGGAGCACTCCATCTCCGCACACTAAGCACGATCAACGACGTCAGCTCTGATCAATCAAATACTATTATTTTTGCAGTGCCCCTCGAAGTTCTTCGATCGTTTGAGAAAAAGAACTAAAAATTGATTTTCTCTGTTTATTATCCAACCCCACCCTTCGCGAAGGGTGGGGTTGTGTTATACTTGTCATTGACAAAAGCCTAATTTTGTCCTATACTCGTCTTCACATTTGACTCAAGGTCAGTTTAGGTGAGGATATTGGTGTAGTGGTTTGCGGTACTTTTATCACGGGTTCTCCGCCAGAGGCAGGCCCGCTTTGGACAGGGATCCATTTCAGCAACCAATACACGCGTACTTTGCACAACTTAAGGAATATAGTGGGGTGGCTATGGTGTAGTGGTAACACAGAGGTTTGTGGTACCTTTATCACGGGTTCGATCCCCGTTAGCCACCCCAGTATATTTCTTCCTCTCCAATTGGCATGTCGAGCAGGTTAGCTACCCTGAAGGGGATCTTTCTCAATATAGATAACGCCATACAGGCGTTTTATTGTTTATAAAATTTGGGTATACTATTCATGTTATTCTCCTATGGCCCAAAAAACAAAGAAAATTTTAATTGTCTCACTAGCTACAGGATCAGGACATGTCCAGGCAGCAAGAGCTCTTACCCAAGCTGCTCGACTTGATTTTCCCAACTTGGAATGTCTCCATATTGATATTGCTGATTATATTACCCCCCTGCTCAAAAAGGCTACCGTGAGTGGCTATGGATTTCTCGTAGAACATTTGCCCAAAGTTTGGGCATCCCTCTTCTATTTGAGCGATAACCAGACGTTTATCAAAGCTTATCGATCATTGACAGATTATCTCAAAATGCTTAATTCATTTGAATTTCTCAATAAGGTATATTCATTTGAGCCTGATCACATCATTTCCACACATTTTCTTCCTTCTGAAATTCTCCTGCACTCCATGAAGAAACGAAAAAAACATATCCCAATTACTGAAATACTCACTGATTATGGAGTCCACCCGGTCTTACTGGTTAAAGGAATCGATTCATATATTGTAAGTACGAAAGACATGAAGCATGAACTCGTGAATCATTTTGGTATTAAACCAACCATGGTCCACACCTTTGGTATACCTATCGACCCGCAATTCTTTGAAAAAAAGGATGTAGCGAGTATTGAATCGCGGTATAAGCTCGCTCCACATATACCTCGCGTCCTCATTCTTTCAGGAGGATCTGGTATGATAGAAATTTCAGAAATAGTCACCGAACTTTTTTCTTCATTCAAAAAACCACTCGCAATTTTTGCAGTATCTGGTCACAATAAAAAACTATATCAACGTCTAAAGGCACTTAAACCCCCTCCACATATCGCATATACACCCCTTGGGTGGACTGATGAAATCTCTGATCTTATGCGGATTGCTACAGTCGTCATCAGTAAACCAGGAGGTCTCACCACCACTGAATGTATGGTGTCTCGTGTTCCTATGATTGCCATTAATCCTATACCCGGACAGGAGGAATATAATATTGAATTTTTAGAAAAAAACCATCTCGGATCTCATGCCAAAACAGCGGCAGAAATTCTCCCCTTGCTCGAATTCTATCTCTCAGGTAATTACCATAAAAAAGACCGCGCCTTTGCGCAGTCTAGTACTGAAATTTTGAATTTTATTTCTTCTCAATAAACCTGCCGTATCACTGGATCGTGGTGTTCTGCTCTAGTGGATCAGGATTATACAGGTCGTAGTCATTCGGTTGCATATATATAGTATCCTGATTTCCTATTTCCATAGGATTTTGCCAGCTGCTATAGATGCCATAATAGATGAAGTAGGTAATGCTATATGCCCCCAAAATGATTGCAACTCCAACAGCGCAATACATGAGTATTTTCTTCCCTTCGGCTATTTTTTCTTCATTCCCACTCGAGGTCATCATGAGGAACCCTGCATAAAGGGCGAGAACCACGGCGATAATTCCAATCACTCCCAGGACAGTTTTAATCAATCGCGCGACAATAATTCGAGGATCTGTAGGTTCTCCCAATTGCGCCCCGCTCTTACCACCAAAAGCACTTAATTGTTTTTCCATGTCCGACCCCTGGTATTGTCCTGGTGGAATAGTCTGCGTATGTACTACGATTGGAAGGAGTAAAGAAAAGCAGAGAACAAGTATCAATTGTATTTTTTGTAGCATATATTGATTAATAACTCCCTACTGTTTCTGCCAGAATCCGGCGTGTAACAAAGCTCGTGATACTATATGCAGAGAAAATAATTACCAGTCCTATGACTGAAGTTATGATGATTCCTTTTGCCTGTGTCACCCGTTCATCATTCCCCGCAGCAGTGAATATGAGAAATCCTGCATACACCACCAGACAAACAAAAATAATCCCAAGTAATGAAAGAAAAAGCTTAACACCATTCGCAACAGCAATTCGAGGGTCGACAGCTTCGGTCCCAAATCCTGCCGCCTTTGATCCTGCATTGAGTTGTCCGAGAACATCTGGCACCGAAGTGGTGGCAGCCTCTACACTACGTGCATATAGTAGACAAACGCCCGTCACAACAGCGCAGGTGGCGAATATGGCGACAAGAAAGATGCGTAACTTGTTCATATAGGTCATTAACTATTGCTGTTCTTCAACAGGGACATTCACCGAACCCTGAAGCAGTCGAGGCACTACAAAGCGGGTAATGCTATAGGCCATGAGTAAGATGATGAGACCAATAATTGACGTAGAGAGTATGTTTTTTGCCTTAGTCACAAACTCATCATTTCCTCGCGCAGTCATCCAGAGATAGCCTGCATAGACAATGAGAATAGTGAAGAGTACACCCAATATTGAGAAAAGAATCGTAATCGCTCGGCCTACATTTTCTGAAAAACTGGTTTCTGTCGCGCGCTCAAATCCGGCTTCTGTGCCTGCTTTGTGTACTGCATCGATTCCAAGATTTTGGGCGTGTGCAGTGGTTACAAGCAACCCCAGTGTGGCTACCCCGAGCATTACCCCTACTTTTCTCATGAGTGATCCAGAATTCATAAAAAATTAGTTACTAAAACGAGAAGTGATAAACACGGTAATCGCGTATGAACTTACCACCACAAATAAGCCTGCGATCGATGACTTGATAATTTCTTTTGCCTTGCTCACCTGCTCATCTTCTCCTCGCGCAGTCATCCAGAGATAGCCCGCATAGACCGTAAGAATGAGGAATATGATTCCCACGAGACTCAGTACGGTTTTGATAATATTTCCAACCACTACTGATACATCTGTTGGAACATTTCCACCAATACCTTTCTGTACATTTGCTAGATTATCCCCTGCATCCCCCAAATTCCCCTGACCAAGCACTGCTCCCGGCAATAGACTGAGACTAATCACCAAAAGATATGCACACAGTAGTTGTTTTTTTATTCCCTGTACAATTTTCATATGTATTTGCTCGTTATTATCCCCCAAAACCTGAGGTATTGGTAATAAACACTGAAATCGCATACGCGCTTATTGCAATGATGAGACCGATGACTGCAGCTATCAGGGTTTGTTTTGCTTTGGTAATTTTTTCTTCCTCTCCACGAGCGATGAACCAGGTGATCCCGGCATAGGTCGCTAGTACAAAAAATGTGAGTCCTAATGCGCCAAATATCCACTGTGCTACGCTTCCGACGTAGGTTGCCACTTCACCTTTGGGTAGTCCTGTTGGATTTACTACTGAATCAAGAGCAGACCCTGCATCATCAATAGTTTTTTTTGCATGAACTGTTGCTTTGTTTACGAACAATCCTATTGAAACAAGGGTGACGTGCAAAAAAATAAGTTTATTTTTTGATTTAGTGCGCATGTGTGCCTTACTTTATTATTCATTATTTTAAACTTTGTATCATTCTGCCCCTAATTGACATCTCATTTCATAACCTGCATTTTGACATTGTACTGGAGACAAAGCCTTACATTGATCTATCTGTTGCTGTGACACAACACAATTAGGTGCATTTGGTCCGATAGTATTCCATCGACATCCATAGTTTCCTCCCATAAATGGAGCGCTATCATTGTACTGCGTACACTCGGCACTGGTCAAAAAATTGCCACAAATTGTTTCCCCACGTGCTGTACATACTGCCGAACTTCCTTTTGCAGCATTACAAATGGCTTCGGTTGCATACAATGTTCCCGGACAAGCACTTCCCCCACCTTGGATACAGTTATTTTCAGGTGTTAAGCACCAGGTGAGAGTTGGACTGTCGGTATTTCCTCCGCCACCATTGCCTCCCCCTGTATTTGTCCCACCGAGTTTGAATACAAAGTTGGTAAGCGCGTATGCTCCCATGATAATGATAATACCAATTACGGCTGCAATAATCGTATCCATAGCTTTGGTGGTAAGTTCAGAATTGCCCCGAGCCGTCATCCAGACAATTCCCCCATATAGAACCAATACAAAAAAGAGAACCGAGATCATCGAAAGCAGGGTTCCAATAATATTTCCTGCAATGGTCGGCACACTGTTCCCATATCCTTTGAGACCTGCTGACCCTGCTGTCTCATCAAGACCAAAATTTTGCGCAAATGTTGCGGTGCCAAGTGCAAAGATAGAAAATGCGATTGCAATCCCCACAATGAACAGAAACTTTTTCATAATACCCGGATTAATTAAAGAATACCGTACTGTGTCCCACATGACCCAGTCGCGGTACACAGTGATCGAAGTACAAAACTCATGATTGAATATGCTGTCAGAATAATAATCAGTCCTGCGACTGCTGCGAACAAGGTCTTTTTTGCAGTGCCTATTTTCTCATCATTCCCCCCAGCTGTCATCCAGGTGAATCCTGCATAGAGTATGATCAATACTGCGATAATACCAAGAAGGCTCAGGGCAAAATTCACGATCCTGATCGTGAGTACCCGTGGATCCTCGCTACTCAGACCCGATGCATCAGCGCAGTCGAGCCCCAGAATATCAGACTCATCAGAACAGCCCTGTCCATAGGCAGACTGGAAACCGACTAACAACACAAAGAGTATTACGGTAAATAATGTAGCAAAAACTTTTTTTATACTCATATAGAATCTAAGAGGTCAAAGCTTTCTCGACACATATATAATGCCGAGAAAACTCTGACACCATCCAAATAATGGTGCCAAAGGAACGTGCAACTAGATAGGCTCGTCTCCAACTGCAGTCTGGATTGAATTGATAAAGAAGTTTGCGATTGCGTATGCAGAAATAATGATCGCAAGACCGATTACTGCTGCAATGATAATCTTTTTTGCTGCTTCTACATTTTCGTCATTTCCTCCAGCTGTCATCCATTTGAAGCCTCCCCAGAGGATCAATACTACAGCGATTAATCCAAGAAACGTTAGCGCGAGATTAATAAGTCGTACGACTACTACTCGAGCATCGTCATCTGTAGTACTGATATTAATATTCTCTTTTACCACATCAGTACCGAAATCAACGTCTGCTTGGGTAAACGCTACATGTGCGGGAGATAACGCAAAAACGCTCACTAAAGCCGCGATTCCCAAAAGGATATTTCGATGCTTTAATAATTTTGCTTTGATGTTACTCACACTCCTCACCTCCCTTCAATTTTTGATATGTTTTTTTCATAACATTCATTAATTAGTTACTCAAGGACTCGCCTGCAATGCGTCCAAAATCAACGTAAGTATAGCATAGCTACTAAAAACCACAATAATTCCTATCCCAGCCCAGAGCATTGCCTGTAAACCTTTTTGTATTTTTTCAGAATTCCCCGCTGAGGTGAGCCAGAGCACCCCTCCATAGAGGAAAATTACAAAGGTAATTGACCCAATAATTCCAATAAGCACCTGAATGGTACTCCCGACTATTTTCCGAATATCAGTGGTCGAGAGCGGGTTCACGAGACTTACACAGTCTTCGCCATTACGACAGTTGGTAGTCCCATTTGCCGTAGCCTCGTATGTGTCTTGTGCCTGTTTATAGACTTCACATTGAGGCATGTCAGGAAATTTCTGATTCGGCTCATTGCAAGTAGCTTCGGATTGTGAGCATGTTTTTGACGATTTTACATAACATACTGTATTTGCGGTTTGGTCCAATGCCGGTTGTGATAATGTCTGGGTACAAGTGTGTGTTGTCGCATCGCACGTATATCCTGCCTCATAACATTCCTGATCACTCTGACAACTAAATCCAGTCTGAGCAAAAACGTTCGGTCCTGCAAAAAAACTAAAGACAATCGCTACTAATAGGGGTATATATTTTACCAATCTACGCATATTTTTTTATCAATTAAATGGTGTGAGTCCAGCATTAATCCCAATTGCCTTGACTACAAATCCTACGAGTATATATGCTGAGAATGTGATAATGAGTCCGAGTGTCGCTGCAACTAAAATTTGTTTTCCTTGTCCCACTTTCTCTGCATTCCCAAGTGACAATACCATAGTCAATCCGCCGTAGACAAAAAATACAAATGCCAGTCCTGCAATGATTGAAAAAAGCCAATCAGCAACCTTGACACCGAGCTCGAGTAAATCCTCTATACTGCGACATGACCCGGTAAACGCGCAATCGGGTAGTGGTCCAGTGTAGCCGTCTGGCTTCTGATACCGTGCTGCAATATATTCATCTACCGCAGCTCCCATATCGATTTGTACATCAGTGCATGCATTATTCTTCACCTTGCAATGTTGCGCTAATTTGCATGTCTCCACATCCAATTTCGAGCACTGATTGGTACGATCTGCTTTTGCCATACACCGAGGTATGGCTGGCCACCAAAAACATTCTGCATCAGCAGAACATGCTTCTTTATTCTCACCATGTTTATTGAGACATCCCTGATTATTCAGTGGCACATCACCCGGATCAGCTATCTTCATGAAATAGATAAAAAACTCATCTTTTGCTGTATCCAAATCATTGAAATAATATCGTATACGGGCGTAGTATTCTCCGCCGTCACAGCGAACATTTCTACTTTCTTCGAGTTTATAGAATGCTGTATCAGGTCGATGATCTGATTCAAAGCTATCCCAGTTGTTGGGAGAAGCACACTTGTCCCTGTTTTGCCCTCTTACGTCTTCATCACTCCAATCGTCTACCATCACTCGTTTCCCCTGTGCGTCCCTCCCTTGAAGTAATTGCATCCAATTAATTTCTTTGGTTCCTTTGGGGACAGGTACACAGAAAAATTTCCCTTCGCTGTCCTTGGGCTGATCTTTTGTTCCATCAAAATGCTCATCTTCGCTTGCCTCGGCAGGAAATAATCTACCTCCGGGCATGATTATTTTAAAGATTGCCATGTCTTCCTCTTGTTTTGGTGCAATCGGACATCTGAAGCCCCCCAGATTAACTACCAGATGATTCGCGTGAATACTTTGCACCCCAAAGACCACCACTCCCAAAAGGACGCTACCTAGGTATAGCGTGGACAAAAGAAATGTATTCCTTTTTTTCATAGCAATGCTCAGTATGTCTGCTGAATTTTTGCAGCACTATTGATAATAGTTGTTTTATCTTTCTTGAGTGTCTCCTGCTCATCGTTTCCTGGTCTCAAAAATTCAGTTACCATATCTTTCATTGTTTCGACTGCAATATCCCCTTCTTTCCCTCGATACCAGTTTTCTGCAAATAATGCCTGGGTTGCAAATGGACCTAGTTGTTCATCCTCTTGTTGCTCAGTTATCTGCTCTCGATAGGGGCTTGGTCTGAAAGTTGCTGCAGTATATTCTTTTACCTTTTCTTTTGATGTGATAAACCGTACAAAATCCCATGCTTCGTTTTGATATTTGGATTTCTTTACCACTGACTCTACCCAATAATTCGCGACATTTGAGGGAGAACTCGGATTGAGCTGGGGAATTGTTGCAATTCGCATATCGAGCTGAGGCGCTCTCTCCTTGATGCGAGGGTAGTCATAGGCAAACCCCAAGAAAAATGCGCTTTTACCACGCACAAATTCATCAAATGCATTCTGCATGCGCTCATTCCAGCTATATCTATCTGCAGTAGCTCTTGCAAACCCTGTATAGAAATCGAGCGCGCGGATGGTAGGATGTGTGCGGTCTGGAGCACGATCTACTCCTACACCAAATAATACATTATTTTCTTCGGTCAGCGTGACCCCACTCTGGAGCATGAATAATGAAACAATGTCAAAAAAATTATCTATATTATTTGCAGTACCGAGCGCAACTCCGGATTGGATAATATCGAGTGTTGCGTTGAACCTCGTCGTCTGTTGCACTGCATCAACGAATTCTTCCCAGGTCGCTGGTGGCTCAGGAATGCCCGCACGATCTAGTAGAGTCTGATTGTAGAATAGAGCGAGAGAGTCGACCGCGAGTGGTAGCCCGTAGATAGACCCGTCAATTACAACATCTTTATGTACTGTTTTTACATATTCATTTCGAATATCTCGCTCACGTGGGAGTGCAATAGTATCTATTACCACCTCTTGTTCCTTGGTATATTTATTCTTCTGAATCAATCGAGGTACCTGTACTGATGGTGGAGCAGGTGACAGTCTTCCCTGATTTTTGTGTAGCCAGCGTACATGCATAGACACAATATCAGGACCTACATCGTCAGCCAACGCATTGGTAAATAATTGATCAAATTCCTCATACCGCACTTGTCTAATGTTTATGGTGACCTGCGGACGAATTTGTTTGTACTCTGCAGCATATTTTTTCAATTCTTCAACATTATTATATATTGTCCAATAATTGAGTGTGGTGGATTTCACGGCCGATCTCTCTTGCACACTCAATCCTTTGCAGCCAAAACCAGAAATGGTTAGCACCATGGCCATTGCTAGAGAGATGAGTATTCGTTTTTTCATAATTTTTGGACTACGGACTACTGTTGACAGACTACTGAGAAAAATATTGACCGCTGTCTGTAGTCATATGTTACCTAAATATCTCAAATATAAAGTCTACCAGCGCATAGCTCGCAAAGATCACGACGATCCCGAGTCCTGCCCACAGAATCGTATCGCGCGCCTTGGTAGTAGTCTCAGAATTTCCTCGGGCAGTCATCCATAGAATTCCTCCGTAGAGCATCATGACTAGTGCCACAGTCCCAATGATACCCATCAATCCTTTTATGATAACCCCGATCAAAGCAGGGAGAGTTTTTGCCTCTAGTTTGTTGAGCTGGTCTGCGAATTTTTTAAGTGAGGTGCTACTGGGAGATTGACCAGTATTTTCCTTTTCATGCGGGTCTGGTACTTCATTTATATCATACTCATATCGATCGGCACACTCCATTTTAAATCCAATATATGTATCGCCTTTGACTCTACTATAAATACCACTCGGATACCCTTCTATCGAAGGAATATCTACGCTACAAGCATTTTTATCTTGAGTATTAAAATCAATCATTGCCTCTGTCTCATTTTCTATAACGAATGCTGCCTGTTTAAATTGAGGATTAAGTTTGAATGGATAGAGATTGAAATTATTGTTAGTTGACTGTTGATTTTTAAAATAATTCCCAGCTTCATCATATAATATCGCCCCACCTGCTTTAATTTTTTCAAACACATTCTTGGCGTAAGAATACCCGAACTTATCTCCATTTATAAACCCTCTCCCACTAATTGAATTTGAGTACTCACCTGGAAAAGTAAAAATTGTGTCATTGGTTACACCATTATCAATGAGCGGGGCGTACCTGATGAAAAGATTATCATCCAATGTCGCTTCCTGATTCTCTTCAAGAGCAAAGCCCACCTCCACTCTACAGTCACAGTAGAGATATTTGGGAGTTGCTGCAACAACCGTATATGTGTGTGAAAAAAAAAGAAAAAAAAGAGTGGACAAAGCTACCATTAATTTACTTATTTCTTTTAAGGTTTGTTCCATAGTTATCAGCAACTATATACATTCTTAATTACAACAACCCTTCTTTTTGTGCAAAATGGATTGTTGTTTTTAGTAGTGCAAGTGGATTTCCCGTATCAAAATATTCTCCTTCGTATTCATAGGCAAAAAACTTTTTTTTCTTTGCAAGTGCGTTTGCTGCGTCTGATAACCAAATTTCCCCGTCTCTGCCAGAGCGCTGTGCTTCGAGCATGGGCCAAATATCTTTGGTAAAGATGTAGCGCATACCCCCAATAATAAGACCCAAAGGTGAAACTTCTGCAATGGGTGGCTTTTCTCGAAATTCCTTCACGCGATAAATCCCCTGTCCTAGTGATTTACCGTACACATTTCCGTATTTTTTTGACATTTCCTCTTTGTCTTCAATCTTTTGTACCCCGATTATAGATGAACTTTTTTTATTAAAAATCTGAATTAGCTGGCGTATGACTGGCACTTTACTATCAATAATGCTATCCCCGTCAGAGAAAGCAAATGCCTCGTCTCCAATAAATTCTTTTGCGCATAGAAGTGCATGCCCATTTCCTAGGGGTTCTGCCTGTCTGGTATAAAAAAATCTGACTTTCTTGCTCAAATCAATCAGAGATTGTATCCGATCCAATTTTCCCTGGCGTTCGAGATACGCTTCAAAATCGCGGTCGCGATCAAAATGATCTTCTATCGCGCGTTTGAGCGAACTAGTCACAAAAATTATTTCAGTTATTCCGCTCATTACCATTTCTTCCACAATGTACTGCACTACTGGTTTATCAAGAACAGGAAGCATTTCTTTTGGCATTGCCTTGGTCGCGGGTAGAAAGCGAGTGCCAAGTCCTGCAACCGTAATTACTCCTTTTTTTACAGTAACCATACGCGTATGTTCTAACGAAAAATCTGTGTTTAAAAACAAGTTGAACGTATTATAACACATTGTAAAGTAAAAGGTAAAAAATCAATTTTCTCTTTTACTTGTAACTTTATTGCACCTCTTCCCAGCTAATCAATTCATACGTAGAGCCTGTCGGAAATCCTGGAGGTGGGTAGTACTTCAGATTTCCATCATATACATGATTGGTGTATAAATATCCAGAAGTTACTTGCCCCTGTCCATTGATATATTTCCATCCGCCTCCTGTATACGAAATCTGAGAACCAAAGAAGGTAAGAGAATTTTTCAGCGCTCCTGGATTTTGACTTGGACTATAGTATGGTGTATAGATTTGTGCATATTGTGAGAGTGCTGCTGCATTTACCTCCATAGTACTGGGGGCTTCATAGGGAATAATAATACTGCCCTGCGCTATAATTCCAATCACATCATCACTTGATTTTTGTTTTTGTAGCAGATTATTGGAAATATACACTTGTTTATATGTTCCTTGTACAGGAAATGTTCCGACCCCAATCGTAACCCTACCATCCACAGTTCCTTCGAGCCATGCATTGTCTTCGATAAACATTACCCCATTGGTGGGAAGTGTATATGTCCCAATGAGGGTCTTGCTACCAATATCATAACAATAATCCACCCCGCTCCCTGCATAACAGTCGCGAGTTCGCACTCGATATACTGTATATTGTGTATTATTAAAAATGATCTGATACCCCTCTCTTCCTGAAGAGCTCAAATATTTGCCGCCACTCTGTTGTGAAATGGTTTTTAGGGCAGCAAGATCAGCAGTGACTGATCCAAAATCAGCTGCAGGTACTGGAAATTGCCAGTAATACTGCGGACCACCATTCCCCCATATCCCTGGTTTGGACTGCCCCTGATACGTGTAGGTAGTACGAGCACTTCTCACCCATGAGTCAGTCGTGCCATCGAATTTGATGCCCCCATTCGATAATACCTCGCCATGAACCTGTGTTGTTGAGCTGAAGCTCATATCTACATTCATGAGAAATGCACTGTCTGTGAATGAGGGGAAACCGAGCCGTACCTTGAGGGCGCGCTTTGCGTTCGGTGAGGTTATTATCGTTCCTGTTGAAGAAACCTCAATGACTGAAGAATTGGGCAGTGGGGAGGAAATGGTAATTGAGTAGCTACCCACAGATGTATTGAACTTATCTCTCATTGTATGTGTATAGGGCCCAGGCAATCCAGTGCCATCAGTAAAATCAGTTGTATTATGCGCTAGGTGCCAGCGATAATAATTAATCCCTGCCTCTCCGATATGAAATGCAGCATCTCTTCGATACATTTCCATCGAAATTTTGTGTTCAAATAGTGCGTACCCCAAAACCCCAAGCACCATTATGACAAATGCGATGGTTCCAAAGATCATCACAATAAGGAGTGTTGTTCCGCGATATGGTTGCTTATGGTGCTTTGTGTGACTCATATGCTGACTGCGTCAGAGAGGAATAACTTTCTAATTAAGCCTTTTGATAACCCTACTTCATCAAATCACTGAACGTACTGTGGTTACTTATCTAAATCAATATCACTAATTCTCTTTGAGATTCCTAATTTGTGTAAGTGATTCTACTTTTAGTGGTACTGGACTTACAGATGCATCTCTTTCAATTTCAATTACAATCTTCACCATACGTATAGAAGGAATAGCGACAGGTGAGCTCATTCCTACTCCTGAGCCAGCATATGATTCATCAAAATATTCAAATGTGGCTGTACCCTGAGCGTTATTTTGAACATTGTGGGCAATCGTTGTTACTTGCTCAGTACCTGTGTACGAAAGCGGGTTTCCGCTTGGCTTGAGAACCCCTTTTTTTAACTCAGTCCCAAGAAGCCAATAACGCACACGCTCTCTCAGTGAATCTTTGTCTATATTCGTATACACCGTAAGCGAAGAAGTAGTTGCCTCAGCAATTGGATAAGAACCGATACTTGATTGCTCTGCAGTGCGCACGGTATTTACAATTTCAGAAACAATACGTCGCGCTTCTTTCTGCCCAAACAGCTGATCATCAATTACACGTTGATTGCGAAAACTTAAAATGATAAAAGATGCTGCCCCCAAAGTAACAATCGCTGTTATTCCCACTACCACCGTAACCTCAACCAGGCTAGTGCCGCGATACCGTATGAATTTTTTAATCTTTTGTTTCATAGGGCAGTTAGCTCGGTCGTGATAAAGTGGTCAGCAGTGACATCAACTGTTTGCTCATATGCCTGGAATCCTTCTGCTTGGACTTGGATAGTATATTCTCCTTGACTTAAGCCCCCCATATACACTTGTCCTGGCGGAGTGCACGCATTGGTATATACAAATGACAGATCAGATACTATTGGTGTGACTGACGGATCAATAGTACTTAGATACACCCGATACCTCATATACGGCTCATCATCATGCACACTGGAAATACTGGTACTAGTAGTACTGAAATAGGTGTTTGCAGTCCCATCCGGACCTACAAAATTCCATATTTGTCCTGTACTCGATGGACTAGTAGCAATTTGAAAACGCACCGTTGTTGATGGTGTCTCAGACATCGGATTCCACGACCAGACGACATACCGAGCGTTTTCTCCTGTATCAATGGTCGAGGATTCGAGTACCCCACTTGATACATATGAATTTCCATTGAGTGCGAGTGTGAGGTCTCCAGGTGAAGTGTATGGATCGACCCCAGTCGCTTCACTATACCCCTGTCCTGCTCCAAAAGTTTCATGATTTGGTCCTGATGACCAATCCGTTTGAGAAATACTCCCGACTCCGGTTGTCTTGACTGATGAAAACCCATTCGGTCCAGTGACCGTGACTGTAGCACTTGCGATGGGTGCACCCTGATTTACTACAGTAACCACGAGAGATCGAGTGGTATCTGTCCCTACAATCAATTGGCTCGTCTGAGACGATCCTGGCAATATGGGCATCAGCACATCAGGAATCGTACCAATCAAATCATATCCTGTAACCGTAATTCCATAGCTATCCCAGGGTAATTGCATTTCTCCTGTGGTACCCAGACTGTTCGTTATACGACCTTCATTCACCAGAAACACACTCGGATTCAGACCAATGAGGCGTGTCCCTTTGATTGTCACCGGAACTGAGGGTACAGCTGTGCATTGCGCATTTTTTGTTTCAATTGCAAGTGTGGATATATGATCGATTGACAATGTAAGATTGCTTACCGCCTGTTGTATAATCGTAACATGCGGAGTTGTTGGATTTGGGTTAGTAGAACTTGGGGAATAGGTCGTCGCTGTAGTATACCCTTCTTTTGTCGCCTCTATCACAAACTTCGTTGTTCCTGTAGCAAGATCATAAACTCTCAAATAACCACTATTGTCAGTAGTGTCAAAAAAATCATATGTCGGGTTGGTGCTTGTTGCAACTACGTGTACTCGTGCATCAGGAACAGGATTGCCGTATGCATCTATCACCTGTATAAATAGTGCGCCATGATTCAGATTTCCTTCTAGGTATTTTGGTGCAACATAGGTGTACATTGCAAGTGGTTCGGTCTGATCGCAGGAGACACACCTTGCTTCAATTTCTACAAATCTGTAATCTGCCGGAGCAGTGTCCCCCGGTGTTCCCCCGATTGTTCCATCATAGGGATCATCCACATTTCTAATGGTTCGTGTGATTTCAAATATCATCCCATTTCTATTGGTCGTAGTCACATATTCAAAAATTCCTGAAGGACTCCCATTGATTATCCCCACACTATCAAATGGCGCGTTGCGTATAATCTCGATTTGTTCATTCAGAAGAGCTGTTCCAATAATTCGCACACGTGAATGATAGACCAATGAAAAACTCAACTGTATGCTCCCGTAAATACCCACTACAAAAATCGCAAAAATACCGAGCGCTATTAGCGATTCTATCAGGGTAAATCCTGCTTGTATGCGATGACTTCTCATCCGATAAAATTATATTCAAAAATCAATCTCTTTCACCACCTCTTCGAGAATTATCTGAGCTCGTTTCTGTGTTTCTGTGGAATGTGTATTTTGTGTGGATTCTGATTTGAGTATTGCGAGCAAATCGTCTTTCATTTCTCGAAGTTCTACTTTGTGTTGTTCAATTTTTGATCGTAATTTTTCTATGCGTTTTTTATCCTGTACCACTGAAGAGGGGTCAGTCGTATATGGCAGTTGGAGCTGTGTTTCGAGGTCGTGCAGTTCCTTGAGGACTTGCTGCATATGGAGCATAATATTTTGCATCTGTTGTGTGCCTGATTTTACTTCCTTTACCAGATACTCTGCTCGCTCACGAGTTGCGGCTGCACGAGCTTCTTCGGTCAATTCTTCTTCGTGATCTTCTTTTGATTCAATTGATCGCTCTCTTTCATATCTTTGTTTTTTTTCATAGGTTTCCATAGAATTTTTAGTTTCAGATATTCAATTTTTGATAAGTATACCACAACATACAACACACATGGAACAAAATACAGACAAATGTATTTATTTTGTATATTTTTCCATGCATATCGTATCTTTATCAAAACAAAAACACCCCGACTGAGTCGGGATGTTTTTTTGATTCTCTTATTTAGGAACAAATGCGAGAAGTCCTACGATTCGAGCTTGTTTGATCGCTCGAGCGATATGGCGCTGGTGCTTTGCGCACAATCCACTTCTTCGACGAGGTTGTATCTTCATATATGAAGACGTAAACCTTCGCAAACCTTCATTATCCTTATAGTCGATTTGCTTGTCCTTATTGATGCAGAAATGACACTGTTTCTGCTTTTTTTGTTTATTATCTTTCATTTGCTTCATACATTAATCAAGAATTTAAAACGGTATATCTTCTACCTTAATTTCATCATCAGGAATGGAGGTCGGAGGCGCTGGTGCCCGGTCTTCATCACTCCTCATTCCACTTGTTGATTCCCCCTGACTTTGCCCAGACCGTGGAGCATCAAGCATGATCAAATTTTCTGCGATTATTTCAGTCCGATAGCGTTTTACCCCATCCTGACCAGTCCAATCGCGAGTTTCCAATCGTCCTTCGATATATACTCTTCGGCCTTTTCCTAGATATTGACCTGCGATATCTGCGAGCTTACCCCACAATACCACATTGTGATACTCCGGACGCTCTTGGCGTGTCCCGCTCGTATCCTTCCATACACGGCTTGTTGCTACGCCGACGTTTGCGACACTTTGACCTGACGGCGTTGATCTGACCTCGGGGTCACGCGTAAGGCGACCCAGGATCATTACTCGATTGAGATCCATATTGAGATATATTATTGCGCACACCCCTCCTTATATAGTGGGCAAACGCAGTATATGAATTATAGTGCTATTATACCTTATCAATATCTTTCTGCAATATCTCATCGAGTTTTTCTCCGATGTTCTCCAAATTTAGGCTTGGCTGTGCGGTTTCTACCTTTTTTTCTTCTCCCACTTTTGAAGCCACCTCTTCACGATCTTTGTTTTCTTTTCGTGGTTCATGGGTTCGCTCGTGACTGCGTGGTGCTCGTGGAGCATCTTCCCCTCTTTGTGGAGCGCTTAATGCGGTTGGATCAAGAGCGAGAGCGATTGTCGCTTTCTGCTTTGGATTATGTACTTGAATTACCACCCGTAAGATGTTTCCTAATAGACGAACTGATTTTTCAAGATTTTGCACCTTTTCTGGGGCTAGATCGAAAGTAAAAAATTCAAAATACCCATAACGAATGTGCTTCACTGGGTACGCCAATCTACTTTTTCCTAGATCGACCGTTTTTACGCCCTCTCCACCGTGCACGGTGAGTTGCTCTTGGATCTGAGCTACAATAGGAGCAACCTCGCCTTCAGCGAGTGTTCCCGGAAGTAGACAGAGCATCTCGTACTTTTTCATAGTTTGACTTGTCTAAATTCACGTAAATTAAAAGTTTTTAGATACTTATTACCTCGTAACACCAAAATAAACGACCGGGCATACTATAGCAGTGAATTTCACTTTTGTCAATATGACATAGATAGTCTAAAAAGTCTTTAAAGTCATAAAGTCAAAAGTTCGAATACCTGTTTTAATTTGCGTATTCTCTTATGACTTTATAGACTTTCGACCTTCGACTTCAAAATGTGCTATACTATTCGCTGAATCGAGTATCATCTCATTTTCTTATGTTACCATTGGAAGAATTCCAGCAGCTTCTTACAAAAAAATTCAAACTCACTCCTGCAGCCATTGCGACATATGTAGAAGAGGCCCATAACAAAGGCAGGGATTTGGAGACTTTTATTGTTGAAAAAAATGTAGTAAAAGAGGACACGCTCTACGATGCAATTGCATCTGAATACGGGCTTTCACGAATTTCACTCAAAGGACGCGATATTCCTGATGATGTATTGAACGAATTACCTGAAGCATTCGCAGAAGCTCATTCCATTATTGCATTTGAAAGAAGTAATGACACACTAAAAATTGCCCTTACTGATCCGACCGATGTACAAACTATTGAATTTATCCGTCGCAAAAGTCGCAAAAATCTTGAAACATTCATTGCAAGCCCTCGAGACATCAGAGAAACACTCCGAAAATATCACTCTGATCTAAAGCAGGAGCTCACTCAACATGCTATGAGTGCTGATCCTGCTGATTTGAAGAAGGCAGCAGAAGAATTGCCAATTATTAATATTGTAAAGACCATTCTTGAACATTCAGTTTTTGAAAATTCAAGTGACATACACATTGAACCAACTGAACTTGACCTAGTAGTTCGATTTAGAATCGACGGTATTCTTCGAGAAATGATGCACCTTCCCAAAGCAGTGCAGAGTGGTATTGTGGCTCGAATCAAAATTCTGTCGAATCTAAAAATTGATGAACACATGATACCCCAGGATGGTAGATTCAAAATCTCTGTCCAGGGAGAGACCCTGTCGTTCCGCGTCTCAATCATTCCGGTGTACGATGGAGAAAAAATTGTTATGCGTCTTCTGCATGAAGGACAAAAGCCTCTAACCCTTGATGAACTTGGGTTTTTACCTGGGATCAAAGAGTTGGTCGAAGAAGCAATAGAAAAACCGCATGGCATGGTTCTCGTCACTGGACCTACTGGCTCAGGAAAAACTACCACCCTCTATTCCATATTAGGAATGCTCAATCAGCCTGATGTGAATATTTGTACGATTGAAGATCCGATTGAATACCATGTATCCGGTATTAATCAGAGCCAGATTAATCCTAAAGCTGGATTTACGTTTGCCTCTGGACTCCGAGCATTCCTTCGCCAAGATCCTGATATTATCATGGTTGGAGAAATTCGTGACAAAGAAACTGCGGAAATTGCCATTCATGCTGCGATGACTGGACATTTGGTACTCTCAACCCTTCACACCAACGACGCTCCTACCACCATCCCTCGTCTTCTTGATATGGACATCCCCCCATTCCTAGTTGCCTTTACTTCAAATATCATTATTGCTCAGCGTTTGGTTCGAAAAATTTGTTCCAATTGTAAGGAATCATTCAAACTTGAAAGTAAGGAATTAAAACAACTTCATACTATCATTGATAAATCAAAATTGCTTGCGCTGTTCAAACAATACAAAGTCTCACTGACTGGAAAAGAGAAATCCCTTGAGTCATTTACCTTTTACCGAGGAAAGGGCTGCAAGAAATGTGAGGGCTCTGGGTACAAGGGACGAGTTGGAATTTACGAAGTAATGGTAATCGATCCAGGGCTTCAAAAAATTATTAATACCAAAGCAAATGCAAATGATATTAAGGAGTATGCTACCAAACAGGGTATGCTCACGCTATTCCAAGATGGAATAATCAAAGCAAAAAATGGTATCACGACGATCGAAGAAATTCTTCGAGCAACTAAAGACTAGTTCTGTATGCCCGGTGCTGTTATTACAATTGAACACGCAAATGAAGAGAAATCAATCTCTGGATTTTTTAGTCCTCGCTTTGTACATATATCCATGGTCGATCGAATTTTTTTTCTCGACCACCTCAGAACTATGATTCATGCAGGACTATCCCTAATCGAAAGCTTACATGTCCTTGCGAAGGAAGCACAGAACAAAAACCTTGCTAAAATTGTTCGTGAAATAACTAGTTATGTGGAAAAAGGAAACCAGCTCAGCGATAGCCTCAAAAGATATCCCAAAATTTTTCCTAATCTGCAAACCCAGATGATTGCATCAGGAGAAATCTCAGGAAAGCTCGAAGACGCACTTGACCAAGTAGTCACACAGATGAAAAAAAACCACGCACTTGTGTCGAGTGTGAGAGGTGCGATGATCTACCCCTCCGTGATTGTTGGTGCCATCCTAGTTATTGGTATTCTCATGGTGACCTTTGTCTTACCCAAGCTTATTGTTATGTTTGATGAGTTTGAAGCAGAATTACCCCTTTCCACACGAATACTTATTTCCGTTACCAATTTTCTTTCCCAACCACTCAATCTGTTGTTAATTCTTGGTATTATTTTTCTTTTTATTTTATTTTTCATTTTTGGACTCAAAAAAAACGTAGGGTTTAGACATCTCATCCACGGTATTCTTCTCCGACTTCCTATTTTTGGATCTATCATAAAAAAAATAAACCTTGCTCGGTTTTCCATGACCCTTTCTTCCCTTCTCAAAAGTACTATTCCTATTGTGGAGGCCGTACGTATTGCTGGTGAAACGTGCAAAAATGTTCATTATAAAAATGCATTACTCAGTGCAACTGACACTCTCTCAAAAGGTGAACAATTATCCGACATTTTATCGAAAAATCCAAAGTTATTTCCACCCATGGTTACTGAAATGATTATGGTGGGAGAAAAAACCGGTGAAATTGACCGATTACTCCAAGAACTTGCATCTTTTTATTCTGATGAGGTGGATAAAACCATGAAAAATTTTTCAACTATCATTGAGCCGGTTATTATCATCCTCCTTGGTGTCGGTGTTGCAGGAATTGCCGTCTCAATTATCATGCCCATGTATTCACTTACTCAAGCATTTTAAAGATCATACATGCTTACCCATCCTTTTCCACATGCGTTTGGTATCGATATTGGAGACCGGTCTGTCAAACTGGTGCAGCTTAAAAATCGTGAAAAAATCCGCAGTACCACATTTGAACCTATCGCTATGCGCGCCTGTTTTCTTGCGCCAGGATTGGTAGTAAATGGGGTTATCGAACAGCCTGAACTGGTCCGCAAGGAAATTGAAAAATTACTCAAAGGTGCAAAAAAAGGTGAACACCCAATCAAAAGCCCATGGGTAGTGGCTTCAGTCCCCGAGAATCACAGCTTCCTTAAACTTATCTCAATCCCTGAATCTCAAATGGGGGATGTGGAAAATTTTGATCCCACACCTTATATATCAAAATTTTTACCTGTCGATGATTTGAACCTCTACTCAATTGATTGGCATATTGTGCAGCCAAATAGCACTGATACTAATATACAGGTACTCGTGGGTGCAACTTCAAAAAGAATTGGTGACAGCTACACCTACCTACTTGAAAGTCTTGGACTCGGAGTTATGGCACTTGAAATTGAAGAAGTCGCCATTGCTCGCTCTATGGTGACTGCACACAAAGAGTATAAGGCAGAAGCACGTGCAATCATCGACATTGGTTCAACTCGGACACAAGTTATCATCTATGATCGTGACGTGATACAGTTTAGTACCGTACTCCCATTTTCAGGAGAATTACTCACGATAGCGCTTTCAAAAGAAGCTCATTTATCAATTCCAGATGCTGAAAAAGCAAAAAAAGAAACTGGACTTGAAATCGGAAAAGATAAAAAAGTTTCAACCGCACTCCTCAAACATGTAAAAGAATTTGCACATCAACTTGAGCGTACATTCTCCTCGTATTATGGACATAATAATGCGGCAAATCGAATAACTCGAATTGTTCTATGTGGCGGTACCTGTAATCTCAAACATCTTGATACTGTTCTTGGTGAAATGCTCGGGGTTGAGTGTGTTAAGGGTAATGTGTGGAAAAATCTTGGCATTGATCCAAAGGAAGTAACAATCGACAATGCTGTCGCACTGTCATATGCAACAGCTATCGGACTTGCCCTTAGAGCAGCTGATAATCCGTTTAATACGCGCGATACTATCTAATACTATGATGTTCCCAATTAGAATCAATGTATTATCCAAGTCAAAAAAAACGCACCTTAAACGGCTCACTCTTTTTACCTATCTTAAAGGCGCTTGCGCAATTATATTTTCCCTAGTTTCAATTCTTGCCGCACTTCTTGCTGTTTCAAAAAATTATTTCATTGATTATCAGTCTGCATTTACCTACAGTACCCCCTCAGGACATGTATCATATCACGTGGATATCACATACATTGAGGAGGCGAATAAAAAACTCAAAAAAATTGACCAGGTTCAACAAGAATTCACCTTATGGTCTCCCCTCATTGATGAGATACTTTCAGTACTACCCGCAGACACAGAAATTCATTCACTTATTTTTGATCGAGAGGCAAAAGCATTGGCGATTGCTGGTATTGCAAAAACACGTGAAGCTCTTGCATTGTGTGAACAAAGATTAAAAGCACTCCCCTCGCTTGAGTCTGTGAGAATTCCCCTCGGTGAACTTACCCGAAAAGAAGATATTCCTTTTACTGTTGATGCGATATTAAAATAATGCCTATGCGATTAACGATCACCCACAAATTAACGATCACTATACTTATCTTTATTGTATGTAGTATTGGTATCATCTTTTTAGTCATAGTACCTTCTCTCAGATCGATTACCGAAGTGAGCAACGCTATGTCCAAACATGTTCAGTCTGAAAATGATGAATTTGAGCGAATTCGACTGCTCCGTCGATCACTCACCGAAATTGGCACTATCAAAAAAAGTCTTGATACGGTGACTAGCATAGCTGCAACTAAGCACGAGGAAGAAGAATTGATTGAGGAAGTTGAAGCAATCGCTTATAAACATGGAGTTGATCAAGTTTTGTCGGTATCATATCGAGCGCATACTGACACGAGTGAATTCCCGGGTTATTATTTATTTAGTTTTACCGCTGCAGGATTACTCGAACAGGTTCGGGCATACTTTGCAGAGCTCGAAAAACTCCCTTTTTATCTAGATATCAGACGCGTTACCATTGAAAAATCACCAAAACTAGGTGAGAATATGGTTACCATTAGTTTCAGTGCGGCTCTTAACAGCTCTTCTGAATTATAAAAATATGGCGAACCTTGTACCAAAAAAAATTCACAATCCAATACCCCCAGAATACGCAAATGTCTTCATCCTAAAAATGATCACAGTTATTGTGGGAATAATCTGTCTGTTACTTAGTGCCTATGCGACCTGGGTCGTATACACCATGTCCAATCGCATCGCACTTTATGAAAACCCGCTTGGAGTTGAGACTGTCATGCGCAAAGTCGCACCTCTTGATTTTTCCCTATTTGAGCAAGTTATGAGTATCGATGAGAAAAAACGGACATTCACTCTACCCCCTCTCACTAGAGATGCTTTTTATAACCGATCTATCACCTCAACTGAGAACATGGCTATCAGTACCTCTTCCACCCAATCTTCCGATTCTCTTTCTCCTTCATCCACACAATTATGATATATGCATTCGAGCTTGGACATCAGCCGCATGTCTCGCGAGCTGAGATAGTATCTGTGCTTCGGCGTCTTGTGTTTTCCTACCAAGAAATAAAATCAACTGATTCACATTTTATTATCGAATATTCACATGATTTACCTGCATCTGACTTAATGAAAATTCTCGGGGGCACTATCAAAATTGCAGAGGCTCTTGAAAAAAAGGGAGGAGATGTCGCAACTATCGTTGATCATCTCGAAAAAACAACAGAAGGTAAAATTCATTTTTCCCTCTCAGGGGCGAGTACAAAGTCTCTTGCATTAGAGGTCAAAAAACAACTTAAATCCCGTGGACGATCAGTGAGATATATCGAGTCAAAAAATGCTGCAACCATCATACATAATAATCTAGTAGAACGAAAAAGTGATATTTCCAAAATTGGTTCTGACTGGTTTGTCACCCTAGCAGTTCAGGACATTGAGTCATTTTCCACTCGTGATTACCAACGTCCACGAATTGATAGCAAGAGTGGTATGCTCCCACCCAAACTTGCAAGAATTATGGTAAACCTCTCTGAGATGTCACTCGATTCTCACATACTCGATCCATTCTGCGGTTCGGGGACTGTACTTGTCGAGGCATTGTCACTCGGATATACCCAAGTGACGGGATCAGATAACTCAGAAAAAGCTGTCGAAGATTCTGTTGAAAATATCAATTGGTTTCTCAAAGAATTTCCTGGAAATACAGTTGAAACCTCTGTCCACCTCGTATCAGCTACCAACCTTGGTCGTGTATTTCCTGCAGGAAGTATTGATGCGATTATTTCCGAGCCTTATATGGGCCAACCCTTGCGGGGGCACGAGAGCAAAATTACCCTCGAAACCCAGGCGCGAGAACTCCGAGAATTATATGTGAAAAGTTTTGAAGTATTCAAAACAATCCTTGCGCCTGATGGAGTTATTATTTTTATCATTCCTATTTTCAAGACAGGGAAAGAATGGGTGAAGACTAATGCGCATATAGAAATAGAAAAACTTGGATTCACCATCATCCCTTTTTCAGAAAAACATACTTCGCTTCTCTATTCTCGGGATAACCAATACGTCGGACGAGAAATTTGGAAATTTAGGCATGCACAATAAACTTGTCTATTTAAATTTTCTTGACAACATTCAACCTTTTTGAGAATACTAGATACTAGTGTTCGCTCTTTTGTACCACAGAGGTCCACCATGACTGTACACATCGACATCGCCCAAACAAAACTCAGGAGGCTTCGAAATAAGGCCATCATCTGGATGATCTCCCTGATCACGGTGTTCGGGAGTCTACTCATCGTGAGTGCAGAGCAGCAACATGTTGCTCTGGATGAACTGAGTCGGCGACCTGCCATCGGATACCCATTCTTCCCCGGCGTGCGCACCATCTTCATCACGAACTTCGACATCCACGAGGTGTATTGGTTCACCGACTGCCCTCGGATGAAGGAGTTCGTACGCGATCGGCCCGTTGCTGTCTATGGCGACCACCAGAACCACTGCCACGACTGGCGCTTCCTCGACTCTGACCCTCTGGCAAGCCATGTCTCGAGACCATGAAGATTCGTTTCTGGCATGTCGCGGTCGACACACAACCTACGAGCGAACACTACCATTCACCGCCACATGCCTTTGCTGGGCCGAAATACTTCGGAGCAGCAAAGGAGATGTGGCGGCGTTTTGTTTATTGATTTACTTCAATAATTTTCTTCTTTCCTTTTTTTCCTTTGCGAATTGAAATATTTGATTTTGCAACACTAAAATACTCACTTAAAATTTTAATAAGTTGCTCATTTGCCTCCCCATCGACTGGCGATGCAGTGAGACGAACTTGATATTCTGTTTCTGATATTTTTATTACCTCTGTTTTTGATGACCGTGGTTTTACGGTAATAGTGAGATGCATATGTCTAAAATAATAGTACACAGATTACCATGATTGCCAGGATAATCCAGGATTTAAATCTGTGTTCCATGAACTTACTATAAAAAAACAGATAGCTCTCGCCATCTGTTTTTTATTTTATTCGTGCTTGTGTTCTGGTCTACCAGTGAGAATTTTCTCATGCAGGAAATTGATCACTTTTCGATTTACCAAGTACGTTCGAACTGAGTCTTGTACTTCTGCTTTATTTAGATTCTCGAGATATTCTGGATGATCTTTATACTCTTTTTTCATTTTTTCAATTTCTGCTTTGAGTTCCTGATCATCTACGGTGATACTTTCATCTTTTGCAATCTGCCGAGACACGAGCGCTGCTTTTGCTCGTTTCTCTGCTTGTTCAGTAAAATCTTTCTGAATATCTTCTTCACTCTTTTTCAAATCTGCAAGATATTGATCAATCGTGATTCCATTTTTCTCAAGATCACGTTTTAATTCATAGAACATTTTCTTTCGCTCGGCATCAATCAATACTTCTGGAATACTATCGAACTTTGATTTGTCGATTAATGTATCAAACATTTCAATCTCAGCTACTTCATCAGCTTTATGAAGCGCTTCATGCTCCATATTGTGCTGCAACAACTCACGGAGTTTGATCACACTTTCTTGTCCTACTTTTTTTGCAAACTCATCATTCACTTCTGGGAACACACGGGTATATACTTCTTTTACTTTGATCTTAAAATGGCCCGTGTTTCCTGCAAGCATTTTGTTGTAATAGTCTTTTGGAAATGGAATATCAAATTCTTTTTCTTCATCTTTTGAAACACCTACAAGTGCATCATTGAATCCAGGAATGTGTTGATTTTCTGAGAGATACACCTGGTAATCTTTTGCCTGGCCACCTTCGATCGGTACTCCGTCAAGAAAAAGGTTCATGTCGACAACCACCTTATCTTCCTTAGTAGCCTTACCTTCTTTTATCACTTCTGTTGCCTGCATTTTAGTAAGGTTTTCGATAACTGCGTCAATATCAGACTCAGTCACTGGTTTTGCTTTGTGCTCTACCTTAATTTTTTCAAGTTTTGGAAGTTCAACTTTTGGCAAGAGCGCAACAACAGCTTTATAGACTAGATCATTGCCTGGAGCGATTTTTTCTACACTCACTTTTGGCATTCCAATCGTATCAAGCTTTTCTTCCATGACTGCATTATAGAATGTTTCCTGGAGAATACTCTCGAGTGCTTCATTCATTACATGCATTTCTCCGATTTCTCGCTTTACCATGTCAAACGGAGCATGTCCTTTGCGGAATCCTTTGATGGTGGTTCTATTTGAAATCCGCTCTGCTGCTTTTCGCAAATGTTTTTCATATTCAGCAGGGGTCACGGTAATCGTCAACTCGATTTCTGAGTTTTTGAGTTTTTTACTTGTGTGTTCCATAGTCGTAATTTATGTGTAATGGCTTGCCCGGCGAAGTCCGAAGGACGTAGACGGGTTTGGAGATTATAGTGGAAAAGGAGGAAAATGTCAAAGGTGCTTTTACTCTATAAAAATCATGAACCCCGCACTTGTGGTGCGGGGGCTTGTTCTGCGTCGGCCGAATTGCCGAGCATAAAGACCAACGGTCTAATTGGGCGAAGCACGTCAGTGCAGCCGGTCAGTACCGCTATCGAGGGGTGGTATGGGGGCCCCTGATGGTAGACGACACGCTTGTGCCACCACTTTTTCCATCCACCGCCTGTATTCGGCCCATGTAAACTGTGTTGATTCGTAGAGAGTGTCGAGTTCAGCCACGTACGTCCTTCCACCAGGACACACAGTGGCCATCTGTAGGTCGTAAAACCTGACACCTTCTACGCCTGCGACAGTCTTGAACTCCAGCCTGAAGTGCGCGGACACCACTGGCTCTGGACCCTTCTCCAGTGTCGGGGGTGGGCATGGCTGCGGTGGCTGTGTGGGGGTACAGGCCATTGTTTCCACCAACCACAGAACTACGACGATCAGCACTTTGTACACGTATGCCTCCTTTGGCAGTTTGTAACTCAGATACCATACATAGATTGATTTGTCAACTATTTTCATAAACATTTTGTCTTAATTTAGCAAAATTTACTTAATCTAGACTTGTTTTTTGATATGTGATATGTGTTACGTGTTCCAAAAAACCTGCTATACTATCCCTACCTAATATTCTTATGCCAAAAACCAATAAAACAGTCGTCATAATAGACGGAAACGCTATCATCCATCGTGCGTACCACGCACTCCCCCCGCTCACAGCTCCAGATGGAACTCTGGTTAATGCTGTCTACGGATTTGCGTCCATGCTCCTCAAAGTCATGGCAGATCTGAAGCCTGACTACCTGGTGACTACATTTGACGTAGCCGGCGGAACATTCCGTGATGAAATCTATACTGAATACAAAGCTACTCGAGTAAAAACTGATCAGGCACTCTATGATCAGATTCCACTCGTACATGAACTAGTGAAAGGTTTTAATGTACCTATTTATACGAAGACAGGATTTGAGGCTGATGATCTGATCGGCACACTGGCAAAAAAAATTACTGATAGTCACAAAGATATTACCTGTATTGTAGTAACTGGTGACAAAGATTTACTTCAACTCGTTGATGATAATAAAATCGAAGTGTATTTATTGAAAAAAGGAATGTCTGATTTTGAATTATTCAATGAAGCACATATGCAGGAGAAATTTGGATTTTCTCCAGCACAAATGATTGACTACAAATCTCTTCGCGGAGACACTTCTGATAATATTCCAGGTGTCAAAGGAATTGGAGAAAAAACTGCAACTGAATTACTCACGAATTTTGGAACATTAGAAAAAATTTACGATGCTCTCAGAAAAGATAGTGACAAAATTACTGCAAGTGTAAAAAAGAAATTAAGTGAAGGACATGAGTCAGCACTCATGAGTAAAAAACTTGCAACGATTGATACTGATGTTCCTAATATTGATTACTCGCTTCCAGAAATGGAGACTACTTCGTACAAACGAGAAGATGTTATTGAGTTATTCAAGAAATTTGGTTTTTACTCTCTTGTAAAACGTGTATCAGGAGGCACGGAAGCGACTGAAGAAAAAACCACTAATTCTAAAAAGAAAGAAAAGAAAATGAAAGTTGGTGAAGTGATACATGTTGATGCCAAAAATATTTCTGAATTAAGTTCGCTCATCAAAAAATACAAAGTTGTAGCGTGCAGGCCTTGTTTCCAGCAAGAAAATGGGAATGTGCTCACCTCAACCTGTACTGGAATTGTGTGTGTAATTGGGGATACATCGTGGATGATCCCATTTTCAATGCTCGAAAAAATTCCCTTTAATTCTAAAGATGTAACTATTGTCGGGCATGATGTGAAACAATTGGTGAAACTGTACATGCATGCTGGAACTGAATTTAAAGCAAAATTATTTGATGTCATGATCGCGTCGTATCTGCTTAATTCGAGCACTCGCGCGCATGATATGGAGTCGATTGCGATTCGGGAATTGGGAATTGAATTACCCAATACTGACCAGTCATCATTATTTGGCATAGACCCACAAATTATTGCGACCGAACTTGCTGCCATGCTCCGGGTACAAGAGAAATACGAAAAACAATTAGTACGTGAATCAGAAAAAGGATTATTCGAAGATGTGGAAATGGCATTAATCCCCGTACTCGCGCATATGGAACTTGCAGGGGTTGCGATTGATATTCCACTCTTGGGCAGATTATCAGAAAAAATTGCCAAAACAATCAAAGAACTCGAGCAGAAAATCTGGAAAGAAGCAGGAAAAGAGTTCAATGTATCTTCCTCAACTCAATTGAGAGACATTCTTTTTGTAGATCTAGGGCTCCCGACTGACATGATCAAAAAAGGTAAAACTGGATACTCGACCGCAGCGAGCGAACTTGAAAAACTGAGAGAACTGCATACTATTATCCCTTTTATTGAAGAATACCGTGAAGTAGAAAAGCTTCGAAATACCTATATTGATGTATTACCTACTTTGATTAATTCGAAAACGGGGAGAATCCATACGACCTTCAATCAAGCAATTGCTGCAACTGGACGACTTTCAAGTATTGACCCGAATTTACAAAATATTCCAATACGAACTGAGCTTGGGAAAGATGTACGTAAAGCCTTTATTGCAGATAAGGGAAATAAACTGATTTCAGCTGATTATTCTCAAATTGAATTGCGTATTGTAGCATCCCTCGCTGAAGATGAAAAAATGATTGAAATCTTCAAAAAAGGTGAGGATATTCATACAGCTACCGCAGCTGCAATTCACAATATTCCACTGGATAAAGTTACCAAAGACATTCGAAGATCAGCAAAAGAAGTTAACTTCGGAGTCTTATACGGTATGGGTGCCTTTGGCCTAGCTTCTCGAACTGGTATAAGTCAATTTGAAGCAAAAGATTTTATAAAAAAATATTTTGAAACATTTTCTGGTGTAAAAGCATATTTGGATAGCACACTCGAAGAAGCAAAAAAAACTGGATATGTAGAAACACTATTTGGACGCAAACGATATGTACCTGAATTACAATCACCCAATAGACAAATTGCTGCTGCAGGCGAACGTATGGCAATCAATATGCCAATTCAGGGAACTGCGGCGGATCTTATGAAAATGGCCATGATTGCAGTCTACCACGCACTCAAAAAAGAAAAAATGCTTGATACCCATACTCGAATGACCTTACAGATACATGATGAATTAGTCCTTGAGGTTGAAGAAAAATATGCAGAAGCAGTTGCGGAGATTGTAAAAAATGAAATGCAAAATGTTGCAAAACTTAGAGTGCCAATTGAGGTGGGAGTAGAAATTGGAGATCGGTGGGGAGAAATGAAGTAGAGAGTCAAAACGTAAAGCTCAAAACTAAAAACCGAAACTTAAAACTAAAAACCCTAATACGAGGTTTAGTTTTGCATTTTGAGTTGTAGTTTTTCGTTTTGACATTTGAGTTTTCAGTTTATGTTTCCTTTAAATGAAACGGCCAGGGTACATGAAAGCGCTATTGCGCCGTCAGTGTCCCTGGCGAAGATGAATTCAGGCTGCCGGTCGATACTTCCGAACAATGTCTGCGAAGAACTTCTCCGCCGACACGCCCTTCAGTTCGACCACCCGAACTCCGAGTTGTTCTGCTTCGCGATTCTCCTTTTCCCGAACTTCGGGATCGAGTCCTTCGAAGCTGGTCACCACCGCAACCTCTTTCCTGCGACCATTGAGGTCCTTGAGGATCCGGCGAACCAGAAGCCATGATTGCTCTCGCGTTGCGCATGCCTGCTCCACGTCTCCGACGTAGACATACACCGTATCGGCCCGAGTGAGCTCGTGACGAGTGAGGTATCGGTAGATGAGTTCCGGGTCATCCCATTCATCCGACTTTCTCTCGTACGAATGCACCACGAGCGTCTCGTCGTGACGCTTGTACTTTCTATGACCTGCCGGCACTTCCGGCACAGTCCCGAATGTCACAATCATCTCAAACACCTTGACCCTCATTTCTCACGTATGCGTCAGAAAAGCACATGCTCGTTGGAACAATAGTCCACCGAACTTTTGTTCCGTATCCTGAGACAAACGTAAGCCTACGCCCGCCGCTCCTTTATCGGCGGGCTGTATTTCGACTATAGCATATAAAAAGTAAAAGGTTAAAAGTAAAAAGATAATGCAAATACATAATACAAAAAATACACGGACTCACTGTCGTGTATTTTCTTTTGCCTTTTGCGCTTTTACTTTTTACTTTTTACTTTTTTCAATATATATAAAATGCCCAAATCCAAGACTATGTACCGTCCAATCAAATACAATCCGAAGTTTCCGGAGAATTCCTGGCATATACATCACATACACCGTGCGACGAATCCACCATGCAAACCAACCATAAAAAGTAATAGTGCCCATTATCGCAACTCCGTACCAATCACCTACCGGCATTAATTGCCCCTTTGATTTAAACACAAAAGGTTTTGTTTTTTTCTCTGACAACATATCTGCAATGTGTCTCCCCACATATCTTCCTTGCCTATGTGCAACTTCTGCCAATTGCGGTAACGGTCTGCTGCTCCCAGCAATTTGAACATGCGCAATATCCCCAATTGCATAGCAATGTGTATCGTCTACCATGCGTAAATTTTTTTCCACCTTTATCCGCCCTCTTTCGCACGCCTCGGTCTCTACAAATTCTGTGCCCATGTTTGCAAAACCTGCTGCCCATATAGTGATATCACTTTGTATTTTCTCTCCTGTACTCAGAACTACTGTATCTGCTGTTACTTCTGAGGCTGAGGAATTGAATATGAATTCAATACCCATACTCTCCAATCTTTTTTTCACATGCGATTGTACTTTTTCCCCCAGAGTCGAGAGAATTGATGCATTAGGTTCAATTATTTGAATTCGAAGTTTTTTTTCTGGATATAATTTTTGAATATCGCCTTTCTTTAGAGTTCCATATTGTCCTGCAATCTCAACTCCCACAAAACCGCCTCCAACAATAGTGATCACAAACTCGTCTGAAACACATGTTTCTAATTTACTTACCAAAGAGTGTTTAAGCACTAATGCATCTTCTAAATTTCGTACATGATATGCGTATTTTTCCGCCCCAGGTACTCCATAAAAATTCGTAGTGCTCCCAAGCGCAATAACACAATACGTGTATGACACAATACCTGCAGACGTGTGTACTTCTCTTTTTGATCGATCCAATTTCTCAATCTTTGCTTTAATAAAATTATGCGGTGTCCCATAGACTAATTCACGCAAAGGAATTGATGCATGTGTAGGTTCTACTGACCCAGTTGCGACTTCATGGAGGAGTGGCACGAAAGTGAAATAATTATTTTGGTCAATAATGGTGATGTGTGCCCCAATTCCCCTTCGTTTTAATATTCGGTTTAGTGTACGAAATGCTTCATACCCACCTATTCCTGCACCTAGAATTACGATATCTGTTTTGAATATTTTTTTCATAATTTTGAATGTCTAAAAGACTCCAATAGTATAGCAGGGTCTCTGGTGTATTGCCTAGATAACACAGTGTCTTGATTAGTGGGGTATTAAACCAAAACTCGCCTAATGAATCAAGGCGAGTTTTTCTTTTTTAGAATAATTATACTTCATCTTTTTCTTCCCTCTCGTGTTCATGACCACCGTCGCCACCACAACATCCGTCCTTTGCATTCGCGCCACATGCCCCGTCACACATACAATCACCACTTTTTCTTCCCATAAGAGCAAATTTTCCAGCTCCGGTAGTGTAGAGTGCTATAGTTGCCCCGAGGAGCATGATGGGGAGTTCTGCTGCCTTGTATGGCATTTTGGTATGCACAGCAAGCAATGCTACGACCATATCAATCGCGAGAAGTACGGCTACTGTTCGAGTGCAGAGGCCAAGAATGAGTGCAATACCTCCAACGAATTCAACTAGAGCGACTAACCATGCCCAGAATAGTGGTACAGGCAAACCGATACTTACCATCATCCCTACCACCCCTTCCATTCCAATCAATTTTGTCCAGCCATGGTAGATAAATACAACACCAACCGCAACGCGGAGGGCCAAAAGTCCCCAATTTACACATTTTCCTGGAGTATGTTTCCACATAGACTATTCTTTTAGTTTACATAAATTATTATAGTGCGGTTGCTAGTGTACCTGAAGATTCTTTTTTCTTCAAGTATGTGAACAATTTATTTCTTTGATGAAATAAGCACATCTAATCGCGCCTTTATTTCTTGTAATTCTGCCTGAATTTCCTCAATCTCTCTTTCAGCTTTTTTATCAATCGCATAATCATACCCCGCCTGTAGTCGGTCACGCGCAGTCTGGCGATTTTGACTCATCATAATTATCGGAGCATGCAACGCAGTGAGAGAGGAAAGAGTGAGATTAAGCAAAATAAAAGGAAACGGATCCCATCGTGTCCACCATGCAAAAATATTTATCAAAATCCAAATTACTATGAATAATATGAAGCTAATAATAAATTTCCAACTCCCAATAAAGGCAGTCATTCGGTCTGCTGCTCGTTCCCCTATAGTTGCTTTTCTTTTCTTTAGCACTTCGTAATGAAAGCTTGCAGAGTTTGGTTTGTGTAATGGATTCATAGTTGCACAATTAAAATACATGCTTAGTATAGCATTTTTTTTAAGGATTGAGTATCGCCTAGAAAACAGGTACAATGCCATCTATCGTAAGATATTATACTTACCCCAAGACACCTAGTAGTATGCTTATATTTTTGTATGGCAAAGACACGTTCCGAAGTCGTGAACGCCTGCGCAAAATGATTGAAAAGTTCAAAATAGACCGCGATCCTTCAGGCTACAACGTAATTCGTCTTGATGCACTCAATGAAAAGCCTGGCACTATTTTAACCGAACTACAAAACGCACCTTTTCTCGCTGAAAAACGCATGGTTATTATTGAGTATGCGCTTGAGTCAAAACACACTGAACTTCATGAAAAAATTGATGCGATAGTCTCCAATGAAAACCTCCTGCCTTCGACTACCATTTGTATATTGTTTGAGCGAACTGACACATACAAGACAAAAATACAAAAAGACTTACTAAAAAAACTCAAAGAAACAAAATATGCTCAATATTTTGATATTCTCGAGGGAATGAATCTCAAAAAATGGATTTCTGAGCATGCAAAAGACCACGGACTCACCCTTGATTTGCCAGCACTTGATTTTATCACCAACCATTCCAAGGGTGACACGTGGTTTATTCATTCGTTGATCCAGCAGTTGGCTAGTTACTGCAAAGAAGTGACTTGCTCGACTGAGACCGTCCGTCTGTTTCTCAATGAGACAACTGACGATAATATTTTTAACCTCATTGATGCAATCGTTGCCAAGAAACCCGAAAAAGTATATGCGATGATCCGTGAACAATATGAACAAGGTCAGGATGCACATTATATTTTTGCAATGCTGGTGAGACAATTTCGAATTATGCTTGAGCTGAAAGATGCACTGAACACTGCTCCAACCACTCCCCCGGATATCCTCGCAAAAGCACTAGGAATTCACCCGTTTGTGGTCAAAAAAACCATTCCATTGCTCCGCCAATATAGTCTCGATGATCTCAAGTCTATTTACCAAAAACTCTTATCAATCGACATTGCAACAAAAACCGGCAAAGGTAGTATGCCGGTCGAAATTGATCTGTTGGTTGGAAAGATTTCTGTTGCTTAGCCTGCTATCGTAGCAAGAATTTTTTTCATTTCCCCATTCTGCAAGAGTTTCGCGAGCTTTACCATCTCTTGCATCGTAAGTTTTCCTTGCATCTCCCGATGGATACCTCTAATAATTTTTGCTGTTTCAATTTCTTCATCTGAGTATTGCGACAAGATTTCTGATATTTTTTCATGTGCCACAATACGTCCAGTAGATCCTACCGTATCTTGCCTCATATAAGACAAAATATCAACCAATTTCGATAAGCTTGAAGCCTGGTCAGATCGATCCCGCGCATTTTCAAAATCTATTTGATCTTTATCACCAAATTCAATACGTGTATATCCGGTACTTACTTCCTGAGTACCTCCATTTTTCTGTCCTATTTTTACTACTTCTGCCTGAGTATTTCCAATAACACGCTCAAGAATTTTTTGAATATTAATATTTTCTTGTTTCGGAACTTTCAGGATAAGACCAAATTCATCTCCGCTAAAATGTACCACTACATCTCCGGGACGTGTTGCGCGAATCAGGGATGTGCCAAAGGATCGGAGTACTCGATCACCTGCCTCATGCCCCAAAATATCGTTTACCCTTTTAAAGCCATCCAAATCCATTGATACAAAGATAATTTCTTCGCCCTCTTCTAGTTCTCCAACTAGTTTTATATACTCCGTACGTGCACGGCTCCGATTAAAAAGTTCTGGTATCAACCGATCTTCTGTTTCTTTACTCATGACATTTTGTATGGCGCTTTTTATCAAATGATCCAACATTTCTAATTTTGCTGAATAGAGTGCTCCTCGAGCCTTAGAGGCATCATACTCTAAATCAGCTGTTCGCATCTCTTCAATACTTTTCATTCCACGGGTAATCGCCCGCTCATACTGATCTGTGATATTTACTACCACTTCTGCAGGTAAGATTTTCTTTGCTGATTCTACTATTTCTTCAACTGTTCTCGGTACCTCAGATGAAGCTACAAAAACCTGTTCTTCTTCAGAACTTTTACCTGGCACCAATACTTCAGTCGTAACTTTTTTACGCACTCCCCGTGGTTTTTTTTCCGCCGCCTCCTCCAACCCAGGGTTATTACCTCTTTCTCTCGTCATAAAAAATAGTTTAAAGTAAAAAAATAATCCCCACACGTATTTCATGTAGGGATTATATTTCGTTTACACTTTCTTTACAAGTTTTGCAGCTTTTGAGGTCATGCGAGAGAGGTATCGTGATGCAGCATTCTGCTTCAGTACACCTTTCTTTACTGCCTTATCCAGCTTCTTCTGAGCAAGCTTGATTTTTTCTACCACGTCTTTTTCACCTTTTTCTACTGCGTTTCGAGCCTTTTTCAGGGCTTCCTTGTACGCGCGCTTGAAAACCAGGTTTTCAGCTTCACGCTTCTTTGACTGGCGAAGAGCTTTCTTCGCATTTCGTAAAATTGGCATAAATATTATGTAATTCTTCGGTTTTTAAATAAATATGTGAGAGTGTAGCGAAGTATAGCTAAGCGTAGCCTAATTGTCAAGCTGAGGCTTATCAAGGAGATCAGGTACAATTGCCTTCTCGCTCGCCCCGGTGATCCGTACTACATCTTTATCAATTTTACCGAGCTCCTTATATGCAGTATTAAAGTGATTTACCGTGGTCGACATACTCAGTCCCAGCTTCTTCATATACTCATCATAGGCATTGATATGCTTCCCGAGCATTTCCACGTTTTTTCGAATCATTTTAGCACCTTCTTCAATCTTCAGGGCTCGAAGACCAAAGAGTACGGTCTGGAGATATGCTGAGAAAGTTGTCGGTGATACTATTACCACCTTCTTTTCATTGAACGCGTAATCAATCAGATTCCGAGTATTCACCTTCACTGCTCCCACTTCGTTTACAAGAAGGTCGTAGTAGATTGCTTCAGATGGGATATACATGAATGCAAACTCAAGTGTCCCTTCATCAGGCTTGATATATTTTGCTGTTTCATCAATTCGTTTTTTCAAATCATTTTTGAAATCTTTTTCTAGGTTGTCACGCTGAAGACCGTCTGGTTCATGGATCAAGCGTTCATAATTATCCAGTGAAAATTTTGCATCCACCGGAATAATCCCCTCTTTGGTAAATATCGCGACATCTACCACATCTCCATTATTAAAACGATGTTGAGTTTTAAAATCATTGGGAGATAGAATATTTTCTAAAAGTAAATTAAGCCCTACTTCGCCCAGATTTCCTCTCTGTTTTTGGTGTTTTAATACTTTTTCAAGATCACTCAATTGCGCAGAAAAACCAATTACTTGTTGATTGGTTTTATCAAGGGTGGTTAATTTTTCAGTAATGTCGGTAATAATTTTTGAACTTTGTGCAAATTGTGTTTGGAGTGTGTGATGCAAATTCTGCTGACCATCTCCGACAATTTTATATGTTTCTGAAATTTTCATGTCCATGGTTTTCTGCATATCTTGCAATTGCTGTTGCAACATGAGAAACACCCCTTTTTCTTCATCTGGATTTTTCTTCCCCGCCTCACTTAATTTTTTATACATTAATATAATTACTCCAAACATGGCGAGGAGTAATATAGCGAATAGAATCAGGAGTCCTGTCTGCATACAATAAAAGATTGAAGACTAAAGATTAAAGATCAGAATGTTTTGATAATCTTCAATCTTTAATCTTTATTCTTCAGTTATTTCTTCCCAATCTTACCAAAGAAAAAAGCAATAAGCACAGCTCCTACTGTACCAACGATAAGAATAAGAATTGATAAAAATCCATCCATAGTATTATTCATAGTAACACAAGCATTACTTTGTGTCATCCTTGCGTAAGTAGGTTCCCCCCTCTTCACAAGGGGGAGGACAGGAGGGGGGTAAAACAAAAAGACACCACGTGTGTGATGTACTTTTGGTTTGGGCGGAGTTCTTTGGCAGAACTCCGCAGTTTGTACAGGCTTTACTTCCGTGCCATTGGAAGGAGCGCGCGATGCGCTCAGGCGTTCAGCCCCAGAATCCGAGTCGCTGCCACCAGTGCGGCGGATATGTCTGGGTTGGGGTGATCTCGCCGGTCACGTCGATCGAGCGCTCGACCTGTTCGGGCTTTGCCCCGTTGAGGAGGAAAATGAATTCACACTCCCCCTTGCCCAGATACGTCGAGAACGCGACCACACCAGCCCCTCTACTCTTGATGAGTCCGAACTGGTCCACCCCCTTGATCCCGAACGGGAGCAGGAGTTCAAACGCGGCCACGGCCGTGAATTCACCGCCCCTGGTGTTGTGGAGCACGATCGTGTACATGCCCGGTTTATGCCCCTCCACATCGCTCCCTCGGTAGTGCCAACGGATACAGTTTTTGTTACCGTCTGTGTACCCCTTGAGGAAGGTGAACTTCTTCACGAGTTCCTTCGCGAGGAAGATGGCGGTCACGAGAGTAACGAGGAGAAGGAACGACAGAATGATCGTAAACATGAGACTCTCCAGTGTCCTTGGTTGTGAGGACCAAAAATTGTATCACAAAACACCTGTTTTGTCAAGGTTAAATAATGTGTGTTTATTTTGTTTTAGAACTATCTTGTAAATTTATATTTACTAATATATACTATATTTATGCTTAATTATTATCTATTGTAAATTTATATTTACAATTATGCAGATTGAGGAGCTTATAAAAATTGGATTAGCGGAAACTGAAGCAAAGACCTATCTTGCTCTTCTTGAACTTGGATCAGGAACTGTGACATCAATCACCCACCGAGCTGGTATTACCCGCACCCTTGGCTACCACTCACTTGATCGATTAATTGAATTAGATTTGATTGAACAAAAAAAGAATTCACAACCCGCAGAGTTCCACGTGAAACACCCGCGAAAAATAATTGAGTATGCAGAACGACAAAAAAACTTGTGGAATAGTCGCATAAATGACGCGGAAAATCTCTTGCCAAAACTTGAGTCGTCATATACAATGCTCGGGCACCCATTTCTTTCAAATCGAGTAGGAAAAGAAGCTATTTTGGATTTGTATAGAACACTGTATACAAATAAAGTTTCTCTTTTATCTCTCTTTAATCCAAGTGCTATTGATCAGGAAACTTTAAAAGATTTTTGTGACATTAAAATCACTACAGCCTCTAGCAGTACTTGTTGTGTATTTGATACTCCTGCAAATAGACAATCTTTGCTACAACTTTCTAAAGCTCCTGAGTTCCAGTGGATACAGGCTCCAGAAGTACATACAGATGTATACAAAAATATTGAAACGATCGTAACAGAGGATACGATCTACACTATTAGTAATAAATATGGAGAATTATACGCTGATATCATTACTCATCAAGCTACAGTGAGCGGAATGTACACACTAATGTATACTTTAATTAATACAGAGAGAGATGTTTCACATGAAACGACTTAAAATTAACAAGCTCCCATAGTTCAATGGTTACCTGCCCGCCATGGCCTATGCTCTCGTAGTTCAATGGATAGAACAAGACACTCCTAACGTCTAGATACAGGTTCGATTCCTGTCGAGGGTACAGGCGATGGCAGGCGGGGAACAAGACACTCAATCACGTCTAGATCCGCGTTCGATTCGCGGTGGGGGGGGCACAATACATAAGGTTCTATCTGTCCATCGAAGGATGTAGATTGGTTCCTGTCGGGAAAAACAAACACAGACTCTTTACTAAACACGGATTTACAGTCCGTGTTTGTTTTCTGTATTAGAAATCAGAATCAAATGAGCGGGGATAGTATTTATTAAAATAATAGAGAGAAGATCTTACCCATTTTCTAACATTTTTTATAAAACAGTAATAAAATAGCTTAATATTAATAATTTTTAACGTCGTACAATATTTTATGTTGTGCCTTTATTTTTTTTATTCTTTATGCTATGTTGTACACAGTTCATTCTCCCCACCCTTACCAAGGATTGCACATGTTGTACGGTATCATTGTACTGTGTCTGTGCGTCCTCTTTCTGGCCGCACGTCTGATCATCATGGTTCCTGCAGGTACGATTGCGGTCCGAAAGACTCACAATCATTTCCGCGGACTTGCCCCTGGAATCCACCTCCGATGGCCCTGGCAGCACTTCGAGAGGCACGACTTCCACTTCTACAACTCGGATAAGCAGACCTACTGCGTATCGTCTCGAGATGGTGCTCGTGTCCACGTGCGAATCGCGGTCGACTGGACTGAGTTTCAAAGGGTAAACTTCCGATCAACCCTTGACCTCATTGCCCCCATCCGAACAACTATCGGAAAATACCCCGTTGACGCGATCCTCTCTTCACCGAGAGTCCGCAACGAACTGGAGTGGGCAATCCGATCGACTTCACATGAAAACGGACACTTCTTCTTCAGACTTGAAGTGCTCTCTATCTTGCGTGAAGAATTGTTCGGGTCTGTAATGAGTGAGGTGTCGAATGCAGATGCCCCGATTGCTCAGCCGCTAGCACAACCTGCTCAAATTCCACCTCCACATAGGGCACCTCTACGCTGCATTCATGGCGGCAAATATGGGACAGGTTATCATTCCCGACACAACCCCCGATCGCCCCCTCCACCACATCTTCGTCTCTACCGAGGCGGAAATGACGATGGGGCTGCATGAGGAAGAAGGGGGTCCCTGCGCACGCAGAGACCCCCTTCCACGTCAACTTTTGAAAGACCACCCCTCTTTCTTTTTTATTTTAACGGTTGATTTTTTATCATTCTTCTGTTACACTCCGCAGTACAAAACTAACTTGTTGCTATGTTATCTATCGGAATTGTCGGACTCCCTAATGTAGGAAAATCAACACTCTTCAATGCACTCACCAAAAGTAAGCTGGCTGAGGCTGCAAACTACCCTTTTTGTACCATTGAACCCAATGTTGGTGTTGTTGAGGTTCCAGACGCACGACTCGCACCACTGGCCACTACTTCAAAATCTGGAAAAATCATTCCGACTGCGATCCAATTCGTTGACATTGCGGGAATTGTAAAAGGTGCTTCAGAAGGAGAAGGATTGGGAAATAAATTTCTCACACACATTCGTGAAGCTGATGCGATTGTACAAGTGGTTCGTGCATTTGAAGATGGAAATATTATTCATGTGGCAGGAAAAGTGGACCCGAAAGATGATAGCGATGTAATCAATCTTGAACTTGCACTCGCAGACCTCGCAACTGTCTCAAAACGATTAGACAAAACAAAACGTGATGCAAAAGGTGCGGCTGCAAAAGGAAAAGAAATCGAAATTGCAGTACTAGAGAAACTCAATGCGCAACTCGAAGCTGGAAAAGCAACTCGAGAGTTGGAATTCAATGAAGAAGAAAAACTTATCGTGCGCGATTTGCATTTACTTACCATGAAACCAATGATGTATGTAGTAAATGTAAAAGAAGACATGATCGGAAAGGCAGATTTCTCCCCAATTTTTGGTACCACTCCATATATTGAAATCAGTGCAAAGATAGAATCAGAAATTGCAGAACTTTCTTCTGAGGATGCGAAAATGTTTATGGAAGATTTGGGAATGAAAGAGACTGGGCTTGACCGATTGATTGTAGCTGGATACAAATTACTCAATCTCATTACCTATTTTACTTCCGGAGAACAAGAAACTCGCGCATGGACCGTAACTCGTGGGACACTAGGACCTGAAGCTGCCGGTGTAATCCATACTGATTTTGTCAAAGGATATGTGAAAGCTGATGTTGCGAGTGTTGCAGATTTTGTAGCGCTGGGTGGCTGGCCAGGGGTGAAAGAAAAAGGAAAGATGCAATTGGTAGGAAAAGATTATGAAGTGAAAGATGGAGATGTTTGCTATTTCCACATAGCTTAATGCGTCATCCCCGTGAAAATGAGGATCTTTTTATTTGTAATTATAGATTCCCACTTTCGTGGGAATGACGATATAAAAAAATCCGCCGTATGGCGGTTTTATTTTTATGGTTTGTCTATCCCACCCTTCGACCACGGATTACATCGTATAATCCGCCAGATTGTTTTGGGAACGCCTCGAATTACGCCATATTTTTTGATTGCCTGATATCCATATTCACTGCACGTGGGGTAGAATTTGCAATATCCATAAGGAAATTTTGTTTTCATGGGACCATGGTCTGGAGAAAGAGTTTTTTGATACAAACGAATTAACAAAAGAAGGATGTTTTTGGGAATATTAATTAGGAAGCGAAAAAAACGCATATCGTTATTTAGTTTGAGAATGACACTAGGTAAGTAACCGCGCTTTCCTGAGAATTGATTCAATATCCTTTGCAATCTCACCATACTCAGCACCAAAAACTTTTGGAGTGGAAAGAAACGCTATCATATATCCGTGTTTGATTTTTGCATCTTTCAAAAGTAATCGTACCACTTCTCTCATCTGCCGCTTGGCACGGTTGCGCCCAACAGCCTTCTTCTCATGCTTCACACTTGCGACAAATCCAATCTTTAAATCATCGACACTGTATCCACGTTTTGGATACTTGGCCGGTTCTATTTTCCACACTTTTGCATTGAGCAGATTGCCTGACACAAATCTACCCTCGGAAAAAAGGATTTCAAAATCTTTCATACGTTTGAGACGATTTTCCTGGGGAAGCATAGAACGTGATAAGCTATGTACACACAGTATAAACAATAACCCCGCCCTGAGCAAAGTCGAAGTGGGCGGGGTTATTTTGTTGATGAAAAAATTATCTTGTCTTTCGTGTTCGTTTACCTTTTCGTTCACTACTTACGGTAAGTTTCTTTCGTCCCTTATCACGACGACGTTTCAATACATCGCGACCATTTTTTGTTCTCATTTTTTTCAAAAACCCATGGGTTTTTGCTCGTTTTCGTTTTTTTGGTTGATACTTGCGTTTTGGCATACAGATTGCTCCTTAAGAAGTTATATAATATAGATACTATACACTATTTTTTGTGTTTTGTCAAGAAAAAATCTCTAATTTTAGTGAATTTGAAAGTCTCGCACCAGAGCCCGTGTGGGATGGTGCGAGACGGTACTCTAGCGTACGCGCGTTAGAACGCGATGATGTCGATCTTCTTCGCGACGGTGCCCGGGGGCACGCTGAACGAGCGCTGCTCGCCCCGCTTGAGCACGGCCGTCATCAGCAGGCTGCCGTCTCCCGTGAGGGTGACGTCCATGAGGTTGGCCGAGGTGTTCCGGGCCGTGACCACCTGGCAGCGCGGCCTACCGCCACGCCCCCTGGCATTGGTCTCGATGACCTCGAGCATGCCCTTGACGACCTGCTTCTTCGGCTTCTTGCTCTTGTGAGCACGACCCTTGAGCGCGATACTCAGATCCATCATGCGGAATTCCTCCTGAAGCTGTTGACGGTGGTTGCGTCGCCTACATAACTGCGCGTGCAGTGTTCGCAAGAGACGGGTGATAGTAAACATGAAAAAGTATGTATTGTCAACTATTTTGTTTTCGCGTATGCTTGTTTTCTATGTATTATCCACACCATCCACAGGTAATCCACATAATATACACTTTTCGCTTAATTTAGAGCATTTTTTGGATTTATAAACTGTGTTACAATTCCCCTCATAAACACAAACTATGACTAATTACGAAATCTGGCAGGCAGTTTTGGCTGAATTTGAACTCACTCTTTCAAAAGCCAACTTCACAACCTGGTTCAAAAATACTGGAATTGCTAGCTATGAGAATGGTCAGGTGGTGGTCTGTGTACCCAATGCATTTACCAAAAGCTGGCTTGAAAAAAAATACCACGGAACCATCGTAAAAATATTGGAGCGTGTAACCGGAAAACCAGTCAAAAAAACTGATTATGTGGTTGATAATGTCCGGAATATCAAAGAACAGGAGTGTACTCCCAATACTTCTGATGCTCAGAGAGCTCCTATTATCCACCCGTCTATTGCCCCCTTACCAAAGAAAGCGCTTCTAGTTCAACAATTCGGTCTTAATTCCAAATACGTTTTTGAGACTTTTGTGGTCGGAAAAGGTAATGAATTGGCACATGCTGCGGCTCAGGCTGTAGCTTCTCGACCTGGAGATGCGTATAACCCTCTCTTTATCTATGGAGGCGTCGGTCTTGGCAAAACACACCTTATCCAGGCGATTGGCCACACCATGCTTGCGGCTGACCCAAATGTAAAAATCTTGTACGTAAGTTCTGAAAAGTTTACCAATGAGTTTGTCTCCTCAGTCAAAGAAGGTCGTGCAAAAGAATTTAAGGATCGTTATCGCAATGTTGATTTACTACTTATTGATGATATTCAATTCATCGGGGGTAAAGAACAGACCCAGGAAGAATTCTTCCACACCTTCAATGAGCTCCATCAGCAGGGAAAGCAGGTGGTAATGACGAGTGACCGACCTCCAAAAGCTATTCCTGCTCTCGAAGATCGTCTTCGCAGCAGGTTTGAGTGGGGGATGATTGCTGATATTTCGGCTCCTGATTTGGAAACTCGCATGGCCATCATCCAAAAAAAGGCTGCAGAACGCCAATTTCCTATTTCCCCTGATATTCAGAACCTCATTGCAGTGAGTATCCAGAGCAATATTCGTGAGCTCGAGGGCGCTTTGAACAAGATTATTGCTTTTCATGAGCTCAAAAATGCGACCCCGACAGAAGAATCGATCCGACACATTCTCTCAAGCTTTCAAGAACAGAATATGCGTCGCTCGCTTACTCCTAAAGACCTGATTGAGGAGATTATAAAATTTTATGATATTAAAATGGAAGATATTGTGGGCAAAAGCAGAGAGAAGCGCTTTGCGTTCCCTCGACAGATTATTATGTATCTTATGAGAGAAGAGCTCAAGCTTTCCTACCCAAGTATTGGAGAAGAGCTTGGTGGACGTGATCACACTACTGCTATGCACGCACACTCAAAGATTGTAAAAGAAGTTGATAATGATCTTAAATTAAAGCAGGATATTGAACTTATCAAACAACGTTTATACTCAAATAAAATTTAATTTCTGTGCATAACTTAGCCCAATACCTGTATTTAAGTGGGTTAATAAACTGGTACTAACTAAAAGTTTTGCACACACCCCACACACATACCAAAACCTATTCACCCTCTGTTCAAAAAGTATCCCTGACTTGTGCACACAATAAAATCAAAAAAATATCTACAGTTAGCAATAAAAACGATTTATCCCCTCCATTCACAGCCTCTATTATTATCTACTAGATTATAATATAAAAAGAGAAATACATATGAAACTAACATCCACACGTGAAAATTTATTATATAGTCTAGAGATTGTAAATGCATTTGCAAGTAAACATGTAAATCTCCCTATACTACAGAATGTGCTTATACGTGCACATGAGTCTGGAGTAGAGATAAGTGCTACCAATCTTGAAGTCTCAGTCAAAACACACATACGAGCAAAGGTGGATGAACCAGGAACTTTTACTGTCCCTGCTCGTACGCTGACTGAATACGTGCGACTTCTCACGAATGATCAGGTGGAGCTCACACTTGAGTCAAACGAGCTCGTTATCCACTCTTCCGGATCTCAGACAAAAATAAAAGGATTCCCTGCAGAAGAGTACCCAGTAATTCCTGCGATTGAGGAAGGACACACCTACTTGATACACGCTCAAACATTCAAAGATCAGATTGGGAAAGTGGTAATTTCCTGTGCAAAAAATGAAATACGTCCTGAGTTTTCTGGTATTTTTTGTAGATTCAAAAGCGAGCGTTACGAAGGTTTGCTAATGGCAGCAACTGACTCGTACCGACTTTCTGAAGCGCGGGTTCCTATCGCACAAGGCGAAGATGCTGAGGTAACCTGTATTGTGCCTGGGAGAGTGGCTTATGAAATGGCACGTCTCATACAACTCGGACGACAACATGAGGGGGAGGAAAACGTACGAGTGACCGTGAGTCAAAATCAAATTGCAATTCGGTATGATAAATTTGAAATGGTTAGTCGACTTATTGAAGGACGCTATCCAGATTATACACAGATTATACCCACTACTTTCAAAAACACAGCGACTTTTTCTGTTTCAGAGATTAGTAATAAAATAAAAGCAGCGAGTTTATTTACTATTGCTGGAGTTAATTCGATTTCTTTTGAATTAGATCCTGAGAAAAAACAAATCGGTGTAACCTCGGTAAGTGCACAAACGGGTGAACATTCGTCATACGTGGAGGGCGAGGTGGTCGGGGAAAAAATGACCGTACTACTCAATCACCGGTATGTATTGGATGGTCTACAGCAGATCGAAAAAGAGGAAGCACAGATGCATATCAATTCTCCTGACTCTCCGTGTTTGTTTACGGTAGATGGAGATGAAACTTTCAAGTATATTGTGATGCCGATCAGACAGTAAAAAAATCCCTCCAGCTCGGAGGGATTTTTTTCTATTTCACTTCAATTGTGATTTGGTCGAGTGTATTAATAGATCCAGACCGTAATTCTACTTCGGCGCTCAGGAGATAATTTCCTGTACTTGGCGCATCATACCAGATAATCGAGAGTAGGTTATTAAAGTATGTTGCATTGTCGAAATCAGTGATTGAAGCTATGAGTTTTTTTTCACCACCCATTGATGGTTGAAAGAAAATCGATACTTTTGCTAGTTCCTCTAATCTCCGGTATGAGAGTAGGATTCCCAGAGGGAAATTATTTTTTGGTGTTGTGTACGATCGTTCTTTGAAACGTACTCCTGGAGGGAGAGGGGGAACATCGAGTGAGAAAGGAATGTTTTTTTCTATGCGGTTTCCAATATCATCCATTACTATGATGGTAAGTGTGTGCTCTCCTGAATCTAATGTTTCAGCATTATACGAGAGGTTGAATGGTTGTGAACGCTTGGTTTCGATTAATGTTCCATCAATTTTGTATAGTACCTCACTTACTCCTCTTGGAGCAGACACAGAGATGTTTGTGGTGATAAAACGAGAGGTAAGTGTTGAGTTTTGCTGTGGATAGGAAACATCTAGTGTTGGAATTAATTCAATTGAATACGCATCATCATACTCTGTAGGAGGCTCTCCAAAATTTGGAACCCACGTAGGGTCTGATTCTTGTTTCCGTATAATCCACTCTTGGATTCCTTTTTCCCATGCGTAATATTGAGGATCATTCTCAGGATGTTCAGGAATTGGTCCTCGCGGATTATTTTTGTCCACGTACTGAAGAATTTCGTGTGGTTGCATGTACGTTCGCTCTTCAATAAGATCTGGAGGTGTTGAACTTGATACCAGTTTACCGGTTATTTTGTTAACTTTGAGTGTTACTCCACCACCGCTTGAGCCGCGTAAAACAGCCTTCTCAGCGGTGTTTGGTGGTGCAGGTGGGAATTGCTCCACGGGCATGCCTTTTACCGCATCACGCATAAATAGATTCCAAAGTTTTGCTGCAAGCATGCTTCCACTTGAACCAGACTTCATCGGAGTGTTTGAAGTGTTCCCTGTCCAGACTCCCGTTGCTAAGCTAGGTGTATAGCCGACTGTCCAGGCATCAATATAATTATTGGTCGTTCCAGTTTTTGCAGCAACAGGTCGTCCTGGGAGCGTGAGTACTCCACCACTTCCGAATATAAAAGATCGAGCTCCATCATCACTGAGGACATTGGTAATGGTTGCGGCGAGTTCTGGCTTTATTGCCTCGATTCCTTTTTCTCGTTTCCACTCTTCAAGTATTTTTCCAGTACTGTCCTCCACTTTAAGTATACTCACGGGTTCATAGCGGATACCCTTATTTGCAAATGTCGCATATGCATTTGTGTGTTCTAGTACGGTTACTTCTCCGCACCCAAGAACAAGAGCGAGACCGCAATTTTCTCGATTATCCAGGGTGGTGTAGCCAAGTCGCTTGGCAAAATCAATTCCTCGCTTTGGGTCGAGTAAATACATTGTTTTGACTGCGGGAATATTCAGTGAGCCAGCGAGTGCTTGGCGCATGGTGAGTGGTCCGTATTCTTTGAGTGTATAATTTGTTGGGATGTACGGCTTTCCTTCGGTGGTGCTGAAATTGGTGAGTACATCGTATAGAATGGTATCAGGTGTATATCCGCGCTCAAATGCAGCAGCATAAATAATAGGTTTAAATGAAGATCCTGGCTGACGTTTGCCCTGGGTTGCAACATTGAATTGACCACTGATTTCTTCATTGTAAAAGTCGCGTGATCCAACCATTGCGAGCACTTGTCCAGTTTTTGGATCTAAAGCCACGAGCGCTGCATTATCTGCATCTGCATCTGCGAGTGTTTTTTGGCCAGCAGCTCCACCGATCACTTCTTCTGCGATTTGTTGCTTATCCCAATCAAGTGTTGTGATGACGCTTAATCCCCCACGTTCGGTGAGCGCCTCGCCGTATTTATCAACGAGGAGTTGTTTTACATACAGTACAAAGTGGGGCGCTTTGATATTATAGGCTATTGGTTTTATGACAAGCTCCTCTGCTTGCGCCTCATTTTTTTGTTCTTCAGTGATATGACCCTCTTTATACATTTCATGTAAAACCAAATTTCGACGTTCTGTAAAAGCTTCGATGTTGTTTAGAAATCTTGATGGGGATTGGGGCATACCTGCAAGCGCAGCAGACTCAGCGAGTGTCAGGTCTTTTACATCTTTGCCAAAATAGCTTTGTGCAGCAGACTGTACCCCATAATTTGTTGAACCATACGGGATTTCATTAAAGTAAATTTGGAGAATCTGGTCTTTGGTATATTTTTGTTCAAGTCTTATTGAGAGGATAGCTTCTTTAATTTTTCGTACATACGAACGTTCATCGGTGAGGATCGCGTTTTTAACTAGCTGTTGGGTGATTGTCGAGGCACCACGGGTTCTTTCTGTACTGAAAATACCCTGAATTTGGGCTTTCAGAATACTGAGTGGTCTGATTCCTTTGTGTTCGTAGAAGGTTTTATCTTCAGTTGCTATGAGTCCATTAACCAGATCCTTTGGGATATCTTCTAATCTAACCAGTGTGCGTTTTTCATCAGCAAAAATTTCATAGAGTAGGTGGGTGCCTGTACGATCGTATATTTTGGTGCTTTCTGCTACTTCTCGGTCGGTAAGTCGGTTTGGATCAGGTAAATCTTTGCTTGCCCATGCAATTAGAATAGTACCTCCCAAGAATCCCATCACCGCAAATGTAAAAAGAGCAAGAAAAATGTTTTTTTTACTAAAGAATCTCTTATGTTTGGGATTTCTCGGTCGGGGGGGTCTCCCAGTGTCCCGTGTGTTTGGGGCGGCACCACCTCTACCCGTCAGATATCCGTATGAGCGGGTCTTGAGACTTGGAATAGGCATAGACAGACAAAATTTGGCTAAAATACGGGTTTTTTGGCCCGTTACCCTTGACAAAACTTCTTTTATATGGTACTATATGCCGTTACTGAACGCAAGATACCATACACGGTATCTTTTTGATTCAGTGGCCCTGGAGAGGGGTGTACCCTCACAGTAATCAAACTGCAGACTCTATGATTAATACTATCTATAGTAGGGTGTCTCGTGGGGCTTTAGTTGTCATGATTAGTCTTTTTGTAGCCTCAGTTTTTGTAGCCACTCCTGTACATGCTCAGGCCGGTGCGGTTTCTTCGGCTCTCAAGGGTATAGCGAACTTTTTTTCTTCAAATGAAGCCATCGTCGAAACTCAAGAAAATTCATTTCCTGAAGTAGAAGATCGTAAGCCAACTCGTGTTATTGCTGCAGTTATGACTGCATACTCAAGTGAAGTTGCTCAGACTGACGCAACCCCTTGTATTCCTGCAGATTGGAAATACAATCTCTGTGAACAGTATGAGAAATATGGGGAACGAGATACTATTGCGGCAAATTTTTTACCTCTAGGGACCAAAGTACGTTTTCCTGATCTCTACGGTGATAAGGTGTTCACGGTACGTGATCGTATGAATGCTCGGTATGGTGTGGGTAGAGGAGATATTTGGATGCCTACCAAAGCAGAGGCAAAACAATTTGGTGTGAAGAAGGTGACTATGGAAATTTACTCGAAATAACATAAATACAAAAGAGCTGCATTGTAATGCGGCTCTTTTTTATTTTGAGGTACCGATGGGAATCGCCCTGCATCCGAACGGTGCGGGGTTGCAGACCTCTGTCTTACATTTTTAAGATAATGTATTAGAGGTACCGATGGGAATCGAACCCATGATAAAGGTTTTGCAGACCTCTGCCTTACCACTTGGCTACGGTACCGTGTAGAACATGATAACTCAGCCATATAATATCATAGCAAAGTCTATTTTTCAAGCACGACTGTACCCGTTGAAAAAAGTCGGATTTTAAGGTATGATAGACAGTACATCTGTATGAAAATCAACTGGTATACAATTGGGTTAGCATTGCTTCGGGTGGCCATATATATCAAAAGGTTTGTTTTTTGGATATTACATTTTTTATGGAATGTTATCCTCTCTATCAATTATCTCTACTCACGGACACTCGGCTTTTATATCTATCGTGGGATTGATCGAATAAAAAAAAGATTTCAAAAATTTTCACTCACCAAACAGCAAGGACCGCTTGATGTCTTTGGGAGAAGGGGTGTATTACAAATAGTACTTTTTATTGTAGCGTTATGTATTATGCTTCCTCACAGTAGGCTATATACACGAGCCTATGATGAGATTGCGGGCCGTCATACCATGCTGTATGCACTAGTTGGACCAGGTGATCAGGCGTATGAGTCTGACGAGATTCTGAATACAATGGATGTGTCGACCATCACTCCTGCTGATTCATGGAGACAGGTAGCCCTCTATAGTGGTGATACACAGTCTTTGCGCACTAATCCAATTGAATTCACGAGTATTGTGGCAGGCGGAACTGCTCTTACCAAACCAATTATTATGCCTGGAGTAGATTTTGGTCTGGTGGATCCTCAACAGTCAGGACCTAGTGACGCCCGTACTGACATTATAACTTACGAAGTCCAGTCCGGTGATGTGCTTGGCTCAATTGCTGCGCAATTTGGACTTACTATGGAAACAATTTTGTCTGCAAACAACATGACTGCACGCTCATATATTCGACCTGGTCAGAAATTAATCATTCTTCCTGTTGACGGTGTGGTGCATACAGTTGTAAAAGGGGATACGCTTTCAAAAATTGCCCGTACTTATGCTGCAAATACTGAAAATATTTCTGAATTTAATGATCTGGGAGAGACTGGTGCAGTATTAACTGTGGGTGAGAAGCTTATTGTACCAGGTGGAGTAAAACCACGTCCAAAGCCAGTGATCACTCAGACCCCTGCTATTATTGGTAAACCTGATGTGATTGATGGGGTGACCGCACCTCCACCTTCAGTCGATGTTCCTGCTGGAGGTGGGTACATTTGGCCAACTGGAGCAAAAACCATTACCCAGTATTTCGGTCTTCGCCACACAGGTCTTGATATCGCCGGTCCGCTCGGCACACCAATTTACGCAATAAAAGCAGGTACCGTCATCACCTCGCAGTGTGGGTATAATGGTGGGTATGGATGTTATATCAAAGTAGATCACGGAGGTGGTGTGGTATCGTGGTATGCGCATGCTGGGCAGATGTACGTAGAGGTAGGAGATACCGTAACTCAGGGTCAAACCATAGCACTTATTGGGTTGACGGGGCGAACTACAGGACCTCACGTACATTTTGAGATCCGAGTTAACAATAAATACCAGAATCCATTGTCATACGTGCGAAAATAATTTGTAACATACAATATACATGTAAATCTGCCTGGTAGGCAGGGGAAAATATACAAAAATACAAGACAGAATCTTGTATTTTTTTCTACGTATATTGCATGTTATTCGGCTTTGGTTCGGTATTGTAGTGCTTCCGCAACATGTTCAGTTTGAATGTCATCATGTGCACCGAGATCTGCAATCGTGCGTGCGACTTTGATAATTCGATAATAACTTCTTGCTGACAAATTCATATGAGTCACTGCCTGACGCATCAACTCAATTGAGGTTTCATTTAATATACAAAATTCTTTTAATTCTCTATTTTTCATCTCAGCATTTGTTTCTATTGGTACATTTTTAAAACGGCGAGTTTGTCGTGCACGGGCTTCTTCAACGCGTGCTCTGATAGAGTCGGAAGTTTCTCCAATTTCATTATTTGAAAGTTTTTCGAATTGTACTTTTGGCACTTCAACATGCAAGTCAATACGATCAATCAGTGGACCACTAATTTTTTTCTTGTATCGTTCCACTTGGATAGGCGAGCAAGAACATGATCTTCCTGGGTCAGTTGCATACCCACATGGACAGGGATTCTGGCTCGCGACCAGTGAAAAGCGCGCTGGGAATGCAACGGTACCCTGTGCTCGAGAGATACTAATGACACCATCCTCCAGAGGTTGGCGCAAATTTTCTAGTACTAATCGAGGAAATTCAGGGAATTCATCTAAGAATAGAACTCCTCGGTGCGCGAGAGAGATTTCACCTGGTTTTGGAAATTTTCCTCCACCTACGAGGGCAACACCAGACGCACTATGATGTGGTGATCTAAAAGGACGTGTCGTAACAATAGGTCGATTACTTGGGAGTAATCCGGCAACCGAGTAGATTTTGGTGACTTCAATCATTTCATCCACTGTCATTTTTGGAAGAATTGAGGGGAGCGTGCGTGCGAGGAGTGTTTTTCCTGAACCGGGAGGACCACTTAAGAGAATATTGTGTGCACCACTTGCCGCTATTTCTAACCCACGTTTTACAAATTCTTGACCTTTGACTAGAGACATATCCATATCGCTCATGTACTGCTCAGTCCAGGTGGAAATATCTAAGGTTGGTTGTGGGGGTATTGGTTTTATTCCACGCAGATGATCAAGTAATGCTTGAAATGATCGTACTGGGTAGATGGTAATTCCTTCAATTATCGAAGCCTCAGGAGCATCTACCTCGGGAATAAATAATGCACGTATTCCTTTTTCTTTTGCAAATATTGCAAGGGGTAGAATTCCTGTTGTATGCCGGAGTGTACCATCGAGCGCCAATTCTCCGACAAAAAGCATTTTTGAGATATCAAGTTCAATTTTTTCTACAGACAGGTACATGCCAAGAGCAATTGGGAGATCATATGATGAACCCTCTTTTCGTACGTCTGCTGGAGCGAGATTGACGATGATTCGACTATTGTTTGGGAAAGAGATGTTGCTATTTTTCCATGCAGTTCGAATACGCTCGCGTGCTTCTTGTATCGCAGCATCGGGGAGTCCTACGATGGTAAATCCTGGCCAGGTGCCAGAGATATCTACTTCAACACTAATTGATGTACAGTCAAGACCGAGTACAGCGGCTGATGGAACCGAAGTAAACATATTGTCCCTCCTTAAGGATAATATAGTCAGTATAACACAGAAGAGAAAAAAATGAAGATTGAAGACTGGAGATTACATTACAAATTTTCCAATTTTTAATCTTTAATTTTATTTTTTTTGAGAAGTAAAATTCCTCCGAGTACAATCGCACTATCAGCTAGATTGAAAATTGAGGTAAATATTCGGATATAGTCAATTGTTATCCCGTACATCATGCGATCATATAGGTTCGAGATAGCTCCTGCGATAAGCAGAGAGCACCCAAGTATTTGTGTTTTATGTATGTTTTCTTTTTTGAGAAATATGATTCCGGCAAGTATGATTACTATACTTAGTGGAATTACAATGAATTGTGGTAGGGGGATTCCAAATGCGATACCAGGGTTTTCAAAATATTCCCACCCCACTAGGTTTGGAATTATATAGAGCGTGTATTCGGGAAAAGCTCGTGCGCCAAATTTTGCTATCTGATCGATCGTAATACAAAAAACGCCACTGAATATACTGAGCCAATGGCGTCTAGAGATATTTTGAAATACTGTATAGAGATTATGCTTCATCGGTGAGGAATTTTTTTGCTTCCACGGTTGTGCTAGATGTAGGCCGTGCGCGGAGACGTTTTTCCCCGATCGCTTTCCCAGTAAATTTGCAGATACCGTAAGTACCATTTTCAATCCGTTTGAGCGCTGATTCGATATCGCGGAGTTGTTTTTCTAAAACTTCTTCAAGAGATTTGTTGGTGATAAAATCCTCAACTTCGTGCGCATTATCTTCTGGCTCAGTACCGTAGTCAGGGAAAACCGTGTTGGTATTATTCGGTACGTGTTCATCTTTGACGGTAAAGGTGCTCAAATCTTCTTCGAGTTTTTCCCTCTCTTGTATCAAAAGATCTTTCATTTCTAGTATGAATTGTTCGGTAAGTCCAGAATCAGGATGTACTTTGATCATAGGATGGGTGCTTATGAGAGAGGGGGCTTGCGAGGAGTATTTCAAGAAAAATCAATTATGCACAAATTATACCAAAAAGAATAAAGAAAGCAAATTTTTTATTGTAAATATAAAAACCGGCTGTCCGAGACCCATGAAATAATATTTTATGGCTGGAAAGCCGGTAGTTTTCTAGGGTTCGGTTTTCCCCAAGCTGTCTCAATCGTCTTCGTTGATAACGACTGAGATCGCTTGGGAAACGCCAGATATTCCCTGGAAAATAGTACCTGATTGACCACTCAAAGGGTGTTGAAAGGGCGAGGTGCCACATTCAGACCGTGTTTGTTTTTGATGTTGGTGTTTATCCGGCCTTGGCCGGACGGTGAGTAGTGCAATCGGTGTAGGAGATTCCAATTCCCACTAGGGGGAGAATCTCAATATGTCAAAGATCAACAAATACAGTATAGCATTTTTTGAACATATCGTCAAGGATTTGACCAAAACTGTTTTTATTTTGCTAATTTTAGCCAAAATTATCTTGTTTTTTCTTTTTTTGTTTGTATATAATAGTGTATACAAGCATAGTTTATCCACATATGTGCGTACTTTTCCACATAATTATCCACAATGTGTAGAATATTGTATACAAATTAGGGCTTTTGGTGGGGGATAGGTTGGGGAAAACATGAAGACTGGGGTATATAACATTGAGCAGAAGAAAAATAGTATACTGAGTTAAGCAAATTTTGCTAAAATTAGCCAAAATATTACCCAATTACCTTGACAAATTTGCGCATATATGTTATACTAGCTCGTTAAAATAATAGTCCTTTCCAATTGATTTTTACTAACGTGACTACATATTGGTCTGCTAAATGCTTGGCACACCAATGGGTAGTCACGTTGACTAGTACCATACACAACTATCCTTTTGGCCTGGCCGGCTGAAGGGATCAACTACGCCTATGGAGGTGTATCATGGCCACGATTCGTTTTCTCGTCGTTCTCGTCTCGTTCTTCAACCTCTTCCTCTTCGCGTGCGATACGTACGTCGTCGAGGGAGAACCGGGCCCCCAGGGTCCGGCGGGTGAGAAGGGTGACAAGGGGGACCGAGGAGACCCGGGCAAGAGCGGGATCGATGGGGAAGATGGTACCGACGGTGCCATGGGGCCCCAGGGTCCGCAGGGAATCCCGGGGCAGGATGGTGAGGATGGAGAGAGTTGTACTCTCGTCGACAATGGTGACGGTACAGCGAACCTCGTGTGTCCGGACGGCACCAGCTTGCCGCTCGGCGATCGGCAGGCTGAGGAAGACTTGTGCGAGCCGTACACCGACTACCCTCAGCGTGGCGCGTACATCAGCTCGCTCATTGAAACGACATGGACCAGTGATCTGATGATCAACACCGCTCCGGGTATTGCGAATATGTGGGTTGAGATGAGGGTCGCGATCGAAGACAATTGCGGATACGGAGTCGTGATCAATCACGTCATCGTGCAGGGTCACAATATTCCCACTCAGGGTGATGCAGACGATGATCAGGTCTCGCTGTATCTCGGAGATGTGGGACGTGCCGCTTTCTTTCCACGCTCGTGCGATGAGACGACGTTCGAGCACACAGTCTTCGCAACCTGCGAGATGGGCGGGTATACCGTTCCGCCGAGCGCCGAAATGGAAATTTTGGCTGGGGTGTATCTCCCCGATATTACTGAAGCTCAGGCTGCCGAGATCCAAATGTCCGTCAGCATCAACGTGACAGACGTTGAGTCGGGCAACACCTATCAGATCACCTGGTGGTTTGCCCTGCCTCCGCAGCAGTAACGTTCTCAACCGGAGCCAGACTCGACACTAGGTCGAGCTGGCTCCAAAGGATCTGTCGATTAAATCGGCACTGATGAGTCCTGAAAATTAGGACGAAATCCGAAAAAGAAAATAAAATAGTTCATTACAATTCGACATGGTTTATATGCGGGTGCGTAGCATTGTGCATATCAAATTTGGTATGTGAAATGCTATGCACCCCGGCTTGAAGTGGGGTAAACACACACAGAAAAGGAAAATGAGATGAAGAAGTTTTCTCTGATCGCTCTCCTCTCGCTCGCCGCTGTCCTCCTCGCGACCGCCGTCTACCTGCTCATCGAGCGTCAGTCTGGTGGAGAGGCGAAGAGCTGTTCCGTGAACTCGGACTGTGACAACGGGCACTACTGCATCCCTAGCACGGGCATGTGCCACCTCTTCGTCGATCGTCATGGCAGAGTTCCGATCGGCGCTTCTGGCTCTGACGGCGGGCTCATGGCAGACATGACCGCCGACAACTACGACGACGATGGAGATGGGTTCTGCGAGACGGCGCCCTGCGTCGGATCACTGAATCCCGTCTTCCAGGTCAACGAACTTCGTGGCGGCGACTGCGATGACAATCCGAGCGATGGTGAACGCCCCACTGTTGGGTCTGATAGCGGTGCGTTCAAGATGGATGGGAGTAATCTCAACCATCCTGGCGCTACAGACTGGAAAGGTGACAACTGCGATGGGGTGGTTGATGGAGCTCTCGGTTTGGGTACCGTCGGTCAAGAAGAGGAAGCTAACGACTCCACACTGAATTCCCCGGCTACCCTCTTCTTTGTTGAGTGCTATTCTCTGCCTGGCAACGACTGCGACCGCGATGGCTATCCTGCATGCGATGGTCTGCCTGCACTTGGTCAGACAACTTGCGACTGCGCTGATGACCCTAGGCTGGGGCACGCGGCTGTGCTCTGTGAGTTTCATGAGGAGAGGCTTCTCTTCTTGGACCGCCTTGTTTGTCCCTACGGGATCTCTCTCATGCAGACTGGTGAGTCCATACTCGTTGGGCCGCATCGAGAAGGGTACGACTTCCAGGATGGGGGCGACAACGACTGTGATGGTCGTATTGACGAAGGGGACCCGGCGTTCGATGACTGTACCTGGGCTGAGCATGAGGAATCTTTCCTTGTGCGTTGTCCGTGGTTTAGTAAAATCAAGCTGCCGACGACTGCCGATAAATGAACCATGTCGAACCTGCGACCCTAATTCGGGGGTCGTAGATGAACGGGCGGGCTGCGCATTTCGCGTGGCCCGTCTGACTCAATTCTGAAAAATAGATCACCGAAAGGTGTTTTTTTGTTTTATAGGTTTAACCCCACTCTGGCCCTCCCCTAAGAGGGGAGGGAGTTTACGTTGCTTTCTGAGTGTGGTATATTGAATTTATCAACAATTTATTTCTAACATACGGAGGGGTATGAAAGAACAATGGAGGGAAATAGTACTTATTGTATTTGTGATTGCATTAAGTATTTTTTTATTCACAAAAAATGTAAAGACAGTTTCGGAGAATATTATCATCACTGAAATATGTCCGAGCGGATGTGCCTCGAGTGATCATCAGTGGATTGAGATTTATAATAAAAGCGCTGAGGCTGTAGATTTAACTGGATGGAAATTTTGGGAGGGAGGGGCGAATCATGGACTCACGATAAGTCCGAGCAGTACGATTACTTCGACCATTCTTCTTCCAGGTACTTATGCAGTTATTGCACAAAACGATAGGGTATTTTTTGCAGATCATCCAGACACTACTTCAACTGTATTCGATAGTGTGTGGACTACGCTTACTAAAACTGGAGAAGAAATTGGGATTAAGAAGGGAAGTGGTAGTGATGATTTTGTAGAAAAATTTGTATACGCTGGTGTAAACAATAATTCACTTGAGCGGATTAGTGACATAGGCGAGTCTGATGATATTTTCCAATGGAAAGAACATCCAGTCTCCTCGACTCCAGGCACGCAAAATTATTGGTGGACTGATTCTGAGGAAGAGATTGTAAATCATGCCCCGAGTGCCCGTATTGATGGACCACAGAGTGTACTGGTAGATGAATCAATATTTTTTGATGCTTCTGGTTCATCTGATCTCGAGAGTGGTATTGAGCGGTATGTATGGATAATTGAAAATGAGATGTATGAGGGTGTGAGTGTCGTATATGCATTTGCAACTACGGGGACTAAACAGGTAATACTCACTGTGTATGATACAGAGCAGGCTTCGAGTACGGTTTTCCATACCATTGAAATTCTGCCATCTGTAATTCCTGAACCAGAAGATGAAGAGGAGGGGGGTGGTGACGAAGCGCCGAGTAGTACACTAAAAATTGTTATTAATGAATTTTTGAGTGATCCGAATTCCGGAGAGAAAGAGTGGATTGAATTGTATAATGCAGGAGAAGAAGATGTGTTGCTTGATGGATGTACACTCTATGATGGTGTGGGTAAAATTGCCACAGTTACTGGAACGATTGAAACATCAGGATTCCGGTTAGTTTATTTATCTTCAAGTAAGCTGAATCAGTCGGGCGATTCGATTGTACTAAAAAATGCAGGACAAGAAATTATTGATGCAGTAGTTTATGGGGAAGACAATAGTGCGGCTCCAATACCCAGTAAAGGACATTCGGTCGCTCGGGTGAGTGATGGGGAAGATACTACTATTGATCACACAGATTTTGCCTATACAATTACTCCGACACCCGGAAGTCCAAATAATATTACTCCAAAAGTAGTAGTTTCTTCACCAATTCAGACAGGCGGGAATAATTCATCTGTGGTAACTCTTGAAACACCTAAGCCAGCATTTGCCGAAGGGAGTATTCTGATTAATGAATTTGTCTCAATTCCTTCTGATAACCAGACTGAGTTTGTGGAATTGTTAAATATAACAAGTTCGTCTATTTCTCTTGATGGTTGGATTTTTCAGGACGGAAGTCTTGCAAAAACTACATTAACTGGCACGATTGCTTCGAGACAATTTTTTGTCATAGAAAAACCCAAAGGTAGTCTGAATAATTCTGGTGATTTGCTTACCCTTACTGATCCGAGCGGTACAGAAATTGATCGAGTGGTATATGGAGAATGGAATGGTGAAGATGTGGCTGCTAAAGCTCCTCCGAAGGGAACTTCTCTCATGCGTATATCAGGCAAAGATTCGGGGAATTATGAAGAAGATTTTATCATTACTGAGACGATCACCAAGGGTGGTGAAAATATTTTTTTTAAAACAGAAAAAATAATTTCCCGCGTGTCTACTACCACTACGATTTCAACTTCTTCGTCGTCAGTAGAAGAAGTTGGTTTTGGGATTATTGAACATAGTTATTCTCCGGAGTTTATTCCGGTAATTGTGGAAATATTACCTAATCCTCTAGGAAGCGATACGAAGAATGAATACATTGAACTTTTTAATCCGCATGATCGAGATATTTATTTGGCAGGATTATCACTGGATGATGGTGAGGGTGGTTCAAAGCCATATCTATTTCCAGAAGAAACAATTCTGAAAAAAGGGGAATATCGAGCGTTTTATTCAAAAGACACAAAACTTTCGCTTACTAATTCTGGAGAGAGTGTATGGATTATCGATTCTGATGGATTGGTTTTGTACGAAATAGAATATGCTTCTTCAAAAGAAGGGAAGTCATATACGTATGGAGGTGATATGTGGTTCTGGACTGCGGAACTTACTCCAGGGGAGAAGAATCCACTGGTTCCAACAGTCGAGGTTGTAAAGTCGAAGGTGAAGACAATTGCTACAAAACCAAAAGTAGAGACGACACTTACTGACGTGCGGAATTTTGATGTGGGAACGGTTGTATCTTTAACTGGAACGGTGGTTGTAGAGCCTGGTGTCATGAGTTCGCAGTATTTTTATATTGCAGGATCTCCGGGATTGCAGATTTATTCATATAAAAAAGATTTTCCTACACTTGCTCGTGGAGATAAGGTAAAAATCACGGGCGAACTAGCTGAAACTTCTGGGGAAGCGCGATTGAAAATTGATGCGGCTACTGATATATCAATTGTGGGAAAGAGCGAGACCTACACTCCGCTTGAGCTTGCTATTGCTGATATTGATGAGCCGTATGAGGGCTGGCTAACCGAGATCACAGGGGAGGTGACGGGCATCAAAGGTTCATATGTATATCTTGATGATGGTACTGATGAAGTGCGACTCTATATTCGTGGAGGATCTGGAATTGATAAATCACTTTTTACTGAAGGGGCACGTGTTTCGGTAACTGGAATCGTGCAGGAAACCAAGAGTGGGTATATGGTTTCTCCGCGTGATATGAAAGATGTGCGGATCGAGGGGGTGATAAAAGGGGAGAAAGTTGCGATGGTAGAAATGGTAGAAGAAGGGGAAGGTTATTCTCGAATTGAAATCATACGCGCTGTCGTGCTTTTGCTTGCAGGACTTGCGGTTATTTTGGGAGTTAAATTGTATGGGGGAAGAATTAAGGAGATATTGAAGAATAAGTTTACATAAATGTTAAAACTCAAATCTCAAAACGCAAAACTGGAACTAAAAATTAAAATCTTTCGGTAAGCTCAAGATAAAGTTTTAAAATTTGAGTTATAGTTTTTAGTTTTGAATTTTAAGTTTTGAGATTTTTTTGATACGTAGTACGTAAAATGTGTTATGTGGTATACTTTGATGCACTATAGTATTTTTTATGCCACACAATATTTTTTTTGAAATATCTATACTTTTGGGAATTACCGTGACCATTGCATGCGTTGTCAGGTTTTTACGACAACCCATGCTTATTGCCTATATCATGGCAGGAATTATTGCTGGCCCGCTGGTTTTTGGATTGATTGGAGAGGGGAGTACTACGTTTAAAACATTTGCAGAGTTTGGGGTAATACTTTTGCTCTTTATGGTCGGACTTAGTCTTAATATGTCGCACATTAAGGCTATTGGAAAATCATCAGCGATTACTGGGCTTGCGCAAGTAGTGTTTACTGCAAGTATTGGCGTAGTGATTGCGCGATTACTGGGCTTTTCGTGGGTTTCATCTACATATTTGGCAGTTGCACTCACATTCTCTAGTACGATTATTATCGTCAAATTGCTTACTGATAAAAAAGATACCGAGACAGTGTATGGGCGACATGTGTTTGGGCTCATGATCGTACAAGACATTGTTGCAATTATTATCATGGTTGCTCTTGCGACATTTGGAGAAACATCGGGTTCTGTCACTGAACATTTTGGTGCTTTAATTCTTAAAGGGTTTGCGCTTATTGCTTTGGTGTATGTATTGAGTAAATATGCACTTTCGTGGATATTGGATCAGGTCGCTCGGTCGGCTGAATTTTTGTTTATTTTTACCCTCTCGTGGTGTTTTTGGCTCGCTAGTTTGTTGTATTGGGCAGGTTTTTCACTGGAGATTGGTGCAATTATTGCAGGACTTACTCTTGGTTCTTCCAAATACCAGCCTGAAATTATTAGTCGTATCAAGCCATTGCGCGATTTTTTTATTGTATTATTTTTTATCATTCTCGGAGCTCAAATGATTATAACCGATGTGCGAGCCGTCGCATTACCAGGAATTATTTTTTCACTGTTTATACTCTTCGGCAATCCTTTTATTTTGTATTACACATTCAGAAAACTTAAATTTACGAGACGAAATAGTTTTCTTGCGGGAGTGACGGCGGCACAGGTGAGTGAGTTTGGTTTTATTCTACTTCTCACGGGTATTAAATTGGGTCATATTGATGGGAGAGAATTACCTGTGTTTACAATAGTAGCCCTCACCACCATCTTTGTATCCTCATATATGATTACGTATAGTGAGCAATTATACCGCCTGTTGCTCCCTGTCTTTACATTATTTGGTCGTGATAAGTATCAACAGAGAGAGACTCATCCACAGAAAGTCGATGCATGGATATTTGGGTATCATCGAATTGGGTGGAAAATAGCCCAGGTGCTTATCTCACAAAAGATTTCGTTTGCTGTAGTTGATTATAATCCTGAGACGATTACTAAGCTCCGACGCCAAGGAATTACTGCATATTTTGGTGATGCTGCAGATGTGGAGTTTTTGGAAAGTTTACATTTGGAAAAATCCAAAATTATTATTTCCACTATTCCTAGTTTTGAAGATCAGCTTGCGTTGATTTCTCATGTTCGGAGAAGTTCATCGCAAACGTGCATTATTGGAAATTTGTATGATATGGATCGGGCAAAAGAAATGTATCGTTCGGGTGCTACATTTGTGATGATGCCTCATCTGCTTGGAGGGCAATGGATTTCTGAAGTATTACTCAAAAAGCCTTGGACAGCTCGAACGTTTTCTCATTTACGCAAAGATCAGGATAATGAGCTCAAGATGCGCTACTCCACACACGGAATCTAGAGTAGATTGCCAGATTCAATTTTTAGCTTTCTTGCAGCACTATCGCCCTGTACCACAATTTCTATAAATCTTTTTTCTCCGTATCCTGAACTTCCTTTCACATAGGCAATGGTGTGGTCTGGCACATCGGTTAATCGATTGAAGAGAGGAAATGTTCCGAATTTTGTTTTTATTTTACCATTTGTTTTTGAAGAGATAATCGTAGTTTTGCAATTTCCAAAACAATCAACCCACCATACTTTTGGTTGCTTAGAAGAGAATTGTTTTTTTAGATTAAGAGTGCGAGTGGGGAATGAATATCCTTGTGTGACCCATGAAGCAATGCGTGGCAAGAATTCATAACTTCTAAATTGTGTATGAATAATATGTTCCACTTCTTTTTTTGTGGCGAGTCCTTGTTTTTGTGCGCTTTTCATCACTTTTGGGATATCGAATACCTCTATTGAATTGGTGATACCTAGTTCATAAACCAAACGTAGTGTTTCTCCGGCAATTGAAGAACATACAATTGTATTTCCTACAGAAAAATATCCAAAAGGGGTGCCGTTTTCCCATTTATTTTTTGTTTTTTCACGAGGCGCGACATTTACTAGTATCACTCCTTTTTTTCCTAGTGACGCGTCAAGTATATCCACAAGCATCCCCGAAGCTTCAATATCACTCTGTACGCCCACGGTTGATACAGGGCATGACAGGAGCGCTACTACTCGTGTTACTTGTCTTCCAAATGCGTTTGCATCTCGGCAGTCGTTGATTATAGTGACAAACATATGGGTGATTCGATACAGTCTTAAAAATAAAATGACCCTCGGGTAGCGAGGGCCAGATGTTGATTCTAAATACAATATCAGCCTTCGCAAGAAAGAGTCATGCGCATCATCATGGTGTGTGAGTGCTGATTTCTATAATTCATAGTATATAGATACTAGCACTACTCTCGTCGTACTGTCAATCTCTTGTTGCGTCGTGTTCTATTGTGCTTAATAATTGACAATACGTTGAAAATCACGTATTATGGTCCTACTTATGGTACGCGGGTATCGTATAACGGCTATTATCTCAGTTTTCCAAACTGATGACGCGGGTTCGACTCCCGCTACCCGCTCGGGAATAGTTTCCACTAACATAGTTTCAGTATATCGCGGGGTAGAGCAGCCAGGCAGCTCGTCGGGCCCATAACCCGAAGGTCGGGGGTTCAAATCCCTCCCCCGCAACTCAGACTTCGCCCTCCTTCGGAGGACTATGCCGAGCATGCTCACCTCAAAGGTGTGTGCATGGTGTAGTGTAGCGAAGACGTGCGGTAGTAGCTCAGTTGGTTAGAGCGTCTCCTTGCCAAGGAGAAGGTCGCCAGTTCGAATCTGGTTTACCGCTCAGTGAACTGTTTGACAGTTCACGAGTGATATGGCAACATATTACTCATACACATGGGATTACAAAAGTCCCCTACTGTATGGCCAACGCAAAAACCCTGCACCGAAATGGTACAGGGTTTTGTGTTTTTGGTCGGAGTGAAAGGACTTGAACCTTCGACCCTCTGGTCCCAAACCAGATGCTCTAGCCAACTGAGCTACACTCCGATTGTTCGATTTTACCCGTGCCGAGAGCCAGGATCGAACTGGCGACACAAGGCTCTTCAGGCCTCTGCTCTACCACTGAGCTACCTCGGCTTCGCTTCGCTACGCCGAGCAGGCTCGGATAACGAATTATTTATCAGATGTTTGTTTCTAAATGCCCGTCCTGAATTTGTTTTTAAATATTTTTCAAACTGGATTGCTTTGTCCATGTTTGAAAAAGAACAAAAAAAGACGAGTCGAACCGGTCTTTTGTATTTCGTACTTTCATTTTGACCCAGTTCATGTTCCTGTAACCTCCGCTTAAGGTTAGTTGTATACCCGGTGTAGTAAGTACGATCACTACACAATAAAATGTAAACGTAGTACATACTCCCTCCAAAGTTATGTAAACGGCTTGCCGGGCGAAATCCTGATGTAATCAGGATGAAGCCTGGTGGACCAGAGAGGACTCGAACCCCCTACCTCCTCGGTGCAAACGAGGCGCTCTACCAGGTGAGCTACTGGCCCATGAATATATTTTGATCTTTTATTATCTTTTCTATCAAGATCCTACTTTTTTGTCTTTTTAATTTTCGTTCAATATTTCGTGCCTCGCTTAGTTCTTGGTATTCTTTGCAAAATACCATTTTAAGTGGCACAAGATATTGTGTGGTTGTGACGAGTTTTCCGTTGTGTTCTTCTAAACGTCGATCTGGATTATTCGTGCTTCCAATATAATATCGACCGTTTTTGTTACTCTGGAGAATGTAGAGATATCCTTTCATAAAACCCTACCTATCCGATGTACATCGGATCGCTCTAACCAGCCAGGTTACTGGCCCATAGTTGGGACAAAATAACGAAGACAAGTATAACAATGATGCTAATAAAAGTCAAGAAGCTCAAGTGGGACACATGCTAGATTGACATAGAGCCTTTTTTCTTATATTCTCCCGACTATTATGACTATCGGGAAAGGTGAACAACTTTATCATGTTTCTGCGCACAAAATTGTTCTTTCTGCGCGCTATGAAATTCTCCGGAGTATTCGTGAGTTTTTTTGGTCGGAACATTTTTTGGAAATTGAATCTCCAATTATTGTCCGACATCCCGGACAAGAGCCGAATATCGATGTAATGTCTATCTCTATACAGGATAGCCAGAAACAGCAGTTTCAAGGATATTTGCATACGTCACCCGAATATACTATGAAAAAAATGCTTGCTGCTGGATTTGAAAAGATATTTTACCTTGGGAAAGTATTTCGTAATCAGGAAAGCATGGCTGATTTGCATCATCCTGAATTTACGATGGCTGAGTGGTATCGAGTCGGTGCAACACTCGATGATTTAATGAACGATATTGAAAATTTGAGCAAAACTGCGGCTGAGCGATTGATTACTCAATATCCTCAGTTTGAAAAATTTGCAAAACGGTTTACTACAGAAAAATGGAAACGAATTACGATGCGAGATCTGTGGCTTCAAACTGTTTCAATTGATCTTGATACAATAGTCACGCGAGAAGAATTTGTTGCCGTTGCTAAGGCTCGTGGGTATGACGTGAAAGATGCTGAGCAATATGAAGAAATATTTTATCGAATATTTTTGCAAGAAATTGAGCCAAAATTAGTTGATATGGGATTGGTTATGATTTATAACTATCCAGCGCCCATGGCATCCCTCTCACGTCTCACACCAGACGGGCAATACGCACGAAGAGTAGAAGTGTATATAGATGGAATTGAGCTGGCCAATGGATTTGAGGAACTTACGGACGCAGACGAGCAGCGAGCGCGATTTGTAGGAGAGCAAGAAGAGCGAAAACAATATGGAAAACCAGTCTATGATATTGACGAGGAATTTATTGAGGCTCTCCGACATATGCCAGAATCCTCGGGAATTGCTCTCGGGGTCGATCGATTGGTCATGGCCTTCACGGGTTGCAAAAATGTCGAAGACGTGTTAGTATTGCCCATGAAGAAAATTTTTTAATTATTATCTATGGCAGATACAACAGATATTAAAAAGGGCGCGGTCATCCGACATAATAACAATCTTTTTGTTGTGACAGCATGTCAGTTTGTAAACCCTGGAAAGGGGCAAGCATTTGTAAAAACAAAGCTCAAATCTATTGATGGGACCAAAGGAACTGAACTTACATTCAAAAGCGGAGAAAGTGTTGATGTGGTTGAAGTATTCCACGATAATTTGCAGTTTCTCTATCAGAATGGAGAATTTTATTCTTTTATGAATAAAGATAGTTATGAAACTGTCGATGTTTCGAAAGATATTCTTGGGGACGATGCGGCATATCTCAAGGAAGGTCTTGAGGTAGTTGCTTCATTGCATGAAGGTGCGGTGGTTGCGATTCAACTTCCTAAGAAAGTAACCTACACCGTAAAATCTGCACCTCCTGCTGTAAAGGGTGATAGTAGTAGTGGAAACGTGACCAAAGAGATTGAGCTTGATAATGGACTCAAAATTCAGGCGCCTATATTTATCACTGACGGTGAGGAAATTGTCGTAAATACTGAGACTGGTGAGTACGGTGGACGAGCGCAGGAATAAGTCTACAGAGATTTTAAAAAAGCACCCCGCCCTTCGCGAAGGGCGGGGTGCTTTTTGTTTTAGTGGAGATATTTTGTACTTTTTGTAACCAATCCCGACTGAGTCGGGACGGGGGTCAAAAAACTCGCCTTCTTAAGTATTGTTAGTGATTCTACATTCGTAGCTCGGACAGTTTCCATCCCCGAACCCCCCCCCCAAGTGTGCCTCTAAAATTTTAAATTCAAATTATGCAAAATCCAAAATACTAAAATTATTTGGAACAATATAATCAGATATAGTGGTAATTGGAATGAATATTTTTTTGTTTTATGGCGAAATGTGTTCATTGCATAGATCGCTGCTGGTGAGCCGCCAACCAGGGCAAGTAGTAATAATGTTTTTTCAGAAATTCTTCTCCCATTAGTCTTTGAACGTGATTTATCAAATGAAAAAAATAAAATAGTGATCAGGTTAATCACTATGAGATATGTGAAGAGAAGGTTGATAGGATTGAAAATTGAAAAATTGATCATGGTTTTGGAGTAGTTGAGATATCGTGGTATTTTCGATCTTCATCTGCCAGACGGATGAGTTCACCACGGATTTTTTCCGGATGTGGGATTTGTCGGAATACAATTGTGGTGGTGACTGATGAAGTTTTGATCGTGAGATCACCGTATTTGAATACGGTACCCAAGATTCCGCTTACCTGTGAAGTGACATCTTCGATACTGTGTAATTCAAGCTCAGTCGTGGTGCGGTGGAATAGTCCGTGTTGCTCATTATCAATAATACGGTCATTGGTAACTATCCAAATATCAAGATAATAATCAATAAAATGCGCGTAGAGAAACAGATAGGTCGAGAGGTAGTAAATACTTCCTCCTAGGACAAATAGAGGATACATCTGTGTACCTGACACAAAATCAGGAAATGCGTTTTTGATAATCATGTATAAGACAATCGGAATCGCAAACAGAGTAATAAATAGTAGTATGGTTGGCACAAACGTTATCGGGTGACGCCTTAGTATGTGAATGATTTTTTCGTAATTTTTTTGTTTGATAAAATGAGAAATATGCATACTACTAGAAATTTGCACCTTCAAATAGAATAAACGGCTGTCTCCAATCAATTACTGAGACATGTTGCCAGGTAAAATAGAGTGTAGCGAGTGTGAGTATGGTCACGATTGCTGTCATGGTAAAACTAGCGATGGTAAAAACACCGGCTGAAAATATGTGATAGGCATTGATACATGAGAATATAACAAAAATGCACAAGAACGCGAGGTAAATGAAGAGGAAAATGTAGAGAGGGAAGGCGATCATAAAAGTTCAAAATTCAAATGTCAAAGCTCAAATTAAATTACAAAAGTTTATTTGGGTTTACGATATTTAATTTCAAGTGTTCGTAGCTTTTGATCGTGACTTTTCTTCCGCGAGGAGTTCTCTCGAGCATGCCGATTTGGATCAAGTAGGGTTCGTACACTTGTTCAATTGTTTCCATTTCTTCGGCAACTGCTGCTGCAAGTGTGTTCAAGCCTACTGGACCACCTTCAAATAGAGTAATAATGGATACCAGAATTTTTCGATCTACTTCATCTAATCCATAATGATCAACATTCAGCATTTCGAGAGCTGAAGCCGCTATCTCTTTGTTTATTATACCACTGTGTTTTACTTCAGCATAATCACGAACGCGTTTGAGTAGTCGATTTGCAACACGAGGAGTTCGGCGTGATCGCTCTGCAATAAGTGTGGTCGCGTCTGCATCTATTTCTACCTCAAGAAGTTTTGCATTTCTCGAAACTATTTTTGCAATGTCACTATTTTCATAAAAATTGAGATGGAACACATGTCCAAATCGGTCGCGAAGTGGGGGAGAGAGTAAATTCAATTTTGTTGTCGCGCCAATTAATGTAAATCGCTCGAGTGGCATGCGGAGGGTACGCGCTGCGGGACCTTTTCCAATAATAATATCAAGCGCATAGTCTTCCATTGCACTATATAAGACTTCTTCGACAGATTTATTGATACGATGAATTTCGTCAATAAATAATACATCACCTCGTTTCAGGTTAGATAATATTGCTGCGAGGTCGCCTACGCGTTCAAGCGCTGGTCCCGCAGTCACTTTGATATCCACGTTCATCTCGCGGGCAATAATCGTTGCAAGTGTTGTTTTTCCTAATCCCGGGTTGCCATAGAGTAGGACATGCTCTAGTGGCTCTTCTCGTTTTTTTGCAGCTTCGATAGAGATTGAGAGGGGGTTCTTGATATGTTCTTGGCCCACAAAGTCGCCTAGTGACTGTGGTCGGAGGGTTACATCAAATTCAACCTCTGGAGTATTCTCGAGAGTTTCTGGCTGCACGATTCGTTCGGTTTCGTCTTGTTGAGTGAACCAGTCTTGTTCTTCGGGTTGGAGCGTAGACATATGAGGATAGTGTACACAAAAAAGTTAAAAGTCGAAAGTAAAAAGTCAAAAGTGGGGAGTTTGTATTGACACAACCCCTCCCTTGTGTTATTCTCATCCGTTACCAATTACGGTGTGTTCTTTGTTTAGAAGGAGTGCGTATGCTTGTGGGCTCGTGGTTCGGGTGGGTGTGCGGACTTTTGTTTGGTCTGACCGTCTTTGGTCTGGCCATGCATACCATGGACGGAAGGTACCTGGACGACAACATCGGGTTCGGGCTTCTCATCGCGGTGCTCGGCACCAAGGGGACCGTCCTCTTCATCCTCTTTTGTATTCTCGATCTTCGAGACTGGAGGTGTCGCAGAAAACATCGGCTTTCGAGACAAAGCTGATGCGTGGCAAAAACTTATGGCGATCCAATGTAACGCATGAATCATTGGAAAATGCTGGTCCCGGCTATGGGCACTTACCCCGCATTGGCTTTAGGCTGGTGCGGGGATTCTGATTTTTATGGATATTTTTTTAGATTTAGTACACGAAAATTTTTTTGTGTTTTTATTTTTTTATACATGTGTGGATAACCTGTCAGTACTATCGGGATAGTCATGCTTGGTCATGTTTTTTAACTGTGCTATACTGTGTATTGTCGCTACAAAAACACAACAGCTTGTGGTCAAAAATATTTTAAGACACAAGATGTAGAAAATGAAGGGGGCATCTTCCTAAGCTATTCGTTCTAGTATTTTCAGGAATCGAGAGCTCGGGAAAGAAACATTTTTGTGCGAGACACCATTTTAACAACCTTATTAATTTTCCTGTCGTATGGGTCCCACTGACTCTAAATTTGTCCAGGGTTTAAAACTCGGCCAAAGCACTGATACTCAATTTTTTTATAATGAAAATGGTCTGCGATTTAAACGCGTATTTAGTGAGGAAGGCAAGAGTCCATTTGATTTGATTGAATACGAAAAACGAACTTCCATTATCCGAGAACCAGATGGAACGGTTGTATTTGAAATGAAAGATATCGAAATTCCAAAGAGCTGGTCACAGGTTGCAACTGATATTATTGCTCAAAAATATTTTCGAAAAACTGGTGTTCCTCAGATAAACGCGGATGGTTCGCCAAAAAAGAATGCTGACGGGTCTCCCATGCTTGGACCCGAAACCTCAGCGAAACAGACGATCCATCGATTGGCAGGAACCTGGAGATATTGGGGTGAGCGCTACGGATATTTTGCCACCCCCAAGGATGCGGAGATTTTTTATGATGAACTTGTGGTCATGCTTCTTCGTCAGATGGCAGCGCCAAATTCTCCACAGTGGTTCAATACGGGCTTGCATTGGGCGTATAACATCAATAGTGGGGCACAAGGACATTATTATGTAGATCCAGACACAGGAGTCATGACACGTGCCAAAGATGCGTATTCTCATCCACAGCCACACGCATGCTTTATTCAATCGGTAAAAGATGATTTGGTCGGAGAGGGTGGAATCATGGATCTCTGGACGCGTGAGGCACGACTTTTCAAATACGGATCAGGAACTGGTACTAATTTTTCTAATCTTCGTGGTTCAGGAGAACCGCTTTCTGGTGGTGGAAGATCAAGTGGACTCATGAGTTGGTTGAAAATTGGCGACCGCGCGGCTGGTGCAATCAAATCTGGTGGAACGACGAGACGCGCTGCAAAAATGGTAATTGTTGACCTGGATCATCCAGATGTTGAGACATTTATTGACTGGAAAGTAAAAGAAGAACAAAAAGTCGCAGCGCTTATTGCTGCAGGGTATCCATCTGACTATGAAGGTGAGGCCTATCAGACTATTGCAGGACAGAATTCAAATAACTCTGTTCGTGTTCCACACAAGTTTATGGATGCAGTGAAGAATGGCTCATCATGGAATCTGACCTGGAGAACTGATGGTAGTGTATGTAAGACACTGAAAGCTCGGGATCTCTGGGATAAAATTGCATTTGCTGCATGGGCATGTGCTGATCCTGGTGTTCAGTATGACGGTACCATTAATGAATGGCACACTTGTCCAGAATCAGGCAGAATCAATGGATCAAATCCTTGTTCTGAATACATGTTCCTCGACAATACTGCATGTAATCTTGCCTCACTTAATCTCAAGCACTTTTTTGATCCCCATACGAGCACTTTTGATGTAGATGGATTCAAACATGGTGTCCGTGTGTGGACGGTGGTACTTGAAATTAGCGTACTCATGGCACAGTTCCCAAGTAAAGAGATTGCGCAAGGAAGTTTTGATTTCCGAACACTCGGACTGGGATATGCAAATATTGGTTCAGTACTCATGACTTCAAGTATTCCCTACGAATCAGAAGAAGCGTATGCATTTGCAGGATCAGTGACTGCAATTATGACTGCAGAGAGTTACAAGACATCAGCTGAGATGGCAAAGTTTTTGGGCACATTCCCCAAATTTGAACTCAATCGTGAACACATGCTTCGTGTGATGCGTAATCATCGTCGAGCAGCGTTTGATGCTCCAGACAATGAATATGAAAAATTAGTCGTAAAACCGATTGGAATCAATCCGCAACATGCGCCTGCGTATCTTCTTGCTGCAGCGCGTGAGAGTTGGAATGAAGCTGTAGAAATGGGAGAAAAATACGGATATCGGAACGCTCAGACCACACTTCTTGCTCCTACAGGCACTATCGGACTTTTGATGGACTGTGCTACGACTGGAGTTGAACCAGATTTTGCTTTGGTAAAATTCAAAAAACTTGCTGGGGGAGGATATTTCCGCATTGTAAACGATGCAGTACCGATGGCATTGCAACAGCTCGGGTATACTCCAAGTCAGATGCAAGATATTCTCAACTACATGCGTGGAACTGCAGATATTACGAATGCTCCACATATCAATGCGGCGACACTCAAGAAAAAAGGATTTGTGGATAGTGATATTCTCGCAATTAATAAAGCACTTGAAGGAGCCTTTGATATCAAGTTTGCATGTAATGTCTGGACACTTGGCGAAGAAGCGATGAAGCGTGCAGGATTTAGTGAAGCACAATACAATGATCCTAAATTCAACATGCTCAAGGCACTTGGATTCACTGATAAAGAAATTGAAGAAGCAAATGATTATACCTGTGGAACCATGACTATTGAAGGTGCACCACATCTACAAAAAGAGCATTATCCTGTATTTGATACTGCAAATAAAAATGGAAAGAAAGGAAAGCGATTTATTCACTACATGGGTCATGTGAAGATGATGGCAGCAGTACAGCCTTTTCTTTCTGGTGCAATTTCAAAGACGATCAACATGCCAAATGAGGTGACTATTGCCGAAGTGAAACATGCCTACGAAGAATCGTGGAGAGTGGGACTAAAAGCAGTTGCAATTTATCGTGATGGGTGCAAATTATCTCAACCATTATCATCAACTAGTTCAAAGAAGGAAGAGAAAAAGGAAGATGTACCACAAAAAGAAGTTGTTGCAGAAGCTCCTGTAGTACCATCTCCAGTCACACAAACAGAGTCAGTTCCTATGACGACGGCTCTAGAACAGGCAAGTCAGATATTGAGTAAGCACGCGGGCATACATACTCCACTCGAATCCTATACGAGAGATGGAGAAGTAGCTGAGAGACGTGTGTATCTCCATGGTGAGAAACGAAGATTGCCAGCAAAGAGAAGTGGAATTACGGTCGCTGCAAAAGTGGGAAATCAACAGGTGTGGCTTCGAACTGGTGAATATCCAGATGGAAAGCTCGCTGAAATATTTATTGACATGTACAAAGAGGGTGCGGCTGTCAGAAGTCTTCTCAATATGTTTGCGGTTTCAGTATCTATGGGATTACAGTATGGAGTACCACTGGAAAAGTATGTAGAAAACTTTGTCTTCACCCGATTTGAACCTAGTGGATTTACTGATCATCCAAATATCAAGAACTGTACTTCAATAATCGACTTCGTATTCCGCGTATTGGGTATGGAATATCTCGGACGAACTGATTTTGTCCAGGTTCCACCAAAGGGAATTCAGAAAAATAAATTTGAGAATCTCGCTCGCATTACGCAACCTCTTCAGGAGACAATGCCTCTTGAAACAGTTCCTGCAAAAGCATCTGCTGTGGTAGAAGCTCAGCCTCAATTGCTTCAGGATGAAGCAATAAGTGGTCCGGTGAATCAGTCTGATGCAGCGCTGGGAACTATGATGGGCGATGCTCCAGCATGCCCAACCTGTGGCCACATCACGGTACGCAATGGTGCGTGCTATAAGTGTCTGAATTGTGGAGATAGTCTCGGGTGTAGTTAAAACTCAATAGATCATAGAGCTGCCAATATTTGGTAGCTCTATTGAATTATGGAGTATCGTCGTAAGTCCTAAGATTCATTTATTTTTAAATAACCGAAAGGTTTTAGAAGTTGATAAATACTATGGAAAGCATTCATATAGTTCCTTATAAGGATAGATGGGCTGCAAGACGTCCTCATTCAAAAAGAGTTTCTGCGGTTTATAATATCCAAGGCTTAGCTTTTGAGGAATTTAGGAAACGTTTGCAAAAAAGTGGCGGTGAACTTATCTTACATGGCAAAGATGGAAAAATACGAGAGAAGAATACGTACGGTAAGAAAGATCCGTTTCCTCCCGAAGGTTAAAGTGTTTAAAATCTAAAGATGCTGATAACTGTAGAGAAATTGATATGTGGAGAAGCACTGTACAATGACAAACATTGATATTGCTAAAAGTCAGTAACCAATGATTAAACCGGCAACCTGCCGGTTTTTTGGTTGTCATCCCCGTGAAAACGGGGATCTTAAAAACTCTAGATTCCCGCTTTCGCGGGAATGACGTGTAAAAGGTTTGTGTTAATTATTTCCCTCTCTTTCTTTCTTGCTGACTAAACCATTCAATTGCTTTATCTAGTTCTTCTGGTGAAAAATCAGGAAATCGAGTGTCTGTGAAATAAAGCTCAGCATACGTGCATTGCCAAGGGAAATATCCTGAGAGGCGTTGATGGCCGCCAGTACGAATGACTAGATCGACTTCGGGTATTCCTGCGGTATCGAGAAATTTTTCAAATGTATTTTCGGTTATTTCTCCAGGTTGTAGCCCCGCTTCGATAATTTTTTTTGTAGCACGAACGATTTCATCTCGACCCCCATACGCAATTGCGAGATTTAGAACCATGCCTGTATTATTTTTTGTTTTTTCTTGTAATTCTTTCACTTTATTTTGAACGTTTTCGGGTACGCGAGAAAGGTCGCCTATTGCTCTCAGTTGTACATTGTTTTCCGTTAATTCTTTGTCGTTAAATGTGATGAATAATGAAAATAAATGTTTGAGTTCGTCTTCTGCTCTTTGTAAGTTTTCAGTTGAAAGCAACCATGCGGTGAGGTAGGGAATATTTTTTTTAGACGCAGCTTTGATTATCCGTTTGAGCATTTTTACACCCTCTGTGTGTCCCAAAAATTTGGGCAAACCTTTTTGGGTTGCCCAGGTGCGATTTCCATCTACAATTAATGCCAAATGCCTGATATTGTGTTCCATAGTTAGGGTGATATACTGTGTAGACTGTTTTATTACTATATAGTGCTCTACTGCTAAAATCAAGATTATACACTCATATGAAAATTTATACTAAAACTGGAGATACAGGGAAAACGTCGCTTCTTGGCGGGACTCGAGTAGACAAAGATTGTATGGAAATTGATGCGATTGGTGAGGTGGATGAACTGAATAGTTTTATCGGAATATTGGTAGAGGAAGCACAAGATGAATCATATGCGCGAGTACGTAATAGACTACTCTCAATTCAGCATAATCTATTTACTCTTGGTTCAATGATCGCTGCAGCTCAGACAACTGTGGTAAAAATTCCCATGCTCATCAAAGCAGATATTACAAAATTAGAAAAATGGATTGATGTGATGACTGATGAGCTCCCGCCACTTACTCAGTTTATTTTGCCTGGCGGGGGAGAGTGTGCAACGGCAGCTTTCTTTGCACGGGCAATATGTCGGCGTGCGGAGCGTAGGGTAGTGGAGCTCAAAAAAGAGAATGCACTACTTAGTCCCATTGCGGTCCAATATCTCAACCGACTGAGCGACTTTTTATTCACTCTAGCACGCTGGTTTAACCTCAAGGAGGGTATTAAGGAGATCCAATGGGAAAAACCTCGTACTACCATCAAAAAACGCAAGAAGGCTTGATTTTTGGCTTTGCGCGTGGTACATTTTAGCAGACTTTTGTATGGAACTTACTATTCAAATAATAGGTTGGGTCGGCACTTTTCTCATTGGAGTGTCGTATATTCTAGTTTCCACTGGGACTGTAAAAGGGGATAGTCGATGGTATCAGATAACAAATTTATTAGGAGCAATAGGTATTGGAGTTAGCGTGGTGCATCAGAAAGCCTGGCCAGCTGCTGCATTACAAGTTTTTTGGGGACTTGTTGCTATTATAGGTTTGATACGAAGTAGAAAAAATAATACGCCGCGGTGATGGAATGGTAGACATGAGGGACTTAAAATCCCTTGATCGCAAGGTCGTGTGGGTTCGACTCCCACCCGCGGTACAATAAAAAAAGACTCCCGATCGGGAGTCTTTTTTTATTATTCTTCATTCAACTGCTTATTGTAGTAGTGGTCGTAGATTGAAAGTACTGAGATATAGAGTGCTGCAATAACCGGGCCAATGACGAATCCAGAAACTCCGAAGATAAATATTCCTCCAAGTGTGCTAAAGAAAATAATCAATGGGTGCATCTGTGTATCTCGTCCGACAAGCATTGGACGGAGGAAATTATCCACGACACTGATCACCCCTGTACCAATGAGAAGTACTACTGCTTGCCAGAAATTACCCAGTGCAAACATGATAATTGCCGCAGGAACCAAGATGAGTGGAGTTCCCATAGCTGGGAGAATGGCAATAATCACCATGATGACACTCCAGACTAGTACTCCTTCAATTCCTGTGATCCAGAATAGTGCTCCACCAAGTAGTCCTTGGATACCACCAATAATGACTGTACTTTTTAGTGTTGATCGGACTGTTGAGGTAAATCGATCATACAACATGTCTTCATATTCTCCGCTAATAGGCGAGATATGACCCAGTCTCTTCAACATGCGCTTACCATCTTTGAAGAAGTAGTACAGTGTGTAGAGCATGATAATTGCCATGATAACAAATGTAACAGAATTTTGTGTCACATTTTTGAGTCCATTGAAGAGGAGGGAGCTCACTGTTTGTGTGATTTTGCTGGCATATGCAGTCCAATTGGTGCGAATAGTGTCGAGATAAGGTGCCAATGGCGTTCCTTCGAGCCATGAAGAGACGTTTTGTGGACTATCAAATACCCCTGATTGTGAAATTTTTTGGTATAAACTTACTGACTCATTGACTACTAATGCTGAAAGTGTGACAAGGGGGATAAAAATAATAACAATGATGATGAATACCGAAATTAAAGCACTGGCGCCCTCACGCTCTTTTGTGCTTTTTAAAATTTTTTTATACATGGGGTAAAACACTGCGGCCGTAACTGCTGCCCAAAATATTGGGAATGCAAATGGACGGAAGAGATAGAGCATTCCGAGACTTAAGATTCCGAGCATTCCAAAAAAGAAAATAGCTCGTATTCGATCAAAGCTCACATTCGATCTAGTCGAATTTTTTGGCATAATAGAGAGGATAATATTTGAATATATAGTATCAGGAGTGGGCTGTGGTTGCAAACACATGCGTATTTTTTGGGTTACGCTGCATATTTCCATTTTCCAATAGACAGTACTCCCAGTTTGAAATTTTCTATTCTAATTCGTCGTAATCCGACTACATGATATCCGATAGCCTCAAACATGGTACGTATTCCGTTATCATTTGTTTTTCTTGAATTGATTCGTACTACTGAACGTTTTCCCTTGTGTTTTTCTTCAATAATTGAAATACCAGCGTATAATTTTCCCTCTATATTCATACCTTTTTTGAGTATGGTCATTGCTTGGGGTGATAAGTATTTATCAATAGTGATTTCATACTCACTTTCATATCCTTCTGTATTGTGCTGTATATCTGTAATCACTATCAATCCCTCTGAACTCTGTTCCAGTTCATCAATTGAGAAAAGAGTGTCTGGAATGTCTGGAATTGGTTTTGAAATGCAGTGTGTCTCATCTAGTAATTCAAATAATGATGGGGTGATTTGAGATGTGTTATAGCCTACCGGTTTGTTTAGGATGATGTACATAGGTTGCTTTTTGTTTCTTGATTTTATTTATTATTTCACGTACAGTTCAGACAAACCTAAGTATAGCTTTTGAACATAAGATCAACAAGGGGGGTATCTTATTTTTATATTTAGAGTCTTCCTCTGACACTCTACCCTCTATATGCGAATTGAAACCTCCACACTCCCCAAAATTATTGCTCTCGTTGGCCCTACTGCATCTGGGAAAACCGAGTGGGGTATTAAGCTGGCGAAGAAATTTGATGGCGAGGTAATATGCGCTGATTCGCGTCAGATATTTAAACACATGACTGTTGGTACGGCAAAACCACAAGGAGAATGGAAGTATACAGGTCTTCGGAGAGTGTATATGATTGATGGTATACCACATCATTTAATTGATTTTTTAAATCCAGGGAAAGTATTTACTGCAGCCGAATTTCGAGATCGTGCCATGAAGCATATTAAAACAATTGTACGGGCAGGAAAACTTCCTATAATTGTCGGGGGTACAGGTCTCTATATTGAGGCATTGACTGATAATTTTCATATTCCCCGCATTCCACCGAATAAAAAGTTACGGGCTAGTTTTGAGGAAAAAAGTGCTCCGGAACTTTTTTCCTGGCTTCAGAATCTTGATCCTGATATGGCGCTTACGATTGATATACATAATAAGCGCCGACTTATTCGAGCACTCGAGGTCTGTATTTTGTCTGGAAAACAATTTTCAAAACAAAAGAAAAAAGGTGATAAAATTTTTAATATATTAAAAATTGGAATTTCTGTTCCGCGAGATGAACTATATACGCGCATTGAAAAGCGCGTGGACATGATGATTGCAGATGGACTCGAAGATGAGGTAAAATATTTGGTAAAGCAAAAGTATGGATGGAGTTTGCCGAGTATGAGTGGTATTGGGTATCGTCATTTCAGACCATTGCTTGAAGGTACTGCAACACTTGGTGCGGTGATTGAACAGCTCAAGCGAGATACTCGGAGATATGCAAAGCGTCAGATGACCTGGTTCAAACGCGATCAAGAAATCCATTGGTGCCATACTATTGATGAAGCGCGCAAAGAAATTAAAAATTTTCTTGCATCATAGATACTATGCCTGTCGTTAATCCTATTTCTTCAATCAATCAGACACGTCCTACGAGTAGTAGTATTTTTTCTACTCAGTCACACGTATCTTCGTCAATTTCACATATATCCCAGGGATCTGGTGCTGGTCCAAGTACTTCTATCTCGCGCGTAGGTGCTCTCCGAACTCCGGCATCGACTTCGATTTTTCATCCAGGCGCTGCTCCTGTGGCATCTAGTGATGCTGATTCAGATGAAGCAAGGGATCGCATGAGGTATCGATATATTCAACGGAAGATGCAGGAGAAACGCGCTCTCGAGGCTGCCAAGGGTGATATTGACCCTGGAGCAGTAGGCACTGGAGGAGCATTTAGTAGAAAGAAATTGCGCAAAGGCCTCATCCATATGAAATATGGACGTCTGGATAAATATAAAAATTTGAGTGCAGAGGATTTGAAATATTTTGAAAATTTGATAGCCGGGCATGCAAAAAGTCTGAAAACTGGCGGAGGATTTAGTAACAACACTAAGCTTCGTATTAAGCGCCAATTATGGAAAGATAGGAGAGCGGGGATCGTAAAGTCGAGATCGGATAGTAAAGATATGGAGAGTTTGATCAATGATTTACCAGGAGCAGGATATTAATTAAAAATCCCCACATCGGGGATTTTTTTATGTTTTATTTTCGCATGATTCTCCTCTGCAACATTCGTCAGTATTGATTCCACAGTGCGCGCATTGTCCGTGTCCGTGGACCCAGACTATTTGTTTTGGGTTTGAGCAGTAGGAACATGCTTCTGTGTTACTGTTTTCTTTCATATTCGAGGTAGGCTTCAAAGGCGGGTTTTAAATTATCGATGAGCGGATAATTCATATATTCTTTTGGGTCAATCCATTGGTATTCTGCGTGATCCTGGCTCAATGTGACTTCAGAGGATTTTGCTCTACATACAAAGAAAATTCCTATAATTTGCCACTGTTCCTCTCGCACCACAGGCCTCCATTCACCTACATGCACTGGCTTTTCAACCGTTACTATTAGTCCAGTTTCTTCCATTACTTCTCTTTTGAGGCTTTCGTCGAATTTTTCACCTGGTTTTACTCTGCCACCGACTACGTCGTATTTTCCTGAATTGGTTCCATCGGTGTATGTACCTGATTCACGGATGATTAATACTTTTCCTTCATGAACAATGAAGGCTTTGGTTGCGACGAAGAGTTGTACACTATTCATAATTTAGAGAACACTAATTTTTTCTTTGAATAATGCCTCAAGCATCTTTGGGTCAGCACTTCCTTCGGTTGCTTTCATGGCCATACCGATCAGGAATTTGAGAATTGGTTCTTTGCCTGCTTTGAAATCAGCAACTTGTTTTGGATAGCTTTTGATAACTTCGTCAACTACGGCACCCAATGCTTCGGTGTCCCTCACTTGCCCCAAACCTTGTTCTTCCATGATATGACTTGGGTCAATATCTCGATCATGGTCTAGCATGATATTCAGAATTTTTTGTGCATTGGTCGAGTTTACTTTTTCAGTATAAATAAGTGAGATTAATTCAGCAAAGTTTTCAGGAGTGAATTGTATATCACTGATTTCTTTTTTTCTTTCGATTAATCCGCCCATAAGTTTACTTGTAATCCAGCCACCTACAAGACGAGCAACTTTTGGTCGTACTTCTTCGTCATCAGTGATCCACTCAGATACTTCACTCATGACTGCTTCGGTAAAATGAGCCCAAGCCTTGTCTTGTGATAGCAAAGAAGCGTCTGCAAATGACAGCCCATATTCTTCTCTAAATCGTTTTCGCTTTGCCTGAGGTAGCTCGGGCAGGGAAAGATTACCTGCGATTTTTATTGGATGAAATGGGGGAATATCTGGATCAGGGAAGTAACGATAGTCTGCGGCATTTTCTTTGGTTCGCTGGAGCACTGTGATTTCTTCGTCTTCATTCCAGCCTCGTGTCTGTTGTACCCAATTTTCTCCTTTTTCGATCATGGTAGTTTGTCGTTTGATTTCAAATTCAATACCCTTTTCTACTGCCTTGAAAGAATTGAGATTTTTGAGTTCAACTTTTGGATTTAGTGTCGCGTGTCTGAGCGGTTTGACTTCGCCATCAACTATTTCAAATGTACCTACAGTTTGCACTGAAATATTGGCTTCGCAGCGCATGTGACCTTTTTCCATATCAGCTTCGCTGACTCCTAGGGCACGAATAAGAGTTCGGAGTTCTTGGCAGTATGTTTTTGCCTCAAGTGCTGACATAAAGTCTGGGTCAGTCACGATTTCCACGAGCGGTGTTCCTGCGCGATTGAAATCAACCAGTGTCCCACTCTCTCCATGAAATAATTTTGCAGTATCTTCCTCCAGATGTATTCGTCTCACTCCGATTTTTGCAGTATCTCGAATATTGCTTTCTGGTTCGAATTCAAGAGTGATCGTCCCATGTTCCCCGATAGGTTCATCATATTGGGAAATCTGATATCCCTTGGGAAGATCAGGATAGAAATAATGTTTTCGGTCGAATTTTGAGAGTTCACGAACAGTTGCACCAAGTGCTTTTGAAATTTTGACCGTAGAGGTTATGGCTGCTTTATTGGGCACTGGCAGTGTACCTGGATGTGCCGTGCAGATTTCACAAATGTTTTTGTTTGGCGTTGTTTCATCTGGGTTATTCGGGCAGGAACAAAACATCTTTGATTCGGTGTTCAATTCTATATGTACCTCCATTCCAATAATTGGGATAAGTTTTGGCATAGTTTTTTCTTTGATAATGAAAATAGCGTACCATTGTTTATCCTAAAAGAAAAGAGGGGAAAATCTGTACTCTTTTCCGTACTTTTTGTAACCAATCCCGACTGAGTCGGGACAGACAGTTGTCACCCTCGAACCCCCTTTGATTCCCTATACTCTCGCTTTATCTTGGCTTTGTCTTTATCATGTTATGCGGTAGAACAAAACCACCGGTGTTTAGCCGGTGGTATGTGATTGATTTAAGAGAAAGTTTATGCCTTCGGTGGCTCAAGAGGGTCAGGGGACCCAGATTTTGACCGTTTGAGGTCGAGGTAAAGGATGGTAGGGATAGCAGAGGCAAATGGGGTAAATACAGCCTGCATTAGTGCAATGAGTACTGTCAAAATGAAGTTTACGATAGTCAATTTTTGGAATGTCAGATTCTCGAGGTCTACCTGGAAAAGCGCTCCTAGGATACTTCCTAGGGCAGACATAAGGATTGAAACGAGTAGGACGCTCAATATACTACGTCCAAATACTCCCCACCAATTTCCACTTACCAAGGTTTTACTCCACGATAGAGCACTTAATCCTTTTTTTTCATCTATAACTCTGGCGTGTAGGGTAAACATGAGCCAAATACTGAATATGATTCCTGGTATGATGAGAAGTATTAATCCTCCAAGCACAATCAATCCTCCAAGAAGAGTTAATCCAATTGCGGGGATGATATATATACGAGATTTTTTGAGGTATCCTGATAATTTTTGTGGTGCAACCCCGCTATCAATATCGACGACTGCTAAAATATAGGTGAGGGTGAACCATAGAGAGAGTATTGAGACAATAAGCGATCCAATGCCTAGTAGATATGCAGCTGGAACCATGGTACCGTACACAAGACCGATTAGATCAAAAGAAAATTTTGCGATTCCGAAGAATAGTATTGGAAGACACATTAATACAATAAAACCAGTGATTAGTTTTGGAAATTTGTGATAGGGGGTGAATGCTCGTTTGAACAGGTCTGAGACGGGGAGAAGCATATTTTACAAAGTTAAAAGTAAAAGGTAAAAAGGCAAAAGAAAATTCTAGGGTTTAGTATAACATAGATAGAGATTTTGGTTTATTCTCCTTGGTTTATTCGTAGAATAACTGTGTTCCAGAGTTTTTCATGAATTGCCTCGATTGTTTCATTTGCATTGATTCGTATCCAGCCATTTTCAGTTCCTAGTGTATCGTGTGCTCTGCGGACTGTTTCGATGAGTGTGTTATCTGTCTCATGTTTGTGTCCCTGCTCAGTTGCCTCGGTAAATCGCTCACCCTCAAAGAGAAATGCGATATCCTCTTTCAAGAGGTGGCTGTTGACTCGTTTGAGAAATGCTTCATCCACTCCTGCACCAATACCCCAACTAATACCCGTACCTGTATAATCTTCAGCAACCACATGAATTCCCTGACTTAACTTTTCTTTGAGTGTTGGTTCATATTGGGTGCGGTCGAGAACGTACAGAAGTTGTGCTTCACGCGGGGTTAAATTGTAGGTGTTTCCTTCACGTAAGTAGTTATTGATAATCGGACCTGCAGGCTCTTCCGTGTAGAGAGGGTATTTGAGGTACTCGGTAGTATAACCTTCCCTATTCATGCGTTCGACTAGTTTTTTTGCTTGAGTGCTTTTGCCTAGATTGTTGATGCCGTAGAGAACGATAAACATATATCGGCTTATTTTTTATACGTAACAAACGAGAAATGTTCATGATCTTCTCGCTCCGCTTCTTTCCAAATATTTTTATCAATTGTAGGGAAAAATGCAGTTCCGTCTTCGATAAAGGTGTGTACGTGAGTAATGTATAGTGTGTCTGCGAGCTCGATCGATTGCACGTAGATTTCTGCTCCTCCGATTACCATGACATCACCACCTTCATGCTCGAGCGCTTCTTTGACCGAATGGTACAGCATAACTGAATCAGGGACTGTGTAGTCCAGATTTCTGGTAATCACCACATTTTTTCGATTGGGGAGCGGACGAAATTTTTCAGGAATTGATTCCCAGGTTTTTCTTCCCATTACGACTGTTTTTCCATTGGTGAGTTTACGAAAATGCTTCATGTCTTCGGGAATATGCCAAGGTAAAGTATTGTTTTTGCCAATACAATTGTTTTCTGAAATTGCAGCAATGAGAGCGATCATACTGCGATAGGGAATTTAATGGTCGGATAACTTTCGTAACCTGTGATTGTTGAGTCAGTATATTTCCAATCAAAAATTGACGTAAATTGAGGAGTTTCTATTTTCGGAAGTGGATACTTATTTGGGTCACGGGTGAGTTGTTCTCTGGCTCCTTCAACATGATTTTCATAAATATGCACATCAGCAAGAAAACCTACTAGCTTTCCTTCTTTTAGACCAGTTTCTTTGGCAAGGAGATGGAGAAGTAGCGCGTAGCTTGCGATATTAAAAGGGAGACCGAGCATTACATCAACTGAACGTTGGTTCCATAATAAATTTAGTCTGCCATCAATTACGGTTACCTGGTATCCATAGTGACACGGAGGGAGACCCATGTCAGAAAGCATACTAGGATTCCATGCCATGACAATCATACGTCGATCATTCGGATTACTTTTTAGTTTTTCTACCACATTTTTTAGTTGATCTACCCCTTGTCCTGTATAGTCGGTATCATAGGAAATATACGGAGCATTGAAATGTCTCCATTGGAAACCGTAAATGGGTCCAAGATCTCGCTCTTCTGCCATTCTTTTTTTACTTGCCTCATCATGTCCATAGGGAGCTTTGCTTGGTCTCGCCCATTCATCCCAGATATGATTATTTCTCTCTTTCATCCATTCTTTATCAGTGATTCCATTAATAAAAAATTCTAGTTCACTTGCGATCAAACGAAAGGGAACTTTTTTGGTAGTGAGCAGGGGAAATCCAGTCGACATGTCGTGCTCAAACATTGCTCCAGCGATAGCGTAGGCGTCAGTACCAGTACGGTTTGATTTGAGAACCCCTTCACTAAGGATTTTTTGTACGAGGTCGAGATAGGTTTTCATAAATTTGTTGAGATTGTTTAGGATAGTTTTTGTTTTTGCACTCAACCCCACCCTTCCCTCCCCTCTTAGGGGAGGGTTAAGAAAATTAAAATTGTCCGGTAGTTCCAAATCCGCCACGGCTTTCATCAGCCATTTTATTAACTTCATTCCAATTTCCTTTTTCTATTTTTACAAAAATCCCTTGAGCGAGTCGTTCACCTTTTTCAATCGCTACTTCTTTGTCAGTAAAATTATAGAGTAATAACCCTAATTCATCATTTTCACCACAGTAATCTTGATCAATAATTCCTACATTATTTGCCATCATGAGTCCTTTTTTCTTTGCAAGACTCGATCGAGCAGCAATCATAAGCATGTATCCCTCGGGCGTCTCGATAATAAGGTTTGTAGGGATTAGTTTTATTTCTTTTGGTGCGATTGCATCATTTGTTCGTGCATAGAGATCGAATGCCACTGCTCCTTTAGTCTTGTATTCAGGGAGAGGTAGGGAAGTATCGATTCGTCTGATGTTAATTTCCATAGCTTGCTACTAGTTCATCAAGTGCTCTATAAAATTCTTCGTATCCTTTATCATTTTCTATTTTTTTCTCTGCAGTCGCCCCAAGTTCTTTGATCATACGATCTGCTTCTGCTTCTTCATCATGTAAAAACTGCTCAAATGTTTTTTCACTATCACCCGGATTTTCTTTTCTCGCAACCAGTCTTTGCCAACGGATTTCTGGGTTTCCCGTAAGGTATATGAGATGAAATCCTTCCAATTTTTTTAGATATTCAATATCACTCGGGCGTCTGATTCCTTCGACAATGACCAGATTATTTTCGTCTCGTGCAACATCTTCGGCGATGACTCTGCTCATTACGTCTTGTCCGTATGATTGGCGCAAAAAGGTAGAGAGGTTTTGTAGGTTTTCTCTGGTTTCTGGTACGTACACGCGTTTCAAGATATCTCGGAGCATGGTTGAAAATCGATAGGTGGTTGCTCCATATTTTTCACTTAAGTATTTTGCTGCAGTGCCTTTGCCACTTGCTAAGTCACCTACAAAGCCGAGTATTGTTTTTTGCATAATGTTTATTTATTTGTCTGCCCAGTCAGATATATATTGTCGATACGTAACACCTGCTGCCTCAAGAATTCTACGTGAGGCGATACAACTATCAGTATCATGATATTTATCGCTCTCATAAATTATTTCAGTAATTCCGTTTTGTACAATGGTTTTTGCGCATTCATTACAGGGGAAAAGTGTGCAGTAGAGTTTGCATCCATGAGTCGCTTTATTGGCATTGTATATTGCGTTTTCTTCAGCATGACACACATAGGCGTATTTGGTCTCAAGAAATCCACCTTCCCGGTCCCAGGGGAATGCGTCATTATCAATACTTCGTGGAAACCCGTTATATCCCAGGCCTACGACAACGTTTTTTGCGTCTGCAATTACTGACCCAGCCTGGGTAGAGGGGTCTTTTGAACGCTCAGCAATCACATGCGCCATGCGCATAAAGCATTCGTCCCATGAGATGTATTCTTGTCTAGCTTCTGTCGGCATATTTATTTAGAAAAATTTTTCCACATCTGACTCGCTTTTGGTTTCATATCGCCAATATATTTGGCATTACCCATTTGATTGTATGGTTTTTCTGCAGGTGAACTTATTTTTTCAAAAGCGATTTGCGCGATGGGCATTTTGTAATACAGTTTGATTGGCATATTTGCGGTATTGTGAAGTTCGAGTGTCATCTTGAGTGAGTTACCCGGATCGAGAAAACCTGCTGTTACGTGGATCAATAACCCTAATCGTCCTACTGAACTTTTTCCTTCCAGTCTTCCCACATATGAATCTGATACACCGGTGGTTTCGTAGATAAGACCAAGCGCAAATTCTCCGGGATGGAGAACGAAATATCCGTCATCAGTGATTTCTATCGGGCGCATCATTTCATCAATGGGGAGTTTCGGATCAATTACTGAATATTTGTGTGTATCGAATATCAGAAAATGTTTATCAAGGTGCAGATCAACTGATGCGGGCTGTAGATATTGTTCGCTATAAGGAGTTATAGTTACTTCTCCTTTTTCTAGCGAAATTTTGATGTCTTTGTCTGAGAGTATCATAGGAAGTGAATTGGTAGAATCGTAACAGAAAAAAGGGTATAGGGCAAGGAAAATTTTATAAACAAAAAACCACCCTTTCGGGCAGTTTTTTAGAATCATTTACTGAGCAATTTCCACTTTGACACTCGGACCCATACTACTGGTCAGGTATACACCTTTGAGGTATGTACCTTTTGCAGAGTTTGGTTTTGCTTTTCGTAGTGCCTCCATGAGACTCTCGAAGTTTTCTTTCAGTTTTTCAGTATCAAAGCTTACTTTACCAATTGATGCGTGCACATTTCCGGTATCATCGTTTTTGAAGGCAACCTTACCTTTTTTGAGTTCAGACACCATTTTTGCCACATCCTTGTCTACGGTTCCGGTTTTTGGATTAGGCATGAGTCCTTTTGGACCGAGCACCTTAGCTGCGATCGCAAGCTTAGGCATCATTTCAGGAGTTGCAACTGCGATATCGAATGCGATTTTGGTGGTTCCAGACTGTATTCCTTTGATATCTGGTTCACTGTAGATGAAGTCTGCTCCTGCATCTTTTGCCGCTTTTTCATCGTTTGCCCCCACAAATGCTGCGATAATAGTCTTTTTTCCGGTTCCATGAGGGAGTGCAACGGTCGAGCGGATTTGCTGGTCACTTTTACTTACATCGATACCGAGGCGAGCGTGCACCTCAACTGAGGCATCGAATTTAACGGTACTCGTACTTTTGACGAGCGCTAATGCTTCTTCAAGCGGATAGAGCTTGTCTGCGTTGACCTTGGATTTTAGGTCCTTCATTCGTTTTGACATATACTGTCGATTGTTAGTGGTACAAACCCTCTAGGTTAAGAGCTAAAGGTCCCACGTGAATAATGGGCGTATAGTACCTAATTTTAGTATAATTGTCAAGAGTTCTACGTACTTTTTGTAACCAAAAAGTACCAAAAATTTTCGGGGGTCAAAAAACTCGCCTCGCTAAGTTTATTTTACCATATTGCACTCGTAGCTCAGACAGTTTTGACCCCCGAACCCCCGAAGGTGCTATTTATCGAACACTAAGATTTATAGTTTTACTAAATTTGTAGGCGAACCGGCAATGAAGTTTTTGATATTACCTGCGGCAGTATCGATAATACGATAAATTGCCTCAATACTATTGAAAGCATTGTGGGGAGTGATAATCGTGTGTGGGTGGTCAATAATTGCATTTTCAATCAAGCATCGGCGTATGGATTTTGCGTCTGTAAGCGTAAGAATTGTTTCGGGAGTTTTGAACACCAATTCTTCTTCGAGTACATCAAGACCGGCACCTGCGATAATTCCACTTTGAAGTCCAAAAAGAAGCGCCTCAGGATCAATAAGCGCTCCTCGTGCAGTATTTATCAGGTAACTTCCTGGTTTCATTTTTTTGACCGCCTGCATATTGATAAGGTGTGTTGTCGAAGGGAGAAGAGGTACATGAAGAGAGATGATATCTGATTCACGGTATATTCTATCGAGTGTTTCGTATGAAAACCCATATTCACGTGCAAGCGCTGTATTTGGAAATGCATCAAATGCCAGGATATGCGCTTCAAAACCTTTCAACATTTTTATCACATGAGTTCCGATATGTCCTGTTCCAATAATACCCACTACTTTTTCTTTGAGGTCAAAGCCCTGCAGATTGTGATAGTCGTACATTCCTTCTTTTACTCGTTTGATAGAAGGGTATAATTTGCGGGATAGTGCGAGTAAGAGTGCAAGCGCATGTTCTGCGACTGTATTTTCTCCGTAGGAAGGAACGTTTGATACTGAGATTTTTTTCTTTTTTGCTGCAGCGAGGTCTATGTGATCAAACCCGGTGGAAAATGTGACGATATGAGAGAGACGGGGCATCGAAGCAATTACCTCTTTGGTCACCGGTGAATCTACAAATACCCCGAGAATTGTTGTTTCAGGATCAGTTGCGGTAAATTCAAGGGTGGTATCAGAAATACCAACGTCATGGGGTTGGAGAATTTCCATGATTCGTGAGTGGTATTCTGGATCAATGCTCGTAAGTCGAATAACATGATTCATAACAGGCGGGGGATAGTTGGAGGGTTAGCTTTTTTTAAACGTACTCGCGACGAAATAGAGAACGTTCTCGAGATCAGTCTCGACTCCAGAAGATGCGTATAAACTATAGTGAATAACGCCAGAAAAAATTTGGTTTTTGTAGATAAATGTTATACGACGCTCGAGTGTACCATCGTAGAATTCCAGATTGGTGGTGCGTGTGTATCCGTAGGTTGATTGCCTCTTCCATTCGGTCGAAGATCTGCGAACTGTTGTCGCATTGGGAAGACGTGTTTTGAGCGCATCATCGTGAGTATTCTTGATCAGTTCATCCAATTCACTCGTGTTGTACGAAGAATTTTTGTGTGGTAGTGGAGCAACTTTTAGATCAAGTGAGACGCTTGTATTGTTTGGTGGGAAGAATACTGCGGTGTACTCGTCTCTGAATGCTCCGCTATAGGAGAATCCGCGGACTACTTTGTATTGCCAGGGGTATTCATAGGAGACTCCGTCGTATTTTTCATTGCGTAGGTATGCACCTTCATTTTTTGCACTGCGTTTTTCTTCAATAATTTTTGCGAATGCCCCTTGGTATGAAATAGTTGCATTTGAAGAGAGGTCTGTGCCTTTGCGGAATATTGTTTTTGACCCTACGCCAATGAGTGATAATTCGGGTATTTCTTCAATACTTACTTGTGGTAAACGATCCAGACGATAACCGGTTTTTCGAAGCGCTGTTTCATTGGAAATTTTTCTGAGCACCTGATATTTGGGATCTTTGGTACTTGGTTCTACACGATATACGGATGAACTGTTTTTATCCTTCAAGAGTATAAAATCAGGTGTTGCCTGGCTCATGAGACTTTTGTTTGGGTGTACGTTGAGCGATGCTCCGCTTGGGATTGAATCAATAGTTTTTTGAGATACTATTTCTACCCAGCGTATAGGGATGTTTAATTCCTGAAGTGTTTCCATGTTTTCAATATGGAATTTTACATTATTGATGACTACATAAATATCACCTGATGTACGTGTTTTGATAATTGATCCATCGCGTACAATTAGTGTTGATGATCGTTCAGTATCTCCTGAAGAACCTGAGCCGGATGATGAATTGTGTTCGGGATCCCCGGTATCTTCACCTGGTCGCGCCGATCCCTCTCCTGGCACGTATTTTTGTGGATCGTTTGGTATAAATCTGAGAGTGAGATCGTCAGTCAAGATAACTTTATTCCACGAATTGAAGTACATGAAAAAAACTGATTCATTGGGAAAAATTTGTTTGGTGCAGTTCTCAGTAATGTAGTACACATCAGCATTCACCGATGATTTATACGCATTTTTTTTCTTCAAGGCGCAGGAGGTCTCTGCTGCATTGCCTGTGTGCGGAAATAGAATCGTAGCAAGAACAAGAAGTGTACTTAATAAGATAATCTTTTTCATATGAAGGTATTATTTTCCACTAGTATAGCTCATTTACAGCATTAATTCAAAACTTTAAACCAAATATATTTTTTTGTATGTGAGTTCTCGGTTTTTACTTTTGAGTTTTTCGTTTTGACTTAGGTTTTTTATAAAACAAAAACACTCGGGTTAGCCCAAGTGTTTTATATAATTCTAGTGTTTTTATCCTTCAATGGTAACTCCCATTTGTCGCGCAGTTCCTTCGATGGTTTTCATCGCTGCCTCTACATCGTTTGCATTGAGGTCGGGCATCTTTTTTTCTGCGATTTCACGGAGCTGTGCTCGGGTAATTTTTCCTACCTTATCTTTGAGTGGATTGCCGGCTCCTTTGCCGATTTTTGCTGCTTTTTTGATCAATTCACTCGCTGGAGCCACTTTCATGATAAAGCTGAAGGTGCGGTCTTCGTACACATTGATGATGACTGGTACGACTTCACCTTTTTTATCCTGGGTTGCTGCATTGAATTTGCTGCAGAAGTCCTGGATATTCAGGCCGTGCTGTCCAAGAGCTGGACCTACTGGAGGTGCTGGATTTGCAGCTCCACCAACGATTTGGAGTTTGATTTGGGTGGTTATCTTTTTTGCCATAGAGTTAGTGCTTAGAATGCTTAAAAGGCTTGAAATGCTTGAGAGGCTAGAAGCGAATGGAGAGGTAGAAGCCCTATCCCGCCTTCCCAGGCATTTTCTGCCTTTTAAGCTTATGTTCAATTATATTTTTTTGACCTGCAATGCATCGAGTTCTACCGGAGTTTCACGGCCAAACATGTTGACCAGTACTTTGATTTTTCCACGTGAACTATCTACTTCACTTACCTTTCCTTCAAAGTTTTTGAATGGACCATCAACGATTCTGACAGGAGTATTGATTTCGAGATCGATCTTGTGAGTCGGATCTTCAACGTTCATTCTCTTTGTCAGTGACATCATTTCTTTGGCATCGATCGGAGTAGGAGTGGTTCCAGTTCCGATAAATCCAGTTACATTTGGGGTATTTCGTACTACGTACCATGAATCATCGGTTACGATCATCTCCACGAGTACATATCCTGGGAAGATTTTTTCTTCAACCACATTTCGTTTGCCATTTTTAATTTTGATTTTCTTTTCTTTTGGTACCAACACTTGGTAAATCTTGTCCTGCATATCAAAAGATTCGATACGCTGTTCGAGATTGTGCTTTACATTTTCTTCGTAACCACTATACGTGTGAATCACGTACCAGCGTTTACCTAGATTGCTTTGCTGCTTTGCCATATACAGTATCTGAGAGGCCTGGGTGGCCAAATAAGTGTTTTAAATAAGTTGTCCAAGACCAAGATTGAAAATTTGGTCTAGTACTGAAAAGAGTATCGCCATACCAAAGCTCATTACGATTACAATAATGGTATAGGAGATTACCTGTTTTTTGGTAGGCCAGGTAACTTTTTTTAATTCACTGATTGAGTCTTTGACGTAGGTGACTAATTTCATACAAAATCTTCGCTATTTTAAAAACGGCCTTGAGCCGATTTGATGAAAACACTATACCACATGATATAACATATGTCAATACGGTTGACAAAACCGGTAAGAAATGGTATAAACTCTAGTCTCTTTAAAGAACGGTCTTTACTGAGGTGTTCCTTCTCATACACAGGAGAGTGTTCCATGGCTCGTCGTACCAACGTCAAAACTGTTCGCACCCATGACTGGTGGAAGTGGTTACTCGTCGTCCTCGGCATCGTGGTCGCGCTCGTCGTGGTCAAAGTGGCGACACCCACTCAGAGCACGACGAAGGGTGGTGGTGTCAGTACTAGCCCCCACGTGAGCCGGCCCATGAACTCATGTGAAGCTCTGGTAGTAGCCAGCGTGCCTCGCAGGATCGTGAGCCAGGACGCAAGTCTAGTCCTCAAGGATCTGGTACTCTCGCATCCGGCCCCTGAGATCAGTGTCGAGATGCATAAGCTCATTGTGAAAGGCGATCTCTTTCTGAATCTACAGGACAATGACCTTCAGAGAGGGGCATCTGTCGCCCAGTTTATGGTTCTTGATATCCATGGTAGGGGCATGACCCCTGTCATGAATGTCTCCCTGAGCAACCTCCTCAACCCTCAAGAGAGTCCACAGTTCCTGCAAATGGTTCTACTGCACGAGTTTGTCCACTACAAGCAGTATGAGCTCAAACACGCACCTCTCGAAATGTTCACCGTGAAGAACCGCGATGACGTACCGAGTGAAGATCATGTTCGTGTCTGGTTCAATACAGAGATTGATGCGTACGAGCAGGAGTGTTCGTTTGCGGTGAAGCAGGGGTGGGAGTGTTTCTTTGATGTTTGCACCATCTATAAGAAAGATGGTGTGGGTGGAATGAAACGCGAGCTCCATCGTCGGCTCCTCGAGACTGGTCTTCCTTATGTACCGAATCTGCTTAAACTGAAAGATGAGCTGCTTCGGTAGTAGTGGGGAAGTACCCTGACGAACGGGGCCGGATCGCTTCATCGCGTCCGGCCTTCGAACTAACTTAAAATAAAAAATAATCCCTGAATGGGATTTTTGTGTTTTTATATTGACCTTTCCTTTTAGCTGTGATATTCCTAGTTTGTCGCAATCAATTTTAGGAGGTAGCGACATGGGCAAGACTAAGCCGAAGACCATTAAGCGACCCTCTTGGCTCTGGTACGTCTGCAGTCCCTGGTACCTGTTCGTTGACAAGTTCTTCTGGTACTTTTGGAGACCGCTCTGGGGGTTCGTCTTCTACATTCCAAGCTTCCTCGAGGAGTTCGTGTTCTGGGGCACGATCAACTTCGTGAAGAGGAAGATCAATCCCTCGTCCAAGTCCTCGTGGGGAACTGAGTTCTTCTATGGATTCTGTATGAAGTTGATGTTCCAGTGCCCTAATTGCCGGAGTTCCCACCTCGACGAGTTGTGGGAAAAACGGATGAAGAGGCACGGAGTTCCGATCCCCTGGAGGAGCTGACCGTTATGAGTCGGGTTCGCGCTATGCGGATCCGACTTCATCTTTTTTATAACAATAAAACAACTGCTTGAGGCGGTTTTTGAATTAAAATTGGTTTTTTTACTGAGCTAATTTTTTAGCTCTTTCTTCCATTTTGTTTATCAAAGATTCCACGTCTTTTTTTATTGCATTATCAATACGATCTAAGGAATCAAGATTTCGAGCAAATGTCCTCTGCTCTGTCTTATTGTGGAAATATTTAAGTTTGGTTCCTTCTTGTTTCCATAAAAACCAAAAGCCATATTTTTTTCGCAATTTTTCGTTGTAGATTTTTATTTGTGTCATGACTTCGATACCTAACTTGATACTTTTTGAAACATAGTCGTCCATTGCTTTTGAAAATGATTCTAAGTTTCTTTCGTATGCTTCTCTTTGGAGGAGGGGATTCGGATTATCTCTCATCACAGCAATTAGTATTTCATTTTGTCGTATTAAATCTTCAAAATCTTTTTTTAGGTTTAATATAGTTTCATTGGTTTCTTTTATTCCCGCATCTATCCACATAAGCTTGTTGTGCAAATAATAGCTTTTGACTTTGAAGATAGACATATCAATATCTCGATAGATCTCTCTTGTTGTTGGGAAATTTATTCGGTTTAAGAAAAAGATTTTGTTATCCACTATAGATTTTGATTCAATTATTAAATTTTTTATTCGTTGCGAAAACCACTTGAGTTGTTCGCAAACAGTGAAAGCGTCGTTGAGACTTTTTGTAACACTAATTTCTATTCTCCTTAGAGATTCCTTCCGTTCTTTTTTGTTTTTAATAGTGGATTTAATCCAAAAACCGATAGCCGAAAGTATCACAGCAAGGAAAGGACCTAACGCGCTGCCGATTAATGTTTGCCATTTGAATATGAATTCTGTTGAACTTGCTATTTCAAACATATTTCTAGTAAAATAACCGCTTGCGCGGTTATTTTTTATATATCGAGATTTTTTACATTTTTCGCATGTGTTTGAATGAATTTTTTGCGAGGAGCGACTTCTGAACCCATGAGAATATCGAATGTTTCGGCGGCTTTCTCTGCATCCTCAATCGTGATGCGTTTCAATACTCGGTTTTCAGGATTCATGGTGGTTTCCCAGAGCTGTTCTGGATTCATTTCTCCCAAACCTTTATATCGCTGCACATTCAATTTTGACTTTCCAGTTTTTTCTTCTTTTGGAGTTTCTACTACGGGTACTGCAGCACCTTCTACATCAGTTTCTTCTTCTACCACTTGCAAATCTTCTTCAGTAATACCATATTTTTCTTTGTACGTTGCAAGTGCTGTCTCATTGTAAATCCAGGTGACTTCTTTCCCTTTTTTAATACTGAACAGGGGAGGCTGCGCTACAAAGATGTGTCCCTGATAAATGAGATCTGGGAAATACCGGAAGAAGAGAGTGAGAAGGAGTGTGCGGATGTGAGACCCGTCGACGTCCGCATCGGTCATGATAATGATTTTGTGATAGCGGAGTTTTCCGATTTCAAACATTTCGCCAATATTGGTTCCCATGGCGATAATCAGTGATTTCAATTCATTGTTGGTAAGAATTTTGTCGAGTCTGGCGCGCTCTACATTCAATACCTTTCCTCGGAGTGGCAAAATCGCTTGTGTATTTCGATCACGACCTTGCTTTGCAGAACCTCCTGCAGAATCTCCCTCTACGATGTAGAGTTCGCAGTTTTCTGGTTTTCTACTGGAACAATCTGCAAGTTTTCCTGGGAGAGTGAATCCTTCCAGTGCGCTTTTGCGAAGTACAGTATCTCGAGCCATTTTTGCCGCAGCACGAGCTTTTGCGGCAATCATACATTGGCCGATGATTGCTTCAGCATCTTTGGGATTCTCTTCGAGGAAGATGGTGAATTGTTCACCGAAGACTGATTCTACTGCAGGCTTCACTTCTGGATTTCCCAATTTTGCTTTGGTCTGTCCTTCGAATTGCGGATTGGGAATTTTTACTGAAATTATTGCAGATAATCCTTCGCGAACATCTTCTCCTGAGAGATTTCCATCTTTTTCTTTGAGCATTCCTTTGTTCCTCGCATAGGTGTTGAGGGTTCTCGTAAGCGCGGTTCTGAATCCAGACACATGCATACCCCCATCGGGGTTGATAATATTATTTGCAAATGCGTGCAGTGATTCAGTGAAGTCGCCGGTGTATTGAAGTGCAATTTCTACTACAACATCTTCTACTTTTTTTTCTGTATAAAAAATAGTTTCATGCTTTGGTTCGCGATTTTTGTTGATATGACGAATATAGCTCTCGATTCCACCTTCAAAAAAGAATTGATGCGTATTTTTTTTGAAAGGAAGCGCAGTTTTGTCTTTCTTTTTTTCTTCTTCACTTCGTTCATCAATAATCACAATGCGCACCCCCTTATTGAGATACGTCTGTTGGCGCAAGTGATCGATAATATATTTCCATTCAAAATCAATGGTTTCAAAAATGCTATTATCAGGGCGGAACGCAATAGTGGTTCCTGTTGTTTTGGTAGTTCCTACTGCTTTTACTTTGCCTTGAGGGTTACCAATTTTATATTTTTGCTCCCAGATTTTTCCTTCACGGTGAACGGTAGCGGTGAGATCAGTTGAGAGGGCGTTTACTACTGATACACCCACACCATGGAGACCTCCGGATACCTTGTATCCGCCATCTTCTTCGCCAAATTTACCTCCGGCATGGAGGGTAGAGAGTACGAGCTCGAGTGCGCTTACCTTTTTTACAGGATGAGGATCGACAGGGATACCACGTCCATTATCGGTAACCTCGATCCAATGATCGGGGAGGAGTTTTATCGTGATTTCATCACAGTGACCTGCCATTGCTTCATCAATTGAGTTGTCAACGACTTCCCAAATGAGGTGGTGAAGACCTGCAGCACCAGTGGAACCGATATACATACCAGGACGTTTGCGGACTGCAGCAAGACCTTCCAGAACCTGAATATTTTTTGCACTATACGATGAATTTACTTTTGCTGTTTTTGCCATATCACATTGATTTCACTGATTGAAATACAGGATTATACAGATTAAAAACACACACTTTCGGTGACTAGTTTAGCATACGTATATATGAAAAGCAAGCTTGTTCTTTTGCTTCCTTCGACCTCGCTCAGGACAAGTTTTACTTTTTCCTTTTGCCTTTTTATTGTGCTATACTTATATCCATTATGAATGATAAAAAACAATCTCTCTTGAGCCGTTACGAAGATCCCACCGGAGAATTTTCGAATCATAGTCTCAAGATGGCTACGTGGTATGCCAAACACCATGAGACTCTTCGGAGAGTGTTCGTGTATTTTCTTATTGTATGGAGTGTCGTGACTCTGGGTACCACACTGTTTGTTGTTGGGAAATATTTTATTTTTGAGTATAGCCAGGATCGGATTAATCTTCAGAATCTTTCTTATTCATATATTTCTTCTGAAGCAGTACGAAATTTGAGACCTCAAGAACTTTCTTTTTCTTCGCCACAACTGTTTTCAGGTATTGCTGATCGGTATGATCTACTGGTACAAGCTGCCAATCCAAATACTTCGTGGATTGCGACAGTGGTCTACCAATTTGAGAATTCTCTTGGCGCTACAGAGAACAAGACTGCAGTGATATTGCCAGGACATACTCAGCCACTTGCGGTATTTGGGTATGAGTCTTCAAGTAGACCAGAAACTATGAACTTCAAACCAGTTTTCATAACTTGGAAACGGGTAGATCCGCATGATGTTTTTGACCCCGCTGCATTTATAGCCCAGCGTATTGATATTTCAACGAGTGAGCCAACCTATCTTTCGAGTTCTGAAGGGTCGGTAAGCGGTTTGCCGGTTGTACAGTTTTCTGTCACTAACAATTCATTATTTGATTTTTGGGAATTTTCAGGTATTGTGCTTCTTAAACGGGGTTCAGAAACCGTTGGTATTGCACCACTTACCATTTCTCAATTCAAAGGTGGGGAAACGAGAGAAGTGTCACTCGGGGTTGTCTCAACCAATCTAGCTATCGACTCAGTCGAGTTTCTTCCGCTCGTCAATGTGTTTGATGATGGGGTGTACATGACACGATAATTGATTTATATAGGGTTTTTCAACCAAAACGTTTGCATTTTTTAGGGTAGTACGATACAACATACATGGGATACGATATACAATAAAATTTGAATTGATCGTGTATATTGTTCCGTGTATCGTGTATCGTTTTTTATTCGTATGATTGATTTCTTCACCAAAACATTCAGAGGCTACGATATTATATTATTGTTTACGACGATTATCCTCTCGTGTATTGGTCTTGCGGCGATTTATAGTGTTGATCTTTCGCGCGGAGAGGGGCTGAGTTTTTTTTCTCGTCAAGTATTAGCTTTTGGTATCGGGCTTGCAGTACTGCTCGCATGTTCTCGTCTTCATGTGACATTTTATGAAGCACATGCAAAATTGATTTATGTGGTTGCTTTGATTCTTCTTATCCTCGTCCTCTTTTTTGGTGTCACGATTCGCGGAACTACTGGGTGGTTTCATATTGCGGGCTTTTCATTTCAACCTGCAGAATTTGCAAAAATCGCGCTGGTGGTATTTCTTGCTTGGCGTATTGATCGGCAGGCACGGCTCTTTCAGACATGGCAGTTTGTCCTAGTAATGGCATTTCTCACAGGCATCTTGGCAGGGTTGGTTATGTTACAACCTGATTTGGGTTCTGCGATAATTTTTGTTGGAGTGTGGTTTGGGATGATGCTTCTTGCAGGGATACCGAAACGTTATACGTTTGGATTGGTTGCGATTGGGATTATCACGGTTGTGTGTTCGTGGTTTTTTCTGTTTAAAGATTATCAAAAGGATCGTGTATTGACGTTTCTTGATCCTGAGCGAGATCCGCTTGGCTCTGGGTATAATGTGACACAATCTATTATTGCGATTGGTGCAGGAGGGATTATGGGGCGTGGACTCGGCTTCGGATCTCAGAGTCAGCTGCATTTTCTCCCTGAAGCGCAAACAGACTTTATATTTTCGGTTATAGGCGAAGAATTGGGGTTTGTGGGCACCTCTCTTATCCTCATCCTTTACTCACTGCTTATTTTTCGTCTCGCGCTCATTGCATATCGAGCGAGAGGGGAGTTTACGTCGTATATCTCACTTGGTATCGCACTTATTTTTTTGATCCAGGTGTGTGTCAATGTAGGTGCTGCGATTGGACTTCTCCCTGTCACTGGTGTTACATTACCATTGGTGAGCTATGGTGGATCTTCTCTTATTGCGAATTTTCTCCTTATTGGCATAGCTGAGAGTGCGGCCCGTTCAAGCCGTCGTACTCTCTTGACGTAATTCATTTGTTTTGCTATAGTATTTCAGCTTTGTATGGGTCACAGTCAACCACAATTTTCACTTGAGTCGCTGCGTTCCCATTTTAAGGTAATGCGAGAATGTCCGCTGTGTACTCATGAACTTGTTGCAGAGCATATTCGCACCGTTGAAAGTCGCGAAGGATCCCATGTTCTTCATGCCCGTTGCCCTGCGTGTAGCAACTCCCTTATTTTCCTTGTAGGGACTACGCAGGTAGGGATTGGTCTCATTGGGATGATATCAGATCTTACCTACGATGATGCATTGCGTTTTCGTCGTAAGGAAGCGATTACTGATGATCAGATGATAGAGTGTTATCAGGCAATTACCAGCCCTTCGGCACTTCATCAATTACTTACCACTACCTTACAAAAATAATTAAATCGTTTTTCTAAAATTGGACGTTATCAAAATATGCCGTATTCACTTATTGTAAAATCAAGAACTGCACAAAAACTCGAGGAACTCCGAAAGAGCGGACAGATCCCTGGTGTTATGTATGGAGCTGACAGTACGCCTAAGCCTATTGTTGTTCCTGCAGTTGAATTTAGTAAACTCTATGAACAGGCGGGTGATTCGAGTCTCGTTGATGTAACTATCGATGGAACCAAAGAGTCAGTAAAAGCTCTGATTCAGGATATTCAGTATGATCCAGTCAAGGGGTCAATGATTCATTTTGATCTTCGACAGATTAATATGAATGAAGAAATGCATGCTGATATCCATCTGGTATTTGTGGGAGAAGCTCCTGCAGTAAAAGAATTGGGAGGTACGCTCATGAAACAACTTTCTTCAATTGAAGTTAAATGTCTTCCAAAAGATTTGGTTGGTGAAATTGAGATAGATTTGTCTAGTTTGAAAACTTTTGAAGATGCAATCCATGTAGGTGATTTGAAACTTCCTTCAGGAATGGTTGCGATTGATAATAAAGAGCAATTGATTGCGAAAGTTACTCCTCCATTATCTGAAGATCAGCTCAAAGCTATGGAAGAAGTTCCTGTCGCTGCGCCTACCCTTGATGAAATTGAAGTTGAAAAGAAAGGGAAGAAAGAGGAAGATGAGGCTCCTGGATCGGATTCTGCTGGAGAGAAAAAGTAATCGAGAGACAACCCTGCACAACATGAGTGCAGGGTTTTTTTGTCCTTAATATCTTTGTGTTATACTGGGTGTCTATGAAAAAAAATATCCAATTTTTTATTCGGAAAAAAGAAATTACGATTCTACATATCGCATCTGCAGCTCTGATTGTCTCAGGAATTATTCTGCTTGTGTGGTTTTTTGCACGTGCAAATTACTGGACTTCACATTTTTTTGATGACACTGTATTTGTTTCAGATGAAGTCTCGACACCCTGTGTGCCACGGATTCTCGACGGAGTGTGTGTGAGTGCTGAGGAAAAGAAACCACGGCTAGTTGCTGTTATGATTGAGAATCATCTGGATGCTCGCCCACAATCTGGACTGTCTAAAGCGTCTATCGTGTATGAAGCACCGGTTGAAGCGAATTATTCTCGGTTTATGGCAGTATTTCCTATTGATGCGGATGTGCCAAAAGCAGGTCCAGTGCGGAGCGCTCGCCCATATTTTCTTGATTGGGTTCGTGAATTTGGTATACCTATGTATATGCATGTCGGGGGTTCTGCTGATGCGCTCGATATATTAAAAAATGGAAATTATTTTGATTTTAATGAATTTTGGCGTGGAAATTATTTTTGGCGGAGTACTGATCGATACGCGCCACATAATTCCTATACTTCGAGTGAGAATTGGACCAAAGGCTGGGAAGATTTTGGAAAAGATACTTACACTATGTCAGATGAGAGCTGGGTATTTGGCGACGTGACATCGTGTACTATCGATTGTGCCGAACTTATTGTGGTGTCATTTTTGCCGCCCATCTATCAGGCGGAATGGAGATACTCGAGCTCGACTGAAAAATATCTTCGATATCAATTAAAAAAACCGCATGTTGATCAGGATGGCACGCAGATAGGTGCTGATACGATTGTTGTGCAATATGTAGAGACGAAAGTTTTAGATGCTGAGCTCAGAATTGAAATGGATACGATTGGAAGTGGTGAAGCACGAGTGTTTACTAAGGGAAATGTCGTTGAAGGAGTGTGGAAGAAAACAAGTGGGGATAGTAAGACGAGATTTTATGATTCAAATGGAGTTGAAATTCCGTTTACTGCAGGTAAAATTTGGATAGAAGTGGTGAATCAGTTGGGGGATGTCGAATATAAGTAAAAAGTCGCAAAGTCTATAAAGTCGAAAGTAAAAAGAAATAAAAAATACCCTTGATTTATCGAGGGTATTTTGTTTTTAAATGGAAGCCGCGGTTGACTCGAAACCGCGGCTTTGTTGGGATCGTGGTAGGGAATACCCCACCACATTATCCCAAGGTTGCGATCGTCACGTGTTCGGCGTCGGTCTCGAGAGACCTCCCGACAGCTAGCTTCAGTAGCGGGATGATCGCGTTTTGGACAGCGAGGTCTTCCCAGAAGTGCGTCTTGTTGAGGGTGATGTGTACCTCGTGTACCATTGGCACTTCAGCTGTTGCGATGCCCTCGACCTTGGAGAGGTCGGAGATGAGCGCGGCGCCGATCGGGTCGGTCTTGCGGAGTCTGAACAGTCGAGCCTGTTCCTGCTTGGTGAGCGGGAATCGGAAGATCTGGATCGGTAGCTGACTCACGGTCGTGCTGGTCTCGAACTTGACCGCATGGTCGCCCTCGGGCTTGATGTTGATTATTGCTCTTCGATCTGTCATTGTTACCTCATGTGGGTGGGTTTGTCCATTCTGATTCGAGTCTTTCAGAGTGGTATAACACTGTAAATCATCAGTAAGTCTTTGTCAATTATCGTGAGATCTTTGCTACTCGATCATTTTTCATTCCATCTTTGATGATTTCTATTTTTGAGTTTGGAAAAATTGTTTGGATATAATTTGAAAGCTTTTCAGTTTGAGAAGGGTCGATTTCAAAAAAAGTCGTAAAGTCTATAAAGTCGAAAGTCGAAAGTAATTTTTTAATTTGACCAAGTAATTCTTTATATAGTTGTAATCCATCATCGTCAGTAACGAGAGCTCCGATTGGTTCGTGCTGGATTGTAGACTCGGTATCAAATTGTTCTTGGGTAAGATAGGGGAGATTGGCAGTAATGACTAGTTCGTACCCAGTAGCCCCTCCTTCGCTTAAGCTACGGCGGGCAGGCAATAGTTCATAGTTTTTTAAGAAGGGTTCGAGAAGATTGCCGTGAAGAAAAGTGATGTCGACGTTGTGTATTTGTGCGTTTTTGCGAGCGATTTTAAGAGCTGGTTTGGAGATGTCTGTAGCGTAGGTCAAGATTGAAGATTGAAGATTGGAAGATTTGAGAATCGAGATAGGTATGCAGCCGGAACCGGTGCCGATGTCAATCAGGATTATTTTTCTTTGACCCTCAACCCCACCCTGTCCCTCCCCTAAGAGGGGAGGGAACGCACTAAGAACAGCTTCAACTATTAGTTCAGTCTCTGGTCGTGGGATCAGGGTATGTTTGTTTACCAAAAAATCGAGTCCAAAGAATTCTTTGTAACCTGTTAGGTAAGCGATTGGAATTCCTTTCGCTCGCTTTGTAATTAATCTTTTAATTTTCCACTCTTTGAATTTCGAAATTTTATATTCCGGATGCGCAATAATAAATTCTTTTGTTTTTTTAAGTACATGCGCAATAAGAATATCGACCTCGGCTCGGTCGATATAATTCTTCCCCCATTTTTGCAACTGTTGTATTGACTGCAGGGGCATAGATTTTTTAGATTTCACCATCTTTTTCCGCATAATCAGCAACTCTCAGTGCCTCGATTACTGGGTCCAATTTTCCATTGAGGATTTCCGGAATGTTGTTCCAACTTTGGTGAATTCGGTGGTCAGTAATCCGATCCTGGGGAACATTGTAGGTGCGGATTTTTTCACTGCGGTCGCCAGAACCAATTTGGTTTTTGCGTTTGGCGTCAATTGCTGCTTGTTTTTTCTCTCGCTCCATTTCATAGAGTCGTGCGCGCAGCACGTTCATGGCTTTAATTTTGTTTTGTGTTTGAGATCGTTCATCCTGGCATTGTACTACCATGCCACTTGGGATATGTACGATACGTACGGCAGAGTAGGTGGTGTTGACACTCTGTCCACCTTTTCCTCCTGCCATGAAGGTGTCAATACGAAGATCTTTTGGATTGATTTCGATTTCAGTTTCTTCTACTTCAGGAAGCACCACTACACTTGCAGTCGAGGTGTGGATTCGTCCACTTTTTTCTGTTTCTGGGATTCTCTGTACGCGGTGTACGCCCATTTCATATTTCATGTCCTTGTACACACCGCTCCCTTCGATTGAAAATACTACTTCTTTGTATCCACCGATTCCAATTTGGTGCTCACTGATAAGAGCTGTTTTCCATTTTTTATTTTCTGCATAGCGCATGTACATGCGGAGTAAATCTCCTGCGAATAGTGCTGCTTCGTCTCCACCAGCTCCTGCACGGATTTCAATAATTACATTTTTTTTGTCCATTGGATCGCTTGGTCGGGTGAGCTCTGCGAGTGTTTTTTCGAGAGACTCTCTTTGTGCAATAAGCCCGGGAAGTTCTGATTCTGCAAGAGAGGTGAGATCTTTGTCCTCTTCGGCCTTGATCAATGCTTCGTATTCACTGATAGTCGATTCAATCTTTTCTAATTCAGTAATATATTCAACTACGGATTTCAGTTCATTATATTCCTGAGATACTGATTTTAATTTTTGTTGATCACCAAGAATCACAGGATTTTGCAGATCTGTTTCGAGGGAGAGGTATTTTGTTTTGAGGTCCTGATATTTTTGAATCATAGTAGATACGTCGAAAGTCGGAAAGTCTATAAAGTCAAAAGGAATTTTAATTCAGTTTCGATTCTGTGGGATTCTGTTTAATCCGTGTTCCATTAAGCTTCAGTATAGCGGTAATTAGTAAACAAAAACAGGCCTAAGATGACCTGTTTGTTTGATTACTGTAGCTAGGCTGCTTTTGGTTTTGCGTCTTCTTTTGCTTTTTTAGCGGTTGCTCGCGCAGCAGTTTTTACTTTCTTTCCTTTGCGAGTTTCAGCAGCATTTTTCTGCTTTTCAGCCTTCTCTTTGAATTTTTCTACACGGCGGGCAGTGTCTACAAATACCTGCTTACCGGTGAAGAATGGGTGGCTTGCTGATGAGATTTCAATATTGATTTCGTAATGTTTGATACCATCAATCTCTCGGGTTTTTTCCGATTTGAGGGTTGAGGTGGTCACAAATTCAGCATTTCCTGAATTATCGATAAATACCACTGGATGTACGTCTGGATGAGTTTTTTGTTTCATACCTTTTTCAAGTCAAATAATAGTAAGCCGGAGTATAGCAGTAGGGTCTGTAGTTGTCAAGAGTGGGTTAGTACACCTTTTGTCTTGACAAAAAACAACTAATCACGTACACTCTACACACTTTTATTAATCCCTTAGCCGAGACATATTTTCCTCTGCTCCGACGTTACGTCGGAGTGGGACGTCTCTGGCGAGGTTAAAGGAAAATGTTTTATGAAATACCCTAGCATTCTCGAAATGCTTCAGTCCGGAGTTCACTTCGGACACAAAGATTCACGCTGGCATCCAAAGATGAAGCCATATATCTTTACCGAGCGTAATCGAGTGCACATTATTAATCTCGAAGAGACTGAGAAACAGTTGAAATCTGTGTTACCTGCAATTACTGCAATGGTCGCTGAAGGTAAAAAGATTTTGTTTGTCTCAACCAAGCCTCAGGCGCGAGAAATCGTGAAAGCTGCTGCAATTGATTGTGGTATGCCTTATCTTACTGAACGATGGCTTGGTGGAATGCTTACTAACTTTTCTGAAATCAAAAAACTCATCCGACGCTACGTAGAAATGAAAGAAAAACAAACCAAAGGCGAGCTCGGACACTATACCAAGAAGGAACAGCTTGAAATTTCAAAAGATCTTGAAAAGAAAGATGGATATCTTGCTGGTCTTGCGTCTCTTACTCGCATGCCTGATGCACTCTTTATCCCATCGATGCAGCGAGAAAAAACTGCAGTGACTGAGGCAAATAGAATGGGTATCGAAATTATCGGAGTGTGCGATACCAATGCCAATCCTCTGAAGGCAACCTATGTGATCCCTGCAAATGATGACGCGGTAAAATCAATTCAGCTCATGGTGGGACTCGTTGCTCAGGCCGTCAAAGAAGGAAATATTGAATTTGAAAAACGAAATGCTGCAAAAATTGCTGCGCAGCCAAAAGTTGCTCCTAAAAAAGTAGAAGCTGAGGCACAGCCTGTAGTTATTGCGAGTGCGTAATTCTTCTTCGGTAGTGTACAATTTTAGTGTATACTTTCCTAATCTCCGTACCTGCCTGATGGCAGGGGACTTCCCCCTAAAAAGGGGAGGAATACAATTAATTCTAACTTCTTCGTTTTATATCATATGTCTATTACCGCTTCTGACATTGCAAAACTCCGCGCGCAGACAGGTGCCGGAATTCTTGATTGTAAAAAAGCTCTTGAAGAATCAAATGGAAATTTTGATGCTGCAGTTGACTGGTTGCGCAAGAAAGGCGCTGCAAAAGCTGCCAAACGTGCAGACAAAATTGCGGCTGAAGGAAAAATTTTTACCTATATTCATGGCGCAGGCAAAATTGGTGTCATGCTTGAACTCAACTCTGAAACTGATTTTGTTGCAGGTAATGAAAAATTCATTGAACTTGGACAAAACATTGCGCTCCATATTGCTGCGATGAACCCAAAATATTTGTCTCGAGATGAAGTATCTCAGGCTGATCTGGATCGTGAATCAGCTGTGTATCGTGATCAGCTCGTAGCTGAGGGAAAGCCAGCGGAAATGATTGAGAAGATTTTGGTGGGTAAAATGGGACGCTATTATTCTGAGGTATGCTTGCTCGAACAGGCATTTATCAAAGATGAAGACAAAACGATTGAACAATTGCTCACTGCTGCAACCGGAGAAATCGGAGAAAAAATCAGTCTCAGACGTTTTGCGCGATTTGAAGTAGGAGAGGGAATTGCAAAGAAACAAACTGATTTTGTCGCAGAAGTACAGGAGCAGATGGGTGCGTAATTAAAGAAAGATCAAAAATTGAAGATTATAAAAAGCAAGGTTTCCCTTGCTTTTTTGTTTTGGAAATGATACAAGAGGCAAGGCTTCTCTGGCTCTGGAGGTCTATCATGGAAGCTCATCATAAGATTACGTCTCAGGTGGGGCGAGCAGTCTTTCACGCTTCGATCGGTGTCATCGCCATCATCTTCGGGATGATTCTCCCGTTTCGTGATGACGAAAAGGTCGCTGCTGCACTCATCTTTGGCGGGGGTATCTCCGCCTTCGACATCTGCATTCGCATTCCTCTCTACCACTTCTTCGTACGCAACTGGAAGGACACGGGACAGCCGTATTTTCGTGTACCGTGGCTGTCACGGACATTCCTCTTTCTCGAGAAATGGCTCCTCATACAGACTGGTGTCATTAGGTCGAGTGAACGCGGGAAGCCTGCTACTGCGATTCATTTCACTGTGGGGATCATCATTCCGCTTGCGATCGGTGTTCCGCTGTGGGCAGTGGTTCCTGCGGTGGTGATATTCGCATTTGGTGACCCGGCTGCTCGGCTCTCGGGCATTGCCTGGGGCAAAAAGCCAGTGTGGAAGGGTGGAACCAAGACGTGGATCGGTGCCATCGGTTACTTCTACACCGGGGTGATTACTGGGCTTATCACGGTCGTGCTCGACTGGTGGTTCCCGTTGTATCCGTCCTCGTATTCGGACCTGTCTGTTGCGTGCGCGGTTGTTGCGGCAACATTGGTCAGTGGATACTTCGAGAGTTTGTGTGAGAAGGGCACTACTCTTTTTGCTGAACTTTTCGATGACAATTTTCTCGCTCCCTTGTCTGGTTCTATGGCGTTTTACGCTGTCGCAACCGCAGGGAATTGAGGAATATGTGCCGGCCGCTACCCTCGAGGGGTTCGGTCGGCATTCGCTTTTTATACCAATAACTCTACCTTGACGGATTGACCTTTTTGTGGTAGACTGAGTTTATATTAATTCATCTGGCCTGGCCAGACCGGACCGCAAAAGACATGCCTGCTGCGCGCCCGATAATGAATGCATGTATGCTATCAAAATTGAAAAAGCAGCGTTTAATTAAAAAGTATCAGACTCACGAGGGAGATACTGGATCAACTGAGGTACAGATCGCAATTCTTACCGCAGAGATCGAAGAATTGTCAGGACACCTTAAAACTCATGCAAAAGATCACTCGAGTCGTCGAGGGTTGCTTCGCAAAGTAGGAGAACGCCGAAGATTGCTCAAGTATTTGCAGCGAGAAAATATGGCGTCATACGAAGAACTCGTAAAGAAACTTGACCTCAAACAGGCAAAACAATTCATCGAACTTGAAAAAGTTGATGAAGATGAGGAAGAGGAAGCAGAATCACATGAAGACACCACAGAAAAAACAGCCTAGTTATAATCCTTTGAAACACCCCGATCAACGCGTTGGGGTGTTTATTGATGTACAGAATATGTACTATTCTGCCAAGAACTTGTTTCAGCGCAAAGTAAATTTTGGCGCGATTGTCAAAGAAGCGGTCGGAAATCGAAAGCTTATCCGCGCGATCGCGTATGTCGTTCGAACTGAAACTCAGGACGAGCAACCCTTTTTTGAAGCTTTGTATAACCTCGGTATTGAGACCCGTGAAAAAGATCTGCAGATTTTTAATAGCGGTATGAAGAAAGCAGACTGGGATGTAGGATTAGCGGTTGACGCAATTCGACTCTCACCGAGTCTTGATGCAGTAGTAATTGTATCGGGAGACGGAGATTATTTGCCTCTGGTTGAATATTTGCAGAGTACAGGTAAGCAAGTAGAAGTTGTTGCATTTGGGGAAACAACATCTTCTCTTCTCCGAAATGAAGTTGATGATTTTATTGATTTGAGTGAAAATAAGGAAACTTTTTTGATTCCAGATTATCGAAATCGAAAGAAAAGATAATATTGATTGAGACTGATTAAGGACAGATTACGAATTAATCTGTCTCAGTCAATATACAATTTATTCACGAATAATGGTCGGAAGACATCTAGGTCAGTCACGTCTCTTTGTAGGCGTTCTCGATCTATCGCCTTCTGATCATTGTTCTAACACAATTAGAACGTATGTTACAGCCAAAGCAATGGTCAATTGAGTGGGGTAATCGAACCCTCACGATTGAGACCGGACGATTCGCACTTCAGGCACTCGCCTCATGTACCGTGAAATACGGTGACACACTTATTCTTGCGACTGTCATGAAGAGCACTGAACCACGTGATGGAATTGATTATTTTCCTCTCATGGTGGATTTCGAAGAAAAATTATATGCGGCAGGAAGAATTAAAGGTTCTCGTTTTATCAAGCGAGAAGGTAGACCAAGTGATGATTCAATTCTTACAGCGCGATTAATTGATCGCGCGATTCGACCGCTTTTCAATGACGCTACTCGCACTGATGTACAGGTAGTCATTACCCCTCTTTCAGTTGATGGGGAACATGATGCTGCAATTGTAGGTATGATTGGAGCTTCAGCTGTACTTTCTCTTTCGAGCGTACCTTGGAACGGGCCGATTGCAGGAGCGCGTATTGGTATGGACGAGGCTGGTACATTTATTTTGAATGTTACCTCAACACAAATGGAAGCAAACTCAATGCTTGATCTGTTTGTCGCAGGAACTCCAGAAAAACTAGTAATGGTGGAAGCTGCGGCGCGTGAAGTTCCTGAATCAGTCGTGTTTGAAGCTATGAAATGGGGGAGTGCTGAATTGAAACCCGTAGTTGATCTTATTTCAAAAATTCAAAAAGAAGTTGGGAAAGAAAAAGAAATGCCCATTCCAGGGGAGATGAGTGATGCTGATCGAGCGAAGCAAGCATTTAAAGAATACATACATTCACATGTTGAGAGTGTGGTATTTAATTCTCCAAAAATTACCCGCGCTGATCGATACGGCGCTCTTGATGCATTGAAAAATGGGGGAAAAGAGCATTTGCTTTCTCTTGGGTTTGAGGCTGATACGATTAAGAAAGCTCTCAATCAAGTAAAGTCGTATGTTGCTGAAGAGGTAACTGCCACCATTCTCAAAAATGGTACTCGTCTTGATGGACGAAAACTCACTGAAATTCGTGAATTACAAACTGATATTGATCTGATTCCTCGTGTGCATGGTTCAGCTATGTTTATGCGCGGAGATACTCAAGTACTCTCAATTGTGACACTCGGGGCTCCAGGAGATGTGCAGACACTCGATAGTATGGAAGAAGTGGGGACCAAGCGCTACATGCATCATTATAATGATGCGCCTTACACTTATGGAGAAGTTTCTCCGATTCGTGGGCCAGGGCGCAGAGCCATCGGACACGGTGCACTCGCTGAGCGAGCACTCGAGCCAGTATTACCTGCACAAGCTGATTTCCCATACACTATTCGTGTGGTGTCTGAAGTCATGGGATCAAATGGATCAAGTTCAATGGCTTCGACCTGTGGATCTACTATGTCTCTTATGGCAGCAGGAGTTCCAATCAAAAAAGCAGTGGCTGGAATTGCCATGGGTCTTGCATCAAATGACAAGGGAGACTGGAAAGTGCTCACTGATTTGCAAGATGTGGAAGACGGTCCTGGTGGAATGGATTTCAAAATTGCAGGTACCGCAGATGGTATTACTGCAATTCAGATGGATACCAAAACTCAAGGTTTGTCATGGGATATCGTTGATCAAACCATTGCACAAGCTCGTGATGCGCGTTTGAAAATTCTTGAGGTGATGGCTCAGAAGATTTCTACTCCTCGACCTGATTTGTCTCCATTTGCTCCTCGTATTGTGACGATTACTATTAATCCAGAACGCATCCGTGATGTGATTGGTCCTGGTGGAAAAACTATTAATAAAATTATTGATGAAACTGGTGTACAGATTGATATTGAACAGGATGGTCGTGTCATGATCACTTCAAACGATGGTGAAGCAATGAAGAAGGCTGTCGCAATTGTCGAACAATTGACACATGAAATCACTGCTGGGGAAGAATATGAAGGGAAAGTGAGTCGGCTTGAAGATTTTGGAGCATTTGTAGAAATTCTTCCAGGCAAAGACGGGTTGGTACACGTAAGTGAGATCGCATGGGAGCGAACCAATAAGCCTGCTGATGTATTGAAGCTTGGCGATATGGTAAAAGTAAAAGTAAAAGAAATTGACAATCTCGGTCGTGTAAATCTTTCGATGAAAGCACTTCTTCCTAAGCCAGAAGGATATGTAGAACAACCACGTGAAGAGCGAAGTTTTGCCCCTCGTCCTCGTGGTAATGATCGAGGTGGATTTCGCGGAGGAAGTCCTCGGCCTCGAAGACCGTAAACAACTTGTATAGAATCAACCCGGTCATGTGACCGGGTTTTGACTTTCTATTACTTTTTTTGTAGGGTGAAGGTGGGGTGGAGTGTCTATGGCATAGTTGGTTGTGGGAGCCGAATGGCTCTCAAACTGTATGCAGGATGCTCCACCCCACTCATCCTTGTTTTGGAAATTTTTGTGTGAGAAAATACACGCGCTGTATAACTTATGTAGTATTTGTATTATGTTTTTGAGCAAATATAAACGCATGATTGATTCCCTGGTCCTTGTATTGCTTGTTGTTGCACTGAAGATTGGTAGTATCTTGTTTTCGTGGGAGTTTATGAATATTAATTCACTGTACACGAGCATTATTGCAGGTGGTATTTTTATTATCGGTTTTATCCTCTCGAGTATTATGGCTGATTATAAGGAGAGTGAGAAGTTGCCTGCAGAAATAGCAGCTGCGGTGGATTCTATCCACGAAGATGCACGATATCTCAAGCAGCAATTTCCCCAGTTTGATCTAGTAAGTATTCAGAAAAAATTGGTTGCATTGCTGCATCAGCTTGGCCTCGATATTCCTGCACAGAAGACTGAGAAGTGTCTTGTCTATGTATCAGAATTGTCTACGTCTTTTTTGGAAATGGAACGCCTCGGTACTCCGGCTAACTTTATTGTCAGACTGAAACAAGAACAGAGTTTTCTTAAGAAGTATATTTTGCGTATTCATCATATTCAGAAAATTTGGTTCTTGCCCTCCTCGTATATTCTTGCTCGTTCAATTGTGGTATTAATTATCGGTCTTCTGGTTTTTACCAATATCGAACCTCATGTTGAAGGTATAATCGTTACCGCGATTATTTCCTATTTTTTTATCTTCTTACTCAAACTCCTCAAGGTAATTGAGACTCCATTTCATGCAGTACAACCAACCTATGACGATATCAGCCTTTTTCTTCTACGTGAAACTCGGGAACGGATTGAAAAAACTATTATCGAATCATAATCATTGTCTTTTTTTGCTAGGTGTGGTTGAATAGGTGCCATGCCGCAGTGGTGAAATTGGTATACACGCGTGCCTTAGGAGCACGTACCGAAAGGTGTGAGAGTTCGAGTCTCTCCTGCGGCACCAAATCAATGTTTTCGTTTAGTACTTGTTATAACTATGCTCAAACTTCTTAGTAGGGGTGTATTAAGAGATCCTTCCTTGTGGTTATTATTTACTTCAAATATTGTCACCATTTATTTTGCAATTGTTGGACAATGGAACATAGCGACGGTATTATTAATTTACTGGTTTCAGAGTGTCATTATTGGATTATTTAATTTTATTCGTATACTTCAGCTCACTGAATTTTCTACTGAAGGATTTGGGTTCAATGGTCACCCCGCTAAACCCACCTCGACTACACGATTGTTTTCTGCTTTTTTCTTTTTATTTCACTACGGTGTATTCCATTTAATTTATTTAGGTTTTATTTTGATGGAAACTTTTGGGGAAAAGCCAAGTGTTACTGAATTTCGTTATATATTATTTACTACAGGGCTTTTTTTGATTACTCACTTTTTTTCCTATCTTTTTTATCGTCATCGTGATACTCAAAAACAAAAAATTGGATCAGTGATGGCTCGTCCGTACACCCGCATTATTCCGATGCATCTTACTCTTATGTTCGGTGCGTTTGGTGGAGGGCTTTTATTGTTTTTGTTAGTTAAAACGTTTGTTGATGTTATTATGCATGTAGCCGAACATGCAGTATTGAGAAAAGATACTATATGATTTGTTGTATGTTACTGTATAGTACAGAATACACTATTTTGTAGTATGGTGAGTACATAAAAAAATGATTATTTTTATATTGCAAGAGTATATGACAACCGCTAATGACGGTTGTTTTATTTATATATTATATTGACAAAATTCATTATTTACTCTATACTCTTGCAGCTTCGAGATAGACACATCTCGAGTGATCACACGCAATCAGGAGCAACCACCGTGTCTAAGAAGTTTCCGTCACAGTTCATCTGCATCGCCATCTACATCTTCGCGTTCAACCTGTACGCCGGATGCGATAATCCATCGCCTCCCGAGCATCCTCGGCTGTCGTCCGTCTCGGCTGTCGACTCGTCGACTGAGATGCCCCTGGCTCAGGGTTCCATCGAAACGTGTCAGGTCAAGGAGGTTAAAACCCTCCCTCAGCTGGTGGTCGAGCGCTGTGGTTCCAACGATTTCCTCGTTCTACCGCTCTCGCTCGAGTCCGAGGTCGCGTATGTGGGGCAGGAGCAGGCGTTTCATTACGCCCGCATCATCCCCTGTGGTGACCACTTCAAGGGTAAGCGAATCACTTCGCTGACCTACCGGCTTTTCGTTCCTCCGGCCCAGGGGAATGAAGATGTACTTCGCACGTTCTACAATCCTGAAACTGAGCTCCCGTTCGTGACCGACTTCGACATCACGACGAATCGTTTCAGTGTCGCTGCGACCTTCAAGGCTGACCCCATGTGGGATAGTCTCAACCAGACCACGGTGATATTCACTGTCGTCGAGGAGGACGGCACTTCCGGAAAAGAAGCCGGTTTGGTTCTGTCTGAACGTGGACTAGTCCTCAAGCTCATGGGCACCATTCGCATTCCTGAACGTATCGGGATGGCGAAGATCAGGACTCAGCTTGTTGACGTCGAAGCCGTCGATGAAAAAGACGGTGGTGTACGCAGTGAAAACCTCTACGAGGAATTCATAAGCGAAGCCATCGCGATTCACTACAGACCGGAAAGCGCCGGTCTCGAGTAATCAGGTCTGCGCGACTACGCGCATGATGGGGGGTGGGGATTCCAGCGTTCGCGCCGGAGTCCCCAACTGTCTCATGTAAATCATTTTTACAATGGTTTTCAGTAGACATATATTAAACTCAAAAGTAAAAACTCAAAGCTCAAAACTGAAACTAAAAGTTTTAAGATTTGAATTTTGGTTTTGCGTTTTGACATTTGAGTTTTGAATTACAGTAACTTTTGATTTTGTAACATGTCTCGCATCGACACACAATTCTTTGAACACTTACAAAATATTCCCGTGATTGATCTGCATGGTTTTCAGGCTAGTGAAGTGCGAGAAAAATTAAATTTTGAACTGAATAGACTAGTTGTGAATAAGTGCGATTTTTGTCGCATTGTACATGGGGTTGGGGAAGGGGTTTTGGCAGGGATTATCGAAGAAGAACTGAGTCAAAATCCGCTGATTGAAGCCTTTTTTTTGGACTCTCATGGAGGTTCTACGACCGTGCGTTTTTATCCACACAGATAAAGCTTGACAGGGGATATAAAAAACTGTACTATGTGCGAGCGTGAACAAGTCCCGAAGAATCTTCGGACCATGTCCAAAAACACACGCAATTCAGTTTGGACCTCTGGGTAACACAACATACGTACTTCTACATCCTGAACACATGGTGTACACAAGATACAACTCGTTGTTACTCTGAGTATCCAGGCGGATATAAACATGCCAATGTTTAGGACCGCTTGTAGCGGTTCTTTTTTTATCAAAAAAATCATTCACACTTTTAGATCGCAGTCTGCACAATAAACACTATTGCATAGACTGCGCGCCGAAAGGTACTCGCGATAAGTGATCGTTCACAATTTAACCAATGAAAGTAATAAAGCAAATTGCGTATGTCTCGGCTACGGTTGAGATACGCAATCTAATTGTAAGTTAGCATCTTTGAATATACATGAAACACAATTGCGTGTTTCTGTAGTGCACTAAGAGCGCACGGTGAATGCCTTGACACTGTTTACGATGAAGGACGTTGCAGGGTGCGATAAGTCTCGGTGAGGTCCCAAGCAACCTTTGACCCGGGAATTTCCGAATGGGGGAACCCACTCGATTAATAGTCGAGTACTATGTACTGAATAAAATAGGTGCATAGAGAAGACCTGGTGAAGTGAAACATCTCAGTAACCAGAGGAATAGAAAATAACAAAAAGACTTCTTTTTTCCTTCTTTATTCCTATATCTCCGGATGTAGAATAAGGAAGGTGAGAGAAGTTATGATTCCCCTAGTAGTGGCGAGCGAACGGGGAACAGTCCAAACCACATATGATGTTTTTATCGATGAATATAGTGTTCGAAAGAATTCTAGATTCGCGGTAGATTAAAGGACAGGCCGTTGTCTATGTGGTGTAGTAGGATACAGCGTCGACTACCTGTGATGTCGGCTACGACTAGATTATATATAGCAGAATACTCCTGGAAAGGAGAACCATAGCGGGTGATAGTCCCGTATGCGAAATATAGCAATCTACGTGGTGTTGTATTCCTGAGTAGGGCGGAACACGTGAAATTCCGTCTGAATCTGTCGCGACTATGCGATAAGACTAAATATTAACAGTGATCGATAGTGAACCAGTACCGCGAGGGAAAGGTGAAAAGTAGCCCGGAAGGGCGGTGAAATAGATCCTGAAACCGTGCGCTTACAATGAGTTGGAGCCCTATATCTTTTTGATATATGGGTAACAGCGTTCCTATTGAAGAATGAGCCTGCGAGTTACTGTGTGTGGCGAGCTTAAGGACACGTCAAACTGTCTGGAGGCGTAGCGAAAGCGAGTCTTAACGGGCGTTAAGTCGCATACAGTAGACCCGAAGCCGGGTGAGCAATCCATGGACAGGTTGAACTTCGACGAGAGTCGAAGGGAGGACCGAACCCACATGCTGTGCAACACATGGGGATGATCTGTGGATAGGAGAGAAATTCTTATCGAACTCGGTAATAGCTGGTTCTCCTCGAAATAGCTTTAGGGCTAGCTGTGTATGTTTGCTTTGGTGGTAGAGCACTGGATGATTCTTAGGCGGTTTACCGTACTAATCTCAATCAAACTCCGAATGCCAAAGTTATAAGAATACACAAGTCAGACTGTGGGGGCTAAGCTTCATAGTCTAAAGGGAAACAGCCCAGACCGCCATTTAAGGTCCCTAAATTAACACTAAGTGTAAAAGGTGGTGTTGATTCTCAAACAACCAGGAAGTTGGCTTAGAAGCAGCCATCTTTTAAAGAAAGCGTAATAGCTCACTGGTCAAGAGTCTCCGCGCCGAAAATGTACCGGGGCTAAGTGTTATACCGAAACTGCGGATTATACTAGCGTTTACGCTAGTCTAGTGGTAGAGGAGCATTCTGAACAGCTGCGAAGCTGAACCGCGAGGTTTGGTGGAGCGTTCAGAAGAGAGAATGCAGGCACAAGTAGCAATAATGAAGGTGAGAGTCCTTCACGCCGAAAACACAAGGTTTCCAGGGCCACGAGAATCGTCCCTGGGTTAGTCAATCCTAAGGTGAGGCCTTCGCAAGGAGGCGTAGCCGATGGAAGAGCAGGTTAATATTCCTGCACTTGGTATTGTTTGTTGCGCTATGCGCATCTTATACGGTTTGAGCGTATTCAGGTAATGTACGTCCCGCAAGGGAAAGACTGAGCCTCCGGGCAAGGTCAATTCAAGCTTGAAGGGTGCCTAGAAAAGTAGCACAACGTTAGGCAATATCAAACTGTACCGTAAACCGACACAGGTGTGTAGGTCGAGAAGACCAAGGCGAACGAGAGAAACATGGTTAAGGAACTAGGCAAAAAAGCGGCCGTAACTTCGGGATAAGGCCTCCTGCTCGTAAGAGCAGGTCAACAAAAGACTCCATGCGACTGTTTATCAAAAACACAGCTCCCTGCGAACTCGTAAGAGGATGTATAGGGGGTGATGCCTGGCCAGTGTCAGAACGTTAAGGGGAGGGGTTAGCAGCAATGCGAAGCCTTGAGCCGAAGCGCTGATGAACGCCGGCGGTAACTATAACCGTCCTAAGGTAGCGAAATTCCTTGTCGGGTGAGTTCCGACCCGCACGAATGGCATAACGATGTGGAGACTGTCTTGACCATGTCCTCGGCGAAAATGCAAGTGTCGTGAAGATGCGACGTACCCGCAGTTAGACGAAAAGACCCCATGAAGCTTTACTACAACTTGACATTGGTACATTGTTTTACTTGTTCAGCATAGGTGGGAGCCTTCGGGCGTCAGTGAGATACCACCCTTGTAATGCGATGTCCCTAATCTTATGCCCTGAATCGGGTGTGGGAGACAGTGTCTGGTGGGTAGTTTAACTGGGGCGGTTGCCTCCCAAATCATAACGGAGGCGTTTACAAAGGTCGACTTAGTCCGGATGGAAATCGGACTGGACGTGCAAACGCAAAAGTCGGCTTTACTGCAAGGGCTACCACCCGAGCAGTCACGAAAGTGGAAGTTAGTGATCCGACCATTCAATATAGGATGGTGGAAGCTCAACGGATAAAAGCTACTCTGGGGATAACAGGCTGATCGCGCCCAAGCGTCCATAGCGACGGCGCGGTTTGGCACCTAAACATATCGGGGTGCATAACAAGCGATTGTTTTCCCAAATTTTTTCGTCGAAATTATTAAATTAGATAGTGAGAATAAATATCGGCTTATAACGGTGAAACCGTCAGTGACAAAAGTCACCCGGCAATACCGTGGGAAGTCTCCCGACAATACGTCGGGATGACCCCGTAACGACTGACCCGAAAGGGGAGACTTGTGACTATATGTCACAGGTAATACGCCGACTCTTGATCAAGTCAAACTGAGATTATGCACGTTTCTACAGTGAGTAGAAATAGCTACGATCCAGGACAAGAAGAAGATATAGTCTACCCCATACGAAAGTATGGAATCATGTACGATGTCGGCTCATCGCATCCTGGGGCTGGAGAAGGTCCCAAGGGTTTGGCTGTTCGCCAATTAAAGCGGTACGCGAGCTGGGTTCAGAACGTCGTGAGACAGTTCGGTCTCCTATCTACTGTGGGCGCTGAATATTGAGAGAACTCTTTCCTAGTACGAGAGGACCGGAAAGAACGAACCTCTGGTGTGCCAGTTGTGCGCCACGCATTGCTGGGTAGCTAAGTTCGGCATAGATAAGCGCTGAAAGCATCTAAGCGCGAAGCTATTCTTAAGATTAATATTCGTTTGAGATTCGTCAGAGACTATGACGTTGATAGGCGCTAGGTGAATAGCCAAGGCGTACTAATATATCGAGCACTACAGAAACACAGAGTTGTGTTTATGAAGAATGCTTGCTTGCAACAACTTTGTTACTTTACAATATAGACTGAGTATAGAATCTAGGTGCTTTTTGCGAAGGGGGTCCACCCGTTCTCATCCCGAACACGGCAGTTAAGCCCTTCAGCGCCAATGGTAGTCGCAAGGCGAGAGTAGGTCGGCGCCTAGATTCTGTACTCAGTTTTTTGTTTGCCAAAATTTTCCGCTCAACGCGGATTTTTTGTTTGACGTTATGGGAAAAATTGTGTTAGGCTCTGCATATCAACTTCACGTCTGTTCATTCAGACAAAGGTGTGTGATTGTATGTCCGAGCGAGTTGTGTTCATTTCCTGTCACGGTCAGAAAACCCATCCGGCAGTTACGGCACTCTCCATAAAAGTGGTGCTTCTGCGTCCTGAGGGTTTCGATCGCATTTTCGTCGCCCCGGAAGCCTGCCCTCGCAGCAGTGGGCCAGAAGGTAGCGAGTGTGGTGCTGCCAACTGGTACGGCCAGAAGCGCACGTACCCTCTGACTAGGTGTCCTTTCCACTTCGAGGCGCGTGTTGGAGTGGTGCCTGATGAGACGCCGAGTGAGCTCCACAGCGCACTCGGTGAGCTTGTTGGTGCTCCGTGAAGCTGTTCGTCCTGTTAGTGGGTTCTTGGTTGGCGATCTGTTGCATTGCTACCTCGAGCCCGCTGTCTCCTTCTTATAAAAAATCCGCTATGAAGCGGATTTATTTTTTTACTTTTAATTTTTTCAAAAGCCACCATGCACTCCACATAATAAAGGGAATACTGAGGAGTTGACCGGTTGAAAGAAAAGAGTCAAAGGAGTTCAAAGGCTCTTTGGTAAATTCCAATAAAAACCTTGTCGTGAAATAGGAGAAGAGAAATATAAAAAAGGTGAATAGTTGTTTTTTGCTTGGTTGAATTTTTTTATAGATGAAAAGTATGAATAAAAAAATTGCAAAGCAGGTAAGAGCTTCGTATAGTTGTTGTGGGTGGCGAAAAATAGGTAGATGGTCCACTCCATCAACTTGAGCAAAATATACACCCCACGGAACATCAGTTATTTTTCCAATAATCTCTGAGTTAAAAAAATTTCCGATGCGAATACATCCGGCGAGAAGGGGAATAGGCACGACCATGAGATCAAGATAATTTCTCAGGTCTATTTTCTTTATTTTTTGATATAGCCAAGCGGTTGCGAGTAGTCCAATCGTGAGTCCATGACTGGAAAGTCCACCGTGATTGATAAATATTATTTCGCTGGGATGAGCTAAAAAATAGGGTAAATTGTAGAACATGATGTGCCCTAAACGTGCTCCAATAAGTCCCCCGACAATCAACCAGACTGACAAGTCGTACACGGTGTTTAGTTTTTCTTTGTCTTTTTTGGCTAGCCAGTAATAGACGATAAGACATGCTAGTACGCCAACCCCAAGCATTACTCCATACCAGCGAATGGTGAATGGTCCGAATTCTAGGAGTATTGGATTGAGATTATTGATGAACATATTTCAAATTCAAAACTAAAATTTCAAAACTCAAAACTACAACTTAAATCTGATAAATTTTTGCAACATGGTGAACAATATAAAAATTGCAGAGCCAACAAGAATAATGAGAGCTCCTGAAGGAAGGTCGAGATAATACGAAAGAACAAGACCGGCTACCGTCATGAAAAAAGCAATACTCATGGCGATTTTTTGAAATGAAAAGAATGATGGTGCGATGAGTTTTGCTGCTGCGCTTGGTGTGATGATGAGCGCACTCACCAGGATGATTCCTACCAGTTTTACACTTGCAATTATGGCGAGTGCAGCGATGATGTACAGGGCAAGGTCATAGCGTGCAGGAGAAATTCCTGAGAGATATGCCCCGTCTTTATCAAATGTGATGAAGGTAAGTTGTCGGTTGAAGATTGAAAGTAATGTGAGGACTCCCAGTCCAATTGCCCCGATGATCCAGACATCAGTCGTGTTGATCGCGAGAATATTACCAAAGAGATAGCTTACGAGTTCTGGCTGGTATCCATTATGGAAATGCATGAGTATAATTCCGATCGCCATTGAGGTCGTGAACATGAGCCCGATTGCCATGTCCTGGCTCACATTAGTTTTTCGTTCAAGAAAAAAAAGTATCAATGCTAGGATTACTCCGAATACAAGCGCAGTTGGAAGGGGCGCCCATCCGACGAGCAGTGCAAGCGCGATACCGCCGAGTGATGCATGTGCGATCCCGTCCCCGATAAAGCTCATTTTTCGAGATACGATGAATGTCCCGAGCCAACCCAAAACGAGCGAGATGATTACTCCTGAGAGTAATGCCCTCTGCATGAATGGATAGGTAAGAATATCTAACATACTGTATTAGTGATGATGGTGGTAGACCCCAGCTTCAGTACCGTATAATTCTTTTAAAACTTCGGGTGTAATAGCGGTTGATGGGATCCCCTGACAAATTTTTCGTTTGTTCAAACAAATCACATTATCTGCAAATCGATGTACGATTGAAATATCGTGGGAGATAATAATACAGGTTGTCTTGTGTTTCTGGTTTAATTTTTCAATCAGGTGGTAGAGAGTTTCTTCTCCCTCAATATCAATTCCAGCAGAAGGTTCGTCAAGTACCAGAATATTTTTTTCATGAAAAATTGCGCGTGCAATTAAGGCGCGTTGAAATTGTCCACCCGAGAGGGTGCCTAGTTTTTGATGCACTTCATGCTCCAGACCTACTTCTTCTAATACACTCATGATGTTTTTATACCGATGATCTTGACCTTTGCATTGGTAGACTTTTAAGAACTCTTCAACGGTAATAGGGAGAGATCTATCAAATTCTAATTGCTGTGGCACATAACCGATCGTCGTCCGAGCGAGAGCTGGGCTTTTGCCTGCAATCGTGATGGTTCCTTTGTTTGGTGCGAGAAGTCCGATAATAGCTTTGATCAAGGTTGTTTTGCCCGAGCCGTTTGGTCCGATAATTGCGGTGATTGATCCCTTTTCTATCGCACATGATACATCATCAAGCACGACTACTTGATTGTAGCGATGGGTGACTCCTTTTACTTCGATATATGTCTTTTTCATTTCTTTTTTTTGCATACGGTGCAGAGACCGGTTAAAATCATCGAATGTTTTACATCTGAAAAACCTTGGACTTTGGGAAATGCAATATGGTCACAGTCGATACATTTGGTTTTTTTGCATCGTGTGCAGATTACGTGGTGGTGATGGTTTGATTCATCATTTTTTTCGTAGAATTGTTGTCCGTCGATATTGATGACTGGGTTGATCAATCCTAAGTCTTTGAGAGATTCAAGCGTACGATAAATCGAGACCTTATCAATTGTTCGAAGTTTTTTTGCTATCGTGAGTGGACAGAATAATCCTTCCTGTTTTGCCAAATATTCGGTGATCACTCGACGAGGTGTTGTCGCTTTGTAGCCGTTTTCTACCAATTTTGTAAGCAGCCAATTTTGTTTCATAGTATGTGTCAGTATACCAGAATATGGAGATAAATCAAGTATTTGTCCACAGTAATTTATTTGCAATTGAAAATCATTTGCATTATGATGACTTAGTCGGATAACTATCTAATCTTTTAATTATATGAGTAGGGTACGTATTTTTTTAGTTTTGAGTATCGCCTTGTTACTCACTGGTGCTGGTTGCACAGTTGCTACGCCGGATAAGCTAAAGGTGGCTGCAACTATTCCTCCTCTGTATGATTTGGTCCGAACTATAGCCGGCGATGATGTTGATACTGTTCTTATACTTCCGCCGGGGGCCAGCCCTCATACGTTTGAACCGACTGCTTCTACTATGAAGCAATTGCAGGGGGTATCAGTTATTTTTGAAATTGGACATGGTCTTGATAATTGGTTTTTATTTCTAGAGAACCCTGTCGATACTGTCGTGTTTGTGGGGATGGATAAAAATATTCAACTGAGAGCTGCTACTGATAGTGATGAGCATGACAGCGGTTCTTTTGACCCACATTATTGGATGGACCCCACGAATGCTCTTAGTATGGTCGATACGATTGTAGAAGAATTATCACTACGTGCCCCAGAGCATGCAGTAGATTTCAACATTCGAGCAGAGAGGTTTAAAGAGGAACTTAAGAAGAAAGATTTTGAATGGCAACAGAAGATGGCTCAAGTGAGAAATAAAAATATTATTACGTTCCACGATTCTTTTATGTATTTTGCTGATCATTTTGGTCTTACGGTGGTTGCAACATTTGAACCTTTTCCAGGTCGAGAGCCATCGCCACAGTATCTTATACAATTGAAGCAGGGAATTGACGAACACAATGTTCGCACACTATATCTGGAACCACAACTTTCGCCAAGCTCGTTTGAAACTTTTGCAAAAGATACTAATCTTACGATTGCAACGCTCGATCCAGAGGGTTCTCAGGAGAGGGTAGGATATATTGAAATGATGGATTATAATGTGCAAACGATTGTGGAGAATCAAGATAGGTAGACCCCCACCTCACCTCCCCCTGCTAGGGGGAGGAATTTTGTTTATTACTTGTCATATGTTATTTAATTTTTTTAATTATTATCCACAATTATTAGGCTCTTGCAAAGTTCGGACAATGTGATATATTGTGACCTGCTTTGTTCATCTAAAAAATATCTATGTCACAAGAACAGTACGATCTGGTTAAAACAGCGATTCTCGATCACGTGCGTGAGACGTTTGAAGAAATTGAAGGTACACTTGCAAGATCACATGAAGAAAAGTACGCTCTTCTCGAAGACGCACTGGAAAATGCTTCAGATGTTCCTGAGTTGAAGGTAGCATTTGAACAGTGGTTTGCCGATCATTCAGAAGATCTTGAACTTGAATACGAACTTGAAGAAATGTGGATGCACGCAGTAGCTCGTGTAGAGGAAGGCATTTAGTTTTTCACTCTGTATTGGTATGGAAGAATTTATTAAGATACAAGATAAAGATTTATTTCTTCTTCATACTGACCTTTTGGGTGTACCAGAAGCACAGCTCTGGATTGGGACTACTCCAGATAGTCCTACTGATAATGATGATGAAAGAGTGTTGAGAGATCGGGCGCGTGCGGAATTGGAAAAGATGCAGGCAGGTTGGCGGATATCAGGTATTGAGGCTGTTAACCTTTCTCAAAGTACTCGTTTTCCTAATTGGTTTGAAGTTAATACGAAGAATTGGGCTCCTGGGGTATATCGTTTTAATATTCATAGTAGACCGTATATTAAAGCTCCGCATGGAACTGAACTACGTCCTATACGTGATGGACAGTACTCGTGGCCGTATTTTTCTGATGAGTATTTAAGAAATCTATCGGATGCACAGAAACAATTTTTACATCTTGGTTCCAATAAGGCAGGTTTTTGTATGCGGATAGAAATAACCAATGATCGAGACATAAAGCCTATGGGAAATGGGGTGGAATGGATTCCGCAATGGCCTCAAATTAAAAAAGAAATAGAAGAACATTATAAAGAAAAGATGCAGCAGGTAAAGAAAGTAGAATAATTATTTTGTGTCAGACTCAAAAAATGATAGTATATATGTACTATCATTTTTTATGCTTGATATCACGCGTATTTCGGAATTATTGGGTGGTGAGGCTGAAAGTATCCTACATTTTTCCACCCCAAAAATCCCAAAAGAAAAATTATTTCTTCCTTCAAAGAATTTTTTTCCTAAAATTTTTTCTATTTCTGATCGACACCCTCGGGTAATACATAATCTTATTAGGTTGCGGGCGAGTGGACGACTGAGAAAAACAGGATACCTATCTATTTTGCCTGTAGATCAGGGCATTGAACACACCGCAGGAGCTAGATTTGCTGCAAATCCTGGTTATTTTGATCCCGAAAACATTGTCACACTCGCGATTGAGGGTGGATGTAATGCGGTCGCTTCTTCGTACGGGACACTTGCAATTCTGAGTAAGAAATACGCGCATCGAATTCCATTTATTGTAAAACTTAATCACAATGATCTTTTTCGTTTTCCCAATGATTATGACCAAACCATGTTTACAACTGTGAAAAAGGCGTATGAGATGGGTGCGCGTGGTGTAGGAGCGACAATTTATTTTGGTTCTCCTGAGTCAAAGCGTCAGATTACTGAAGTGTCTGAAGCATTTGCTCTCGCACATGAAAAAGGAATGTTTACCGTCCTCTGGTGCTATGTGCGAAATCCTGGATTTAAAGTTGGCAAAGTAGATTACCATTCTTCGGCTGATTTGACTGGCCAGGCCAATTATCTGGGCGCAACTATTGGGGCTGATATTATCAAACAGAAGTTTCCTACACTCAATGGCGCGTATAAGGCGCTTAACAAAGGAAAAAGTATGTATGGCAAGTATGATGAGCGAATGTATACTGAACTCTCAAGTGATCATCCTATTGATCTTGTTCGGTATCAAGTTGCCAATTGTTATATGGGTAGAATCGGGCTTATTAATTCTGGCGGAGAGAGTAATGGAGCCGCAGATTTGGCAGAAGCTGTACGTATGGCGGTGATCAATAAGCGCGCTGGGGGGATGGGGTTAATTCTTGGTCGCAAAGCATTTGAGAAACCACTCAAAGAGGGTGTTGAGATATTGAACGCGATTCAGGATGTGTATTTGTGTAAGGATGTGACGGTTGCTTAACAGTTAAGAATAGGGTAAAAACAGCTAAATAAAGCTGTTTTTTGTTTTCATTCACAATATATGCACATATTTGTCGGTAGAAAGTTGACAAGTTTTTTATAATAAATTATGCTAAATCTATTGTCTTTATGAATATTGAAATATTTAAAAAATTAGGAATGTCTGACAAAGTAGCACAGATCTATCAGTCTTTGCTGTCTTTGGGCCCTAGCTCAGTACGTTCTATTGCTCTTCATAGCGGGTTAAACAGGGGTAGTACCTATGATGCGCTCAAATGGCTTGAGGATAAGGGGTTGGTTACTTTTTATCATAAAGATACCAAGCAATATTTTGTTGCAGAACATCCTGATCGACTTCTATCCTTGGTTCGTGAGAAAAAGTTTGAAACCGAACGTCTTGAACGAGAGGTTGAACGTAGTCTACCAGAATTTATGGCGCTCCATCATAAGGGTGGAGAACGACCGGTTGCTCAGTATGTATCTGCGCGTGAACTCAATACGGTTCTTGAGGATGTGCTTTTGACCTGTGAGTATAGTGAGGAAAAAATGTATCGCATTTATTCAACGGAGAGTGTGCGTGAATTTTTGTATGAAGAATTTCCAACATTTAGTGATGTGCGTATTGCAAAGGGGATTTCAGTGAAAGCCATCGCACTGGGGGATGGTGGAGAATTGCGTGGGCTCGATCAGCGAAAATGGCTTCCTGCGCGCGAACGACTATCTACGTATATTATTATCTATCCAGGAAAAACAGCATTTATTTCTCTTGATGCCAAAGATCAGCCTGTTGGGGTAGTGATCCAGAATGAGGGGGTCTATCAGACTCAAAAACATATTTTTGATACCTTGTGGGATAGTATTTAGACATATGTTTATTATTGATTTTGATGATACAATTTTTAATACCCATGCATTCAAACAGACACGTCTTCGAACACTTCTTTTGGCTGGAGTTTCCGAGAATGATTATTACGAGACCTATGCCGAAGCGCAGAAAAAGAATGATTTGTTTAGTTATTCCAATGACCGTCACGCTGAACTTCTTTCTCTCCGAGGGTATTCAAAAGATACGGTACTCGCCGCTTTGAAAGAAACTACTGGGGAACGTTTGCGTGAGTTTTTGTTTCCTGATACCGTAGAGTTTATTTCTAAACTCAAGGAAAGTGGATTACCTATGGTTCTTCTGAGTCTCGGGGATGCAAGTTTTCAAGAATTGAAAGTAAAAGGCTCGGGAGTTTCAGAGTATTTTGACCGAATGTTTATGGTTGCTGATAGCAAAGAACATATTATTCAAGAACTTATTGATGTGGGTGAGAAGGAAGATGAAATGTGGTTTATCAATGATAAGGTAGGTGAGAGTCTACTTATCAAAAATAAATTTTCGAAATTACACGTGGTGCTCAAACAATCAGAATCAATCAGTGAAGAAGAATATATACAAAGTAAATTACCCTATTTCAAAACACTTACAGAAATATATGAGTATATCGGACAAAAAATTGGATAACGTTGGAGTGATAATATTGGCTGCCGGTGATGGCAAACGAATGAACAGTACTTTACCCAAGGTTATGCATGAACTCCATGGCAAGCCGCTGATTGAGCATGTAGTAGAGCATGCAGAGGCTTTGGGATTGGCACATAAGCCACTGATTGTCGTGTCCCCAAAACACACGATGGTGCAGGATTGGCTGAAAGATCGGGCAGAATATGTAGTTCAGCACGAACAACTAGGCACTGGGCATGCAGTGTCTGTTACCGAACCTCTTCTCAAGGGGCGTGTAGATCATGTGGTTGTCTTGTATGGAGATATGCCGTTTGTTTCTACTGAATCAATTACTCGTTTGGTTTCTCGACATTTGGAGCGTGATAATACAATCACCCTTTTGACTTTCATGGTTCCGCATTTCAAAGGTGTGTACCAGCCATTTTATAATTTTGGTCGAGTGGTTCGTCGCGATGTAGACGGACATATTGAAAAGATTGTCGAAAAAAAGGATGCTACTGAATCTGAGTTAGGAATTTTAGAACTTAATCCTTCATTCTTTTGTTTTAATACAGAGTGGTTATGGGAAAGTTTGAAAAAATTGAGGAGTGATAATGCGCAAAAAGAATACTATCTGACTGATCTTATCGGTATGGGGATTGAAGAAGGGGAAAAAATTTCCTCCATCTCGATTGAGCCGAAAGAAGCTATTGGGATAAATACCGCGGATGATTTACAAACTGCTCGGAGTCTATAATTTTTTATGTCTATGAATACTATCAATGCATTGACTATCGATTTGGCACAGGAAGGATGGGAAAATTCTCGAGGATTTTTTAAGAGACAGATACATCGGCCAACACTTGATGAAAAAAAAGATGTTCGTGACGCACTATCAGTGATTGTTAAGGTTCAGTATGCTGGTGTGTGCGGGTCTGATCGGGGAATCTGGACCAGGAGTGCTTTTACCGAGATGTTTAAAGGAGCTCTTGAGAGAGAAGGTAAAACTTTGCGGGTTCTCGGACATGAATTTGTGGGGGAAGTGGTTGAAGTAGGGTCACTCGTTGAAACAACTGCATATGATATTCGAGTCGGGAGTATGGTTTCTGGAGATTCTCATGTAACGTGCGGAAAATGTTATCAATGTCGACTGGGGGAAGAAGAGGTGTGCCAGGATCAGGCAATTTTGGGAATCAGTATTGATGGAATTTTTGCCGAATATGTAAAAATTCCTGTCAAAAATTTATGGGCAGTAGATTTTAATCGGGTGCGCCCGGAAATTTGCGCGATTTATGATCCATTTGGCAATGCAGTACATGCACTTACCAAGGTCGATATGCGTGGTAGCCGAGTTGCCATTTTTGGTTGCGGACAGATCGGTATGTTTGCTGTACTTTTGGCACGACATTTTGGCGCCGCAAAAGTAATTGCGATTGATACGAATCAGGATAATTTGAATATTGCAAAAGAACTTGGTGCACATGAGACTATTTTGATCGACATCAAGGCACAGAAAAAGAATAGTTACGATATTGATGTTGATGTTATTGAACAAATCAAGAAATTGACGTATGGAAAAGGAGTGGACGTGAGTCTTGAAATGGCTGGATTTAATTCTTCGGTCAATAATTGCATTGAGGCAACACGATACGGAGGTCATATTATCCTCTTTGGTATTAAAGACGGTGATTTTATGATTCCACATTTTTCTCGTATGGTAGTCAAAGGTTTTACTCTCCATAATGTCATTGGTCGTCAGATTTTCAAAACCTGGCAGATTGCACAACGAGTACTTTCTGATAAAACTAATGGTATTCAAGAGGCGATATGGAAAACTGTCCTCAAAGAAGGTACGGGTACTATTATCAAATTTTCCGAATATACACCTGAGCTCATGGAAGAGCGGATGAAGCAATACCCGAAATTATTATTTGATATCCAACACTAATCTATATGAATCAGTTACTTACTACTGTTGCACAAGGTATACTTGATGAGATTGTAGCTAATGGTCTGACCAAAAAACAGCGTATAATTACGACCCGACAAGGTGCAGTGATTGAAGCTGATGGGAAAACTCTGATTAATTTTTGTGCAAACAATTATCTTGGTCTTGCTGGTCGTCAAGAATTAGTCGATGCAGGGAAAGATGCGCTTGAAAAATACGGATATGGAATGTCGTCGGTCCGCTTTATCTGCGGAACTCATCAGGTGCATATTGATTTGGAAAAAAAATGTGCTGAATTTTTACACAAAGAATCGGCGATTGTTTTTACCTCGTGCTGGGATGCGAATGAAGCAGTATTTGCGACATTACTTACTGATCAAGATGCAATTATTTCTGATGAACTGAATCATGCAAGTATTATTGATGGTGTCCGTCTCTGTAAAGCTGAGCGACATGTATACAAGCATATGGATATGGTTGATCTTGAGGAACAGCTCAAGGCAACACAAAGTAAGCGATTGCGTTGTGTTGTGACTGATGGGGTGTTTAGTATGGATGGCCACATTGCACCACTCAAGGAAGTATGTGATCTAGCAGAAAGATATAATGCATTTGTCGTAGTCGATGATTCACATGCTACTGGATTCATGGGTGATACTGGGCGAGGAGCTGTTGAGGCATGCGGAGTATTAGATCGGGTTGATATCATCACGACTACGTTCGGCAAAGCGCTTGGTGGAGCAAATGGTGGGGTTATTGCTGGATCGACAGAAGTGATTGGATTATTGCATCAGCGTGCACGGACCACTCTTTTTACCAACACATTACCTCTGGTTGTTGCATCGACTACCATGTTTGTACTTGAATATATTGAGAATCATCCTGAATTACGAGAAAAATTATGGGAGAATACACGCTACTTCCGCGAACAAATGACACAAGGTGGGTTTACGGTTTCTGAATCAGTACACCCGATTGTGCCAATCATGTTGGGAGACGGTAAAGTTGCGAGTGACATGGCACGTGACATGATGGATGAGGGGATTTATGTAATTGGATTCAGCTATCCGGTCGTTCCGATGGGGAAAGCCCGGATTCGAGTACAGATTTCTGCGATTCATACGAAAGAGCAGATTGATATCCTGGTTTCTGCATTTATAAAACTGGGTAAAAAGTACGGAATTATTTCTTAATATCTTCTGATATGTGCGGTATTGTCGGGTATATTGGAAAGCGGGAAGTGTTACCTGTCCTTATTCAGGGACTGCGTCGTCTCGAATATCGAGGGTATGATAGTGCAGGACTTGCAGTCCTGCAAAGTCAAAACTCAAAACTCAAAACTCAAAACGAAAATACTGATACTGTAATTACCAGAGTTCGTTCAGTTGGTAAAATTGAGAACCTTGCACAAAAGGTAAAGGATTATGATTTAACCAGCATTTTGGGTATTGCACACACGAGATGGGCGACACATGGGGGAGTGACTGAAGAAAATGCGCATCCTCATGTTTCTTTGGGTGGTAAACTGGCTATTTGTCATAACGGCATTATTGAAAATTATCGTGAATTGAAAGATGAACTTCAAAAAAAAGGTTTTGATTTTGTATCTGAAACTGATACTGAAGTATTAGCCCATTTGATTGGTTCATTCTATTCGGGAAATCTCACCACGGCTGTTGAGACAGCGCTCACACATGTACGTGGGACTTATGGATTGGTCGCGATTCATGCGGATCATCCGGATATGATTGTTGCTGCTCGCATGGGTAGTCCGCTGGTAATCGGTGTCGGTGAGGGAGAACATTTTGTTGCAAGTGATGCGACACCAATATTACCCTATACCTCGCAGATGGTTTTTCTTGATGATGGGGAACTCGCAGTCATTACTTCGAATTCATTTGAAACATTTTCTCGAACCCATGCGCATGTTGACAAAGAGGTGACGACGATTGAGTGGAGCGAAGCTGAAGCTCAGACGAGCGGGTATCCACATTTTATGATTAAAGAGATTTTTGATCAGCCAACGGTTTTTGAAGACGCGATTCGTGGACGGTATGATATAACTGAAGGTACTGCAAAGCTTGGCGGGCTCAATATGACTGACGCGGAGATGCGTAGTATCAAGCGTATCATCCTTATCGCGTGTGGTACTGCTTCGTATGCAGGTCAGGTGGGGAAGTATGCCTTTGAACGCCTTGCAGGTATTCCGACGGAGGTTGATGTTGCAAGCGAATTTCGGTATCGAGATCCGATTATTGATAATGAAACATTGGTGTTTGGTATTTCACAATCTGGAGAAACAGCAGACACGCTTGCGGCGCTTCGGGAAGCAAAACGAAAAGGTGCGTTTGTTCGTGGAATTGTGAATGTGGTCGGATCAACTATTGCAAGAGAGACAGATGGGGGAACGTATATCCATGCAGGTCCTGAGCTTGCTGTTGCTTCGACCAAAGCATATACGAATATGGTTGCGATACTTACTCTCTACGCGCTTCAGTTTGGTCGACTGAAACGGCTTACCCCGGCTACGGGTCAACGAATACTTAAAGCGTTGCTTGAAGTACCACGGAAAATGAACCAAGTATTGAATGAACGTGAAAAAATCAAACAGTTTGCACTCCAGTATAAGGATTACAAGAATATGTATTTCCTTGGTCGAGGGATCAATTACCCTATAGCTCTGGAAGGATCGCTCAAGCTTAAAGAAATCGCATATATTCATAGTGAAGGGTATCCGGGGGGAGAGATGAAGCATGGTCCGATCGCGCTTCTTTCAAAAGATTTTCCAGTTTTGGCGATTATGACCAAGGATCAATTGTATGAAAAAATGCGGAGTAACGTAGAAGAGGTTCGCGCCCGGGGAGCACGGCTATTATTGATTGCGACTGAGGGAGATGAGTCTGCACAATTATTGGCAGACGATGTGATCTATGTTCCTGAGACCATGGAATTATTGCAACCGTTGATTAATACACTCCCGCTCCAGATTTTTGCCTATGAAATTGCGGTTGCACTAGGTCGGGATGTAGATCGGCCACGGAATTTGGCAAAAAGTGTTACGGTAGAGTAGGTCAATAGAACACGGATGACACTGATTTATGAATCAATTTAATACAAAATTTAAAGCAGTAATTTTTGATTTTGAAGGGACGATTGTGCATGGAAACAAAGTGTATGACGACGTAAAAGCGTTGATTATTAAACTCAAAAAATCAGGAATTGCACTAGGGATTGCTTCAAACACTTCAACCTCATCAATTAGAGAAAGATTGGAGAAGCATAACTTATTAGAGTATTTTGATACTATTGTAGGTATTGATCAGGTAGATTATATGGGTAAGCCTGCGCCTGATTTATTTTTACGAGTTGCAGAAGATTTGAACTCTGAACCATCGACATGTCTTGTGATTGAAGATTCGCTTTCTGGGGTAGAGGGTGCTCGTGGTGCTGGTATGGATGTGGTGTTGGTCAGGGGAGAAAAAAATATTCATGCAATTCTGGAATGTTTTGATTTGGAAGATGCAAAATTAGACAAAATATTGTTTTAACACTATGGATCATAAGAGAAAAGTAGTAATTATTGGCGGAGGAAATGGAAGTGCTATTTCTATTCAAGCATTGAAACCCTATCTCGATCACTATTCGATATCAGCAGTGATTGGAATGAGTGATTCAGGTAGATCGTCTGGTAAATTTAGAAAAGAATTTGGTATCTTGCCTCCTGCGGATATTCTGCGAGCGATATTGGCCATGAGTGCATATGACTATGATTTTCTCAAACGAATGTTTTATGATGTTCGCGTTGAAGATGTTGGGAAATTACATGGACTTGCGGTTGGTCATTTATTTTTTGCACTAACAACGCACTACTCAGGAAATATTCTCGATCCGATCGAATTACTTGAGCGCGCGGTTGATTCTGCGGGACATGTATTTCCCGCCACACTTTCCCTCAGTGATTTGTGTGTGGAATTATCAAATGGAGTAATTGTAAGAGGAGAAGATGCAATTGATCGGCCGATATGGGATAGATCAATTACCATTACACGCGCTTGGCTTGAACCGGCACCACAGATGTATCCAGAAGCCATGCGAGTAATTGAAGAAGCTGATATACTTATTATTGGGCCAGGAAGTTGCTACACGAGCATTGTCGCCACTCTTCTGCCACAAGGTATGAAAGAAGCGATCGAGCGATCACGAGCAAAATTAGTATTTGTCGCTGGTAATACTATAGAAAGTAATGGAGAGACAGGACCTCGTTCGACAAGTGAGTTGGTTTCGACCGTACAGTTCTATTTACCCCGTGAGATAGATATGGTATTTTCAAATACTGTAGAGCTTACTTCTGAGCAGAAAGCATTCTATGAAAAGAAATATTGGGAGCGACTTATTGTAGATACTGAGCATGTTTCTGTACCTGTGATTGCTCAGTCTTTTGAGCGGGACTTGGGATCTATCGATCCTCAGAAGTTGGGTGATTTAATTCACAAATATATTTTGACACTGGAATAACTATGTCTGACTATCATACTTCGTATACTGATATATCCTCTCAAGGTATTCGTATTTCATTGACTGGAGCCGAAGGTGTTGAGATCGGGCATGTGTATCTATTTTTTATTATTAATGACTTACATGAGCAGCCGTATGCACTTCTTGAAGATTTGTTAGTTATTGAGAGTCAGCGGAGCAAAGGTGTGGGGAATGCACTTCTGTCTGAAGTAATTAAAGTCGCTCGTGATAAAGGATGTTATAAGATTTTAGCGACTTCTCGAACTGGACGAGAGGAAGTACATGCATGGTACATGCGAAAAGGTTTTGAAAAATTTGGATATGAATTTAGAATGGAGTTGAATTAATATTATTATGCCCGATATTTCACTTGCAATTACAAAAACGTCGAAAGATTATGAATTACTCGATAGCGGAGAAGGAGAAAAACTCGAACGATATGGGAACGTCATTTTTCGAAGACCAGATCCTCAAGCATTATGGGCGAGGAGTTTGAATATCCAAGAGTGGAATAAAGCACACGCTTCTTTTAATCGTGAGGGTAAAAAAGGAGATTGGAATTTGAAAAAAGGAATGCCTGAGAAGTGGCAGATTGAATTCGGGAATTTGAAATTGTGGATTCGTCCAACCTCTTTTAAACATACTGGATTATTTCCTGAACAACTATCTAATTGGGATTGGATGAGAGAAAAAATTACAGCAGCAAAACGAGATGTAAGCGTTTTAAATTTATTTGGCTATACTGGAGGGGCGAGTCTAGCTGCGGCACAGGCTGGTGCCTCTGTGGTGCATGTAGATGGGTCAAAAGTCGCTATACAATGGGGGAAAGACAATGCGAAAGCTTCGGGGCTGGAAGACAAGCCAATACGATGGATTCTTGATGATGCACGAACCTTTGTAAAGCGTGAGATTAAGCGGGGGAATAAGTATGAGGGGATTCTTCTTGATCCACCAGCTTTTGGCCATGGGCCAAAGAAAGAATTGTGGAAAATTGAAGACGATTTGCCTGAATTATTGAAATTATGTGCTGAAATTTTATCAGATACACCTGTATTTTTTCTCATTAATGGGTATGCGTCAGGTTATTCATCAATCGCGTATGAAAATAATCTAAAGCAACTACTTCAGAAGTTTGGTGGAAAGTTTGAAAAAGGTGAACTTGCGATTGAAGAATCAAAATCAGAAAGATTGTTACCGTGCGGAATATTTTCACGTTGGAGCTCTCTCTAAGTTATGAAAGTTCTTTATGAAGACAATCATGTGATTGTGGTGTGGAAAGATGCTGGTGTCCCTGTGCAGGGTGATGAGACGGGCGATAGTTCTCTTATGGATATGGTAAAAACATATCTCAAGGAGAAATATCAGAAACCAGGGGCTGTATTTTTGGGATTGATTCATCGACTTGATCGGCCGGTAGCTGGAATTGTCATTTTTGGTAAAACGAGTAAGGGGGCTTCGAGATTATCAGAGCAATTTCGAGCACATACGGTTAGAAAAATATATCATGCGTTAGTTGAAGGTAAATTAGAAAAAAAAGAGGGGATTTTGATTAATTATCTTTTGAAAGATACTGAGCGGAATTTTGTAACCGTGTACGATACTCCACACGGGGATGCAAAAAAAGCTGAATTATCGTATCGAGTTGTTGAATTTAAAGGGGGTACTACCCTTGTTGAAATTGAATTAAGGACTGGGCGTTCACACCAAATACGCTCACAATTTGCCCATATCGGGCATCCGCTGGTAGGGGATAGCAAGTATGGAGCGAAGAAAGAATACAAAAAAGGTGCTATTGCGCTTGCGGCAGTAGCATTGCAGTTTGATCAGCCAGTTACCGGGGAACGTGTGGTAGTTAGTGAGTCTGTAATTTTTGTGTAAATGGTGTAGTGGCGACAGAGGAACTAGTAAAAAATATTGGTATGGTATAGTATTATATATAAGTATTACATATTTATTCTTATCTTCATTCTATGAAGTCATGGCTTATTGGAGGGGGGATACTCCTCGTCGTCGTAATGTGGCTCGTGGGGACATATAATTCATTTGTCAATTTGAACGAGAATGTGTCAACTGCATGGGCACAGGTGGAAAATCAGTATCAGCGTCGGTATGATTTGATTCCTAATTTAGTTTCAACGGTACAGGGTATCGCAAAACAGGAGCAAGCTGTGTTCAATGGGGTTGCAGAAGCTCGAGCAAAAGTGGGTCAATTAACCGTAACTCCAGAGGTATTGGCTAATCCGCAGTTATTTCAACAGTTCCAGCAAGCTCAGGGTGAGCTATCAAGCGCATTATCTCGATTGCTCGCGGTGTCTGAAAATTATCCAGTGCTCAAGTCTAATGAAAATTTTATGGCCCTGCAGAATCAGCTGGAGGGGACTGAGAACCGTATTGCAACTGAGCGTATGAGATACAATGAGGTAGTCCGCACCTATAATGTTCGTGCCAAAGCTATTCCTGGTGTTTTCTTTGTCTCATTATTCGGATTTGATAAGGAACGACAATTGTTTGAAGCAACAGAGGGCGCTAATCAAGCTCCAAAAGTTGAGTTTAATATTGGATCATAATTTTCTATGCGGCGAATTTTGCATGCGATTACATCTGTCATCGTAGTATCTTTTGTATGGGTGCAGACTGCATATACAGCCCCTACCTACCCTCAGCCAACTGGATTTGTAGTTGATGATGCAGGGGTTATTGATGCTATGGTTGAGGCGCGCATTACTGATCGCCTCAGCGCTCTTGCGGTAACTTCTACAAGTGAGATTGCGGTAGCTACAGTTTCTTCACTGGAAGATTTCACCATTGAGGAATATGCTATTGGATTGTTTGAGTTTTGGGGAGTTGGCGCAGCAAAACAAGATAATGGCATCTTGCTATTAGTAGCGCCGAACGAACGCGAAGTGAGAATTGAGGTCGGGTATGGATTGGAGGGTGCGCTTACCGATTTTGAAACTTCACAGATTATTGACACTATTCTTATCCCAGCTTTTAAAACAGGAGATTTTAGTACGGGGATTGAGGAGGCTACGATCGCTATCACGCAAGCAGTTGAAGGGGAATATATCGCTCCCGCATATGATGACGGAGTCGCGGGTTGGTTTGCTGCAATTTTTGTTTTAATTATTGCAGGAAGTATCATATTTACCGTTTTTTCTCAAGTATTTTTACAACTTTCTCGCTCAAGATCATTTGTAGCCGGAGGTATTGTCGGCGGGGGACTCGGAGCTCTGGTGGGTATGATTACCAATACTGTACTTCTCGGCGGAGTGTTTGGTTTTGGTTTTGGTTTGTTGGTGGATTGGGCTGTCTCACGGCTTCCACAATTCAGAAAATTTCGTGAGAGTGCAGAAAAAATAAGCAAGGAGGGGAAGAAAAATTGGCCACCTCGATCTGGTGGATGGACTGGTGGAGGATTTGGCGGTGGCGGGTTTGGTGGAGGTGGGGGAAAATCAAGTGGTGGTTTTGGAGGATTTGGCGGTGGTTCATCTGGTGGTGGCGGAGCTTCTGGAAGATGGTAATTGTACGGATCATTGAACAACGTGTCTAAAGGGTATACAGTAATTTATATTACGTATAATTGGAGGGGTATGAAAAAAGTACAATTCTACGACAAAACCTTGGAACATCGCGAAGGCTCTTTTTCTCTTTCTGCCGCATTTTGTGTACTTTGGCAGGAACTTGCAAAAAATAGTGTGCGGTATAAGTTCAAGTCGCAGGTTTCATTGGGGCCATATAGCGTGGATTTTTATTGTTCTGAGTTGAAGCTTATTGTAGAAGTGGTTGAAGAGGTAGTAGAGGGAGAACGCGATGGGTATCGTGAGGATTGGCTACTTGGTCGAGGTTATACGATCGTCAAATTTACTCGCATTCAAATTTTAGAAGAACGAGAAAAAGTGACAGACAAGATATTTGTTATTTGTTTGCATCTCACTTCTCTTACCTAATTTTCCTATTACTTGTGACTAGGGGGAGAACTATACTTCATTTTATGATTCAGAAGGTCCTCGACTTGCATGCACATTCCAAATATTCACGAGCTTGCTCAAAAGATCTTGAGTTGCCCAAAATTGCTAGAGCCTGCGAAGTTCGTGGTGTTGATATCATGGTTACTAGTGACTTCACTCATCCAAAATGGTTTGACCATATGAAGAGTGAGCTTATCCCGGATATTGAGGGCATTTATAAGCTCAAAAATCATGAAAGTAAGACGCGATTTATTATTGGCACTGAGATTGCGTCAATTAAAAAGCATGGGGACCAGACACGGCGTGTTCATTTGCTTGTTTTTGCTCCTAATTTGGAGTCTGCAGAAAAGTTTAATCATGTTTTGGAAACCAGAGGGTTCAATATTCGCTCAGACGGTCGACCAATTATCGGGCTTACGTCAAAACAGATTCTTGAACTCATGCTCGAAGTCGATCCTCGGATGAAAATGATCCCGGCACATGCCTGGACTCCTTGGTTTGGAATTTTTGGCTCTAAAGGCGGGTATAATTCGATTAACGAAGCATTCGAAGACCTCGCACCATATATTCGTGCGATTGAGACTGGGCTTTCAAGTGATCCCCTCATGAATTGGAGGTGGTCACATCTTGATAATATTGCGCTTGTTTCAAGTTCTGATGCACATAGTTTGCAGAAGTTGGGTCGAGAGGCGAATGTTCTACAATTCAATTCAGCAGAAGAAGCTACGTATAGTGAAATATTTCGTATTATTGAAGAACAGGATACAAACAAGTTTGCGTATACGATTGAATTTTATCCCGAAGAGGGGAAATATCATTATGATGGTCATCGAGATTGTAAGTTCTATTGTAATCCTGAAGAAACGAGAAAAAGAAAAGGTGTATGCCCGGTGTGTGGGAAACAGTTAACGATTGGAGTGGAATATCGAGTGCACGAACTTGCTGATCGAACGAGTGATGAAGCGAGAGAGCATGCGTTTCAGACAAAACGTATTCCGTTTAAATCTCTTGTTCCACTTCCAGAGATTATTGCAGATGTGTACCAGGTTGGTGTTTCTTCAAAAAAAGTGATTACTGAGTATAATTCGCTGGTTGAAAAATTCGGCAGTGAATTTTTTATTTTACTCCATGCAGGACTTCAAGAAATACAGAATGCATCAAGCGAAATGATTGCCACTGCCATTGATCGGGTAAGAAAAGGAAATATCTATATCCGTCCTGGGTATGACGGTGAGTTTGGTATTGTCAAAGTGTTTGGGGAGAGTGAATCTCGAGGCCTGTCAACCCAAGTGAGCCTAGGTTTGGAATAAACAGATAATTTTATATACAAAAACCCTGCACCATATATGGTGCAGGGTTTTAACTCTAGAAAAGACTATCTTTTCTTTGAGGCTTTGCGGCGTTTAGCTGGCTTTCGAGCAGCTTTGCGTTTAGCTGGCTTTCTTTTAGCTGCTTTGCGCTTTTTTGGAGCTGCTGCCTTGCGTTTTCTTTTTGCTGGCATACTTATTGTACACCTCCTCTCTAATTTAAGATGTGTGTGTTTGTTAATGATGATGTGACCATGGTGCACACCAAGTGATCACGCAAACACAGTAGTGCAAAAGTTTTTACATGACAAGCATTGACGTAAAAATCTATTTGCAAATACAAACGACCTTTGTGATACAAGTATACTTTGTTTTATTATTTTATTGAATAGTAAACAAGTTTTTTTTCTTTTTACCTGTGAATAACTTTTAGCACAGATTTTTTAAACACAGATAACAGAAATAATACAACTGTGAAATAAAAATGGAAAATCACAAATTAAATTTAATTAATTATCTTATAATTTTGGTGAAACTAAAATTAGCTTTTCGTTCTCTCGATAAATTCAGGATAAGTTCTGTATGATTAATTTTGTGATTCACAAAACAAAAAAGAAGCTTTTCGCTTCTTTTTTTTATTATGTCTTATGCCACTTCTTTTATTGGATTTAATTTTTGACGAAGTCTTGTAAATTTTTTTATTGAGTTGTCGATCCAAGTTTGGCCAAAGAAATTTATATAGGAAGGATCAGATCTTCGCTCGCATATCCAGTAGTAGATTCCATCGACTGCTTCAGCTAGATATGTGTTGGCAACAGGGGTTTTCATTTTTAACGAAGATTGGCGTGTATTGTAGAATATGAGACACTGCAGACCCCAGAAATATTTTTTTGATGTTTTTGAGAGCTCGCATACGAGAGCAAGGCGCTCTGCATTCATCACATCTAGCTGGTCTGCATCCCGTAACACATGCATCATTAATCTTTCTTTTTTTGACAGGAGAAGTTTGGTGAATACGGCTCCGGTGGCAAATGTCTTTGAGAGTATTAGTTTTGTTGCAATTCCACCACTGTGTCTCCAGAAACCATACCGGATACTGTGGAGACAGAGCATGAGAGCAGATACTGCGTCATCAATGCATGCCATCCATACAAATGAGGGTTGTTTGGTGAGCACTCGGGCAACATCATGCCACCAGGCTGCAAGCTCAATTGCGTCTGTTTCTTCTTTTGAAAGGTTTAGTGAAGGTGCAATTTTTTGTACATTTGCAACTACACGTGTTACATGAGACAGGTCATGAATAGGGTCTTTCGATAGTTTCATGAGTTCCTGCGCTTTTTGTACCATGAATTTATGTTTGGAATCAGTCATATGATGACAAGTATATATCAAAATCTTGTTTTACTCAAGTCCTTGATTTTAACCCCTTTTTTTGTTAGTATGGATACATTTACATGGGCCTATAGCTCAGGTGGTTAGAGCACAACGCTTATAACGTTGGGGTCGATGGTTCGAGTCCATCTAGGCCTACACTATATTCTAGTATGATTATAACGGTTTCTGAACAACTTCAAAAACAGCGAATTGATGCATTTCTTGCCGAGAATGGATGCGGAACTCGTACTCATGTACAGCGATTAATTGATCGTGGTCTTGTGGTAGTTAATGGAGTAGTTTGTGCCAAATCTTCATATCGAGTGCAAACCGGAGATGAGATTGAAGTTGATGACGTGGAGGAAGTGAAAATAGTTACTCAAGCAGAGGTTCAAGAATCTGAGGAATTATTAGAAAAAATACGTATTATCCATGAAGATAAGGACTATCTGGTGGTAGAAAAACCAGCCGGGCTAATCGTACACCCTACTGAAGCAAAAGAAAAAGTGACCCTCGCTTCGTGGATTGTGGCAAAATACCCTGAAGTGGCACAGGTGGGTGACTCAGAGGTTCGTCCGGGCATTGTGCATCGTCTTGATAAGGATGCGTCTGGAGTACTCGTGGTTGCGCGAACACAAAAAATGTTCGAGTATTTGAAAGAACAGTTTAAGGCTCGTACAGTAGAAAAAACGTATACCGTACTAGTTTACGGATCTACGTCTGCTGAACATGACACGATTACTTTTATTATTGATCGAGGTAAAGAGGGGAGAATGATTGCACGACCGAGTACTACGATGACCCTTCGAAATGTCAAAGAAGATCGAAGTGGAAAAGATGCAATGACTGAGTTTGATGTGATACAAAGGTTTGCGCGATATACCCTGCTTTCGGTTAAACTCCATACAGGACGCATGCATCAGATCAGAGTACATATGCATGCTTATAATCATCCTGTGGTAGGGGATACACTTTATGAGCATAAACGAAATATAAAAAAGAATAATATTCCTTTGAATCGTTTGTTTCTCCATTCATCAAAATTATGTTTTAACACACTCGCAGATGAGCGAGCGTGTTATGAGTGCCCTTTACCTCAGGAGCTCGTTACGTATCTTGAGAAATTAAGTTAGTCTGTATGAAACATAAGAGTCTGCTTGTGGTTATCTCTTCTCCTTCTGGAGGAGGGAAAGATTCAGTGATCAAGGCATTGTGTAAGGCAATACCCCATTCAGCTCGATGTCTCACGACTACGTCACGTCCTCCTCGACCTGGTAATATTGAGGGAGTTGATTACCATTTTGTATCAGAGAGTGAATTTAAGGAAAAGATCTCTCAAGGGGAATTTGTCGAATACAATCGATATGCAGGTAATTATTATGGCACTGAAAAAGCTGTACTAGACCGCGCGTTAAGGGAATATGATGTGGTCTACACACAAGTCGAAATAAACGGTAAACGGTCTTTTGATCGTCTCCATATCCCTCATTTAGCGATCTTTCTCATGCCGGAAAATTTGGATGTGCTCCGTAGTCGTATCATTGCTCGAGGTGGGATTACCCTCGAAGATGTGGAAGAGCGCCTTGAGATCGCTCGCCAACAGATTGCAGAAGCTGGTATCTATGACCTCCAAATTGTGAATAAACAGGGTAAATTTGATAAAACAGTAGAGAAATTGGTGGACGTTATTACAGAGGCCCGTAAAGGGGATCTCTCTCTTGACAAGTCGTCCTCTGTATAGTACAGTGTTGCCACTACAGTATATTATATTCCGACGTTGGTACTTCTATATCCAACCTCTCGATTAAACATTTATCTATGTCAACAGATATTAGACATGAAGTTAAGTCAGGAATGATCGTCAAAGTTCATCAAAAAATTAAAGAATTGAATACTAAAGGCGAAGAAAAGGAACGTATTCAGATCTTTGAAGGAATTGTACTTGCGGTCAAACATGGTGCTGAGACTGGAGCAACCATTACCGTTCGCAAAGTTTCAGACGGTATCGGCGTGGAAAAGATTTTCCCAATTAATTCCCCAGTGGTAGAAAAAATTGAACTCGTACGTGCTATGCATGTACGAAAATCTCGACCTTACTTCCTCCGAGACTATAAGAAGAAACTTAAAGAAGTAAAAGAAGGTAAAAAGTAAAAACGAAAAAGTTAAAAGAAAATGCACGTGAAAATTTCCCGTGCATTTTTTATTTCTTGATTTTTTACTTTCCCCTTTTTACTTTCCCCTTTTTACTTTGCTGGGTTAGTTCTTTTTTGAGATATTCTGCAGTGAGACTTTCTTTTGATTTGAGAATCTGATCTGGAGTTCCTGATCCAACTACGCGACCACCATGTTTTCCGCCTCCAGGGCCCAAATCAATAATCCAGTCAGAACATTTGATAATGTCGAGATTGTGTTCGATCACTAATACGGTATTTCCCTTATCCACGAGTTGGTGAAGCACATGTAGGAGTTTTTTGATATCTTCGAAATGAAGACCAGTTGAAGGTTCATCAAGAATATAGATAGTTTTACCAGTTGATCGACGTGATAATTCGGTTGCGAGTTTGATTCTCTGCGCTTCTCCACCCGAGAGGGTGGTGGCAGGTTGTCCCAGCTGGACGTATCCAAGACCTACATTTCGAAGTATTTGGAGCTTATCAGTGATTGGGGTCTTTCCTTGGAAAAATTTGAATGCTTCTTCTACGGTCATTTTGAGGACTTCAGCAATGTTTTTTTCTTTGTAGTGGATCTCGAGTACATCTCTCGTATAGCGGGTACCATGACATTCACCACACTCGACAAATACATCGTTCAAGAAATGCATGGGAATAGTGACATATCCTTCTCCGCCACATGCTTCACAGCGCCCATCGCCCTTTACATTGAAGCTAAATGTGCCTGCCTGGTATCCGCGCATTTTTGATTCTGGAAGCTCTGCGTAGAGATCGCGAATCATGGTAAATATACCAGTATAGGTAACTGGGTTACTACGTGGAGTTCGTCCAATTGGGGTTTGATCAATTGCAATGACTTTATCAATATTTGATAGTCCTTTGATATCTTTGTGCTCACCAGGTTCATCTTTTGCGCGATAAAATTTCTTTTCAAGTGTTTTTCCTAAGATATCGAGAATGAGTGTTGATTTTCCTGAACCAGACACACCGGTAATACTCACAAACATGGCTAGCGGAATATCAACATCAATATTTTTGAGGTTGTTAGCCTTTGCACCAAGAATAGTCAGTTTTTTCCCACTACCTTTGCGTAATTTTCCCAACGGCTTTATTTCTTCAGCTCCGGAGAGATATCTGCCTGTGAGAGATTTGTCTGACTTGATCACTCGTTCAGGAGTACCTGAAGCCATGACCACTCCACCATACTCTCCGGCTCCAGGGCCAATATCAATCAGATAATCGGCAGCCTGCATAATTGCCTTGTCGTGTTCAACCACGATTACGGTATTTCCGGCATCACGAAGTGAAATCAGCGTATTGATGAGTTTTCCATTATCTTTTGGATGAAGTCCAATTGAAGGCTCGTCAAGGATATAGATGAGTCCTGAGAGCCCTGCTGAGAGCTGTGTCGAGAGTCGGACACGCTGTGATTCTCCACCCGAGAGTGTATTCAGTGATCGATCGAGTGTGAGATAGGCGAGACCGACATCGAGTAGATGTTCAATACGTCGTCTGATTTCAAGCGCGATAGGTTTTGCGATGGTTCGTTCATCGCTGGAGAGTTTTTTTGCAAGTGCTGAGTTTTGGGTTTCAAGGGATTTGAATATTTCGTATGATTCCTCGAGACTCATTTCGGCTACATCTGCTATTGAGTAGTCGGTGATTTTGATATTTAGACTATCTTCTTTGAGACGTTTGGTGTCACAGACTGAGCATGGTTTTTCACGCATGTATACTTCGATTTCTTTTTTTACATATTCTGATTTGGTTTCAATATACCGCGCAGTGAGATTTGGGATTACACCCTCGTAATTTGTTTTTTTACCTTTGACTATGTATTCCTGTCCATCGGTACCATAGAGAATAATATCCATGGTTGCCTGGGGTAATTCCTCAATTGGTCGATCGAGTGAAAATCCATGTACTCCTGCCACTTCGGTCAGGATTTCCATGAGTCCAGTATTATTTCCGACCAGTCGTGTCCATGGCTGTACCGCCCCTTCGCTAATCGTGAGTTTTTGATTTGGAATGACGAGTTCTGGATCAACTTCAAGTGTTTTCCCTAGTCCAGTACAACGCGGACATGCGCCGTAGGGGCTATTGAAGCTAAAAGACCGTGGTTCAATATGCGAAAATGTTCTGCTACATGAACTGCACATGGGTACTTCGGAAAAAGAAATTTCTTTTTCCGTGTCTGGATCATAGAGAGTGATATAGCCGTTTGAGAAGTCGAGTGCTTTGAGTACGTGCTTGGTAAATGATTCTTTGAGTAGATTTTTGAGTTCCCCGATAATAATTTCAACATCATAGGTGTACGAGGGGTTGAGTGTGACTGAGGGGATTTGTTTTACTGAAGTTTCAATTCCGTTTAATCGTACTGAAGGATACCCGGTCTTTTCTACTCGATGTTTCAGCTCCTTAGTAGTAATAGACTCTTGTCTGATAATAGGGGAGAGTAATACTGCGTTGGGAGATTTTTTACCCAATGTTCTTATTTTTTCTACGATGACCCCGGGTTTGTAGGATGTTACGGGAATATTGCATGCAGGGCACCACTGTACTCCAATTCGCGCGAATAATAGGCGGAGATAATCATAGATTTCAGTTGCAGTACCCACGGTGGAACGTGGGTTTTGGGTCGTATTTCTTTGATTTATTGCAATGGTTGGAGAGAGGCCGGAAATTTCATCTGCGTCTGGCTTATCCTGCATATCCATAAATTGGCGGGCATACGCGTTCAGACTCTCGGCATATCTTCTCTGTCCTTCGGCGTAGATGGTGTCGAATGCGAGGGAAGATTTACCCGAACCAGAGAGACCGGTAATAACGACTAATTTGTTTTTTGGAATTTCAAGCGATACATTTTTGAGATTGTGTACCCGTGCATTAACAATTTTTATGGTGTCATTTTGTTTCATACTCGATTTATCTGTTTAAGCAATGTTGGCTATATCCAAATGGTTTATCATAATGTTTTATTCTGTCTCGCTCATCATCAATGTCAAAAATAAGTTGAGCATTGATATCCAGGAGCACACCATTTTTTTTCAAGTCTTCGATTGATATTAGATAGTTTGCAGGTACTAGTTTAAGAAGACATTCATCGTCACTATTTGACTCGTCTCCTAGATCTGCAGCGACACTTCGACCCGCGCCTCCTTCAGCGTTGAATCCTGGGTGTCGACCCACAATATGTCTTTCTCGTGCTCCAAAAATATCACCAGATTCGTTCATATCTGGCCCCAGCGCTATTCCTTTTACCAGTCCTTTATCTTCACAATACTTTGTTGCAGCGTCCAGTGTTTTATCCTCGATAGATATCCAGTATTGTTGTTCTTTTTTTGACTCGTTTAGTGAATCTTCTGGATTACTGGCCTGTGCCTCGATGGTTGAATGTTTGCCATTATTACATACAACATATACATCGAAATCTTCTACCCAAATCCATGTCCATCCTTCGCCAGCAAACATTCTTGCTAGACCGCCTAGCTGGATAAAAATTTCAGCTCCCAGGTCTCTATTATATATCGTGCCTGCGATACTCGCTTCTGCGCATTCTTTCCGACCGTCTCTATTTTTATCAAAACATACCTGTGTTTTGTTATCATCAGTTCTTGGACAATAATCCCCGCTACAGGTGAGTGCGCCAGTTTTTTGTACATAATAATCATTGCCACAGGCAGCAGTCGAAGTCGATACCCAGTCTGTCGCTGAAACCAGGGCAAAACCTGCTTGCTTCTCTTCACTAGTCAATATTTCTCCTGTTGCATTTGAGGGATCTTTTGAAATCATGCTATCTGTAATATCACTGCAATAGGGGGCACCTATTGTCTGGGTATTAATCATCCATGCATTGGGAGGTCGTAGATTGACGAGGTCGGGGTTCACGGTGTAGAGGATCGTATACGCGGCTGCTAGTATGACAAGTCCTATCACTGCCCCATATATTTTGTGTTGTGCTCCGCTAATTGCTTCGGTATTCCCTCCAGATAGTGTCCATTGTACACCAGCCACAATAATCACCAGTATCGCCAGAAGAGACGCAACACTGAGTCCATACGTATAGATAAATGATACAAATTCAGTAAGTCCGGTAAATTCTGTTTGTCCGCCGATAGAGATTTTTGTTTTTGCGGTAGTTGCTGGAAGACAAAAACCAATTTTTTTGTTCAACGCATCTTTATCACCTCCACACAGTTTTTTGGTAGTATTGTCTTGGCGGAATACTTTGTCCCATCCCACTTCACCTATTTTTGGTTTCTCGCCTCCAAAAAGTGCTGCGCGCGCATCATAGCATTCTTGTTCGAGCCAGCAGCGCTGATCAATTTGGGCATGCGTAGTTACAGGAAAAATACCTGCCACGATGAGGCAGAGAAAAAATATTTTTTTTATACATGAGGGTGACATGGCAGGCATTTTTTAGAGGAAATTATGGCTGATTGAGTTCAGATAATATAACGTTTTTCCATTCATCAAAGGTGAGTACTCCCTCGATGAATTTTCCATTTACGATATAGGTGGGAGTTCCTCGTACCCCGAGAGTTATTCCGTCCGTGAGATCTTGGTTGATGGCATTATCAAATGTATTTCCTTTGACACATGTGTCAAAAGCAGTGATATCCATGCTTGACGCATTAGCATACGCGTAAAGAGAGCTTTCGTCAAGCATACCCTCTTCAAATGCTGTATTGTGAAATTTCCAAAAAGCGCCTTGTTGGTTTGCGCACATACTAGCAATCGCTGCAGCCTTGGCACGGGGATGGATACTTTCGATCGGGAATTGTTTGAATACTACTCGAATTGCACTTCCGAAAGTATCGGTTACTTGATTGAAGATGGGGAAACTCGCCTGGCAATAAGGACATTCAAAATCGATAAACATAAGTATCGTTATTGGAGCATTCGGATCGCCGAGAGACGGGTTTGTAGGTTGAATAAAAGAACTCCAGTCATTTCTAAATGCCGGAGCAGTTGCGTCGGTTTTGTATGCTTGTGTAAATGACCCTTCGAGGGATCGTGTGATTTTTTGGCGGTTTTCTGTTGACCCGTATTTGAGCTGCCAGGTATAGTATACAAAGAAAAAAAGAAATATTGTCAGAATAATTCCTCCCAGGGTAAGTAGGACATATCCCGTTGTTTTGAGGGCTTGGATGCGCATACAAAAAGACTAGAATATGCACACTATAGCATTTTTTTTTGCTAGTAGCAACGGGGGAGCAACTATACTCTTTAAAATAGTTTATCTTGACAGTTCCTCTTGGTTTTGGTACACTGCAATTTGCTAATTTGGCGTAGATTCTTCACTTTTGATATACTTTTTGAAACTACTTCTACTATGTTATCGACTGTACTCATTATAATTCAACTTGTTATTGCAGCGCTTCTTGTGGTGTCAATTTTATTGCAACAAAAAGGAGCTGGACTAGGTAGTGCCTTTGGGGCATCTGGTGGAGTCTATACCACACGTCGAGGTGTTGATCGTGTGTTGTTTAATATCACTATTGCGCTTTCTATCTTGTTTTTTTCTTTGGCACTTGTGAATCTTATCGTCTAAGTTTTTGGGTTTTATAATTCTCTTTATCTCATGCCTTTTTTTAGAAATATAAGGGCAGCAGGAGGGGGAGTGGGAAAAAAGAAATCACGCACATCTCATGAGGTAACTCTACTTTCGCGTCTTTCTCGTCGAAAATTCCCAACACCCCGCCAACTGTTCCAGATCGGAGCTATACTTTCATTTCGTGAACGCATTATTTTTTTCACTGCGTGTGCGGTTTTTGTATGCTCACTTGCGTTTGCTAGTTTGGTGGTTGCGGATACCTACCGTGTATCGGTTCCAAAAATTGCAGGGAGTTATCGCGAGGGTGTTATTGGATCCCCTCAGTCACTCAATCCACTATTTTCTTCATTGAACGAAGCTGATCAGGATATTGTATCTTTGGTATATTCAGGACTGTTGCGTTATGATTCTGATCGACGTCTGGTACCTGATTTGGCGGTAAAATATGATGTGTCTTCGGATAATAAAGTGTATACATTCGAACTCAAGCAGAATGTACGTTGGCATGATGGCGAGCCTTTTACTGCCGATGATGTAGTACACACGTTTGAGCTTATCCAGGATACTGAGGTGGGGAGTCCACTTATTGTTTCTTTTCAGAAAGTGGTAGTCACTGCTCTTGGACCGTACAGTGTATCATTTACCCTTGCAGAACCCTTTACTTCTTTTTTACCTAGTCTCACTGTCGGGATTGTGCCCAAGCATGTGTGGTCAGGAATTCCTGCCTCACAGGTGCGTCTGGCTCAGAGAAATTTGCAACCAGTTGGAACTGGACCATTTCGGTTCAGTCGATTGGTGAAAAATGCGGATGGTTTTATAGAATCTGTTCAACTGGATCGTTTTCCTGATTTTTATCGTAATCCTCCTTATTTGGAAGAGATGATTTTTCAATTTTTTGGGGATTATGATGGACCTACCGGGTTGATTTCAGCTTTGCGTGAACAGAAAGTGGATGGAATTTCTTTTGTCCCGTATGAATATCGTGAACGAGTTCTGCGCAAGCACGTGATTTTGCATACATTACGGCTCCCGCAGTATTCAGCTCTGTTTTTCAATCAAAAAAATGAGATTTTGAAGGATGCGTCAGTACGATCAGCGCTTTCTTTTGCAGTTGATAAAGAACGTATCCTCTCTGATGTGCTCGACAACGAAGGCTCAATTATCTCGGGTCCACTTCTGCAGGGATTCCCTGGATTTACCGAACCTACCACGACTACACTTTTTTCAATTGATACTGCAAATCAGAAATTGGATAAACTCTATGATCGAATTTCTGCTGCAGACTATCGCACGATATTACTCGAAGCACGTGTTGCAGAGCGGATTCTTGAAGAGAAAAAGCTGCAAGAAAATTTTGCGAGTTCGACCGAGGCATCAGAGTTGAGTTCTGATTCAACAACTAGTACTTCTTCTGAAGAAGCTGTGATACGGGAGGAAATTGCAAAGGAACTTGATGGTGAACTTAGCCCTGCTCAATTGTTTTATCGTCATAAGAAGGGCGGAAATAAAAAAGATGTAATTGGATTTGAATTAGTGACAGCCGCAACACCTGAATATGCAAAAGTTGCTGAAATTATTGCTGGTTATTTTCAAGAAGTGGGTATACGAATTAAGGTTCGTCTCGTCGATCCGCAAGATATTACCCGCGAAGTTCTTCGTTCGAGAAATTATGATATGCTCTTGTACGGTATCATCATTGGAAGTGAGCCTGATCAATATCCGTTCTGGCATTCTAGCCAAATTGGGTATCCGGGATTGAATTTATCTCAATATTCCAATAAGTCAGTGGATCAAATACTTGAAAAAATCAGGACAACCCCTAATTTAGAAGAAGTGACTACTCTATATCAAGATTTTGATAAGGCGATTATGACTGATGTCCCTGCGGTTTTTCTCTATACCCCTACGTATACCTATGCTGTAGTTGATCAAATTAAAGGTTTTGATGTTGATCGAATTGCGAAACCCTCTGACCGTTTTTCTAATATCAGTGAATGGTATATGGAGGAGAAGAAGATTTGGGGGAAAAAAGATGGGGGATAGTTCTATAAAAAGGGCCGATGTGGTGAAATTGGTACCGTAAACCACAAGGGTTTACGGCCATTCACTCTTGTGGTGCATGGGACACGTAGTGAGAAGTAAATTGAAATATGAATGCCGATGTGGTGAAATTGGTAGACACGTGCGCTTCAGGTGCGCATGCTTCACGGCTTGTGGGTTCGAGTCCCACCATCGGCACGAACAGATAAACTCAAAACGTAACGTTCAAATTTTAGTTTTTAGTTATAGTTTTTACTTTTGAATTTTACGTTTTGAGTTTATTATCTCGTACTTATGACGCATTTTAGTGTCAGTACTTATTACTCTATGTAATGTTAATTAATGTTTATTTGTAGTATGAATGCACAAAGTTTGCAGACGAGACCGCACACACAGAGAAATTCAGGCGGGAGTGGTCCACGTAATTCTCGACCTCAAAGTGGAGGACGATCACCAAGGCCGCGACGCGGAACTCCGCGCATGTCTCCCCAGTCGACGCAACATTATGAGCGTCGTGATGAAGGGAAATATGAGAAAAATCCAGCAGCACTTCGAATTATCCCGATTGGTGGATGTGAAGAGGTGGGGCGAAATATGACGGTATTTGAATATGGCGATGATATCGTTATTCTTGATATGGGAATTCAGTTTCCCGAAGAAGACATGCCAGGTATTGATTATATTGTTCCGAATACTAAGTATTTACAGGATAAGAAAAAGAATATCCGAGCGGTTATCTTTAGTCACGGACACCTTGATCATATCGGGGCAGCTCCAATTTTGCTCGAACAATTGGGAAATCCAGTCATCGTAGGCCGAGATTTGACACTTGCACTTCTCAAGCACAAACAAGAAGATTATCAGAAGGGGAGCGCTAATAAATTGAAGACTATTCGCATCAAAGGTATTGACGATGTGTTTACGTTTGGAAAATTTAAGATTAAATTTTTCCAGGTTGAACATTCAATTATGGATGCGGTCGGGGTAATTGTGGAAACCCCAGCTGGGACTGCAATTCATCCGGGGGACTGGACACTTGATCGCAATAATGAAGGAAAGCCAACGCTTGATTATACCCCACTTCGAAAATTGACCAAGCCAACAGTCCTCATGCTCGAAAGTTTGGGTGTGGTTCATGAATTTCGAGGAAAAAGTTATGAAGAAATGTACAATAATCTCCAGAATATTCTCTCAACTGCGCCTGGACGTGTAATTATCGGCACTTTTTCTTCTCAACTCGAGCGTATCAGATGGGTACTTGATGCTGCGGAAAAACTAGGAAAAAAAGTTGCACTCGATGGCTATAGTATGAAGGTGAATGTCGAGATGGCAAAAAAACTAGGGTATATCAAAGTGAAAAATGATGTATTGATCGATGTGAAAAAAATCGATGAGTATCCAGATACTCGAATTGTAGTATTGTGTACGGGTGCTCAAGGCGAAGAGAACGCAGTGCTTATGCGCATTGTGAATCGTCAGCACAAGTCAATCACTCTGAAGCAGAGTGATACTGTGGTATTCTCATCTTCTATTATTCCAGGCAATGAACGATCAATCCAGCGCTTGAAAGACAACATGTATCGTCAGTGTGATAATGTAATTCATGGACAATTGATGGATGTACATGTATCTGGGCACGCGACACGTCAAGATATTCGTGATGTATTGACACAAGTACAACCTACTTACTTTATTCCTGTGTATGCAAATCATTATTTTCTCAAAGAAGCTCGCAAACTTGCGATTTCTCACGGGTTTGATGAGAAGAAGATATTTGTTCCGGACAATGGTTCGGTCATCGAAGTGACGCCACAGGGAGCAAAGATGCTTGCCAAGAAAGTACCGAGTGATTATGTGTTTGTCGATGGATTGGGAATCAGCGATAGTCAGAGTATTGTACTCCGTGATCGTCAGGTATTGGCAGAAGATGGAATGCTTGTTGTTATCACCACTATTAATTCCAAGTCAGGGGCATTAATCCAGAATCCGGATATCGTGTCTCGAGGATTTGTATTTTTGAAGGACCATCGTGAACTTATCGAAGAGATTCGATCACGGGTAAAGAAAATGGTTGTAGAATCAGACCCGAAGAGTTGGGCAGATACTAATCAGATCAAAAATGATATTCGGGACAAGATTGGGCAATATGTTCTCACAAAAACCGAGAAGCGCCCAATGATTTTACCTGTGGTGATCGAAGTCTAATGTATAAAAAACCCTCGTTACGAGGGTTTTTTGATGGGATAAACAGGGGATTGACGAGGTTTATGAGTGTATGTATTTTTTTAGAGATTACCATTTGACTCATTACAGATACTGTAGTAAGCTTATTTTAAGTTTATGAAATTATTTTTCACACATACTTACTTTTACTTTTGGGCTCGGCTTTCGCATAGTCCAGATGTTTAGTTTGTAATACCTCTACCATTCAAACTCCTCTCGACTATGCTCGAGGGGAGTTTTGTTTTGGGATGTGTATATGACTGTTCGTATATATATCCCAGCGCAATGAGTGGGAATTACGCTGAACAGTTCTTTCGTCGGAGGGAATTATGAGTTATCGAGTTGAGTTTCATGTGACGGAAATTCTCGCTTCTCACATCCTCTTCAACATGATGGGCTTTCCACATGTGCTCACTCTGAATGCTGATGTCCACGTGAATTTCACGTCTGAAGCACTCAACGAAGAGGTCGAGCGGACTATCGATGACGCGCTGAAAACCTTTGAACGCGAGGGTATTTCCGGGCGCATTCAGATGATTATTCCGCCTGAAGGGGGTAAGAAGATCAGTTTTTTGAGGGTTTCTGCGCGCTGATCCTGGTTGCGGTGGGTTTGGGGGAAAGTTTCCTCCAACCCACTGCACCGTTACAACTATTATTGAAAACAAAGCACGTCTATAGTACACTTGATTTATCTTTAACTGATTAGCGTTATGGCAAAAAAACAGATTATCGTCTCTGGTATTCAGCCAACAGGAAATTTGCATATCGGAAATTATCTTGGTGCAGTAAAAAATTGGGTTGATCTCCAGAATTCCGGAAAGTATGATTGTTATTTTTTTATTGCAGATTTACACGCCCTTACAGGTAATCGGAGTTCAGAAGAACGGAAAGCTCAGATACTTCGAACTGCATCTGAATTGCTTGCAGCCGGGATTGATCCGAAGAAATCAACTTTTTTTGTACAATCTCATGTACCTGAACACACTGAACTCGGTTGGATTTTTAATTGTGTGACGCCGATTGCCGAGCTTGAGCGTATGACACAGTTCAAAGATAAATCTGCGAGTCAAAGTAAGAATATTAATACTGGACTTTTTACTTATCCAGTTCTTCAGGCTGCAGATATTCTCCTGTATCGAGGTTCTGCAATTCCTGTAGGACAAGATCAGGTACAACATGTGGAATTAACGAGAGACATCGCGCGATGGTTCAATAATAAATATGACAAATTTTTTCCAGAAGTAAAACATATTCTTACGGAGACTCCAAAGGTTATGAGTCTACTTGAACCAACCAAAAAGATGAGTAAGTCCCTTGGGGAGGGACATGTACTCGAGCTTGCTGATGAGCCAGGAGTGATTGAAAAAAAGTTGAAAAAAGCAGTGACTGCGACCGAAGGTGGGGAAGGGTCACCAGGTGTTGCTAATTTATTGGGATTGCTGAAAATTTTCGGGGACAAAAAAGCGCATGTGCAGTTTGCAAAAGTAGAAAAAGACGGATCTATTCGTTACGGAGATTTGAAGAGTGAACTCGCACGAGTTATTGGTGATTACTTTTTTGACTTTCGCGCTCGTCGAGACGAGCTTATGCGCGGACATGATGAAGTTGCTGAGATTCTTGCGGTTGGCATGGAGAAAGCAAAAATTGTTGCTGAACAGACTATGGAGGATGTTCGTGAGTTGGTTGGAATTAGATAATTTTTATTATGTCTGCTAAACAAAAATTGTCTCTCGTAGTATTGCGCATTTCATTGGGTTGGTTGATGCTGTATGCAGGAATTACCAAGATTGTTGATCCTGCATGGTCTGCGGAAGGGTATATTAAAGGAGCAAAAAGTTTTGTCTGGTTTTATCACTGGCTTTTGAATCCTAGTGTTCTCCCGATGGTTAATATCTTTGTCATGTGGGGTCTGACCTTATTGGGAATTTCTCTCATACTTGGGATTTTTGTACGATTGAGCTCAGTACTTGGAGCACTATTGATGTTTTTGTTTTATCTCGCGGCACTTGATTTTCCCTATCCCAATGCGCATGCGTATATCGTCGATGAGCATATTATCTATATGTTAGTCTTGTGTGTATTCTATTGTACCCGAGCGGGGAGAATATGGGGCCTCGATGCATGGCTCGGTAAGTTTGCATGGCTCGGTAAGTTGACATAATGAATACGTGTGTGATATACAATACATGCTATGAAAATCAATCGAAACAACAATAATAATTGCAATAATTACTTTCTAGAGTAATCGGGTTTTCGTGTACATTAAGAAGAACATGAAATCCCGCTAGATGCGGGTTTTTTCTTCCTCCATATTCCTCGATAGTTCAATGGTAGAACGGCTGGCTGTTAACCAGTAGGTTCCAGGTTCGAATCCTGGTCGAGGAGCACAGCAGGATGAGCAGGCTCAAAAGAGCCTGTTTTTCTGTAAAACTGGTTTTTCAAGAGTTCGGAAGTGAATTAGTGAAGAACAAAAAAATATTTTACATTAGCTATTTTTAATTTTGTCCTGTTCTCTCCTGTTAATTGGATTCGAACTTTCTAAAATATTTACGGTGTGTTAAGCTGTACAGGTACAAGACAGACCGTGGCAACAAAAAAACAGCGGATTGTGATGATTTTGATAAATTGGCGAATCTGAGAGAAATTGTTTTTGTGATGGATGGTTTTAAAAAGAGAGTTAAGGATAATATACTTCTTATGAAGAATTTTAAAAAAAAACGTATCTCAAAACTTTTTTTATTCTGTATAATTTCCATATTAGTTTTGTTTATTGGTATTTTCTTTTTTTATAATTTTGAATTATTCAAGATTAAAAACGCTCTAGTAGAAATTTATTCTACAGGAAGTATAATCGAACAAAAACTGCTTCTTGACGCCCCGAGTTCAGTGACCAGTTCACTGGAATATATATTGACAAAAAAGATTTCTAATTATACTTCTCCATCAGGATCATCTATAGAAAAATTTAATATAGAAACAATTCATTCCAAAAAAAATTCATCTGGCTACTGGCTAACGCTGGCGGTCACAAGAATTTGGGGAGTCGAGCCTCAGACTACGACTTCGTCTGGTAAAGAGCTGTGGTTTGTGAGCACTGCTAAGCAGACTGCGGATGGAGTAAGTCCGCTTGGTAAATATTTTAGCAGCATTTGGGATCTAGACTACATAGATGAAACTACTGCTGTGGTTCGACAAAGAGACGATTTCTTTGTATTTAAGGTTGAAGGAACTTGGAATAACCCTCGGCATCCATACTGGGCATTTAGCATGTACGGAGGTTCCGGATTTAGACTACCTCTGAATAATCAAAATTCATTTGATACACGTTTAACACCACTTTTTGATCCGGCTTGTGAAGACATTTCTGATCAGGACGGCAATCTGCCAATGACAAATTTAGTTGGAGGAGTTCTCCATAATTTTTATATGGGAGATTTAAAATTTTATTTTACTAAGTCGATTCCTACTGCATGTATAGAAACGAAGTATGAAGATTATAGTCCTACGAGATATATCTCTCCATCCCGTGTATCTGCCACGTACAAGCACCCTGATATTCAAATTTTATGGCCAGGCGGTATAACTGTCTTACTGCATGTTGATCCGTTGCGTGAGAACATGAATATGGAATGGTCAGATATAAGTAGGATTATGTCTTTTTCTCGAGACGAAAAGCCGCTTGAAATAAAAAAGGTTGAATCAGTAAAAAAAGATCTCGAATAGTAAAATTTTTTATCTTTCGAGCAAAAAAGATTCTGTAAAAAACAGAGAAACTTTTTCCTCTTTGAAAGTTTATAGTTTAGCTAAAAATGTTCGGAATTCCTCCGTATACGCGAGCCATGAAAATATAGTGTTTTTGTGTTGGAATAGTTGGTTTGGGTTATGATATACTTTTCAAAACAAACTATTTGATTATGAATAAAAAAGTTACTACTGGCATGGTGCATCAAGTTCCAGCAGATTTGCGAAAGGCCTTGATTTCTGTGCCCAAGGCACAGGCTGTATGGGACGATATCACACCTCTCGCAAAGAACGAATGGGTTTGTTGGGTTACGTCTGGTAAAAAACAGGAGACGAGAAATATTCGTATTGAGAAGGCTTTATCAAAACTATCAGGTGGAATGCGCCGACCTTGTTGTTGGGCTGGATGTCCGCATCGGTAATGGACGCCACTCATTGTCTCTAATATTTTTTGAACAGTTTCCAATATATGGAGTGTAACAAGCGACTCAGATGAGGCGTTTTTTTATTTGTATACTTGACAAAATCATTTTTTTCATCTATCTTGTGTTGGTCTCGCTGAATCATCGGCGATGATGCACAAGGGGGTCTTACATGTGGGTCTCTGAAGATGATACGCCCGAGGTGGTGATGAGCCATCTGAGTGGGAAGGAGGTGTTCCATCACCTCGACATCCCGGTGGACAACGGACCGCCGTCCGTTCTTCTCAAGGAAGGCTTGACCTTCCTCCTGCCGGCCGAGGCGCGGTCGCTCCCGAGCAACAAGGCGAACAAGTATCCGGAGACGCCGGTCTATTACCCGCTCTGTCGGGACCGTAGGCATGGGGTCGAGGATGGTGGCGTCTGGTTCTACTTCAAGAATCCGGGCGGCTCCCGCACGTGTCGGATGTTCGCACCCGAAGGACTCGTCCCTGGTGTGTCCCACGTGACCGTCGTGTGGGTCGATACCCTCTACGCCTGCGTCCGGCGCGCGACCGACGAAGAGGTGGGGAAGAAGATGCTCGCCTCGAGCGTCTGATCGACACACGACTTCTGTGCAACGCGCCTCCCTGTTTTTCCTACAGGGGGGTGCGTCGCGATTCTCTTAGTAATTGCTTATCATAGCAATTATTTTTTGTTTTTATACTTCAGACTGATTGACAAAACATATATTATAGGGTAGATTGTGTAGATACTCAAAATTATTTGTTTCGTGGCTCTTAACTCCGAAGTGTAGCAGTATTGCGTCAGTCTCGGCGCTCTTATTCGCTCGCTCCGGAAATGGTGCCACGATGTCCAACTCCAGGGAACTCCGTCAGTCCCGTCTCCGCCAGTCGACCTCGTCGAACAGCAATCTCAAGGTGTCCCCGTCGCCCGACGCCGACATCTTGCGTGCGCTCGCCACTCCCGACCAGAAGAGCACGGCGGTCACCCCGTCCAATCAGCAGCCCTCCAAGGGTGTGTGGAACTGGATCCGCTCCCGTTTCGGGTTCTAGGCTCCATCTAGAGCAGCGCCTCCATGATCTCTCGGGATCGTGGGGGCGATGCACACAATATTTTTTTATATGAAAAAATGGTATAAAAATCATCTTGATACGTTGAAGAAAAATGAACAATATAGTAACCTAGAACAGAAATCAGGACATTCTTTTGACACTCGGAAATTACAGACTCCTCCCAAAGCTTTCCGAGATCCGGTAGCTGTGGGCAAGCGTACGCGCAATAAGACATTTGGAGCATAAGTCTCAACTGGAAGCATTTTCAAAACACTGGCATCTACCAGTGTTTTGTGTTACAGTTTTTGTGTTATTTATTAGTTTTTAATCTTGATTATGGCCAAAAAAATTTTTGTAAATTTACCTGTGAAGGATCTGCAGAAATCTATTGAATTCTTTACTAAGATTGGGTTTACTTTCAACCCACAATTCACGGATGAGAATGCAACATGTATGATTATTAGTGACCATATATTTGCCATGCTCTTGGTGGAGAAAAGATTTAAAGATTTTACTAAAAAAGAAATTATTGATGCAAAACGGCAGGTAGAAGTTCTGAATGCCCTATCTGTCGATAGTAGGGAAGAGGTGGATGCATTTCTTGCAAAAGCTCTTGCTGCTGGGGCTACTGAACCAGTGCCCCCACAAGACTATGGTTGGATGTATGCTCGGGATATTGAGGATTTGGATGGGCATGTATGGGAAGTATTTTATATGGACGAGAAAGCTGCAGCTGAAGCGAATAAAAAATAGAAACACAAAAAATCGCCCATGTGGCGGTTTTTTGGTATGATACCGTTATTATTTTTATGTGTACTGATCTCTATGCTTGCTAAATTATACGCTATCGCATTACCAGTCTTTTTTGCTATCGACATGATATGGCTCGGATTGGTTGCAAAAAATTTTTATCGTGAACATTTGGGTTTTCTGATGAAAACACATGTGAATTGGATTGCTGCAATTATTTTTTATCTTCTATTTATTTTTGGACTCGTCGTATTTGTTATTTCTCCGGCACTTGCCAAAGGATCGTGGGTACATGCGCTGGTGTATGGAGCATTATTTGGTCTGATCACTTATGCTACGTATGATTTGACCAACCTCGCTACAATCAGAGATTGGCCTCTGAATGTCACTATTGTCGACCTTATATGGGGCGCAGTATTGTCAGCCTCTGTGTCCGTCATTGTCTATCTTATTGCTACTAAAATTAGTGTATGAATTATTATGTGATTCTAGGTCTCGTGTTGTTGGTATACATGACGGCGTGGTTTGGTATTTCGGTATTGAAAAAAAGAAATGATGTCGCAGATATTGCATGGGGATTGGGATTTGTTTTGCTCACCTGGATTTCTTTTGCACTTTCAGATTCTTCATCGGTACATAGTCTGGTGATTGGAATACTGATAACCATCTGGGGTATTCGTCTTGCTTGGCATATTCATGCACGAAACAAGGGTAAGACCGAAGATTATCGATATCGTGCATGGCGAGAGGAGTGGGGGAAGTGGTTTTATCCTCGGTCCTATGCTCAGGTGTACCTGTTGCAAGGTTTTTTGTTGTATCTGATCGTATTTCCAGTTATAGTATTCAACGCTCACCCCAACACTTCTCTTTTTGGATTTATCGAGTACTTGGGTGTATTGATCTGGGGGATTGGTTTCTTTTTTGAGTCTGTAGGTGATGCACAGCTCGTAGCATTTTTGCGTGATCCACGGAATAAGGGAATGCTCATGAGATCTGGTTTGTGGCGATACACGAGACACCCAAATTATTTTGGTGAAGTTACTCAGTGGTGGGGTATATGGCTTATCACACTTAATTCTCTGTATGGCTGGTATGGGATTATCGGTCCTGGGGTAATCACTATTCTTATTCTCAAAGTTTCTGGAATACCCATGCTTGAAAAGAAAATGGAGCAGCATCCTGATTTTGCAGCATACAAAAGACAAACGAGCATGTTTATTCCACTACCTCCCAAAAGTTAGGTTGCTTTTGTATTGATTTTTGTTGACAGTACCTATTAATGAGAGTATGGTTAGTAAAGATCTTATTCAGCTGTACAATTCAATTGGTATATCGATTATCCTATTGGAACGACAGACAATCATATACTCTATATGACAGACGAACAAAATACAGAAGAAACTACCGAAGAGGTGGTAACTCCAGCAGCTGAAGAAGTCGAAGAGACAGATGAAACTGCAGAGCCAAAAACAGAAACTGCAGAATAATCGAAGAATAAAAACGGTTCCCGACTCAGTCGGGACTTTTTTTATTTGTACGCCGTGGTACACTATTGTAGTGGTAATAGATTTTTTGGAAAATTATACCCCCATATGCATCTCACCCTCATTCTTGGACCCATGAAAAGCGGAAAATCGTTTGACCTTATTAGTCATTTTTCGCCACTTCAGTATACGACGTCAAAATTTGCCTTGTATCAGCCAGAGCGGAATATACGGGATACGGGAATTGAATCTCGGAGCGGATTGTTTATTCAGGCAAAGAAAATAAAATCTCTTCAAGAGATTTTGAATGAAGATTTGTCTCTGGTGGGGATTGATGAAATCCATATGTTTGAGCCGAGTGACGCTCGATATATTGGAGAGCTTTTGTCACGGGGGACTGATGTGATTGTGTCTGGGCTTGATACTGATTATCGAGGGGAATTATTTGACATGACCAAAAAATTATTTGAGCTGGGGCCTCGTGAGGTGAAGTATAAGCGGGCAGTATGCAATGATTGTAAGAATTTTACTGCAGTGTATACACAGATTTATACTAGTGGTAAGCCTCTGATGGGTGGAATGCCGCCGGTTATTCCTGATGATGGAACCTTCACCTACGAACCATTGTGCAGGAAGTGTTTTGTACGGTAGTTTTTTTCTATGTTTTTACTATTAGTAACATTTGGAATGTGCCTTGCGTATGTCGTACTATTTTTTGTATTTTCTTTTTTCTTTAAGAATACGATAACACCGCTCACTCATACATCAGTATATTCAATTTTGTATATTATTGTGTTTAGTTTTTTTGTCTTCTTGGTTAGCTCGGTTGTTCCCAATTATGAACTTAGTAATAGAATTCTCCATATTTTTGGTGGGGGCTTCCTGTCATTTATGGTATGTTTTTTAGTTGTGAGAGATAGTAGATTATCGATTAGGCGGTTTCAGTTTTTTGTGTTTAGTTTTTTTGTCGTTACCTTGCTCGGTGTCATCAATGAAATTATTGAATTTTTTTTCCAAAATTATTACGGTATCATATTTGCATTTGGCATTTTTGATACCTGGCTTGATCTCGTGAGTAATGGTATTGGTGCTTTGATTGCAAGTTTTTGTTTTGTTCCATTTATTAAGAATTCGCAGGAGAAGGTTGATTGAGATTTAGTCACATTTTTAATCCAGTATCGTCTATGATAGAAAAAGTCACTCTCCCTATCACTAAACGCAGTTTTGATTTGGTTGTTGCGTTTTTTTTGTTAATCCTGGGTCTTCCTTTTTTTCTTGTATTATTATTTTGGATTTTACTCGAACAGCTCATCCTACCCCAATCACGCGGCCCTTTGTTGTATTGCGAGACCAGAGTTTCGGGCGGAAGGCCGTTTCGTCTGTGTAAAATTCGTATTTTTAAACAATCAGTTATTGATCGTGAGCGGAGTCTTGGTCGAGTGGTGCATACAAAACCTTTGGAACAGAATCCAGAGAATCTCACATACTATGGGCGACTGTTGAAGAAAATTTATTTGGATGAGTTACCTCAACTTTTTCATGTGCTACACGGAGAGATGACGCTTGTAGGCCCTCGGCCAACCAATGTCGAAAATTCAGAGAGGTTGAAAGAGGCAGGGGACTATACCAAGGAACGTATGGTATGCGGCATTACGGGGCCTTTTCAAGCTGAAAAAGGTTTACGTACAGGTACCAATCAGCAAGCAGTTGACTCTGCCTATATTGATTTTGTCATGACGCATCGGGGTTTCGATATTTTGATAAAAGATTTACGTATACTGTGTCGTACGATTAAAGTGGTGCTTCAAGCACGAGGGGTATAATTTTTATTTTTTAGTATGTTTGGCATTTTATTTGTCAGGATGGATACGTCTCTCGATGAGAATTGACGGAGCCACTAGTTGGTGATACTCTTATTTGAGTGTGTGGCTGTGATATGCCACATTTTGATTTTATGGTATGAAAAAAATTCTTATTACTTCTCATCATAATGAAGCGGAATCTGAGAAAGTATTTGGGCTTCCTTCAGTTATTGTGCAGGATTATAAAGTCTATCCATTTCATGCTGAGGGTGCTCTGCCTGTAGTAGTTCCAGCTCTTACATTTTCAAAAAAAGAGCTTCGTTCTATGGTTGCAATGGTAGATATTGTAGTTTTGACTGGTGGTCATGATGTAAATACGGCCCGCTACGGTGAAGAAGTTCGATATTCTACGGTTCAATTATATAGTTGTCGTGATGATATAGAATTTGGGCTTCTCGAAGCGGCGATTGCCGAGAAAAAACCAGTATTTGGAATATGTCGAGGACTGCAGGTGATTAATGTGTTTTTTGGTGGATCACTACATCAGAATCTACATCATGATGTACCGGGCACTTTTTCACATCGTCAGCCTAAAGAGGATATTGAAAAGTTATTACATTCTGTCACTATTGAGCAACAATCGTTTTTATCGCGTATTTTTCCTGATACGAACGAGATTATGGTTAATTCGTTCCATAATCAGAGTGTAAAGAATTTGGGGAACGGATTGAAAATTTCTGCGCGTAGCTCGGATGGAATTATTGAAGCTATTGAACACGAAAGTTATCCAATCTATGCTGTACAATGGCATCCTGAAAAATCATATCGGGTGGATACTGTTTCTCAAGAGTTGATTCGGGCGGTTGTGCAGTTGTGATAGGCGGGGTATACTGTATATTAACTCAAAACTAAGACTTTAGATTCCCGCTTTCGCGGGAATAACGTTACAGAATCGTTTTAAGTTTTATATTGTAGTTTTGAATTTTAAGTTTTGAACTTTTTTACTATGCACGCGCTTGAAATAACGAATTTTACGAAGAAATACGGGCAAGCTACCGCAGTTGATGGTATCTCTTTGACTGTCGAACCTGGTGAGTTTTTTGGGTTTTTGGGCAGAAATGGGGCAGGTAAAACTACGACGATTAGTTGTATTACGGGCATTGGTCGAATTACGTCTGGAACGATTAAAGTCTTTGACAAAGATGTTGAAAAAGATTATAGAGAGGCTCGAATGCTCGTAGGCTTAGCTCCGCAAGAATTCAATATGGACATTTTTGCTACTCCAGAAAAGATATTGTGGTATGTGGGAGGATATTATGGCATGGCGAAGGGCTTGCGAAAAACGAGGATTGCTGAACTTTTTAAGATTTTGGATTTGGAACCACATAAAGATAAGAAATTTATGCAATTATCAGGTGGACTGAAGCGTCGAGTACTTCTTGCGCGTGCTATGATTCATGATCCAAAGCTTTTGATTCTCGATGAGCCGACTGCGGGGGTCGATGTAGAACTTCGACTTGAATTGTGGGAGTATTTGAAAAAAATCAATGCCGCTGGAAAAACTATTATGTTTACCTCGCATTATCTAGAGGAAGTGGAGGAATTGTGTCAACGAATTGCGATTATTGATGGGGGAAAAATTATTGCTGATGCACCTAAGTCTGACTTTGTAAAAGACGGCAGTAGTCTCGAGGCGAAATTTCTTTCGCTTACTGCAAAGAAAAAATAACTTCCTTTTTATGATGAATATTATTGGTCTTCAAACATTTATTGAGCGAGAAATACAACGATCGTTTCGGGTGTATATCCAGACGCTTCTTTCCCCGTGGATTAATGCGCTTCTCTATATCCTCATCTTTGGGGTAGTGGTGGGAAGTAAGATTGATCTCATTGCGGGAGTTACCTATATTGATTTTGTATTGCCGGGAATTCTCATGCTCAATTTGATTGGTTCCTCCTTTGCACAAACATCCTCATCACTGTATTTTCAGCGTTTTGCAAAACATATTGAGGAAATATTGGTTGCTCCATTGTCACATTTTGAAATGATTGTCGGCTATGTGCTTGGTGGTGTGGCCCGTGGAGTGATTGTCGGGTTGGGCGTATATGCGATTGCTCTTATTTTTAGTGCAGCGACCATCACTCACCTTGGATTATTTCTTTTGTATACGATTGCGGTTTCGGTTATTTTTTCATTGCTTGGACTTCTTGTTGCACTATGGGCTGAAAATTTTGAACAACTCTCGGTATTAAGTGTATTTGTCATTACCCCACTTACTTTTCTTGGGGGAGTGTTCAATTCCGTTACCATGCTTCCGGAGAAGATACAGGTTTTTGTGAAATTCAATCCATTTTTTTATTTTGTTGATGGGCTTCGATATGCGATGGTCGGGATTAGAGAGGGGAGTGCGCTTATTGGCTGGCTTGTCATTGTTGGTCTTATTCTTGTTTGTGGAGGCTTGGTGTGGAGACTATTTTCGATCGGATGGAGACTTCGAACGTAGAAATTATTCTAAAATTTAAAAGTTATTAAGTGTATTGGTTAGAACAATTAGGTTAATTAGAATAATTTTCAGTGTAACTACTGTTTATGAAACCCATGCGTCTTCGTATTAACAAGGATATTGTCACTGAATTTCTTCCTCCCCGTCATGGAACAAGTGACCGGGCTATTGTTGTGTGCGATGGTCTTCCTAGTGTCCCTTCAAAACGACATGTGCTTGAGTATTGGTCAAAAAAAGGTTTTTGGGTATTTCATCCGCGATACAAGGGCACATGGGAGAGCTCTGGCAGGTTTCTTGATCATGACCCAACGGATGATATTATAGAAGTCGCTCGGGTTATTCGTGCAGAAACAGTGAGTAATGTATACGATCACACAGAATACACACCACATATTCAAAAAGTAATTGTGATGGGTGCAAGTTTTGGTGGTGCCGTCGCCTTGCTTTCATCCTTGTATCCTGAAGTTGATAAAGCCGTCGCAATTTCTCCGGTTGTGGATTGGGCAGCAGAGCTTAAAAATACTATTGAACCGTTATCTGGTGTAAAAAATGAGATTAGAGACGGATTTGGAGAAGCGTATCGTTTTTCTGATCACGATTTTGACCGATTGGGTAGGGAAGTGGATTTTTTTAATCCAATCGCGCATATAAACAAATATAATTCAAAGAAATTGTTTATTCTACACGCAAAAGATGATATGATAGTATCATTACCGGCTATAGAGCAGTTTATAGAAACTACAGGTTGCGAGTATGTGATGAAAAAGCGTGGAGGACATCTTTCCTCGTCAATTTCAACTACCATCTTTGGCGGTCGAGGGTTGCGACGCTTTGTAACTTTTTAAGTTTAGTTTTATGAAAAAAATTTTTATTATTTTGCCCGTGCTGTTCGCTCTAGCGATTAGTACCTATATTGGTATTTTTTATTACAAACACCTTCGTGGCGCAAAAACTGCAATTTTTGATCCGCCGTATTCTATTGGCGATGTGATTACCAATCCTACCGAGAGTCCGCTCGTTCTTCCTCCGGGCTTCAAGATTGAGGTATTTGCAAAAGATTTGTCTGGAGCTCGAGTAATCGCCTTTGATCGATATGGGAATATATGGGTATCTCGTACCAAAGAAGGTATCGTTTCTTTTTTGGCGATTCAGGATGGGAAAATGGTAAAAAAGATTGATGTATTGACTGGGCTCAACAAACCACATGGACTGTTATTCGACAATTCTCTTCCTGATACCTTGTATATTGCAGAGGCAGATAAGATTTCTTCGGTCCAGGTTCCGTATACTCCCGGTAGCACTGATCCAGTAGTCCCCTCAAATGATTCAATGAATACATTAGTCGATTTGACCGGCGATACGGGTATTCATTTTACTCGTTCGCTTGCATATTCACCACAAGGTGAGATATTGGTATCCATTGGCTCTTCATGCAATGTATGCGAGGAAGAATCTAGTTTGCGCGCTTCAATTCAGAAGTTAGAAAAAAATGTTGATACGTGGCAACTCATTCCCTATGCTACGGGATTACGTAATTCAGTATTTTTGGCTACGAATCCAGTGGATGGAAAGATTTGGGCAACTGAGATGGGGCGTGATTTGCTCGGAGATACTATTCCTCCTGATGAGTTGAATGTTATTGAAAAAGGGAATAATTATGGCTGGCCTGTGTGCTATGGCAATCGTATCCACGACGTTCAATTTGATACAAAAACGTATATCATGGATCCATGCGCATTAACGACGCCGAGTACCTATGATCTTCCTGCACATGTCGCACCTCTTGGTCTTGCATTTATTCCAGAAGAGAGTTTTTGGCCTGATGAATACTGGCTTGATTTGCTTGTCGCGTATCATGGTTCATGGAATCGTAGTTCCCCGATTGGTTATTCGATCGTACGTATTTTTTTGAACGAGCAGGGGCATATTGTCGGTGAAGAACCTTTTATTGAGGGGTGGTTGACCAAGAACAATGAAGCCTTGGGGAGGCCTGTAGACGTGAAATTTATGAATGGTTCATTGTATATTAGTGATGATCATGCAGGAGTAATCTATCGAGTATTTCGAACTGACGTGCCTTCTCCGCAAGATAGTGAACTTATTGTGGTTGATGATTTTGAGAATTATTTTGAAACTGGAGAAACGTATATATATAATGCAACTCTCTCGTCAATTGTTTTTACGGGGAGAGCTCGTGGCACTATGTTTTTTGAGGCGAGCTTTCCTGTCGTGGTGACTGATGATATTGGAACAATAGTCGCACAGGGTATTGCCGAGGCACAAGCTGATTGGATGACCGAGAATTTTGTGCCTTTTTCTGTAACTCTTTCTAAGATTGATGATCCGACTACACCTATGGGAAAGATTTCTTTTAAGAAAGATAATCCATCTGGTCTACCTGAACATGACTATACCTATACTGTTCCGGTGACATTTAGTACTCCATAGATTCGTTTGTATGAAATATTTTTTAGGTAGTTTGGTGATTGTTCTCGGCGCATTTATGGTGATTAAAACTTCGTGGTTTATTGAAAATTTTGGATACAGTGATTGGGCTGAGGCAAAGTTTGGTGGAGGAGGAACTCGACTTATGTATAAATTGCTTGGTATTTTGTTTATCGTGGGTGCGGTCCTTGCACTAACCGGAGCTTTGGGTGAGATTTTATTTAGTGTGTTTGGAAAATTATTTATTGGTGGTGCACGTTAGTCGGAAAGTCAAAAGTCCATAAAGTCATAAAGTAAATACATAATGTATACTATTACTTTACGACTTTACAGACTTTACGATTTTATGACATATCACACGGGAAATCATCTGATCGATCCTCATGTATTGCTCAAAAAGGGTGGTGTAATTGAGGGAATGCATGTTGCAGATTTGGGTTGCGGGCGAACGGGCCATATTGTGTTCCCCGCATCACAGATTGTGGGGGATCGGGGTGTTGTATATGCGGTCGATATTTTGAAAGATGTTCTTGAGAATGTGCGGAAACGCGCAGCGCTTGAAGCAATACATAATGTTGAAACAGTTTGGGCGGATTTGGGACAGGCACAAGGTCTTGCAATTCCCGAGCGGACACTTGATCTTGGGTTTTTTATTAATGTACTATATCATTTTGATTCATATACAACGCCGCTTGGAGAGGTGACGCGTGTACTCAAAGAAAAGGGTAGGATTATTATTGTTGACTGGAGGAAGAAATTTTCTGTACTCGGTCCTTCTCAGAATAAGATGGTGAATTTCGATGAGATCGTTTCGTGGGCGAGGGATAATAATTTTGCCATTCAAGAGGATACTGCGGTCGGTCCTTATCATCGGGCTTTAGTGCTTTTTCGGCATTAGTATGCATCAAGGGGGGAGGGAAAATACACGGAAGATCGGGACACGTGGCGAGCGAATAGCTGCTCATTTTTTATTACAAAAGGGGTATGAAATTATTGAGCGAAATTTTTCTAATCGCACGGGTGAGACGGATATTATCGCGTGGCATGAGAAAGTGTATTTTGGACGGACGCTCTGCTTTATTGAGGTGAAATATCGCGCGGTCGATGACGGGAGCGCTGAGCGGTCGGTTGGCAAAAAGAAACAGGGAAATATGGTGAATTCTGCGAGGAAATACTGTCTTCTGCATGGAATTGATGTCGATCATACGCCAATACAGTTTGAACAGGTGAGTATTTATGGCAGTGGAGAGGATCAAAAAATGTATCATTATGAAATACCGAGATGAGACACATTATTGACAAATATATATTTCTGTGGTAGTATTATTTATGTAAGTAGCATCATCAAATGCTGCTTTTTTTAAACTCAAATTTAGTCAGTGTAATTATTGTGTATATGTCATCAGAAATTAGTAAAAGCATTCAGTACATCTGCGATGAAAAAGGTCTCCAATACGATATTGTTATGGAGGCTCTTCAGTCAGCGCTCGGTGCTGCATATCGTAAAGACTTTGGGAACAAACAACAGAATATTCAGGTGGTTTTTGATCCTGAAACAGGGGATATGAAAGTGTGGGATGAAAAAGAAGTGGTTGAGGATATTTCTGAAGAAACACTTCTTCATGATCAGGAAGAGCTCGCACGACGTCGTGAGGAAGTAAGAAAAGAGGGTCGTGACCTCACTGAAGAAGAAGTTGCTGATTTGGTGCGGTTTAATCCAAAAACTCAGATCATGATTTCTCAGGCAAAAGAACATAAGAAAAATGCAAAGCTAGGAGAAATTATTAAAATTGATCTTGAGGTTCCAGGAGATTTTGGGCGCATGGCTGCTCAGACTGCAAAGCAGGTGATTATCCAGAAACTTCGTGAAGCAGAACGAAATACTGTATTTGAAGATTTCAAAAAACAAGAAGGACATATCGTATTTGGAGTTGTACAACGTCGTGATCGACATACTGGAGGCTATGTAATTGATTTGGGTAAGATTACAGGCATATTGCCTCAAAGCGAGGTGGTATTCCGTGAACGCTATACCCTCGGTGCACGTATGAAATTTTATGTGTCTTCTGTAGCTCTCGGTATTCGTGGACCAGAGATTATATTGTCGAGAAAAGATAAGCGAATGGTATCATTTGTATTCGAACAAGAAATTCCAGAAATCGCGTCGGGCGAGGTGGTAATCAAAGGTATTGCGCGCGATCCAGGCAATCGATCAAAAGTCGCAGTTACTACGAGTGATGAGTCAATTGATCCTATTGGTTCATGTGTCGGACAGCGAGGAAGTAGAATCACAACCATTATTGATGAACTTGGTGGAGAAAAGATTGATGTGATTCTCTATAATGAAAATGCAGAGACATATATTAAAGCTGCGCTTTCACCTGCAAAAGTCGCAAGTGTTGAATTGAAGGAAGCTGAGAAGGAGGCAATTGTGACTGTTGATGCTGATCAATTCTCTCTTGCAATCGGACGCGGGGGGCAGAATGTGCGCCTTGCTGCTGAACTTACAGGCTGGAAAATCAAAGTAGTTGAAAAAGATGGGACCCAGGTAGTGACGAGCGAAGATGGTGAGGTAGTGGTAGAGAAACCCGCAGATACTGAGGCTACTGTAGTAGAAGGGGAGAAAGCTGAAGAGACTGAACCAGTAGAATCTAAAGCTGAAGAGGTTTTAGAAGAAAAGAAAGAAGAATAAAGATTAAAGATTGAGTTGAATTTGAAATTAAAACACCCCGTGTATACGGGGTGTTTTAATGTGAGGTTTTGAAAATTTTATTCGTCTATTCGTATACACTCTACACCAGAAGCAAAAACATTAGCTGCCTCCTTTTCTTGTGATTCATTGGCGCGAATTGCAAATTTCCATTTATTACCTTGTTCAGATTGAAGTAACCACTTCAATGTTTTTGCGTCATCCAGCGTTGTATAATCGAGTGTGAGTGTAAGGGCGGTTGGTGGATTATCTTGTAATTCTTTTTGGAGAGCAAATTTTGCTTTCATAAAGTCCATTCCCCTTGGCCTCGGCATCTCAAATAGAGCTCTTACACGATCGGAAATATCTACTGGCTTTGGTTCCACTTCTGAAGGAGGTGGCGTTGGTCTTTCATGACTCATAGTCTATAGGTTAAAATTTTTTAAAATGTCATATAGCTACTGATGTGCAAACATTTTTATATTTTACTAACAAGAGTATAAAGTGTTTATCAGGCGGAATCAAGAAGTTCGCTTAACGGGCCACTACACAGCTTGATAATGTCATCATATCATGGTATACTCGGTCAATACTAATGTATAAATTTTTTGCTATGAAAGAGTTTTTTACGACGATTATCTATCAACCGATTTTCAATCTATTCGTATGGTTCTATAATTTGGTAGGGGACGTTGGAATTGCGATTTTGCTTATCACTATTCTATTTCAAATTATCCTCTACCCATTGAATAATAAATCAATTAGAGCTCAAAAAGAACTCGCAGAGATGCAACCAAAGTTGGAAAAGCTCAAACAGGAGTACAAAGCCGATCAGCAGAAGTTGGCTGCCGAAACCATGAAATTGTACAAAGAACACAAAATTAATCCATTTGGTTCATGTCTTCCGGTACTAGTTCAGATCCCGATTTTTTTGGCGTTGTTTTATGTATTTAAAGGCGCATTTGAAAATACTTCTTTTGATCTCCTCTATCCGTTTATCCCAAGTCCAGGTTCAATTGATCCAATGAGTCTGGGTATTTTTGATCTTGCAGGGAAGAGCGCAATTCTCGCCGTACTTGCGGGTGCGGCACAGTTTGTCCAGACCAAGATGCTTACTGCCAAGCGTCCACCAAAAGTTGCAGGTGAAGGGGCTAAGGATGAGAGTATGGCTGCGATGATGAATAAGCAGATGCTCTATATGATGCCTGTTCTTACGGTCGTTATTGGTTTTCAATTTCCAGCTGGCGTGGTCTTATATTGGTTCTTCCGCACTGTTCTTGCTGCGGGACAGCAATATCTTCTTTTTAGAAAAGATAAAGTATCTCCGGGCGGGCCAACTTCTGGTGGGAAAAACGATGTTATTGAAGGAAAAATTGTTTCTTAATTTTTTTTATGAAATTTGCGTGTTCACAGGTGCTCAAAATGCATGTGTACACCACGTCAGGAACTCACGTAGGTAGAGTAGCTGATTTTTCTATTGATAGTGATTCTGGTATGGTGCTTGAGTACCTGGTCCGAAAAGGATTTGTCTCCACTGTCACTATTGCTCGCGATCGCGTAGTGCGAATTGAGGAAGAAAAGCTTATTGTCGAAGACCGAGTGCTTACTGACTTCGAAGAAGTAAAAAAGAAAATATCTCTCAATCCTCCGAATCCCGTAGGTCTAATGGAAGACGAAACCCCTTGAGCAAAAGGGGTTTTGCTTTTATTGATGAACCTCAGGTACAATGACGGGTATATGGAAGAAGCACTTTATCGCTCTATTGCCCGGGCTATTACCTTTTTTGATATTTTTGATCATCCACTTACTGATCGAGAACTTTTTGAGTATCTCTATCGTCCGCCACTTCGACCCAAAATCAGCTTTCAGGAATTTGTATTACAGACTCGAGAATTTGTTGATTCCCATATCGCGCGTACGCATGGTATGTGGCATCTGCGAGGACGTGAACATCTCTTGGATACACATAGTGAACGAAGTGTCTATATTCATGAGAAGTTGAAAAAATTGACCAGAGCCGCAAGACTCATGCCCTATATCCCATTTGTACGTTCGGTATTTGTCTGCAATACTTTTGCCTTCAATTCAGCTGATCGCACTAGTGATGTGGATGTGTTTATTATCGTGAAATCAGGACATATGTGGACCGCACGCATCTGTACCACGATTGCTCTTTCATTGTGTGGCATTAGACGCACACATACAAAAGTCAAAGATCGAATCTGTCTTAGTTTTTATATTGCTGATCGAGCTCTCAATATATCGAAATTTCAAATTAAGGACGATGTCTATCTTTCATACTGGCTCTGGACTTTGATTCCCGTATATGACCCTGATGATCTCTCAGACAGTATTCTTCGGGCGAATCAGGAATTACTCTCTCCATTTTCCCTGAATTCTCGGTATATTGAACCCACCCTCCATATCCCGTTTGATAAACGGAGTCCCAAAAAAGCTATAGTGCAAATGATCGAATCTTTATTCGAGGGTAAGCGAGGGAATTGGCTCGAGAATCTCGTTCGAGCTCCACAGCGCAGGAAGATTATGAAGAATATTCACAGTCTTGTGCATGCGAAAGATACACGCGTAGTAGTCAATGATTCAGTTTTGAAATTTCATGAGAATGATAGGCGTACAGTGTATCGAGATGAATGGTATAAGAGATTGGAGAAGATGGGGGTTTCAAATTATTCTAATTGACCTACTTATTCTAAAAAATTCAATTTTGCCGTATGGTTAGGTTTACTTTGCAGCTCGAAAGAATTCTTATCTACGTTTGGGGCATTATGTTGCCATGGCAGACAATTTGGATTTATCGGCATGCATTTATTAATGGATCAGTATGGCAGTATGGGACACTCGGTTTGTATGTCGGTGAAGCTGTCTTGTGGGTGCTTTGTTTGGTAACTTTTTTTAATCTTCGATCGGATTTGGTGCGTGTACATTTGAATAAGAAAAAATTAGGCAGCCGATTGATATTTTTGTTCCTTTTTATTGCTTTTCCTCTGTACACCCTCATCAGCGCGTGGTGGTCTCCAAATATTGATATATCAATCCGTCATGCTCTATATATTATTGAGGGATATTTGTTACTTTCGACTATTCTCGTATCCCGCATTCCACTGAGAGACTGGGTAGGTGCTGTATTGGTGGGGGCAGTAGTCCCCAGTATTCTTGGGTTGTGGCAGTGGTTTTCCCAAAGCACTATTAGTTCAACCTTATTTGGCCTCTCAGAGCATGTTGTCTCAAGCCCTGGCACCTCTATCGTAGCATCAGAATATATTGGAAGATGGTTGCGCGCATATGGGACTTTTCCTCATCCGAATATTTTTGGCGGATATCTCGTATTTATTTTATTGTGTACATATATATTCAAATTACATGCAGAAAAATTACGGGATCGACTCGCGGTAGTCGTCGTGCATTCACTTGTAGTGTTCGCATTATGTGCGACGTTTAGTCGGTCAGCGCTGCTTGGGTATATGTTTGTCTGCAGTGGTTTTTTTGTGTATGCGCTCAAACATCATTTTCGGATATTATTACCGCTATTCGTGGCAACGACATTAACGGTTGTGTGTTTTGGGGCGCTGTACCATGATCTATGGTCTACACGCGCGATTCCTATTTCTATTTCTGAAACACGTTCTATTGTTGAGCGTACTGATTTACTCGATGTTGCGTGGAGACTTCATTTGGAACAGCCTGCGGTTGGTCATGGCGGGGGACTGTTTACCCATGCATGGTATATTGAGGATCCACAACTACCAGGTTATGTATATCAGCCCGTACATATTGTTTTGTTTGTCATACTGGTTGAGTATGGATATCTTGGTGCCCTGCTTGCCGTACTTTCTGCTGGCTTTTTTATCATTTATGGATATCGACAGCAGTCAGGGCGTACTCGAATTTTGTGGGCGTTTAGCCTCTTTGTACCACTCATAGTTATTAGCTTTTTTGATCATTATGTGTTTACTCTGTACCCGGGAATTATGTTATTTTTTGCCTACAGTAGCCTGTTTTTTAAGTTCTCCACAAGCACTCCACAGCATGTCCACAAAATGTAATTTTTGGGGTGGTTTTGTCAGTTGACACCTAGAGTTTACGAGCGTATAGTACGTGGGTACTAAGAGCTCGTAGCGGGACGCATTTGCATGAAGCGACGCTGTGCGAAATTCGTGTTTCTGACAGGCATCATGAATTTCATTTACGGTCGTCGCATCAGGCTGCTTCCCGCCACGGGCTTTTTGTTTTTGTAGGTTAATTGTGGTTGCAGATAACTCTTGACAAGAGGTTTTAAAACAGCTACTATCTTTAGTGTATTATCACTCGATAAATTAGAGTGATAATGCTATATTATTCATAATCTTATTACCTATATGTCTATCAGACCGCTCGGAGATCGGGTACTTGTAAAACCTCTTCGCGAGGAAGAAGTCACTAAGTCTGGAATTGTTTTACCAGAGACTATTAATAAAGAAAAAAAAGCGCAGGGGACTATTATCGCAGTTGGAAACGGCTCTACCATTACTGAACTTGGTCTCAAAGTTGGAGATATTGTGGTATTTGGTAAATATTCTGGCGATGAGGTCGAGGTTGAAGAAAATGGCAAAAAAGAGGAGTGCAAAATTTTGTACGTTGGAAAAGAGGAAAATAAAAGTGATGTGTTGGCGGTGATTGAATAACTCCGCCCCCAGCCCCCGTTACAGGGGAGGGAATAAACTAAAGATTTTAAAAAAGTTTAACGAAATTCATATGGCTAAACAAATCAAATTTGATGATGATGCACGACAGGCGCTGGTACGCGGAGTCGATGTGCTCGCAAATGTGGTCAAAGTTACCCTTGGGCCAAAAGGACGCAATGTGGTTCTTGATAAGGGTTATGGCAGTCCCACTATTACTAAGGATGGAGTGACTGTTGCAAAAGAAATTGAACTTGAAGATAAGTTTGAAAATATCGGAGTTGAATTAATAAAGGAAGTTGCAAGCAAGACTAATGATATTGTGGGGGATGGTACGACCACTGCAACCGTGCTTGCACAGGCAATTGTAAAAGAGGGTTTGAAAAATGTAACCGCAGGAGCGAATCCAGTTGCATTGAATCGCGGTCTTCACAAAGCTGCGGAAGCTGTAGTGCTTGAGCTCAAAAATACTATTTCAAAAAAAGTTGAAGCGAGTGATATTGCAAATGTTGCTTCTATTTCAGCAAATGACCGAGAAATTGGAGAAAAAATTGCTGAAGCAATGAAGGAAGTGGGCAATGATGGTGTTATCACTGTTGAAGAATCTCCTTCATTTGGTATGGATATCGAAACGGTGAAAGGTATGCGATTTGATAAAGGATATGTGTCTGCATACATGGTCACCAATACTGATCGCATGGAGGCTGAATATCAGGATCCGTATATCCTCATTACTGACAAGAAAATTTCTTCAGTCGAGGACATGCTTCCGATACTTGAGAAAGTTGCACAGAGTGGTAGAAAAGAAATGGTGATTATTGCAGAAGATGTCGATGGACAGGCGCTTACTACACTTGTTTTGAACAAACTTCGAGGAACATTCAATGTACTTGCGGTCAAAGCTCCTGGATTTGGAGATCGACGCAAGGAAATGCTTCAGGATATCGCAGTTCTTACTGGTGGAAAATTAATTACTGAAGAAGTGGGACTCAAACTCGATAGTGTGACTCTCGAAGATCTTGGTCGCGCGCGAAAAGTAGTGTCTACCAAAGAAACTACCACGATTGTAGAAGGTAAAGGTGATCAGTCTGCAATCACTGATCGTGTCGCACAAATCAAAAAGTTTATCGAACAGTCTGATTCTGATTTTGATCGAGAAAAATTACAGGAACGTCTCGCAAAACTTGCAGGCGGAGTTGCAGTCATCCGAGTAGGTGCGGCAACTGAGACTGAAATGAAAGAAATTAAACATCGTATCGAAGATGCTGTTGGAGCGACCAAGGCGGCAATCGAAGAAGGTGTGGTTCCAGGTGGTGGAGTAGCATTACTCCGTGCCATGAAAGCGCTTGACACCATCAAGCTCGAACCAGAAGAAATGGTGGCTGTTGGAATTTTGCGTCGCGCGCTTGAAGAACCAATCCGGACGATTGCAAAGAATGCGGGATACGAAGGTGCAGTTGTCGTTGATGAGGTGAAGAAACATGAAGGAAATTATGGGTTCAATGCAGTAACCGGTGGCTATGGAGATATGGTTGCAGCAGGGGTTATTGACCCTACCAAGGTTACCCGAAGTGCACTCCAGAACGCAGTATCTGCTGCGGGAATGCTTCTTACGACCGAGGCAGTTGTTACAGACCTTCCAAAGAAAGAGGAACCTCAAATGCCAGGTGGCATGGGAGGAATGGGCGGTGGAATGGGAATGATGTAATATTGATTTAGACGGATTAAAAAGGATTTAGACAGAAAAGATAAAAAACTCTCCGTGAAAGCGGGGAGTTTTTGTGTTATATATCTTGATTTTTACCTTTATTTTCGCTACACTGAGGTTATTATGAGCGTTATAAAAGATGTAGTCGTACGACTTGAAACATTGAATACCAAAATCACAGACACGTGGAAACTTCTTCGGATTGATGACTTGAAAGTTGAAGTCGCTCATTTGGATCAAAGTATGCAGGATCCAGCATTCTGGACAGATCCACAACGTGCGGGTCAGGTATCAAAACAGCGAGAAGGTCTTTCGTCTGAAATTGAGACGTGGGAAACACTTCAGAAAGAGACTCAAGATCTTTTTTTATTTGCACAAGATTTGACTAAGTCACCAGATGAGACTTTGGAAATGGATGTGGCAAAAAAGACAGAAGAGCTTGAAAAGAAATTTGAAAAATTGGAATTTTTGGTTTTGATGAATGGGAAGCACGACAAGCTGGGGGCAATAGTTTCTATTCACGCGGGTAGCGGGGGGACTGAAGCACAAGACTGGGCAGAGATGCTTCTACGCATGGTCATGCGCTATTGTGAGAAGAAAGGTTGGTCAACGACGATGATTGATGAATCGCGTGGGAATGAGGCTGGAATCAAATCGGTCACGTTTAGTGTTCAAGGACGATATGCATATGGACATTTGAAATCTGAACATGGGACACATCGATTGGTCCGTATTTCACCGTTTGACGCAGAACAAATGCGACATACGTCGTTTGCGCTGATTGAAGTAATTCCTGAAGTAGAAAGTGCTGATGCGGTGACTATTGACCCTAAGGATTTACGTATCGATACATTCATGTCTGGAGGAAAAGGCGGGCAGAGTGTAAATACCACCTATTCTGCAGTTCGTATTGTTCACATTCCGACCGGAATTACGGTACAATGTCAGAATGAGCGATCGCAATTGCAGAATAAAGAGACTGCGATGAAAGTATTGCTCTCAAAATTGCTCAAGCTTCAAGAAGAAAAGGAAGAGGAGGAACGATTGAAACTTCGCGGAGAGTATAAAAGCGCTGAATGGGGGAATCAGATCAGATCGTATGTACTCCAACCATATAAGATGGTCAAAGATGTGCGTACGAGACATGAGACGCCTGATACTGAAGCTGTTTTGAACGGAGAGTTGGATGAGTTTGTAGAGGCGTATCTACGTTTTATCAAATCGCGAAGTATTTAGTGAACTCAAAACTCAAATGTCAAAACGCAAAACTATAACTAAAAATTCAAAATTAAGTACTGCATTAAAGTTTTAAAATTTAAGTTATAGTTTTGAATTTTGAGTTTTACGTTTTGAGATTATCTTATGAAATTATCCTGGAGTCATAAATTATTTTTGAAAATCAATTCATCACTCGGGAAAAATACACGTCGAGATGTATTCATGATTTTTGCTGCCAAATTCTTGGTATTTATTTTGCTTGGGAGTGCATTTGCATATGGAATTATTCGTGGGGATTCGGTATGGCTTGCCCGATATATCGAGTGGATGTTTGGATCATTTATACTTTCCGAGCTTTTGAGTTATAGTATTGCACTTATTGTAAAACGTCGAAGGCCTAAAGTTGAATTTCCAGAAAGCAGACAGTTGATTCACACGATGGGTACGTGGAAATCATTTCCATCAGACCATGCAATTGGGTCCTTTTGTATTGCTGGCGCAATGCTTTTTGTGCCACAGTCACCTGTTACATTGATCATAGTTTTTTATTTTGCTGCATGTCTCGTTTCTTTTTCACGTGTGTACGTAGGTGTACATTATCCGAGAGATATTATTGGGGGCGCTATTCTGGCGCATGGGGTACTCCTACTATTTCCATGGGTTATTTCTTATATTATTGAACCTTTTATTCGGCTGTGGTAAGGTACGTATCTATGAATTTTCTTATTTTTGCAGGTGGAGCTGGTACCCGATTATGGCCTATTAGTCGCTCACGGTCGCCCAAACAGTTTGAAAAATTGAAAGATGATCAATCGACGCTTCAGATGGCTGTCGAGCGCGTTTTGCCATTAGGGCTGGGTAATATCTATATTTCGACCAATGCCCGATATGTGGATGTGGTAAAAGAACAACTCCCTCAGATTGCTCATGATCATATTATGAGCGAGCCGGCTCGAAGAGATTTGGCTGCGGCCGTGCTTTTGAATTTGCTTCGCCTGAAACAAAAAGGAATTTCGGGTACGGTTGCATTACTCTGGGCTGATCATTTTATGGATCATCCAGACCATTTTCGCACTGCCCTCGTTCGTGCCGAAGAGTTGATTGCAGAACATAAAAATCGTTTTATTTTTTTGGCAGAAAAACCTAGGTTTGCCAATCATAATTTGGGTTGGATCAAAATGGGCACTGAAATTGGAGAAGGTGTTTTTTCTTTTGAAGGGTGGAAATATAGACCTGAACTTGTACAATGCATAGAAATGTTTGAATCTGGTGAATGGTATTGGAATCCTGGGTATTTTGTCGTTGATATTGATTTTGTACTTTCACTGTATGAAAAACATCAACCCGAGTTGTATGTGTCTTTGTCAGAGATGGTAGCGGGCAAGCGTGATCTTCAACACGAGTACGCAACAGTTCCTGCACTCTCATTTGACAGTGCGATTATTGAAAAGATAGATAAATCTGAGGCAGTCGTGCTTCCGGTTGATATGAATTGGAGTGATCCAGGTACGCTCTATGCTTTGAAAGAAGCGTTGCATACCGCTCCCGAACACAATGTTTCTGTTGGTAATACGTATCAAGTAGATTCGACTGATTCTTTTATCTTCAATGAAGAATCCCATAAACTCGTTACTGTCATCGGGCTCGAGGGTATGATTGTCGTGAATACCAAGGACGCGCTCCTGGTGTGTCACAAAGATCAGGTGCCGGATATCAAAAAACTTCTTACACAACTTGAACAAGATGGTAAAGAACAATACCTATGAGTTTCCAATTATTTAAACGATTATTTTTGGTAATCGTCCTTGTTTTGGGTATCTTTGGTTTTGTGTTATATAGAAAAATTTATGTTGCGAAATTTGATTTCACTTCCGAAGTGTCCTTTGCTATTGAGCAAGGTGAGAGTGTTACTTCAATTGCCAAGCGTCTAGAGGAGATGAAGATAGTTTCGAGTGCTTCGATTTTGCAAAAATACATTGCATGGAAAGATTTGGATCGTTCGATTACTCATGGCACTATTGTATTCGATAAACCGCTTACTATTGTAGGTGTTGCTGAATTACTTACACAAGAAAAATCAGGCGCAGAACGCGTGGTGACTATTATTCCGGGTTCAACGTTACGTGATGTCGCAGCGTATTTTGAGAAAGAAGGAATTTCAACCGCTAAAGAAGTATATGAACTATTGGGACAGCCTGCGAAATTTGAAAAACCAGAACACACCATTGATTCGTCAAAGTTTTTATTTACAGGAAAACCAGAGAATGTAAGTCTTGAAGGTTATTTGGCACCTGAAACATTTAATGTATTTGCGAACGCCACTTTGTCTGAAATTGTAGATAAATTTATTTCCGAGCGAGAGAAACAAATTAATATATTGCGACAAGATATTGAAAAAACTGGATTGACTGTTCATGAGGTTTTGACGATTGCAAGTGTAATCGAAAAAGAAGTGCGAAGCGAAGAAGATCGAAAGATGGTTGCGGATTTATTTTTTCGACGACTTAACGCTGGCTGGGCATTGCAGACTGATTCGAGTGTTCATTACGTAGTAGGAACACCTGATAGTGTGTTTACTAGTGCCGAGGATCGAGCCACAGACTCTCTGTGGAATACGTATAAGTATCCAGGTCTTCCGGCTGGCCCTATTGCAATTCCAAGTATGTCCTCAATCAATGCGGTACTTCATCCTACGCCGAATAATTATTGGTTTTTCCTGACTACTCTTGATACTGGTAAAGTGATTTACTCGAAGACTGCGGATGAGCATACCGCGAATGTGTATAAATATTTACGCTAAGTATGGATGCACTTGAGTTTCACAAAAAATATAAAGGCAAAATCGAAGTAGTATCCCGAGTTCCAGTAACTAATCATGAGGAATTAAGTCTTGCGTATACTCCAGGAGTTGCTTTGCCATGCAAAGAAATTGCTACTGATATTTCTAAGGTATACGACTATACCCGAAAAGGAAATTTGGTTGCGGTGGTATCTGATGGTAGTGCGGTACTAGGACTCGGTAATATCGGTCCTGAAGCAGGACTTCCTGTCATGGAAGGGAAGTGTATTTTGTTTAAAGAATTTGGTGGAGTTGATGCATTCCCCATTGTCTTGAATACACAAGATGTTGATGAGATTGTCGAAACAGTACTCCGTATTTCTCCAGGACTTGGTGGAATTAATCTGGAAGATATTTCTGCGCCCCGATGTTTTGAAGTTGAGAGAAAATTGAGTGAACTGTTGGACATTCCAGTTTTTCATGATGATCAGCATGGAACTGCGATTGTAGTACTTGCGGGGTTGATTAATGCTTTTAAAGTTACTGGCAAGATGATTAATACTGCGAAGATTGTCATTAATGGTGCGGGAGCAGCAGGAATTGCGATTGCAAAACTGCTTATTGCTGCTGGTGCTACTTCAATTATCCTCGTTGATTCTACAGGAACTATTTATGAAGGCAGAGAAGATTTGAATGATGAAAAAATTGAAATGTCGAAGATTACAAATCGTGAAATGGTGAAAGGAAAACTCGCTGAATCAATTGTAGGTGCAGATGTTTTTATTGGTGTGAGCAAAGCAGGAGTCTTGAGCACTGAGATGGTTCAGACTATGAATACTGATGCGATTGTCTGTGCACTTGCAAATCCTATTCCTGAAATTATGCCTGACGAGGCACGTGCTGGTGGAGCGAGAATTGTTGCAACTGGTAGAAGTGATTTCCCAAATCAGATTAATAATGTCTTGGCTTTCCCTGGTATTTTTCGAGGGCTTTTGGATGCAAGAATTCGCACTGTCACGACTGAAATGAAACTTGCTGCAGCGCGAGCAATTGCCTCGTGTGTTGAAAATCCGACTGAAGAGAACATAATTCCTGATGTATTTGATAGGCGAGTGGCTGAGCGAGTTGCGGATGCAGTGAAAAGTTGTTAGACTTTTTTTAGTCTTCGTCTAGGAGGTCGTATAATGGGAAATATTGGCGTTGATTCGGTCGGACATCAGATCATCTCACCTGAGAGGATTCAGGCGCTCCTCAACAGGATGTCACCGCAGGATCCTGCCCCCAAAAAGTGTAGTGCCCCTCATACTGTGGTCACCTTCGTTGCCTTTGGTAGGGTGGTGCGACTTCGACATCGATGACTGGGAGGGGGGGCGATACGTCGTCCCCCTTCAAATTGAATTTTATGGAATATTCATTACACAGACGCGCACGGTTGCGTCGCATCACGTTGTCTGTAAACTCCAAAGGCAAAGTGCGAGTCACTGCACCAAAGCTGGTACCAAAAACAGTTATTGAGAAATTTGTACGATCAAAGCACGAATGGATTGAGGGAGTGTTGAAAAAACTGGAAGCTGTAACCAAATCTCAATTTTCTGGTCCGAAGTTTTCATATCATGCGAATAAAGCCCGAGCAAAAAAAATAATTACTGAGCGGGTAAAGCATTTTGCTCAGTTGCATGGATTTACCTTCAAACGGATTTCTATCAAAAATACGTCGAGTAGGTGGGGGAGTTGTTCTACCAAAGAAAATTTGAATTTTAATTATAAGCTTATTTTTTTATCTGAAGATTTGCGGGATTATGTAGTGGTACATGAACTCTGTCACTTGCGGCACCATAATCATTCGGCACAATTTTGGAGAGAAGTTTCTCATATATTACCGGATTACCGAGTGCGTGAACGAGAATTGAAAAAGTATCATTTATAGGGTACAGTGAGTAATGCTATGATTGAGCAAAATACACAGTTCAAGAAGGCCCTGGATCGTATGGAGAACACCCATACGAATCTTTTTATTACTGGTCGTGCAGGAACTGGTAAGTCAACACTCCTCACCTATTTTAGACATCATACTAAGAAAAAGATCGTGGTTTTGGCGCCGACTGGGGTTGCTGCGGTGAATGTGGGCGGGCAGACTATTCATTCTTTTTTTGGGTTTACTCCAGAGACTACGCCTGACACGGTGAAGAATCCCCGAGGAGATGACGAGCAGAAACAGATTTATCGTGAACTTGACGCAATTGTCATTGATGAGATTTCTATGGTTCGAGCTGACTTATTTGACTGTATTGATATATTCCTCCGGAAAGCGGGTAGGGATAAACGAAAACCATTTGGTGGGGTGCAGATGATTCTCATTGGTGACCTCTATCAATTGCCACCCGTAGTGACTCGAGGCGAACAACAGTTTTTTTCTGAACGATATGATTCACCATATTTTTTTGCCGCGCATGTGTGCGGGGGAAATAAACAGAAGAAAATGCTTGAAGAAGAAACATTTGAATTGGAAATTATTGAGCTTGAAAAAATGTATCGTCAGACAGACGAAGAGTTTATATCATTGTTGAATGCGGTACGAGATACGACGCTTACTACGGCACAACTGCAGATACTTAATCGGCGCTGTGTGGATGAAGATTTTGATCATAGTACGTACGAGGGTGTATGGGTGACAACGACTAATGCACTTGCGTCTGCGGTCAATCAGGGGCAATTACAGGCGCTTGAAGAGAAAGAACGCGTGTTTACGGGTAGAGTAGAGCATAAGTTTGATCGAGGAGCATTTCCGACTGATGCAGAGCTCAAATTAAAGATTGGTGCGCGCGTCATGGTATTGCATAATGATCCGTGGGGAAAATGGCATAATGGGAGTATGGGTGTGGTAAAAGGGTTTAGTAAAGTCGAAGGTGAAGACGAAATGATTGAAGTCACTCTCGATTCAGGTGATGATGTATTGATTGGTATGTACACGTGGGATATGTACCGATTTTATTTCGATCCTTCGACCAAACAGGTGGAATCAGAAACCATTGGATCATTTATTCAATATCCATTGAAGCTTGCGTGGGCAGTGACTATTCACAAAGCGCAGGGGAAAACATTTGATCGGGTATTACTTGATATTGGCAGTGGCACTTTTGTATCTGGGCAGGTATATGTCGCATTATCCCGCTGTACTACGTTTGAGGGTCTGCATCTGCGTCGTCCGCTCAAACGTGAGCATGTATGGACTGACCCAGCGGTACATGCGTTTGTGACTAAAAATAAGGATTGAAAAAGTATTATTTGTATTGTAGAGTGTGAATACTATGCACACCAAAGATTTCGATTACATTCTTCCAGACGAGCGCATTGCGCAACATTCAGTCGAACCACGTGATCATTCGCGACTGATGGTAATTGATCGAAAAAGCAAGACGACTGACGATCGTCATTTTTATGATATTGTTGATTATTTGAAATCTGGTGATGTGTTGGTTTGGAATAATTCAAAAGTGTTTAAAGCGCGACTGATGGGAAAGCTCGAAGCAGGAAATACTGATGCGAATCAGGATGGAGTTCCAGATCATGCATTATTGAATCAGAAAGAAGTAGAGATATTTCTCGTTCGTCCAATGGAAAATAGTGGAGTATGGAAGGTATTAGGGAAACCAGGGCGACGAATTCAGACGGGCATGGTTGTGCGGTTTGCTCCAGATTTTTATTGTGAAGTAATTTTTAAAGAGAAAGATGGAACTATATTGGTACAGTTTACTGATAGCGAAGAAGAGGTGCGAAAAAAAGCAAATCAGTATGGCTCGATTCCTATTCCTCCGTATGTAAAAGATGAACCGCATGAGCTTGAGAGTTATCAGACCGTATATGCGAAGCCCGAAGGATCTGTTGCAGCTCCGACTGCTGGTTTTCATTTTACTCCAGAGCTGATTGAAAAATTAAAACAAAAAGGAGTTGAATTTGTAGAAGTTACACTGCATGTAGGACTTGGAACTTTTTTGCCGGTAAAATCTGAACGGGTGGAAGATCACACGATGCATAGCGAATGGGTGGAGGTGGCAGAAGAAACTGCAGAAATTATCAATCGTGCGAAACAAGAAGGGAGGCGAGTAATTGCTGTTGGGACTACGACTACACGAACACTTGAAGGTGTTGCCTTGCTTCATCAAGGAAAAATGCACGCATATACCGGCGATATTAATATTTTTATTACTCCTGGATTTGAATTTCACATTGTCGATGCAGTGATTACTAATTTTCATCTTCCGAAATCCACACTCCTCATGCTTGTGTCTGCTTTTGTCGGAGATCGGGAATTTATGTTGAATTGTTACAAAGCTGCAGTAGAAAAAGAATATCGGTTTTATAGTTTTGGTGATGCGATGTTTGTCTATTAAAACAAAAACCACCCGGATTCTCCCACACGATATTCCAATTGTTTAGAATATCATGTGGTAGCGGGTGGTCTTTGATTTTTATCTCTCTGTCCTCCCGCACCACGTCGAATCGCACTCGCGACTACAGACGTCGCCCGTGACCCTGATCGGTCACCGTGTTTCGCTGTGGTGGGCGTTCCGATTTCCGGAGTCCCATGACGAAGAGCGGGAGCACGATTCGTGCTGCAGTGCGCCAGGCGAACGCTTGGACGCGTGCCTGCAGACTCGGGGCGGGTAGATGGGTGTTGGGTTGGTGGGGGCGTTGCGTGTGACGGTTGTGTTGCATGACTCGTTCCTCCTAGAACGCAAAACGTATACTTCCGTATACGTCTTTTTAGAGACCGAGACAGTCTACACGAGAACTGCGTGCTTGTCAAGGTCTAGTGGTGATATGATTTTCCAGATTTTATCATATATGCCCGATAAATCTGCTCGAGGAGGATTACTCGGGTTATCTGATGGGTGAAAGTGAGCGGGGAAAGTGATAGTTTAAGGTTGGTTTTTTTGAAAACTGATTCATGAAGTCCGAGTGGGCCACCGATGATAAAGGTAAGGTGAGAAGTGGTGTGTTCTAGGTCACTTATTTTTTTTGATAACGCTTCGGATGTAGCCTCTTTTCCTTCTGGATCAAGGGCGATTATATATGAAGAATCTGGAATAGAGCTCTGAATTATTTTAGCTTCTTTTTCTTTTATAGGTTCAATAGTATCTTTTTCCGTAAAACCGATTTCTTTATGTTCAATTATGTCAACTTTTGCAAATGAAGAAAGTCGTTTCAGATATTCAGCTTCTGCTTCTTTCCAATATGATTCTTTGAGTTTTCCAATTGAGATAATGGTTATTTTCATCATATTAACCATTGATCCATTCTTTTTTAAATTCAAAGAACCTATCTTCGATAATCGCGACTCTCATTTGTTTCATGAGTGTAAGAAGGAAGGTGAGATTGTGCATGGTCGCAATGCGGTATGCTGCGAGTTCTTCTGCTTTGAAGAGATGATGAAGATATGCGCGTGAAACATTGAGATGTGGGGGGAGCGTATTCGTCGGGTCAATCGGAGAAAAATCTTCGCGGTATTGAGCATTGGTAATTGAAATTCTAAAGTTAGAATCTTTTGCGCTTCTGTCAAACAGGGTTCCATTTCGTGCAACTCGTGTTGGCGCTACACAGTCAAACATATCAATTCCATGTTCTACGACGTCAAACAAATCCATGGGTGAGTAACCAACGCCCATGGTGTAGTGTGGTTTATTTTCTGGTAAGTGTGGGGCTACCCATTGTAAAATTTCGCGCGTTATCGGCATGTTGTATCCAACTGATTCTCCACCAATTGCAATTCCGTCAAAATCCATATTGCAAATAGCTTTGGCACTTTCAATTCGTAAGTCTTTATGAACCCCGCCCTGGATAATTCCAAATAAAAATTGTTCGTATCCATGGTGTTTTGTTTCTTTTTTGTGTGCCTCGAGTGATTCTTTTGCCCAGCGATGTGTTCGTTCAAGTGCGCTTTTTGCATATTCAACATCCGCATCATCAGGTGTTGCTTCATCAAATGCCATAATAATGTCAGCACCTAGCTTATGCTGAATATCTACAGCAATTTCTGGAGTGAATCGGTGGGTCGAACCATCAATATGACTTTTGAAGGTCACTCCATTATCATCAATTTTGGTGAGGGCTTCGCCACCTTTGTTTCTGGTTTTTTGTGCACCAAGCGACAGTACTTGGAATCCTCCACTATCAGTAAGCATTGGTCCGTCCCAACCCATGAATTTGTGAAGCCCTCCTGCCTTGTCAATCAGATCTTCGCCGGGTCGTAAATGTAGGTGATAGGTGTTTGCCAAAATAATTTCAGCTCCTGTATTTTTGATGTCATTGGTATCCAGTGTTTTCACACTTGCCTGAGTTCCAACAGGCATAAAAATAGGAGTCGGAATATCTCCATGATCAGTGTGAATGATACCTGCTCGTGCACCGCATTCACTGGATTGTTTGACTATTTTCCAGAACATATGTTGCTAACACTAACAGAAGTTGTGTTTTTTTTCAATCAGGGTTATGATTGTTTAAGTGTTTGTCCTTTTGCTCGAGAGGGCACAAATGGGAAAACGTGCGAAGTCGGATGATCCGTCACAAATGACGTCGCATCACAAGGTGCCACGTTCACGCTGTAAGAAGGGTATGCCACAACCAGACAATCTGGTTCGTCTCGCTCGTCGGTATCATGAGGCATGGCACACTCTCTTCGGAAACATGACCCCGTTTGAAGTCGTCATCCTTCTCGTCGAGGAGTGCGCCCCTGTGGGCTACTTCAGACGAGTGACGGTCGACGTCTGCTGGCAGGGCTCGGAAGAGAAGTATGATTACTGGCATCTGCGTATGGGCCAACGGCGTCCGCAGGTACCACGACCGTACCACATGAACGAAGTGAGGAAGCGTGTCTGGACTGTGCTTTTCGGTGATCGCAACTGGTATTCGATTGTTCAGGAAGTTCTCGTGACGGGGCGATGGGCTCCTCAGGGCTACTTTCGAACCATCTATGTCCAGGTGGACAACGAGAGCACCATCGAATTGGTCGACGGGTAATATCTAAGGGGGTCCGGAGTACGTCGGCTACCTAATCTGAGAGATCTCACAATTCACGGGGCGGCGGCTTCGGCCGCCGCGAGGAGAGAAGCTTGCTACGTACTTATCATACGTGGCTTCTCAGTCTAAATGGGATAAAATCGTTATGATTGATTTTCAAAAAGAATTAAATACAGAACAACTTGATGTCGTATTGCATGGCGATGGTCCGTGCCTGGTGCTTGCGGGAGCGGGAAGTGGTAAGACACGTGCGATTACGTATCGAGTTGCGTATTTACTAGAGAAGGGTATTGATCCTTCTTCAATTTTATTACTCACCTTCACCAATAAAGCTGCTCGTGAAATGTTGCATCGTGTGGAATCGCTCACTCGGGGCGGAGTGAAATTGCCATGGTCTGGAACATTCCATCATATTGCATATCGTATACTCAAACAGTACGCACCATTGCTTGGTTATAACAATACGTTTAATATTCTTGATTCAGAAGACGCACGCGACATGATCAAATTGTGTATCGGGAATGAAGGAATACAGCGTACGTATAAAAAATTTCCTTCTCCTGCGGTAGTTGCATCACTACTTAGTTTTGCGAGAAATGCAGAGCGTACGGTTGCGGATGTCCTCCTCGAAAAACATCCACAGTGGGTCGATTTTACAGAAGCATTATCTCGTATTGCAGAAGATTATAGTAGAAGAAAACGAGAAAGTAATGTAATGGATTTTGATGATTTGCTCGTCAATTTATTTTTACTACTTTCATCTTCAGAGCAGGTACGTAAAAAATATGCTACACAATTTCAATATATTTTAGTTGATGAGTATCAGGATACGAATAAGATCCAGGCATCGATTATTCGTTTTTTTGCGAGTGTTCATCAGAATTTGTTGGTAGTAGGGGATGACGCACAGAGTATTTATTCATTTCGTGCTGCTGATATCACAAACATTCTTGATTTCGAACATACATACAAAGATGCTCACATTTTTCGACTTGAAACGAATTATCGTTCGACTCCGGATATTCTCGGGGTTGCAAATGAGGTTATTGCACAAAATAAAAAGCAATATAAAAAAGAGTTGCGGAGTATTCGGGAGAATTTTACCAAGCCTGAAGTACATGCATTTGTTGATGCACTCGAAGAAGCACGATTTATTGCGGATCGAATTCTTGAATTATCAGAAGAAGGGGTTTCGTTGTCTGAAATCGCCGTATTATTTCGCGCCGCATTCCATTCACAATCACTTGAAATCGAGTTAACACGAAGACAAATTCCGTATGATTATCGTGGCGGTGTGCGATTTTTTGAACGCGCGCATGTGAAAGATATACTCGCGTATTTGCGAATTTTTGCGAATCGGGGAGATTCAATTGCATGGATGCGTGTTCTTACGATGCAGACAGGAATTGGTCCGTCGGGTGCTGAAAAAATTATTGACATGGTCCGTGGACTGGCACCGAACGAGCCTATCGATCACGCGGGAAGTATTCTTTCTCTCCGAGGACAATTGGGTTGGGGAGAATTTTTGCGAATTTGGAATGAAGTTGTTGATTCTCATGAGCGAGGACCAGGAGAAATGATTCGGGGAATTTTGGCATCTCCGTATACAGAATATTTGGAAGCAGAATATCCAGATTATAAAGAACGTCTGCAAGATATTGAACAGCTTGCGCTGTTTGCTGATCAGTATATATCTCTGGAAGGGGAATCACGGCTTTCTGATTTTTTAGCTGAAGCGAGTTTGCAGGAGAGTTATTCGGGTAAGGTTGCAAAAAGCGCTGATGAGGATCAGGAAAAAATTGTACTTTCTACGATTCATCAGGCAAAAGGATTGGAGTGGGAGGCGGTTTTTATTCTCCATGTTTCTGCTGGTCAATTCCCCAGTGAGCGATCAATGAGGGAGGTTGATGGAGTGGAAGAAGAGCGGAGGTTGTTTTATGTCGCGATTACTCGCGCGAAAAAGTTTTTATATCTCTCATATCCATTACTTGCGAGTTCGTTTAGTGTCCTGCAAGGCCCTAGTCGATTTATCGAAGAGATTGATCGGGATTTGATCCATCATGAGCGAAGTCAGGGATCGAGTACACTCGTTTTTTCTGATCCGAGCGATGATGTAGACGATATTACGTATGAAGCAGATGATAGTACTAAGCCAGTAAGAAGTTTTTTGAAGTCGCTTGACGATTTGTAAATAAAAAACCTCCTATACTCGGAGGTTTTTTTGATTCTTATATCCACTGATACTTAGGAGGAGTTTCTATAGGAGGGAGTTGATTTTTTTTCTTTCCTCTCCGTGGTTGTTCTGCTGCTTCGGCAATTTCGTCTGCAAGTTCTGTGTAGGCGTCATAATCATTTTTGAATGATTTTGCCTGCATTCGTTCTTTTTCAGATATTCCTATAAATAATCTTTTGAAAAATCCCATATTTTCTGGATTTTTCCCCTTTAGGATATCCCCGAGACGGTTCATTTTTTTTGCATCAGCTTCTTCTTCTGGATTAGCCCATGCATTGAGATTGATATCATATTTTTCCTTGATCATTTTTTTCATTTCAGATAATTTTGACTCTTTTTCATCTCCACTGAGATCAAGATTATTAATTTTTTCTCGAGTTTCTGCAATTTTATTCTCATCGGAGGTATCTTCTCCTTTTGCTTTTTTAAAAAAGTTTTTTCGTGCAATTTCTTCATGCGCTTCTTCGTGGAATTCTTTTCTCTCTTGCTCTTCTGTTGCTTCTAGATATTCTTTGGGTAGTTGGGGTGGTTCTTGATTTTTTTTGTATACTTTTTTAGTTCGGGTATTTTTTTTCTCCCTTTTTTCTCCCTTTTTTTCTTTTCCTATTTTTTTATCATTATCATTTGATGGTTCGAGGGGCACATCAAGCATTTCGTGTAGTGGATGTCTTTCTTTTTGTACCATAGGGAGTGTATTAAAGTAAATTTTTATATACTAGGCATTAGTATATCGTATTTTATTTTTTTATCCAAGAGTATCTTGACAAATTACTTATTCAGACGTATAGTTCTGCCAACTATTTTATTCATCTAATCAATACTTCTATGAAATTTGAAGGATTAGAAGAAAAGACACTCGTAATTATTAAACCAGACGCAATTCAGCGTGGGTTGGTAGGAAAAATTACTGATCGATTCGAACAGAAAGGTTTGAAATTGGTAGGTATGAAAATGATGCGACTCGAGGAAGCGGTGCTTCGCGAGCATTACGCACATATTGCTGAAAAACCATTTTATCCAGGAGTTGAGCGATTCATGATGAGTTCACCGGTGATTGTACAGGTATGGGAGGGATTGGAAGTGGTAAATGCCATCAGATTGATTACCGGAATTACCAAAGCTCGAACTGCTGAAGCTGGCTCTATTCGGGGGGACTATGCGATGAGTGTCGCATGTAACGTGATTCATGCGTCTGACTCTGTTGAGGCTGCAAAAGCTGAGGTACAGCGTTTCTTTAAAGCAGATGAATTGCATGACTATGAGAAGAGCGATTATCTGCATGTATATACTGAAGATGAGAGAGTATAATATTTTCCATGAAAAACCCGCTGTTCATAGCGGGTTTTTTGTTGCTTGTGGATAAGTATGGTAAAAAGCTTGACCACATACAGATCCAGAGTTATAGTCAGATATGTGTGTAATACATTTATGAAATTATTTTCTCAGACAATTATTAATCTCATTACCAAGCGCCTCAACAAGGTGAATTTTTGCTTTGTCATGGCGCTCGATTATTCGCATGGGGTTAGTACTAATTTGAGATGGTAGAGGAGATAATATTCTCAAACTTTTACTAGAACTGACCCCAAGCCAAAAAGTTTGGGGTCTTTTTTTAGGAAAAAATTCAGGAAAGTGAGTACCGATGTGAATCGATATTCACTTTCCTGAATAGGAACGCTATGTGGATTTTTGAAGGGGGGTAGCGATATTGTTCTTTACAAATTGCAACGCAGAGATTGGTGAGTGTCTGTATTTGATATGTGCTTTGGTGAGGCGGGTTTGAATGTATATATACTGAAATTGTGTATAGATTCGAACTCGCCTCAAGATCAATGCCTCTTCGCCCAGAGAATCATTCCACTCTAGAATGGAGCCGTCTACCATGTCTGATACTCAATCTCCCCGTCCCCCAGAGCCTGTCGCGCCCACGCCGACTACCGAACCGTTCTCTTCTCGTCGTCGCTATGACGAGATCGACGAAGAGCTTCTCCTGTCGCTCCTCCGTCCGAACAAGGATCATCTGAACCACAAGTTCCGAGATCCCTCATCCACTCGGTGAATCTGTGGGGTGAAAACGTATCGTCCTCTGCGTTGCTCACCCCCTATTGAGTAAAAAATATGTACTTAGTAGGGGGTGAAATAGAGTGTTTTGTTCCTTATATATTTTGTTGGATATTTGTCACAAACGAGTTGCTGTGTCGATAGATTTTTTGTCCCTACAGCAACTCGTTTGAACAAGTATTCCTACGGTGGGAATTCTTGGGAAGACGAATAACTCTCGTGCGCCACACGAGAGAATTTCGAGGGAATGCCATGTCTGGAACTGATTCCAAGCTGCCGTCACAGCAGCAGAACCTCGACACTGCGTCCACCCAGTCCCCGGAGGCGGTTCTCCCGCCGAAGCACAAGTACAACTCGAATCGCGGTCCCAACCGTCGACCGAGGTACGTCACCGATCCGTTCTTCGAGCTCCGTGAGGGGATCGAGTTGCGTCACAAGTACGGCCTCGACTGACTATCAAGATGAGTGTGGTAACGCGCTGAGCCGGCAACTCTGGCTCTCGCGTTGCTTCTCTCGCAACTTCCGCGTCCATTCGTCTTGTTCACCCGTCACACAAGGAGAGCGACCATGCCCATTGGACTCAAAGGAATGTGTCGGCTTGATCGCATTCGAGAAGGTCAGGCCTTCGAGTGTTCGTGTGGCGCTGGTGTCATTGAAAGCGTGGAAGCACGTGGAGATGGCTGCCGCGTCACGTGTGTCTGCAAGCGAACTATCACTGTTGACAGGTCTGGCTGGTATACACCGGCTTACGCGCCTGCTCAGCAGGTTGATGCCGTTACGTGAGTTTCGTCCGTTCTTTTCCTCGGGGCGATCGATGAGTGCCCACTCGTCGACCGCCCATCTGCCATTGTCTTTCATTATCGGAAGATAGTGGCAGATCTATCTGTGAATAACTTGTAAGGAATTAGTAATAATATTCTTTACAAGCTTTTTTTATTTTTGTATTCTTATGCAATGTTTTTAGAATAAGTTTTTTCAAAGAAAGAATTTCGTCTGGACCGACTTTCGCTTGGTGCGAGTGTACTCAAAGTTTGAGAATACTCAATCGAGCATCCTTCTGAGGATCGCTATGCCTGAAAATCATGTGTATCAAGTGTGGGCAAAGAATTTGCCCAAGTCCAAGAAAAAGTCCTCGACTCCTTCGGGTGGTGACACGGCTCGCCTCGACCCCGCGACTATCCGTGGATGTCGACGGCGCCCCCTCTTTGAGTCCCAGGTCGTGTCCGTCCCAGCTCCGGTCAAACGGCAGCGGGGCAATCACGACTCTTGATCGAAGTCAGGGGAGGTCCAAGTGGTAACGTGTGAGTTGGGATATCCCGACTTATGCGTTATCGCGTTTTCGTTATTGTTCTTTTGCTTCTCGGCGACCTGTCTCATCTGGTCGTCTCTCCTCCATTATTTAGAATGTTCTAGGCAGTGGATGAGTCGTATTTGCACAATTGTGTACCTCTTGATATATTAAGAATTGACCCTGGTACTTAGTGATACAGTACATATACTATTCTACAAACATACTACATTGGGAAGCCAATATTTCTCGAGCCCGTGGGCTCGCGTTGCGGCCACCCACCTATATCTTTAGGAGTAGTATTTCGTACTGCATCTCTCTGGGGTCATACAAGGAACTCTTGAAAAAAAGGGTTTTTTGTTTTATTATCTGTGGGCAATGAGTGTATCGGGCTATAGCTCAGTTGGTAGAGCGCATGGCTGGGGGTCATGAGGTCGCACGTTCAAGTCGTGTTAGCCCGACAAAGGAGAATTCAAAACTTAAATGTCAAAAGGTAAAACTGAAACTAAAAATTCAAAATCAGGGGAAGTTAAGTTTTTAGTTTTAAGATACAGTTTTAAGCTTTGAGTTTTTACTTTTGAGTTTAAAATATGTTTCACACGTTGTTGTACTACAAAATTGTAAATATCAAGAATCCCGCAAAAGAAGTTGAAATGCACAAAGAAATTTGTGTTGCTTTGAATATCAAAGGGCGAATCTTGATCGGGGATTATGGAATCAATGGAAATATTGGGGGAACCAAAGAAAGTATCGAACTCTATAAAGCATACATGGATCAACATCGATTATATAAGAATATTGATTGGAAAGAGCATGCATCTGATTTTCTTCCATTCCCTAAACTTCGTGTGCGACATCGCGACGAAATTATTACGACTGAGATCAAAGATCAAATCGATTGGACTAAACGCGGGAAACATGTAGACCGAGACACGTTTCACAAATGGCTCACTCGCGGAGAAGAAATGGTATTGATTGATATGCGCAATGACTATGAATATGATATTGGTCGTTTTAAAAATGCAGTCCGTCCACCTGTATCATATTTTCGAGATTTGAAAGATGTCATGGATTTTTACGGACAATTCAAGGGGAAAAAAATTGTAATGTACTGCACAGGAGGAGTTCGCTGTGAGCCTGCGTCAGCACTATTTGTCGCCTATGGGTTTGATAAAAGCCAGGTCTATCAACTTGAAGGCGGAATTGTAACATATGCGGAGAAATATGGTAATGAAGGTTTTTTTGAGGGTAAATGTTTCACGTTTGATGATCGTATTGCTTTGCGAGTGAACCATACGGATTCCGAAGAAATTGTCGGGAAATGCGCGATATGCGGCACCACCTGTGATACCTATCGCAATTGTATTAATAAAGAATGTAATAAATTATTTATCGACTGCAATGAATGTGTTGCACGGCTGCATGGCGCCTGTTCGAAAGAATGCGAGCAAATTGTGGAGAGTGATGATGCAATGAAGCGACCACCAATGCGGGGAGAATAGTATGTGACACAATAAAAAATCCCGATTTAATCGGGATTTTTTGAGAAAATATTTATTACGCTTTTGCCACCTTTTTTTGGATTGTTCGTCGGCATGAGCTGCAGAGCACAAGACCCATAAATTTTTGAAGATTGGCGTGCTGCTTTCGGAGTGTTTTCACTTTTGAGTGACTTCGATTCGCTGCGCTGACGGTACCTTTTTTGCAGAGTTCGCATTTTCGCATATAGTTGACGTTAGGGGAAAATAGAAGATATACTGATGAAACGTTATGCGGACAAGTGTATTCTATTTATCTCTTTTTGTCAAGTCATGCTATGGATATCGTTGTCTCGTTATTTTATCTCGCGGTTGTAATCCCTTCGGCGATTATTCATGAGTATATGCATGGATGGGTTGCTGACCGATTGGGTGATCCTACTGCCCGCTATGCTGGACGGCTTACCCTCAACCCTAAGTCACATATAGATCTGTGGGGGACAATACTCTTGCCTCTATTATTGTATTTTTCAACAGGTGGGAGATTCCTTTTTGCCTACGCAAAACCAGTTCCCTATAACCCATATAATCTCAAAAATCAGCGGACAGGACCAGTATGGGTCGCGCTTGCGGGTCCGTTTTCGAATTTATTCCTTGCGCTCATATTTGGTATCCTTGTCCGATTTATGTCACTCGGAGATATGACTATATTTCTCTTGATTATTGTATATGCCAATGTGGGGCTTGCGATATTCAATCTGCTCCCGATCCCTCCGCTTGATGGATCAAAAGTACTCTACGCACTCTTGCCTGATTCTTTGGCGAATATCAAACAGACGCTTGATCGTTATGGATTTGTGATTTTGATCGCTTTTATCTTCTTTTTCCCTGGAGTTATTAGTCCAGTAGTTAATTTTATTGTACGATTGTTGGTAGGGGATATCGCTATTTTCTAGGTCCCTACTTCCCCCTTGACAGTAAAGGCATTTTCGGGTACTCTATCACCATGTCTATTGTTAGACGATTAAGAACGTAGTAATTTCCCGACTGAGTCGGGAAGTGAAGTGTCTTAGAGCTGTATAGCTCTCAAACGTTCGATAAACACTATTTTGTTTGTCTGAACGTGCCCTACCAGGGGCATTTTAATTTATGTATACGTTTAATTTAGTAAGCAAGACTCTATGCCTACGATGAATCAGATTTTGCGCAAGGGACGGGTAACCAGAAAGAATAAATCCAAGTCTCCCGCGCTCCAGTTTACACTCGATAGTTTGCACCGTAAACGAACCGAACTTCGCCGCGGAGCACCATTTAAACGTGGTGTATGCACCAAGGTGTATACCATGACTCCAAAGAAACCTAACTCAGCGCTTCGAAAAGTAGCGAAAGTTCGTCTTTCTAATGGTTCAGAAATTATTGCCTATATTCCTGGTGAAGGACACAATTTGCAAGAACACTCAATCGTACTTATCCGTGGTGGTCGTGTAAAAGACTTACCTGGTGTGCGTTACCATATTGTTCGCGGAGTATATGATACTCAGGGAGTGGAAGCACGAAGACGCAGTCGTTCGATCTACGGTGCGAAACGTCCGAAAGCTGCAAAGAAATAACTCACTTTTCATTAGATAATCATTACAGAAATATATGCCACGAGGAAAAAGAGGATTCAAACGAACACCAACTCCGGACCCACTGTACAAGAGTGAATTATTGGCAAAGTTCATCAACTTTGTTATGAAGGACGGAAAGAAATCAACCGCAGAACATATTGTGTACCAGACACTTGATATTTTGAAAGAAAAAAAGAAATCCGACCCACTTAAAATATTTGAACAATCACTTGAGGCAGTTCGTCCACAGGTAGAAGTTCGCTCACGACGCGTGGGAGGTGCTAACTATCAGGTGCCAATGCCTGTATCGAGTAGCCGACAGAATGCCCTGGCATTCCGATGGATTGTGGGAGCAGCATATTCACGAAAAGGACGAACCATGGCTGAAAAGCTCGCTCAGGAATGTATGGATGTGCTTGAAGGTAATGGAGGAGCAATCAAAAAGCGTGATGATATGCATCGTATGGCTGAAGCAAACAAAGCGTTTGCACACTTCGCACGTTTTAGTCGCTAAGTAATATTTACCATTAACCCCAATTTTTATGGGACGAGATTATCCACTTGAGCGCGTGCGCAATATCGGTATCATGGCGCATATTGATGCTGGAAAGACGACGGTTTCTGAACGGATTCTTTTTTATACTGGAAAAAAACACAAAATCGGAGAAGTTCACGAAGGTGCTGCTGAAATGGACTGGATGGAACAGGAAAAAGAGCGCGGTATTACCATTACTTCTGCTGCTACCACGTGTTTTTGGAAAAATCATCGCATCAACTTGATCGATACTCCAGGCCACGTAGACTTTACCGTAGAAGTAGAGCGATCACTCCGCGTACTCGATGGAGCAGTTGCAGTATTCGATGGCTCACAGGGGGTAGAACCACAGTCTGAGACTGTATGGCGTCAGGCAGATAAATATCGCGTGCCTCGTATTTGTTTTGCCAACAAGATGGATAAGACTGGTGCTGACTTTTTCATGACATTAAATTCAATTAGAACTCGATTGTCTCCAAACGCTTTTGCAATTCAATTGCCTATCGGTATGGAGTCTGAGTTTAAAGGGATTATCGATATTATTGAAGAGAAAGCGTATCGATTTGAAGGGGATCATGGAATCAATGTAGTGGAATTTGAAATTCCCGAAGATATGAAAGCTCAGGTCGCAGAATATCGCTCTGCATTGCTTGAAAAAGTAGCTGAAGCAAGTGATGAGCTCATGAATAAATATCTTGAAACTAACACACTTTCAATTGAAGAAATCAAAACTGCAATCCGCAGTATGGTTTTGAAAGATGAAATTTATCCAGTCATGTGTGGAACTGCTTTGCAGAACATTGGAGTACAATTGGTACTCGACAATGTGGTTGCGTATTTGCCGGCTCCGGTTGATATGCCCGTTATCACTGCGCATGATCCAGATGATGAAGAAAAAATTATTGAAGTAAAATCAAGCGACACTGATCCTTTTGTTGGACTCGCATTCAAAGTCGCGACTGATCCTTTTGTTGGACGCCTTACTTTCTTCCGTGTGTATTCTGGAAATTTGAAAGCAGGAACCTATGTATTGAATAGTACTAATGGTACCAAAGAGCGTATTGGACGAATTGTGCGACTTCATGCAAATACTCGTGAAGATGTAGAGCAGGTATATGCAGGAGAAATCGCAGCTGCAATTGGTCTCAAGAATACGACTACTGGAGATACTTTGTGCGAAGAATCTCGACCTGTAGTACTCGAGCGACCTACCTTCCCAGAACCGGTTATTTCTGTTGCTATTGAACCTAATACCAAGGGTGATGCTGAAAAGATGAGTATCGCACTACAGAAACTTGCTGAAGAAGATCCTACATTCCGAGTATCAAGTGATCCTGAAACACTTCAGACTATTATCGCGGGAATGGGAGAATTACATCTCGACATTATCGTTGATCGTATGCGCCGTGAGTTCAAAGTAGAGGCACAAGTAGGTGCTCCACAGGTTGCGTATAAAGAAACTATTCGCCAGAGCGCTGAGGCTGAAGGAAAGCATGTCAAACAGTCTGGTGGACGTGGTCAATACGGACATTGCTGGCTCAAAGTAGAACCGCTCACTCCTGAAGAAAAAGCAGAAGCTGGTGGAGAAAATCTCGTCTTTGTGGATGATATCAAGGGAGGATTGATCCCACGTGAATATATTCCTGCGATTGAAAAAGGTGTGAAAGAAGCGGTGGGCAAAGGTATTGTTGCAGGCTATCCAATTCTTGATGTAAAAGTGACGGTATTTGATGGAAGTTATCACGAGGTCGACTCTAGTGAAATCGCTTTCAAGCTCGCAGGAAGTATGGCATTTGTCGCAGCTGCGAATAAAGCAAATCCTGTATTACTCGAACCTATCATGAAAGTAGAAGTTACGACTCCTGAAGAGTATATGGGAGACGTCATTGGAGACCTTTCAAGTAAGCGAGGTCAGATCGAGGAGATGACTCAGCGAGGAACTGCAAAAGTTATTCGCGCTATGGTACCTCTCGCCAGTATGTTTGGCTATGCTACTTCCCTCCGATCGATGACTCAGGGACGAGCAACATATGCTATGGAGTTCTCGAAGTATGCTGAATGTCCCAAGAATATTGAGGCACAGGTTGTAAGTGGGAAGATGAAGTAAAGCGCAAATTTACATACGAATTAACACGAATACATACAAAAAATACCCCGCTTTACCGGGGTATTTTTTGTACATTAGATTTTTTATTTGAAGAGGCTTTCGATAAATTCTTTAGACATACGTATATCGTCGCCACTCTGCAGTGAAGCAGATATTATCCAGCCTTTTTTTGGAAAGAATAGGTTGAAGCCAAAGTAATCTCCTTTATAAAATATGCGTTCTCCAGAAAATACTCCTTGTTCTCCTTTTATTGACATCGTACTTTCTTTATCCGTGAAAATCATTCCTGCGGTATAGCTTACATAGCTATCGCATTCTTCAGGAGTTCCATTTTTTGATTTACATTCACTGAGTGCTTTTGCGTATTTTACTTCATCTTCTTCGTTGTCTATTTTTTTATCCTCGATTAATTTTTCGATATCCTTCTCTATCGCATTCTTCAGGTTTAGTTCAATATATTGATTTTGAGGTCCGTACAAATTGTATCGTGGTATAGTGTCCGTATCAATATAGTCACATGACCAATACGCGGGACAGTTGAACGAGATTTGAGTCGATGAGTCGACTATAGTTCGAGTAGAGTCTGTAAATTTGAAAGATTTAAGAAAATCATCATCGGAAAGTATTCTTTTATCTCCCGGGTTTTCCATATAGATAGAAATTCCTTTGGAAGGTAAAAATATTTTTTTTGTCCTACCACCCTCGCCTGCAAAAAATGCTTCCACGGCCTGTACACCATCAATGGTTGTAGTCGAATATGTCCAGCCTCCACCGTAATAGGCACATTGCTCAAACCCTTCTTCAGAGATAAATTTTTTACACCAAGCGTCTCCTGTTTTCTGACTTTTTTCTTGTCCTGATTTTAGTCGTGTAAATAGAGATTCGACTGCTTCTTTTTTGATTGCAAGTACTGCTATATCTATGACATTTTGAGTTTGGCTATCGTTAGTTAATTGTACAATAAGACCCGGATCATCAAATTGATGACTTAAATCTTTTATTGATGGTGAGATTGACCAAACATTTTCAATCAGGAAATTGGTTTCAGGATATTCAAATTCAAATCCGTATTCATTGTTATGGTATTTTTGCATTTTGGGGTTTTTTGGTTCAATAGTTTCCTGTGTACTTTCTGATGTGCTGTTCTTGGCGGTCAGCTGTATTTTATAACTATCTATCTGTACACTCTGTGCTTTATTTATTCGTGTTAATTTTGTATTTTCTGATGATTTCCACCAATACATTGCACCACCAACAATTCCTGCAGTAAGAATAATTGAGAGTACGATGTATAATACAGTTCGTGGATGAATGTTTGAATTTTGTTGCTGCACCAAATTTGGATCCATATAAATAATTTAGTTATTTTACCGCTCTTAGTATAGCAATTTTTACTATTTACACAAAATATTTTTTTAATATAAACAATGATTCAGGAAGAAAAAAACACCCGGCCATGGCCGGGTGTTTTAGTTTACAAAATATTTTTGAAGTATATACAAAAGTTCTGGATGGAATTTTTCTTTACCTAAAATCATTTGCTTTATCTTTTCTAATGGAAAAAATTCTACTTTTTCGACAGCGCCTTCTTCTGTTTTGAATGGTCCATTATATTGAGTGGTAAATGTTCTGAGGAATTTTTTTGGTCTATTTTTTGCTTCATAGATATCGCTACCCAATAGTTGCAACTCACTTTTTATTCCCAATTCTTCCTCTGATTCACGGAGCGCTGCTTGCTCATAATTTTCTCCTGATTGCACATGTCCACCGACAGCAGTCGACCAGTGACCAGGACAGAATGACGCTATTTTGCTTCGGAGCTGTAGTGCCATTTCTTGCCTATCATTAAAAATCAAGATATGCACGATACGGTGGGGAAGGAGTTTTTTGTATATCTCATCTCGAGAGGCTCTTCCAATCACTTCATCGCGGTCGCTGACAACATCTAGGAATTCCATATGAGTTTTGGGATTTCTTTCCACGAATGTACGCGATGAATTCCTTCTGGTAGATTTGGTGTCTGGTTCCATGGTCTGTCGAATAACAATACTCGGCGATGGGGTGCTACTGCCTGGAGCGCGTAATCGAGTGAGTCGTCGATAAGCATATCTACACCATGTTTTTCGCACAATTCAGCTTTGGTAGTTTTTGGGCCTGTCTTTGAAAATCGATTGGCAATATGAATGTGTGAAAATAGCCCCGGGAAATGTCTCCCAATCCATTCTTCTGTTTTGTCCCTGATTGCTTCTGGGCGTGCTGTCATGGTGACTAGGTCGTGACTCTGTTTGAGTTCGTAGAGTACATTTTTTGCATTCTCAATGACGTCAACATTTTTGAACTCTGGCGTTTCGTAAAAAATAAATACTTTGTCAATTGCTTCTTCTCGAGTCCCGCCCCACACTTCTTCAAGATGGTATGAATTGAAATGATTGAGAGTGTAATTGGTTCCGTATTGTGTATTGTGGAATTCAATGAGTGCTGGGGTAAAATTTGCCAGTACGTCATCGATATCAATTGCGATTTTCATATGTTAGCTATTATATCTCCGAGCGGTATTATATGTTCGTTCGTTTACATATTGTGGAAGTTTTCGAATATTGATCCAGTATTCTTCACGCGCATCGTCATCAATTTCCACTATGCCTTTCCCGTACAATGTATCACTTCCGTCTTTTTTCGGTCCTGAGATCCAATACATTTCTTTGGTTTCCCAATCGATACAATTGTGTTTGAAACCACCACGTTCTTTTTTGAAAGTTTTTCCTTGGTAGTGGTATGATCGTCCCGTTTTGGAAATTTCAACCCAACCGATTCTACTATGTCCGGTCAACCCATCCACTCCTTTATGTTCAATATACATGAGGCGTTTGCGGTTTTTCATATTCTATACCTCTTTATGAATCCATTTTTTATCAATCGCTTCTTCCAGATCAATCCCGAGCAGGTGAGCATGTACAATGGTCATGCCGATAACATCAGCGAGTTCTTTTCCGAGCTCTTTTTTTGATATCTCTTCGGGTACTAATTTTTTTGTGCGACATTTTTTCTGATGAATGAGTACTGCCTGCGCCAGTTCTCCTACTTCTTCAAATAATTTAGTGAGCGCAAAATCTGCATCTATTTGTATGTTATGTCTTTTTCCGTATTCAAGTGCATTTTTGACGATGATTTTTTGTAATTCTTTGAAATCCATAGTATTTATTACCATCCATATTCGCTATAGAAAATATTTTTTTTAATATTTTCCAACGCGAATTTGATATAGGGGATAACATTTTTTGGTAAGTCATTTATATCAAACCACGAGAAGTCATCGCATTTGTGTGGTTCCTTATTGGTAAGTTCACCAGACCACGTATTTGCAAGAAAATATGCGTCGATTCTTTCTTCAGCGTCTACGTGAGATTTGCGATGCATCATGTGTGCTAATCTCATATCATCTGGATTGAGTGTGATTCCAGCTTCTTCTCTCGCTTCACGAATCATACCTTTAGTAAATGTCTCACCTTGGTCCACATGTCCGGCAATCATACTATAATTTCCATCTTCAAAACCGGTGTTACAACGGCGAATCAGAAGAATCTTGTTTTCTTGTTTGAGTATGAGGTATGCGGCGGGAATAATGGTGTGTCGTGTATGCATATATTAATCCATGTGGATTAATTTTTTGTTGATTGATGGATCTTTTCCGTAGACTGCGATTCCCCAGTTGATGTGTTTTTTTCCCCGAGGATCTTTGTCATGCCATCGTTTTTTTAGTTCATCGAAAGTTAGATACGTGTGTGTGAATGACCAGGGGTCTGCGAATATCATTTTTTTCTTGTCATATCCTATGGCCGCTACATAGTGGCCATCAGACCAATCTGTTTCCCAATTGACATTCTTTTTGGTCGTCCATGCCTGGAGGAGGAGTATGACAGGGATGCCAGTATCGAGAAAATGAGTGACTTCGCGTACGGTCATTTGTTTTGACGTATATTTGAGTCCGTGTTTTGCGAGAGTTACGGTGATGCCGACAATCAGGGTGCCATCTTTGTTTGTTCCCGCATGTTTTCTGATTTTGTGTGGCTTCACTTCGATGCCAAAGTAGCCGAGTACTGACTGGAGTACGGTTGCGCCACAGTCGTATTCGTAGATTTGTTTGAGTTGTGGGAGTTTGAGAAGTTTCATACGCAGGCTGTATCATACCCGACCTATATATATTTTTCAATTTTTATTGACTTTGGGTATGAAATATTGTAGATAGTATGATAAGAAACGCCACTGTTTCAGGAGGGTTTTCCATGGATATTCTGTACGGTTTGGAATTTCGTGGTTCGCCGCTGGCTCGGTATGATGATCAGGGTAATAAGGAGACTGGCCGCATCTCCTATGGGGGTTTTCCTGAAAATCTTTTTTCCCTTCACTGGACGCATGACGGTGATCGGACGTCTGAGATGATTGTGTTCCCGGATTCGGCGTGGTTCGCCATGCTGAACTACAATACCATCGTCTCGATCGAACGGATCGGTCCCAATGTTCACGACGTGCCCCATCAGCCGGATGAACAGGTGACGCGCTACGTGATCGTCCTCGACCCGTGAGGTCAGTGTGTGGGTCAACGTTCTCTGTTCCGCATTCATCTGAGCTTCGGCTTGGGTGAATGCGGATTGGTCAATCCTTTATTCAGAGGATTTTTTGTTTTATTATTGACATTTTTCACTATGTATGATATTTTTTTCTGTCTGGTTTGCGACACCAGCACGTGTTTTTCTTCAGTCGCCAGGGGGTTATCATGGGAGCTTTGGACAACGTGTCTGTCGGGGAGGAGGGGAAAGATTTTGTCACCCTTCCGATCGTCTCGAATTCGAACAATTCGGGGATCTGGGACATCTATGTGTCCCACCGGGACTACTACCACACCACTGATCGTCAGCCCATGACGGTCTGTGTCGACGGGCGTGGCATCTTCCCGAATCAGCTCGAGCTGTTCGTGGAGAGCATCTCCTACTACGAGCCGAAGCCGGGGGCGTTGCTCCTGATCGGCCAGATCCGTGACCTGATCGAGGAGAGGTTCTTCAAGGTCGATGTGTTCTACTTGGCGCACGACGTTCCACTCGAGCGCACGGGGCGCATGCGCGTCTACCTGGAGAAGGGTGAGGGCACTGTCGAGTCCGAAGATCCCGAGAAGCTCTTCGCGCCGATCTTGGCGGGCACGCTCGGCTGATCCACCACCACATGGTCGTCCTCATCAATTGCTACACGCAGTTGGTGAGGACGGTCGATTCATTCCTCGAAGAGAGGATTTTTTAATAAGCCAATTGTTGCTATACTACTAGCATTATGAAATTTTCAGTACTCACACTTTTTCCAAACATTATTACTTCATATACTGATGAGACGATTCTTGGTCGTGCGCAAAAAAAGAAATTGATTGATGTGCGGGCGATTTATATTCGAGACTTCACATATGACAAACACAAGACGGTGGATGATACACCGTATGGCGGGGGAGCGGGGATGCTCATGAAGCCAGATCCGATTTATGAGGCACTGGTGTCGATTGATGGATTGCCATTCAAAAAAGCTCCTGGTTTAACTAAACTCAAACGACTGGCAACTGGAACGGTTGCAAAGAAAAAACGGACGGTATTATTGTCTCCACGTGGACGACAGTTTGATCAATCAATTGCCGAATCTTGGGCCAAACTTGATGAACTTATTTTGATTTGCGGTCGATACGAAGGAGTAGATCAGCGGGTCGTGGATCATATGATTGATGAGGAAATTTCAGTTGGTCCATATGTGTTGGCAGGTGGTGAATTGGGAGCGCTTACGATTATCGAAGCAGTGTCTCGATTGGTGCCAGGAGTATTGGGGAATGCGGAGTCGTTGGTGGAGGAAACTTTTAATAAAGTAAAAAGTAAAAAGGAAAAGGTAAAAAGTGGAATGCAAGAGATTGAAGTTGAGTATCCACAGTATACAAAACCTGTAGATTTTAAGGGATGGAAAGTGCCTGAGGTTCTGCTGAGTGGAGATCACAAAAAAATCGCTGAATGGCGCAAAAAACAGAGTAAGTAGTCTTTAGAGAGGGTATTATTCTTTTGACTTTTTACTTTTAACTTTTGCCTTCTATCAAGTTATCCCCAATGTGTGAACAATTGGGACTTGCCATACCACTTGACAGATGTTTCAGAGTTTTATACTATATGCGAGCACTGAAAATGATGTTTATAACCTAACCTTTTCTCAAGTCTACTAGCCTTGCTAAGGCGAGCCTGTCACTGACCCCGAGATACTAAGAAAAGAGCGACTATATTTGCTTTTGGATAACACATACATTCCAAAGGCAACAGAGTTTCTCTTTTTTCTTTTACCAAAGAAAAAAAGGGTACGATCTTTACAATTTGAAGATGTGAAACAACAATACAGCAAAAATAATTAATATGGTGTTGCGCCAGGCTCCTTCGGGAGGATGCGCAGCGAAGTTCACGTAATACACGTGGCAAAAACCAGATTGATTGTCTATTTTCTTAGAGCTAACTCATATGCTTAATCTAGTATATGAGAATCATACATATTTTTGAGTAAATATGTTGATTACAATCAAACACTAATTTCTTCTTCGGAAGAAATAAACTCAATTTATTGAGAGTTTGATCCTGGCTCAGGATGAACGCTGGCGGCGTGCCTAAGGCATGCAAGTCGTGGGACAGGTTTTTTTGTAGCAATACCGAGAAACACTGACCGGCAAACGGGAGAGTAACACATTGATAACTTACCTTTAAGACGAGGATAGCCCACCGAAAGGTGGATTAATACTCGATAGACATGAGGGGGCGTGAGGCCATTCTCATGTAAAACTTCGGTGCTTAAAGAGAGGTCTATGTCTGATTAGTTAGTTGGTGGGGTAATGGCCTACCAAGACGATGATCAGTACCGGGCGTGAGAGCGTGACCCGGCTCACTGGGACTGAGATACTGCCCAGACACCTACGGGTGGCTGCAGTCAGGAATATTCCGCAATGCACGAAAGTGTGACGGAGCGACGCCGCGTGTAGGAAGAAGCCCTTCGGGGTGTAAACTACTTTTATATGGGAAGAATTTTTGACGGTACCATATGAATAAGAGGTTGCAAACTCTGTGCCAGCAGCAGCGGTAATACAGAGACCTCAAGCGTTATCCGGATTCATTGGGCGTAAAGCGTCCGCAGGTGGTTTTTCAAGTTGGGAGTCAAATCTTTGGGCTTAACCTAGAGACTGCTTCCAATACTGGGAAACTTGAGACTGGGAGAGGTATACGGAACTGTTGGTGTAGTAGTAAAATGCGTTGATATCAACAGGAACACCAAAGGCGAAAGCAGTATACTGGAACAGTTCTGACACTCATGGACGAAAGCGTGGGGAGCGAATGGGATTAGATACCCCAGTAGTCCACGCCCTAAACGATGTGTACTAGGTATTTGGAGTATCGACCCTCTAAGTGCCGTTTAAAAAAGCTAACGCGTTAAGTACACCGCCTGGGGACTACGGCCGCAAGGTTAAAACTCAAAGGAATAGACGGGGACCCGCACAAGCAGAGGATCATGTGGTTTAATTCGATGGTACGCGGCAAACCTCACCAAGGCTTGACATGTAGCTGCAAGCTCCTGGAAACAGGAGCCGCCTTCGAGGGCGCTACACAGGTGCTGCATGGTTGCCGTCAGCTCGTGCCGTGAGGTGTACCCTTAAGTGGGGTAACGAGCGCAACCCTCGTCGTGTGTTAAATGTACACACGAGACTGCCTACGCAAGTAGGAGGAAGGTGGGGACGACGTCAAATCAGCATGGCTCTTACGTCTTGGGCTACACACATGATACAATGGCCGGTACAAAGGGAAGCCAAACCGCGAGGTGGAGCCAATCCCAGAAAGCCGGTCTCAGTTCGGATTGTAGGCTGCAATTCGTCTACATGAAGTTGGATTTGCTAGTAAACGCGCATCAGCACGGCGCGTTGAATACGTTCTCGGGTCTTGTACTCACCGCCCGTCAAACCACGAAAGTTGGCAATGCCCGAAGGCTCCCGTATGGGGGACGAAGGCAGGGTCAATGATCAGGGTTAAGTCGTAACAAGGCATCCGTAGCGGAAGCTGTGGATGGATCACCTCCTTTCTGGAGTCTGATCTCGATGAAAATCGAGATTTATCCAAAGTCATGATTACACTCGCAAGAGTATGATCTGGCATTGCTCTAAGTATAAGAAAACATTCAATCGTTCTCGACGTAACGTCGGAACAAGGTTTTTGCCACATGTATTTTGTGAAATATCTTCAATAACATAGCCCCGCCCTTCTAGGAAGAGCGGGGTTTTTGTTTTTAATTTATTTGCAAAATACTTAAATGCTTTATCCAAAACTTTTTGTAACCAAAAAGTTTTACAAAAAGTTTCGGGGGTGAAAAAACTCGCCTCACTAAGTTTCCCCATTTATTCTACACTCGTAGCTCGGACAGTTTTCACCCCCGAACCCCTAATGTTTTATTTAACAAATATTTTGATATTAACTTTAATTATTTTGTTGTACACAATTAGTGTTCTTTGATTGTTAATAAACAAAAAAACGCAATATCGCGTTTTGTTTTTTTTGGTTTGTTTTTTTCGTCCGATAGGCCACCCCTCCCGGAGGAGGGGGGCCGAAGATCGGACGAAGTTCAGCTCCGGAACAGTCCTGCGATCGACAGGATGAGTCCGGAGGCGACCACGGACAGGGCGAAGAGTGATTCAGGCCTTTTGATTGCAACCCTGAGGCGCATGGTATTTTCCTTTGTGTGGCGGTAGAAGATGAAGATCGCGAATGCGATCTAACCTGGCGGACAGAGAAGTCCGGTCAGGAGAAAGGGCGGTGAATTATTCACCAGCGCTTGCTCCTCATCGGACTAGCTTTCCACACAGTAACTCTTATACCAAAAAAAGAACAGACGATCATTGTATTATTTTTTTTATCATGCGTCAAGATTTTTTGGTGGATAAATAGAACGGATGGGAAAATTATTCTAATCATTCTAACTTATTTCAAATGGTGTATTATTTTAGAGTACTTAGGTCAATTAGAATAATTGTATTTTTTTCGGTTTGACACCCTGACTTTTCTGTAGGTATAATCAGTACATCCCCCCAATTTATTATTAATATATCCTATGATTGATAGACTCAACCGGATACTTTCGCTTTCGAAAAAAACAGGGGATACGGTGGTGATCCATGACCCAACCCAAGCACATGATGTGGTGGTTTTGCCATTTGAGCAGTACGAAGAATTGGTTTCCTCCAATCAGTTTGGACATGGAGATTATGATGAATATTTACTTGAAGAAATGTCAGAGCGAGAATTGATTGATAAGATCAATCGTGATATTGCGATTTGGAGATCTTACCAGGAGCTGAATACCCGTGACAAACAAGCTGCACTTCTCGAAGACCAGCTTGCAGACGAACCATTATCTGACCCTTTTGAGGAAGATTTTGCACATCATACTGACTGGCATCGGGTGAGCGATCTGATTGATACTCGTCATAAGAAAAGAAAATTGAATGAGGATGATTCTGCAGAACCCATTCATACCTATACTCCAGTCGAAGAACCACGTTCGTTTCAACCTATGGAGGTAACTTCAGGAATAAGCATGGATTCATCGGGCGTGAGCACTGCATTATTTGAGGAGGAATCTTCGCTTGAAGGCGATGATGATCCGGTATTTTTGGAGGAGCCAATTACTTAGGGAATTTTACTGTTTTTTTGCCCCTAGTAATCCCCAGGTTTTCCCCAGGGAAACCCCTCTTGACGAGTTTCTATAAATACCGTATACTCCCCAACGCATTTCGTATGCCTTTATTTTAATTTAAATATTTATCTCCGCTGGATATAAATCTACTCCGACCATTCGGATGTAGTGCGGGAAAGAACTAAGCCACCCAATATGGCAGAATTTCTAAGAAACAAACCGCATGTGAATGTGGGAACAATTGGTCACGTAGACCACGGTAAGACCACGACGACTGCTGCAATCCTCAAAGTTGCTGCTGCTCATGGTTTACAAGCTCAGGCAAAGAACGTTGATGAAATCGACGCAGCTCCTGAAGAAAAAGCTCGTGGTATCACCATTGCTACTGCACACGTAGAGTATGAAACTGAAAAGCGACACTACGCTCACGTAGACTGTCCTGGTCATGCTGACTATGTAAAGAACATGATTACTGGTGCAGCACAGATGGACGGAGCTATTCTTGTAGTTTCTGCAGCAGACGGTCCGATGCCTCAGACTCGCGAGCACATTCTTCTCGCACGCCAGGTAGGAGTACCTTATATCGTTGTTTATTTGAACAAAGTTGATCAGGTAACTGATCCTGAACTTATCGACCTTGTGGAAGAAGAAGTTCGAGATCTGTTGAAGAAATACCAGTTCCCTGGAGATACTACTCCAATTGTACGAGGTTCTTCTCTCAAGGCTCTTGAGAATCCAAATGATGCTGAAGCTGCTAAGCCTATTCTTGATCTCTTGAAGACTCTTGATGAGTATATTCCAGATCCAATTCGTGATCTTGATAAGAATTTCTTCATGCCTGTAGAAGACGTGTTCTCAATTGAAGGACGCGGAACTGTAGTAACTGGTCGTATTGAGCGTGGTATTATCAAGATCGGTGATGAAATCGAGATCGTTGGTATGCGCCCTGAAACCATGAAGACTACGGTGACTGGAGTTGAAATGTTCAACAAATCATTGCAGCAGGGTCAGGCAGGAGACAATGCCGGAATCTTGCTTCGTGGTACCAAGAAAGAAGAAGTAGAGCGCGGTATGGTGCTTGCAAAGACTGGTTCAATCAAACCTCATACTGAAGTAGAAGCTGAAGTATACGCGTTGACCAAAGAAGAAGGTGGACGACACAAGCCATTCTTCAATGGGTACAAACCACAGTTCTATATTCGAACCACTGACGTTACCGGAGAAGTTACTCTTCCAGAGGGAACTGAGATGGTAATGCCAGGTGATACGGTAAATATCAAAATCAAGCTTATTGTTCCTGTAGCTATCGAAGAGCAAATGCGCTTCGCTATCCGTGAAGGTGGTCGCACCGTAGGAGCAGGGGTTGTTACTAAGATTATTGCATAATACTGTCATTTCTTATCCCGCTCCCGTGAAAGGGGGCGGGATGAGATTGACTCTCTAAAAAATCGCTCATTATGGTTACTACACCAAAGAAAACAACAGAAGAAGCTGGCCCACGTGTTCGTGTAAAAATTAAAGCATACGATCACAAAATTATTGATGGTGCAACGAAAACTATTATTGATACTGCAGAGCGCAATGGCGCAAAGGTGGTAGGCCCAGTTCCACTTCCTACACATATCCAGAAGTACAGTGTAAACCGTGCAACTTTCGTTCATAAGACTGCACAGGAGCAGTATGAAATGCGCACGCACAAGAGACTTCTTGATATCCATTCCCCAAGCCCAAAAGCAATTGACGCGCTTATGAATTTGAACTTGCCAAGTGGGGTAGATGTGGAGATTAAAATGATGTAAACTGTGTACAATTTGGGACTTGACAGGTACTTTGGAATAGGGTACACTTGTCCCACAAGAAAATGCACTATCTTTTGAGCAGATAAGATCCCTCGTTACTATAGGGGGAAAACATCTGAAGCGAGAGGTGATGCATATGAGGAATGCTATTCATTACATATTACAATTGCCTTCAGTAAACTCCATATACCAATGGTTTTTTAGAGGCTAGAAGTAAGAATGTCACAGGGTATCGGTGGCTTGCTTGCTTCTAGTTTTTTAATAGAGGTAACTAGGAAGTTTTCAAAAACAAAACTGGTATGAAATTCATCATTGGGAAAAAAGTAGGAATGACACAAGTATTCAAAGCAGATGGAACCGTAGTTCCGGTAACTCGCGTACAAGCGGGTCCTTGTGTTGTCACACAAGTGAAAGAAGGTGCTGCGCAAATTGGTTTTGGAGTACAGAAAGCTTTTCGTTTGACTAAAGCTGAGAAAGGACATCTCAAAGATATTACTGTTGCAGACAACCCACAGCTTACTGTCCGTTTTCTCAAAGATTTTAGAGGCGATGTAGCTCATCTTAAGAAAGGTGATCGATTCAATGCAGGTATTTTTGCAGCAGGAGAGAAAGTACAGGTTACAGGTATGTCAAAAGGAAAAGGCTTCCAGGGTGTAGTAAAACGCCATGGATTTGCCGGAGGTCCTGCAAGTCATGGACACAAAGATAACCTTCGTATGCCTGGTAGTATCGGAGCTGGTGGCGTACAGCGCGTATTCAAGAATATGCGTATGGGCGGACACATGGGAAATGATCAGGTGACGGTTAAAAATCTTGAGATTATTGAAGTACATCCTGAATCACATGAATTATTGATCAAAGGAGCAATTCCTGGAGCACGTAATGGATTGGTATATATTTCAACCAGTGAAGGAATGGTTACTATAGAAGAACAGGCAACCCCTGTTGTTGAGACAAAGGTGGAGTCAGTAGAAGTTCTGTCAGAAACTCCAGTTACTTAAGAACGCATAAATTTATTTTCGAGTACGAATGTATGGCTACATTACCAGTATACAACCAAGTTGGAGAAAAAAAATCAGATCTTGAGGTACGCGAAGATATCTTCAGCGTAAAACCAAATTCTTCACTCGTGCACCAGGTATATGTTGCGATGCGAGCAAATGTACGAGAAGCATGGGCGCATACCAAAATGCGAGGCGATGTTCGTGGTGGAGGAAAGAAACCTTGGAAACAGAAGGGAACTGGTCGCGCACGACACGGGTCTATCCGCTCTCCATTGTGGAGAGGTGGAGGAATCACTTTTGGTCCTCTCAGTGAGCGAACCTACACTCAAAAAATTAATAAGAAAATGAAAATTGGAGCAGTTAAATCATGTTTTTCTGATAAAGTCGTACATGGTCGATTGTTTGTCGTAGAATCTGTTGACTTCAAAGGCAAGGCTGCACTAGTCTCACAGTTTAGAAGTGCATTGCCTGGAAGTGGAAAGAGTACGGTATTTATTGTTTCAGATTTTACTCCAGAGCTTGTGAATGCTGTTGCTAATGTACCACAGATTGATCTCGTCCGAGCAGCAGATGTGAATGTCGTTGATTTACTACATCATCAATATGTGATCATGTCATCAGATGCAGTTACTGCACTTGAAAAACGATTTGTAAAATAATTATATGAGTCTGCTTAAGAAGTTTTCAAAAAAATCTACGATGAAGAAGGCAGAGGAGACCGAGGCTACACGCACCCCCAAGGTTCGTGCTGCAAAAAATACTGAACCTGCTATCACTCCTTCAAAAAAAGCAGGCGCAGCATTTCGTGTATTATTGAAACCTCTCGCAAGTGAAAAAGCAGCAATTGCAGAATCTTTTCGCTCATATACCTTTGTAGTCCATTCGAATGCGACCAAGACTGATGTAAAAAAAGCTATCGCTTCGGTATATGGTGTGGTTCCACAGAAAGTTCGTATGATCCGTTTGCAAGGTAAGGAAGTACGATTTGGAGCATATTCTGGAAGACGCTCTGATACCAAGAAAGCGATCGTGACCCTCAAAGTGGGAGATTCAATTCGGGTACATGAGGGAGTATAAGTAAGAACTTGAATTTTTAGAAAAAAGATTACGTATGCCAATCAAAATCCACAAACCAACAAGTGCAGGACGACGGAATTCAAGTGTTCAGGATTTTTCTGATATTACCAAACATAATCCTGAGAAATCATTGGTCGTTCCTCTCAAGAAACATTCTGGACGAAATAATACGGGAAAAATTACGGTACGGCACCAGGGTGGTGGGGTAAAGAGATATTACCGCATGGTGGATTTCAAACAACAAATTTTTGATGTTCCTGCAACTGTTGTTGCGATTGAGTATGACCCAAATCGTGGACCTCGAATTGCACTTATCGAATATGCTAATGGCACAAAATCATACATTTTGGCGTATCATGGTATTAAAGTCGGTGATGTGGTATTGTCCTCAAAAGGAAAGATTGAAGCAAAAAATGGAAATAGAATGCCACTTGAGTATATTCCTGCCGGCATGTTTGTTTACAACGTAGAGCTCGAACCTGGAAAAGGTGGACAGCTCGGACGAGGAGCAGGTATTGGAATTCAGCTCATGGTTATTGAAGGAAAGTATGCTCAATTGAAAATGCCTTCTTCTGAAGTTCGATTGGTAAAAAAAGAATGTATTGCAAGTGTTGGACAATTGGGAAATCCAGATTACAAACTCATTAGATGGGGAAAAGCTGGACGTGTGCGCTATCGAGGAATCCGACCAACCGTTATTGGTAAAAATATGAACCCAGTGGATCACCCACACGGTGGAGGAGAAGGACATTCTCCGATTGGTCAGAGACGAGGACCTCGTACTCCATGGGGTAAACCAGCTCGTGGTGTGAAGACCAGATTGAAGAAAGCAAGTGACAAATTTATCGTGTCACGACGGGTCTCAAAAAAGAGAAAGAAATAAACCATAGATAAAATAAGAATATGTCACGAAGTTTGAAAAAAGGACCATATGTAGACCTTAAGCTCATGGCGAAAGTTGAGAAGGCTCTTCGAAATGGAGACAAAAAGCCGATCAAGACCTGGGCACGTGCTTCTACGATTACTCCTGCGATGGTTGGTCTTAAGTTTCAAATCCACAATGGTAAAGATTTTCCTGAAGTTTTGGTCGATGAAAATATGGTTGGTCACAAACTCGGAGAATTTTCATTGACTCGAAAGTTTGTGAGCCATGGTGGTAAGATGGCGAAGGAAGAGAGTAAGGCAGCGGCTCCAGCAAAACCAGCAGCGCCTGCAGCAACAGCAAAATAACTAGCTCTATATGAAGATGGAAGCAAAAGCACAACTAAATAGTCTCCGCATGAGTCCGCAGAAAGTACGGCTTATCGTCGATTTGATTCGAGGTATGCATGTTCGTGAAGCACAAGCTCAGCTCCAGTTTTCACGGAAAGCTGCAGCAAAGCCTGTACTAACTCTTTTGAATTCAGCTATTGCAAATGCGGTTAATAATCATAAGATGGATGCTTCTCAGCTGGTTATTTCTACTATCTTTGTAAATGAAGGTGTAGTACTCAAGCGATGGATGCCTCGAGCGCAAGGACGTGCTACTCCGCTTCGAAAGCGAAGTTCACATATCACCTTGGTGCTTTCTGGTGAGTCTAGTACTCCTTCTCAGCCAGTGAGTGAAGAGAAGGCTCTCGAATCAGGTACTAATACTGAGAAGACTGCTGAAAAGAAATCAACAAAGGCAAAAACTGTGCGCGCACGAAAGCCACGTGCAAAATCATCGACAGCAAAAAAAGTTTCATAAATTTCACTAGATAACGATTTAATACACCGTATGGGTCACAAAGTTCACCCCAAAATCTACCGAACCGGCATCTTATTCCCGTGGATTTCCCGCTGGGTAAGTACTACCAAATATCCGGAATATCTTGAACAAGATGTAAAAATTCGGGAATATTTGACTGAGAAATTCAAAGACGCGCAGCTTGACACTGTCTTTATTGAGCGCGGTGCAAAAAATATCGTTGTTACCATTTTTGCTGGAAAGCCTGGGGTAATTATTGGACGAGGTGGGCAAGGGCTTGAGGTGTTGAAAAAAGAAATCGAACGAAAGTTTTTGAAAATGTCTATTGCAGTGAAATTGAATGTTCAAGAAGTTCGCAATCCTTCTCTCTCTGCAGTAATCGTGGCTGAAGGAATTGCAAAGGATGTGGAAAATCGTATCCCATTCCGCAGAACTATGAAGTCTACGATCGAGCGCGTGATGAAAGCAGGAGCTCAGGGTGTCAAAATTTCTATGTCCGGACGTTTGAATGGCGCAGAAATTGCTCGCCGCGAAACTTTGTCAGCTGGAAAAATTCCATTGACTACTCTTCGAAGTAATGTTGATTATACTGATTACACTGCACATACGATTTATGGAGCGATTGGAGTAAAAGTTTGGATTTATCTGGGAGAATCGTTTGTAGAGATCGATAAATTGGCGGAAAAAACTGAATCAATTAAACGCAAGAAGAAATAAATATGTTAGTCCCTAAAAAAGTAAAACATAGAAAGTGGCACAAACCTCGACGTATGAATAAGGGGGTTGCTTCACGTACCAACACTGTTGCTTTTGGAAGTTTTGGTCTCAAGGCAACTTCACATGCATGGGTTTCTTCTCGTCAGATTGAAGCTGCTCGTCGTGTACTCACTCGCTATGTGAAGCGTGGAGGAAAGATTTGGATTCGTATTTTCCCTGATCGACCAGTAACCAGAAAGGGAAGTGAAGTTCCGATGGGTGGAGGAAAAGGATCACCAGATCATTATGTCTGCACCATTAAACCTGGAGTGGTAATGTTTGAGATGGAAGGGGTACCCGAGGCTGACGCGCGAGAAGCACTGATTCAGGCAGCATATAAGCTTCCGGTTACTGCAGTTTTTGTCTCTCGATCATAAATTATTATTTTATATGTTACACGTGAAGGATTTACAACTACAGAGCATCCAAGAATTACACGAAGCTCTTTCTCAAAAGAGAGAAGAGTTGCGGGTTCTTCGTTTTTCTGTGAATGGAAATCAGCTTAAAAATGTTCGAGCTATTCGCAGTACACGACAAGACATTGCACGCCTTCTTGGCACCATTAGAACCAAACGTTCTAGTAGCAGTGTTTAATCCAGAAGATCTATATTATGAATACTACTACATCAACAACACAGAAAGTACATCGTCGCCGTTTTGAGGGTGAAGTTGTGAGTACCAAGGAACACAAAACTATCCATGTGTTGGTTCATACGATCAAGACACATCCTAAGTATCACAAGCAGTACACCCGAAGTAAAAAATATGCGGTTCATGATGAAAAAGGTGCGGCACATGTGGGTGATGTAATAGTGTTTGAAGAATGTCGACCTTTGAGTAAGACCAAACGCTGGACACTCGTAAGTGTCTTGACCAAGGCAAAGACTTAAATACACCTAGCGGTAATTTGTATATATGATTCAACATAGAAGTATTCTCACCGTTGCTGATAATAGCGGAGCCAAGCGGCTCATGTGTATTCGTGTGCTTGGTGGATATAGAAAGCGTTTTGCACGCATTGGTGATATTGTCACCTGCAGTGTAAAAGAAGCTCTTCCTAGAACTCAAGTCAAAAAAGGTGAAGTGGTGCATGTAGTAATTGTGCGACAGAGAAAAGAGATGCGCCGCAAGGATGGAACCTATATTCGTTTTGATGAGAATGCTGGAGTTATTATCGATAAAGCATCAGGTGAACCAAAGGGAACTCGTATTTTTGGACCAGTTGCTCGTGAACTTCGAAGTCGCGGTTTTCAACGAATTGTTTCTCTTGCACCAGAAGTGCTCTAACCTTACGACATTTTTTAGACCTATGAAAATAAAAACAGGAGACAATGTACACGTATTATCTGGAAAAGACCGAGGCAAGACCGGTAAAGTTGTTCAGGTATTGCAGAATAAAACTACCCACCAGTCATATGTTGTTGTAGAAGGTGTTAATATACTGAAAAAACATTTGAGAGCAGGACGCAAAGGTGAAAAGGGTCAGACCATTGAATTGCCAGCGCCAATTCACGCGAGTGCTGTTGCGCTTATTGATCCAAAAACAAACAAAGGAACTCGCGTAGGGTATCGAATTGAAGGTGGTACTAAGAAACGAATTAGTCGTGCGAGTAATGAAATTATCGGATAACTTTAGATGTATATGAAGCCAGTATTATATCAGGCATACAAGACAGTAGTGGTACCTAAACTCAAGGAGAGAATGGGTTATACCAATATCATGCAAGTTCCTCGTATTGAAAAGGTTGTTTTGAATGTGGGATATGGTAAGCGTGCCAAAGAAAATGCATTTATTGAACGTGTAGAAGAAACTTTGCGACGAATTAGTGGTCAAAAACCAGTTCGAAATAAAGCAAAAAAATCAATTTCAAACTTCAAATTACGAGAAGGAGTTGAAATCGGATCTTCTGTCACTATCCGAGGAGATCGAATGTATGATTTTCTTTACAAGTTTATTCATTTGACACTTCCCCGTGTTCGAGATTTTAGAGGACTGAATCCTAGAAGTTTTGATGGGCGAGGAAATTATACGATTGGATTCAAAGAGCATCTCGCATTTCCTGAAATTGGAGGAGACTCTGCGGATCAGATTCATGGACTCGAGGTCACTATTTCAACAAGCGCCACGAAAAACGAAGATGGTAAAGCGCTTCTTGAAGAAATGGGCTTTCCCTTTAGAAAAAAATAAATTCTATATAAACGATAAACCATTTATTTACGGCTATGGCAACACAGGCACAGATCTCAAAATCGAACAGAAAACCAAAATTCAGCACTCGCGTAGTACGCAGATGCTGGCATTGTGGTCGCAAGCGTGGATACATGCGTAAGTTTCGATTATGCAGAATTTGTTTCCGCGAGTTTGCCAACAAAGCAACGCTTCCTGGCGTCCGAAAGTCGAGCTGGTAAGCCATATTCCTAATTATATTATTTACGTATTATGATGACTGACCCTATCGCAGACATGCTCACACGAATCAGAAACGCGCAGCAATCAAAAAAGAAGCGCGTCGTGGTACCCTTTTCTCGGGTAAAGTTTGCGATTGCTGAGATTCTCAAAAATCAAGGGTATATCGAAACAGTAACTGTTGAAGAAGGTATGCCAAAAATGTGTGTGCTTGAACTCAAGTACCAGGAAGGTGTTCCTGCGATCACCTCTATTGCTCGAGAGAGTACTCCAGGACATCGCGTATATAAGAAAGCTGGGGAGTTGCCTAAGGTATTGAATGGTTTTGGTATCGCGATTGTATCAACGAGTCAGGGAATTATGACTGCAAAAGAAGCTACTGCAAAAGGTGTTGGTGGTGAAGTACTTTGCTCAGTATACTAAATCAATTCACTAGATAAACGACTTATATGTCACGTATTGGAAAACAACAAATTAGTGTCCCTCAGGGAGTTACGGTAACTATCAACGGTAGTGATGTTACTATTCAAGGTCCTAAAGGAACTCTCAAGAGAACACTTCATCCTCTAGTTACTGCACAGAATGAAAACTCAATTTTGAGTGTTTCAGTTGCTCGGATGGAGAATTCTGAGGAGCGATCATTGTGGGGAACATTTGCCGCACACCTGAAGAATATGGTTGAGGGAGTCACTAAGGGATTTGAAAAAAAACTTGAAGTGAATGGAGTAGGTTATCGAGTTGCTATGCAAGGTAAAGATTTGAAATTGGAAATTGGTTTTTCCCATCCAGTTGTATACAAGATGCCGAGTGAAGTTACTGCGATGGTTGAAAAAAATGTGATTACTTTAACTAGTTCTGATATTGAGATACTTGGTAAAACTGCTGCGGAAATTAGAGCGCTCAAGAAACCAGAGCCATATAAAGGTAAGGGAATTAAGTATATGGATGAAGTTTTGAGACGCAAAGCAGGTAAGACTGCATCTGCGGGTAAAGAATAATCCCATAGTTTTAAGATACTGATTACACTGATATACATAGTATGAAACAAGCAACAACACGCAATGCATACCGACTACGACGACACGCCCGTGTGCGCGCTCGTGTAACCGGAACTCCAACTCGACCACGACTCGCAGTGTTTCGAAGTCTAAAGGGGATGTATGGGCAATTAATTGACGATACACGCAGTGTGACGTTGGTTGGTGTTTCTACTACATCAAAGATTGACACCACACCTGACGCAGGTGAGAGAAAAGGGAAAATTAAAGTTGCGTATCTTTTGGGACGCACCCTTGCTGCACAGGCGAAAGAGAAGAAAATCACTGAGGTTGTGTTTGATCGGGGCGGATTTAGTTATGCTGGACGTGTTGCTGCTTTTGCTGATGGCGCTCGCGATGGTGGGCTACAATTCTAATATATTGATTACACTGAAATAAATAATTTGATTATGCCTAACGATAAACGCCAACAACGAGGTCCACGAATGCCAAAAGAAAAGCCTGAGTTTGATCAGACAATTGTTGATCTTGCTCGCGTAACCCGTGTTACCAAAGGTGGAAAGCATATGAGTTTCCGTGCTTGTGTCGTTATTGGTGACCGCAAGGGTCGTGTTGGGTATGGTATTGAAAAAGGAAAGGACGTACAGATTGCTGTTGATAAGGCGGTTAATCAGGCAAAAAAGAATATCTTGCACGTACCTATTTTTAATGAGACGATTCCTCATCGAGTAGAGGCAAAATTTAAGGCAGGACGAGTCATGATCAAACCAGCACCAAAAGGTTCTGGAATTATTGCTGGAAGTGCAGTACGTATTGTTCTTGATCTTGCAGGAGTAGGGAATGCTTCAGGAAAAATCATGAGTAAAACTAATAATAAAGTGGTGAATGTAAAAGCAACATTTGAGGCGCTTAAGTTATTCAAACCTCGGGCAATTGCAACTTTGTCACGACAGCGCAATTCTTCTCCTGTGGCACCAGTATCAACTCCAGCTAGTGAACCTACTGCTACACCTGTTGAAAAGCCAAAGAAAAAAGCGCGCACGACTACACCTCGAGCAAAATCTGCTCCGACTGTTGCTGCTAGTTAAGTGTCATTTATAAATTTTTTGTATGTTAACTCCTTCTACAATTCGCTCACGAGGTCGCAAGAAAAATACCAAACGTCGTGGACGCGGTAATTCTAGCGGAAAAGGAAGCTATTCTACTCGTGGTATCAAGGGTCAGAGAGCACGTACCGGATCGTCTGGTATTATGCGCCGCGCATTCAAGGCTCAATTGCAGAAAGTTCCTAAATCTCGAGGTTTTTCTTCTTCAGCAGTGAAGCCAGAATCAGTTTCACTCTCTGCACTCAACCATATCGCGTCAGAGCAGAGTGAGATTACTCCATACGTACTCAAGGAGTATGGATACATCAAAAATCCTCGTGCGGGTGCAAAAATTGTTGCAAGCGGAGAGATTACAAAACCGGTTGTATTGCATGGTTGCCTTGCTACCGCGTCAGCACTTCAAGCTATTGAAAAGGCAGGAGGAAAACTGGTAGTATAATACCAGTTTTCTCGTTTACGATAGACTCAATTTTATCCTTCAATTATATGTGGAACAAGATACGTCGAATTTGGACTATTCCTGATATACGCAATCGTGTACTTTTTGTATTTGCGATGCTCGTGGTGTTCCGCCTTGCTGCACATATTCCTGTTCCAGGTGTTAATGTTGAAGGTTTGAGACAATTTATTGCAGGAAATCAGGTATTTGGATTATTGAATATTTTTTCTGGCGGAACCATGCAGAATTTTTCTATTGTGATGCTTGGTGTCGCACCCTACATTACCGCTTCTATTATATTTCAGCTTTTGACATTAGTTGTTCCTCGATTTGAGGAATTGTCGAAAGAAGGAGAGTCAGGGCAGCAAAAAATCAACATGTATACGAGAATCGCTGCAGTACCTTTGGCATTCCTTCAGGCATTCGGCACGATCAAACTTTTGAATCAGTCTCAGTTCAATATCATGGGTGATCTCACTACGTTCAAGTATGTTTCAATCATGATTACCATTACTGCAGGAAGTATTTTCCTTATGTGGATTGGTGAACTTATCACTGAGAAACATATTGGGAATGGAATTTCATTGCTTATTTTTTCAGGAATTGCTGCATCACTACCTACCTCAATTCAGACTGCAATTGTGAACTACGACTCTTCGCAGCTGTATGTATATCTCATGTTTGTGGCTGTCGCTATTATCACTATTGCAGGTGTTGTCTATGTGAGTGAAGGTCAACGGAATATTCCGGTGAGTTATGCGAGACAAAATCAAGGTACACGCTCGTTTGGTGGTATGACCAATTATTTGCCGCTCCGAGTGAATATGGCGGGTGTAGTTCCGATCATTTTCGCAATTTCAATGGTTCTATTTCCACCTATGGTTGCACAGTTTTTTGTTGCTCGAGGTGGTTTTATTGGGAATGCGGCGAATACGATTATTACGTTATTCAATAATCAATTGTTTTACGGAATCGTATATTTTGTTCTCGTATTTGGCTTTACCTATTTCTATACCTCGGTGGTATTCAATCCTCAGAAGATGGCAGAGAATTTGCAGCGTCAGGGAGCCTTTATTTTAGGTATTAGACCAGGAAAGCAGACTGAAGAGTACCTACAAAAGACCATGACTAAACTTCTTTTTTCAGGAGCATTATTTTTGGGCATCATTGCGGTATTACCGGTAGTAGCTCAATCATTTACTGGTTCTCAGACTCTCGTCATTGGAGGTACCGGTCTTCTGATTGTGGTATCTGTTGCAATTGAAACAACCAAACAGATTGAATCACAGCTCAAAATGCATGAGTACGATCATGTATAAAATGTGTATTATTAAACACACTTTTGTTATACTACATAAGTGTGTTTTTGTTTGAGAAAGTTAAGATGAGAAGAGCGCATATAGTGTTTATTATTTTCCAAATAGTATGAAGAAAGTAGTCATTCTTCTCGGAATTCCAGGAAGTGGAAAGGGGACTCAGGCGAAGCGTCTTGCAGAGCATTTTGGTTACGGTCATATTTCTACCGGAGATTTACTTCGTACCTTCGAGAAAAATTCTGATGCATCACGTGAAGATGTAGCGTTGCTTGCAGAAATGAAAGAAGGAAAATTAGTTTCTGATGAATTGATTTACAAACTTGCTTTTCATGCTATTGATGCTTATTTGGCGCAAGGTAGGGGAGTAGTACTTGATGGAGCAATTAGAACCAGGAATCAGGCGCGTGGGTATGAACAATATTTTGACTCAAAAAAATTGACTTCTGAATTGGTTGCAATTGAGATTAAATTAACTGATGAGGAGGGCTCCTTGCGCATTCTCAAGCGAAAAGTATGCGAAAAATGCGGATGTATTATTCCGTATACTCCGCATAGTGACACACTAACTAATTGCGAAAAATGTGGTGGCCGACTGGTCAAACGAAGTGATGATACCCCGGAAACTGTAGAGAAACGTATGAAAGATCAGGGTAATGATGCGACTGCTCCAGTTCGCGAATACTATGAGTCGAAAGGATTACTTCGTGTTGTTGATGGCACTCGGGGAATAAATGAAATCGAAGCTGAAATAATAAAAGCTATTGAATAGGAGTAAATGTTGAGGATTTTGGGATAGTGCCAGGCGGATTAAATTATTCTAATTGTACTAATTGACCTAAGTATTCTAAAGTGAATTCAAATTACGAGTATTTTTAGAATAATTAGGTTAATTAGAGTAATTTTTTTCTTCTTGAGATTTATGCTATACTAATGGCATATTTTTGTATGTCTACAGGTTTAAAACATTTTTTTATTCCTCACGAAGGAAATAATTATCACCCACATGCACTTCACCATAAACGGATACTTTTTTATGGTGTTTTTGGTATTACGGTAAAGTGTATTGCTGTTACTGTGGCGCTTTTATTACCCACACAGGCTTTTGTTATACCAGAAGTTTTAGTAGCACAACAAGAGAAGGTAATTGAATTGACCAACGAAGTCCGCGTCCGTGAAGGTGTCCCCCCAATTGTGTATTCAGAACCATTGGCGCAATCATCTCTCCACAAAGCAGTAGATATGGCAGAGAAATCTTATTTTGAACATGTCAGCCCAGAGGGGAAAAAGCTTAAAAATTTTTTACATGAGGTGAATTATTACTATTCGGTTGCAGGGGAGAATCTTGCTGTTGGTTTTTCATCACCTGAGGCAATGGTGAATGCATGGGTTGAAAGTCCTACCCATTTTTCCAACCTGATTGATCCTGATTTTAGAGATATTGGAGTGGGATCTTCGGTTGGGATGTATGGCGGAAATTTGGCAGTCTATGTGGCGCAACATTTTGGAACTCCCTCATCAGAACAATCATCTATTGCTGAGAATAATTTACGAACACGCGTACAGGGCATTACCGTTGGTAATGAAGAAGGTCTGGTCTACAATCAATATTATGATTTTGGGGCCTCGTATCTGACATGGAAATCAGAAGGTGAGTCTATAGAAATCCAGGGTAATGCTCGGATTGTAGGTGATGTAGCTCGTGCTACGGTAGTTGCACAAGGGTATACATTTGAGTTGTATAATACTCATGAGAATGATATGTGGAGTGGTATTATTTCTGTTCCTCAGTCACCGCAACACTTTTTTGACGTGGTGGTACCACCTGAGATCACGGTGGTGTGGGGTGATGGGCAGGTGACTCAGTCGGTGATTGAGTGGCAGTATATTCCTATAGTCCCTATGGATACATTTCAGAAATATGAGACAGCACGACTGGTCCCTCAGGTTCTGGGTACCCTATCTCCGATTACTCGCGGGGTATTATATGGACTTATCGTATTTTTTTCAGTAGCGTTGGTTCTCAAAATTGTTATTCAGATACGTCATCAACATTATCATGTCATCGCTTCCACACTTGCACTTATCGGTTTTTTGACACTTTTGGCGGTGGCATGAAGCTCGACAAAAAAGATAGGTGTGTTAGGATATCCCTATGTCATATACTAAAACTCGTGAAGAACAGTCATGGATAGAAGAGGGGGGTCATATCATAGGAGAAATCCTTGAGTATTTGGGTACTTTGGCAGTATCTGGGGCAACTGCATATGATATCGACCGTGAAGCTGAAGCTTTGATAAAAAAGGCCCATGGGAGGCCTTCTTTCAAGGGGTATCGATCACGAAAAAGCGATCCACCTTTTCCTACGACTATTTGCGCATCGCTTAATGAGGAGGTGGTGCACGGTATAGCAACCAAAACAAAAGTCCTTAATAATGGGGATATTTTTACTATTGATATTGGCATGGAGTACCCTATTAATAGTGGTTTAGGCAGATTTGGAAATGGTTTTTTTACTGATACTGCAATTACTGTTGCGGTAGGTTCTGTACCACCAGAGACTGCGCTATTACTCGAGCGTACCTATGAATCATTGAAGCAAGCAATTCATATCGCTCGAGTGGGGAATACCATTGCAACAATTGGTAAGACTGTTGAAGGGTATATTAAGCCCTTTGGATATGGAATTGTTCGTGACTTGGTTGGACATGGGGTTGGTTATCAAGTTCACGAGGATCCACGAGTTCCTAATTATTACGATCGTGACCTAGAAAAAATTGAACTTACGCCAGGGATGGTTTTGGCGATTGAACCTATGATTACGTTGGGTAGACATGAGGTTGAGACTGCAAAAGATGGGTGGAGTATTAGTACAGTCGACAAATCATTGAGTGCACATTTCGAACATACAATTATTGTGACTGAGGGAAATCCGATTGTGGCGACCAAGAGGCCGGGGGAGAAAATTTAACATTGATTTAGATTGATTAAAATGGATTTAGACTGAAAATAGAAATCCAAAATAATCTGCGTAATCAATGTTTAATCTGCGTAATCAATGTATGAATATTCTTGCTATTGATTTTGGTACCAAAAATCTCGGACTTGCATGGGTGGGGTCAGGAGTTGATGTTGTGTTACCGTATGGACGTGTAGAAGCAGAGAATTGGAAAACTGAATTACCCACATTGATTGCAGAGGAAAAAATTGGCACTGTGGTGGTGGGAATTCCCTATGGTCCTGATGGTGAGGAAACCAAAAATTCAGAGCGCGTTCGTTCATTTATTCGCGAACTTGCGCTACTCATTTCTGTACCTATCGAAACCATTGATGAAAGTTTCACTACTCGGGAGGCTCAATCTATGGAAGGGGATGCGTCATTGGATGAAAAATCAGCGATGCTTATTTTGTCAGATTATTTGAAAGAGAAGTAATTGATAGCACGCGTGGGGCATCTTTTAACTTTTTACTTTTGCCTTTTTATTTTTTATTATGCCCGAGGGGATTGTGCTTGTTCGTATTCCATTTCGCGAACATGATGAAATAGTATCTCTCATTACTAGAGATTTTGGACGCGTCGATCTTCTCGCGCGAGGAGTAAAAAAAATTACCAGCAAACTTTCTTCTCATCTTGAACCAATTTCACATATTTTGTTTGAGGGTATTCAAGGCAAGGAAATGTCAGTCTTGACTACTGCGGCACTACTTGGTTCTTTTCCCATGATTCGGAGTGATTTTACGAAAGTCATACAGGCTGAATATGCTGCACATGCAGTATACAAATTAACGCGTCCGGGTAATATTGAACATGGTATTTTTGAGTTATTTTTCACTTGGCTCTCTCTATTATCTGATTTCGTACCACCTTCTGATTCTCGATTTCTTGACTGGTTTATGCTCCAGCTTATGGGGCGTATTGGCTTTAAACCGAGTCATTCAGTATGTGTGCGCTGCGGGAGAACAGATGATTTGACACACTGGTCATACTTGCAGGGCGGAGTCCTGTGCACGGCGTGTGTTTCATATCGTCAGCCGGATGATTCTCTAGTTCCGGTTACTGGATTGACGCTCCATAGTTTGTCTCAAATGGATATGAGCACTCTTTCCCAGCTCGAATCTATCTCGGCCTATAGCCCAGATACACACCGTCTTATTTTGGGGAGTCTCCAGTATCATGCTGAGGTTAAGATTGGGGATTGGAGCCATACTTGCGTCGAGGCACAAAATGCAGTAGGATAGTGATAAACTCAAAGCTAAAAACGATAACTTACATCTTAAAACTTGGAGAATTTTAGTTTTCAATTTTGAGTTATAGTTTTAAGTTTTGACATTTGAGTTTTGAGATAATAACTATGAAAATATTTATCAGCGATGCCAAGGCACACGTAGGTGAGAAGGTAGAAATACATGGTTGGGTATATAATGGTCGATCTTCTGGTTCTATCATATTTCTTGAGGTACGAGATGGTACTGGGTTTATCCAGTGTGTAGGCTCAAAAAATGAGCTTGAGAGCGCCTCTTTTGAAGCTTTGGAGCAGTCTACCCAGGAGTCCTCAGTACGCCTGGTCGGTACCCTCAAACAGCATCCTAAGAAAGCAGAGATTTGTGAGCTTGCAATCGAGAGCGCGACCCTCATTCACAAGGCAGTTGATTATCCGATTGTTCACAAAGAGCATGGTCCGGATTTTCTTCTTGAAAATAGACATCTCTGGATTAGAAGCAAGCGCCAGTGGGCAATTTTGCGTATTCGAGATGTAGTTGAAACTGCGATCAATGAATATTTGCATCAACAGAAGTTTATTCGCACTGATTCGCCGATTTTTACTCCCAATGCGTGTGAAGGAACAACAACACTTTTTCCAGTGCCATATTTTGATTTGGGTGAAGCGTATTTATCACAGTCAGGACAGCTCTATATTGAAGCTGCGATTGCAAGTGTTGGTCGATGCTATGACTTCGGTCCCGTATTCCGTGCAGAAAAATCGGTGACGAAGCGCCATCTTACTGAATTTTGGATGATGGATGCTGAGGCTGCATTTGTCGAGCATGAAGAGAATATGCAGATTCAAGAAGGGCTCGTGAAATTTATTGCCCGAGCGTGTTTGGAAAAGTGCACTGAAGAATTTGCTATCCTTGAACGTGATCCAGAGCCTATTCGAAAAATGGTTGAACTTCCATTTGTAAAATTAACGTACGAAGAATCAATTCCGTGGTTACAAGAACGGGGAAGTGATATCAAATACGGAGAAGATCTAGGTAACGATGACGAGGCGCTTCTTACTAAAGACAGTCCTGTTCCGGTATTTATACACAAATGGCCCAAATCCATTAAGCCATTCTACATGAAACTTGATCCTACCAATTCTGAACGAGTACTTAATAATGATTTGATTGGAATCGAAGGGTCAGGAGAAATTATTGGTGGTAGTCAGCGTGAGGATAATTTTGATTTACTACTCGAACGAATCCGTGAAGAAAAATTACCTGAGAGTGAATACAGTTGGTATACTGATCTTCGAAAATACGGTAGTGTGCCACATTCTGGATTTGGAATTGGAGTCGAGCGCATGGTGCGTTGGATGAGTGGGGCTGAGCATATTCGTGAATGTATTCCGTTTCCGAGGTTGGTAAATCGAGTGAGGCCATAGAGAAGTAACAGGGAAAAAGTAAAAAGGTAAAAGATTGAAATTAAATCCGTGTTATCCGTCAATTCCGCGTTCTGTTAGGTGAATTTTGGAGAATGGAACACCAATGATGCGGATTTGACGGATTTTTTAAATTTATAGTATGGCAAAGAAAAAAAAGAAGGGTGGAAAAAATGGATTTAGAAAAGAGCTACCTGAAAAATTTATTGAGCGAGCTTCTCTTATTTTTGGCGCTTCCCGTTTTCGTGAAATAGAGAAAACATTTGTAGGAAGGCCTACCACATTTCGAATTAATACACTCAAATCAACTTCGGCGGAAGTATTACCCATACTGTCTCAGAATGGCTTTAAAGTACAAAAAATTGGGTGGTATCCCAATGCTTTTGTCTTATTAAACAAGTCAAAACGAGAACTGACTGACTTGCCACTATACTCTGAAGGTAAGTTGTATATTCAGAGTCTTGCGAGTATGGTCCCGCCAATAGTGCTTGATCCAAAGCCAGGGGAGAGGATCCTTGATCTTACTGCTGCACCAGGAAGCAAAACCAGTCAGATTGCAGCGCATATGGAGAAGAAAGGGGAATTAGTGGCTAATGATAAGAATAAGGTGCGCTTTTTCAAGCTCAAGCATAATATGGAGCTTTTGGGTGTGGTGCAACCCCACCCTAACCCTCCCCTTGACCCCACCCGGGCTGCGCCCACCCTCCCCTTAGAGGGGAGGGAAGAAAGTAGTTTTCCTAAGGACGACTGGAAATTTGTGTTGCGGATGGAGCATGGGGCACAGCTTTCTCGAGAGCATGAGAATTATTTTGATAAAATTTTGCTTGATGCGCCCTGTAGTGCCGAGGCACGATTTGATACCACGGATCCCAAGAGTTTTGGGTATTGGAGTGAGCGGAAAATCAAAGAAATGGCGTATACTCAGCGAATTTTGCTTCGAGCAGCATGGCACATGCTCAAACCTGGTGGTGTGCTGGTATATTCGACCTGTACATTTGCTCCTGAAGAAAATGAGGTTCAATTGCAGAAATTTATTGAGCGTATTTCTGATGCAGAATGTATGCCTGTGGTATTACCCGAACTCCACGCAGCCCCCATTGTAAGTTCTTTTAAGAATGTAGTCATCAGTGAGTCGATTAGAAAGAATGTGTTTAGAATTTTACCAAACAACCAGATCGAGGGATTTTTTGTTGCAAAAATAACAAAAAAAGTCGCTGAATAGACTTTGAAAAAACTAATTATACACCATACACACGTTTTTATAGCGTGTGGTTTTTATTTATGGTATACTTATGTCGCGCACGTATTTCTAATATTTACTACATGAAGCGCTTTTTTGCCCCGATAATTATCAGGGTCACCCAAGCGTACACAAAACTGTTTCCGAACATACTCAAAAAACGGACCTGGTGGCCGATTTTTCTGGTTAGTATTCTACTTATTACTGGTGTGGGTGTAGGCATGGTTCATGCACAATCTACTATTGATTTTAGTCTTGAAGGCTTGCTCAATGGATTGGTTGAGCTTATTGGGAGAATCCTGATTGAGCTTTCAAAATTGTGTATATTTCTGGCGATTTTCTTTTTGCGATTGTTTATTACCCTTGCTTCATACAATAATTATATCGATGTCAGCGTGGTCAAGCTCGGGTGGGTCATGGTGCGGGATGTCGCAAATATGTTTTTTATTGTCGGGCTTTTGGTAATTGCATTTGCGACTATCCTCGGGCTTGAGAGCTATGAATGGAAGAAGGGTGTGGTAAAAATCGTGCTCATGGCGATACTTATCAATTTTAGCAATCTGATTGCTCAGTTGATTATCGATGTGGCACATATTTTCACTATTACCTTCCTCAATGCTGTTTCTGCGACTGCCGGAGGGAATCTGATCACTCTGTTCCAGCTCGATAATATTCTCAAACTTACTGCTGGAGCCCCCAATGAGTTCGGGGACACTCGACAGGTGGCGAGTCTGACTTTGTTTGCAGGGAGCGCCCTTGCTTTTGGGTTTGCATTGCTTGCAGCTCTCAGTATTGGAGCATACCTTCTCGTCATGATTGCTCGTATTGTGGTCTTGTGGGCACTGATTATCCTTTCACCTCTTGCATTCATGCTCTATGCTCTGCCCCAAGGCGAAGATTATGCCAAGCAGTGGTGGAGCGAGTTTAGCAAGCATGTGATTGTGGCTCCGATTATGGTGTTTTTTCTCTGGCTTGCGTTTGCCACCTTTGGCACAGGTCAGGTTATCAATGAGATTCAGAGCGGAGAGAATGTAATCCAGATCAATGCGACTGGAGAAGCAGAAACTGTGGGTAAACAATCAGTCTCAATTCTCGAAATTTCTACTTGGGAAAATCTTGCTAGTTTCCTTCTGGGAATTGCATTTTTGTGGGTGGGTATCAAAAAGACTGAGGAAACCGGTGCAATGGGATCTGGATTGGTCGGTAATGCGATTGATTTTACCAAGAATGTGGCGACAATTGCGACTGGATATGCTGCAGGTCGGTGGATTGTCGGGAAGGGTGTTGAGAAAGGGAAAGAGATTGGTGGTGCATATGGGAAGCTTGGGCTTGGGCGTGTTGGAAATATTCCTGTTGGGAAGAGCGGAAAGGTTCTTAGTGATTTCAATTTTTTGAAGAAAGGCGCTGTGAGAAGACAGGTTGCTCTTGATAAGCTTGATAAAACTACACATGATAAGGAACATCGTATATATGAGCAAGAGTATGAAAAAGGAAAAGGTTTTGTGGGTTGGCTTGCACCGAGTTCTCAAAGAAGGGCAGAAGAGGAAGTAAAAGCTCATGACGCTGCCCGGGCAAATAAAGCAGATTATCAAGGATTTGTTATTCAAGCTGAAGCAGACTTATTTGCACATGAAGAACATGAAGTTAAGAAAGATAAGGAGCGTGAGCTCGATGCCTTGCTTAAGACTAGAGGTGTAGACGCAAAGACAGTTGATAAACTTGATAAAATTCAAAATCAAGATGAGCGGTTGGAGGCAAAGGAAAAGGAAATGCAATTAAGTTCACAAGAAGTTGCAGCAATTGAAGACAAGGTAACAAAAAAACATGATCTATATCGGGCTCGGACAAAAGAAATGAGGAATGTAGATGCTGATACCAAAGTTAAAAAGCAAATAGACGAAGCTTTTCGTGCATCGGATCTTGCTCATCTCACTCGTCAGCGAGGTGATTGGGAAAAAGCAGCAAAAAAGGGTCTTAATGCTGCGATAGATCGTAAAATTGCAGAAGAAAAATCTGTACTTTTAGAGGCAGCTGCTAAGGCGTATACAAAAGCAGCTATCGATGCGAAGAGAAAATCTATAGAGGGTGATGTTAGGAAGGAAGCAAAGGATAATAATATTACCGATGAGTTGGTAATCAAACAAAACATAGAAAATGCATTGGCTAATTTTAATAAGGAAGACAAACTAAAGGCTTTTGAGGACGAGGAGAGGAAAAAATTTGATGGATTAAAATCTGATGAAAAAAATAAGATGGTTCGTACACAAGCAGTGATCATGATGACTGATGTCGAGAAAGCTAATGCCCTAGACCAGGTGCTTAAGGATAATCCTGAGCTTAGTAAATTTCAGGCAATGGCAGCAACAAAATCAGAAGAGCGTAAATCAAAGAAATATCAATCTGAATCTGATCGTCTCTCATTTGCAATGTCTGATGTATTGCGTGGGCTAGAGGGTAAGACGATGGATCAAGAGCGTAATTGGGAGAAGTCAAAAATTTCTGAAGAAATGAAGGAGTTTCAGAATTGGTCATATCCGGAATTAATGGAGGAAATGAAGCGCAATTATAAAATAATTAAAAGTCTGGTGGGTAAAGAGAAGGAGGGAAAACTTACTGATCAGGAGACTGATGTTCTAAAAAATGCTCGGCAACGGCAGGCAACCGTAGTTGGTAGTATTCATGATCAGGGAATGGGTGGATCTTTTGTTCATGAATTTCGATCTGTTGCTCAGGAAATGAATGATGATTCTTTTGCGGCAATTGATAATGATATCGAACATACCCATGAAATTATCATGGGTGCATTAAGTGGGCGTACGTATAATGAACTAAATACTGCACAATCTTTTTCCGAACAGCAGGAGATATTTCGAAAAGGCTTAAAAGAAAAGGCAGGTGTACTTATGCGTACTCTGATGAAAGGAATACAGAATTCTGCAGAGTTGAAAAATAATGCCCATCATAACGGTCTGATGACCGAGGGTATTTCTGCAGAAGGTATCAAGATGGTTGGCTTTACCAATGCAATGCAAGCGAATGTCGGAGATGATAAAATTAAGCTTGGTACAGGTACTACTGATGGTGGTAAAGAAACTGCACAAAAAATTATGGAGGGCTTTTCATTGCCTACTTTTGACTTAGGTAGTGCTTCAGATGGTCGTGCGTATGTCGTGACACGGGATGGGAAAGGGATTAAATTTCAGCATGAAGCAGCAAAGAATGCCCTTCTTTCGATCTCACGTTATTCTGCACAGGATATACGTAGACTGGGCACACCAAAATTAAACTATTTGAGTGGTGGAAGTTATGACCAATCATCATGGGATAAGGATACAAAACAGTTTAAAATGCCTGATGGTGAGATAAGACAAACATGGGAAAAAGTTATGACTAATCTTTTTCATGACTCGACTAATCCTAGTCTTGCTCCAGCAACACGAGATCGCGCACTTGGTACTTGGAGGGAAATTTACAAACAACTCGGAGTTCAAGACGCTGATGATATGCAAGAATCTGAACTTATTGAAATTGCTCAGAATTCGAAGTTGTTAAAATAACAGCCTGATTTCTTTTTATGATAGATTTTATAGAAATAAAAAAAATTGTCTCAGTGCCGCGAAAGCTCTCAAAAGGCGAACTCGATATTGTGTCGGGTGTGATTTATAGCTATCTTCGTGATCCTAAATTTTCCATCCAGTTATTTGGATTGTGGCATCGTTTTTTTACTGAACGCAAGTTTGATATTGCTTTTGTCACTGAATTATTTGATACATTCTGGGAATGGTATGTGGTCGCAACATTTGAAAATTTTTCCAAACATTCAGCTGAAGAAATGGTCTCTATTATGGTATATCAAACTCCGATGGCATTTCGATTGGGATATGATGTACCATTGTTGTACATCGATTATCAGATGCTGTATGTACCAGAAGAACAGGATCAGCGAAATCTTCATAAAGCTATCGGAGAAGGTATCCTTGGTAATACGATGCCTTTTGACTATCGGCGCGGTATCTCTTTGAAAGATTTGATTCAAAAAATTAAACAGAAAGACCGACTTGATAGAATTGAGTGGTCAAATATGATGGGAGCGATGGAGGAGTTTGTATTCCCTGAAAATGTTACTGCATCTCTGACACTCTCAATGGAGGAAAAATTAGATAAGGTAGTCAAGATTTTTGATTTTTTTGTCCTTCTGTCTGATGTGAGAGCTATTGATGGTGTTCGAGAAACGTATGTACGGTATGCACCACATCTTTCCTCTAGTCTTTTTAGCGACATTACATTTGATGAGTTTTCCAAAGATGAATTGGAAAAAGCAGAACAAATTATTGAACAAGAAGGTGTTGTTCAAGATCAGGATGTTCCAAAAAATAATTTATCTACCACTAGGGATGCGATTGTGCGGAGTGCGGAGGATCAGAAACTTAGCATAGGAAGTGATGAGTATGTTGATTTTGTGTTGAATGCTTTGCAGAAGTATTCGGAACAATATAATGATCCTCGTATACTGGACCTCTATTATTATGATGAGAAAACTGGCTCATTTGTCTGGAATGAGGAATTACTTGATCAGGAATAATTGATTTTATGGCAGACGCTATAGCACAAGCAACAATTTTGGTAAAAAAGGCCGATGGTACGACTGAACGTGTCACTCTTCAGGAATTCAAGAAGAGGAGAGCAGGGACTCAAAATCCGGAGCCACCAGTAGTGACTAGTCAGCCCAAGCGCCGGGCGGTTCCTATGATTGAGGAGCTTCCTTCTCAGCCGATACAGCGTCGGGTGGTTCCTATGATTGATGAAATTCCTGCGAGGGAGGTTACCAAAACAGAAGAACCAACAGTAAGAAATATTCCTGCTGTAGAAAAAAAGAGTGTCACTCCTGCACCACCATCAGTATCTACACCACATAGTGTTGCAACTACTACACCCTCTATTCATGTGTTTGAACAACCTCGAGCGTCCTCGAAAATTACTGATACGCGTTCATTACTTGATGATGATCATGCTGAAATCAAAGAGCTTGGGCTGTCTCATGCGCCAGTTACTTCGGTTTCTTTTACCAGCTCGGTTGTTATACCCAAGGATCTGGAAGCGCGAACGAGTTCGCTTATTTTATCCTGGAAAAAAGGTATCCGGGACAAGCATCAGTTTTTGCATTATGCGACTAAGCCGGCAGGGGAGGGCGGACTAGGACTTTCTCCGGTCAATGCAGAGAAACTGTTTTCAGAAATTTCTCATAATGCAGAGTTGCGGGCAGCTCCTCAACCTGTACGTCCTGCTCCGCGCACTACACCTGTGTCTTCCGGCGGTTATGAATATCAGAAAAAATCAATTCCACAACAGATTCCCAATCCGCCGTCATTGATTCGTGAGGTTGCTTCAACACAACAATCTGATCGAGTCATGGGGCCGAGCGAAGAGGCTGCTGCGCTGACACTCGAAGATTTTCGACGACTCTCCCGCGACCCTCGTGTTGCAGGGAGTATGCTTCAGGCAAAGTTCGAAGGTTGGAAAGATGAGTCATACTTGCTATACTTACAAGTACGGGATAGCTGGAAAAAGAGTCCTCTGTTCCGTTTGTATATTGAAAAAACAACTGAAGCAATAGAAAAAAATCTTACGATTGCAGGGGTATTGCAGAGTGGTCAAATGACTCATGATGAGTATCTTGCGGTGACTGAGGTGAATAGAAAGATTGGACAGATGGATTAATTAAACTCAAAATTTAAATGTCAAAACTTAAAACTGAAACTAAAATTAAAAATTAATTCGATTGTAAAAGTTTTAAGATTTAAGTTGTGGTTTTGAGCTTTGAGTTTTACGTTTTGAATTTGTTACCATGCAACAGTTTATCGTTCCACAATTTATTGAAGTAGAGGATAAAATTTTGGGTCCGATCACTACTCGGCAGTTTATTATTTTGCTCATATGCGGAATAGTGGTTTTTTTGTCTTTTCGATACGGTGATCTTGCGTTTTTTATTTTTTCTCTTGTATTTTTTGGTCTTGGAGGATTGGTTATCGCATTTGTGAAGGTGAATGGTCAGTCGTTTCACTATTTTCTCTTGAATATGATCCAGACACTCAGACGTCCTTCCCGCAGAGTGTGGCACAAAACCCTCACAAAAAAAGAACTGAATACGCTCCGAAAGTATGTTCCCCAGGCAGTTGAAGTCAAACCCGAATTAAAACCGATCAAGCGTGAACGGATTCAGGATTTAGCATTATTGGTAAATACGGGAGGATTTTATCGTGGAGAAGATGAACAATTTTAGGTATGAAGGATAAAAAAGCAGTACAAAAAAGAACCAAACAGCCCAATTCTCAGGCGCATTTACCTATTGCGGAGATTAAGGATGGGGTTGTGGTATTGAAAGATGGGACGATGCGCAGGGTATTGCTTACCTCGAGTATTAATTTTGCCTTAAAGTCAGATGATGAACAGAATGCGATTATTGGAGCGTATGTAGGTTTTCTTAATTCACTCGATTTTCCAATTCAGATTGTAGTACAGTCACGTCGACTCCAGATCAAGCCCTATCTTGATACACTGACCAAGCTCGAGCGTGATCAGGCAAATGAATTATTGCGCGTGCAGATTGCGGATTATCGTCTGTTTATTGAAGAGTTGGTTGATATTGGAAAAATCATGACCAAACGGTATTTTGTGATTGTGCCATACTCTCCGCTCGATAATCAAAAAAAAGGTTTTTGGCCCCGGTTTAAAGAAGTGATTACACCGGCAATTACGCTCAAACTCAAACAAGAACAATTCGAGCGTCGAAAACAAGATTTGGATTTGCGGGTACGCCAGATTGAGAGTGGGCTTACCAATATGGGCCTTGAAGTGGTTCAACTCGATACTCAAGCGTTGATTGAATTGTATTATAGTACGTATAATCCTGATATTTCATTTGCTGAACAGCTAGGGGATATCAATGCACAGCAAGTTGAAGAGAATTTACCTATGTAGTTGAAAGTCCTAAAGTCTAAAAGTCGAAAGTAAACACAAATTTCGACTTTAAGACTTTCTACTTTTCGACTTTAAGACTCCTGTATGCCATTTGAGCCTGTATCATTTGAAAATAACAAGCGGACTGTCTCTTCCGCGCAAGACAAGAAAAAAACTGATGAAGCTCTTGTCTCGCTTGAGGAAGAACGTGTATATCGTGAAGGAACTGTGGCACTTCGTGATTTAATTGCGCCTTCTGCATTCAATGTTGAGTCTAATTTTTTGCAACTCGGATCCATTTTTCTTCGAACGATTTTTGTAGTGAGCTATCCTCGCTATATCTCAATTGGATGGAGTTCTCCCATTTTGAATCTCAATCTTACGATGGATGTGGGGATGTTTTTCTATCCTGTCGAAGCCTCGATCATATTGAAGCAACTCAAGAAAAAAGTAGGTGCGCTTCAGGCGCAAATTAGTGCTGATACTGAGAAAGGGGCACCTCGTGATCCGATTCGTGAGACTGCGCTTCGGGATGTTGAGCAGCTTCGAGACGATCTTACTCAGGGTATTGAGCATTTTTTTCAATTTGCATTTTATGTGACTCTCTATGCATCAAGCAAGGAAGAACTCGATCGAGTGACTGAAGATATTCATAATATTTTTGGAGCGAAGTTGATTCATAGTAAACATGTATTGTATCAGTCAGAGCAGGGATTTAATTCGACTGTACCTCTCGGTATTGATGAGCTTGTTATCTCATTCAATATGAATTCATCGCCGATTGCGGCGTCTTTCCCTTTTATTTCAACAGAGCTTACGAGCGATAATGGAATTTTGTACGGCATTAACAAGCATAATAACAGTTTGATTCTGTTTGATCGATTCTCTCTACAGAATGCGAATATGGTGGTATTTGCTACTTCTGGAGCGGGAAAATCATATGCAGTCAAACTTGAAATTCTTCGTAGTCTCATGATGGGTATTGATATTATCGTTATTGACCCTGAAATGGAGTATGATCATCTGGCAGAAGCAGTGGGTGGAACCTATATCAATATCTCTCTTGCCTCAGAGAGCAAGGTAAATCCATTTGATTTACCGCGTCCGGTAGGACAGCAGATTTCGACTGAAGATGTGATTCGAAGCGCAGTTATCACCCTCAAAGGGTTGCTACGTATTATGCTTGGGTCAGTCACGGCAGCAGAAGATTCGATTCTTGATCGAGCGCTTCTTGAGGCATATGCAAAGAAAGATATTACCTCAACCTCTGATTTGTCTACTGTTGAGGCACCTATTATGCAAGATTTGCTTGATGTGCTCGAGGGGATGGATGGTGCTGATACGCTCAGTCTCAAGCTTCGGAAATTTACTGACGGAACTTTTGCAGGATTGTTTAATTCCCCGACAAATGTCAACATGAATAACCAGCTTGTGGTATTTAGTGTGCGTGATTTGGAAGACGAGCTACGTCCTATGGCGATTTACACTCTGATTAATTATATTTGGAATATTGTGCGATCAGAGCGCAAAAAACGTCTTCTCATTATTGATGAAGCATGGTGGCTGATGCTTCATGAAGATAGTGCGAAGTTTATATATGCGCTGGTGAAGCGATGTAGAAAATATTATCTTGGAGTTACGACGATTACTCAGGATGTGAATGATTTTTTGCGGTCTCCCTACGGCCAAGCAATTGTCAATAATTCAGCTTTGCAGATGCTTCTTCGTCAGGCACCTTCTGCAGTTGATATGATTCAGAAGACCTTTATGCTGACTGAAGGTGAAAAGTACTTACTTCTTGATAGCGGTGTCGGGCAGGGGATATTCTTTGCAGGTAATCGTCATGCTGCTATACAGATTGTTGCTTCATATACTGAGGACCAGCTTGTCACTTCGAATCCACAACAATTACTTGAGATTGAACGCGCAAAGAAGGAGTTTCAGTCAGAATTTAAGAAAAAATAATATATATTACGCAATACATATCATCTACCGCAAATCGGTACGTGCTTTGTATGACGTGATACATGTGTGATAACGTTATTTATATGCTTACTCTTAGAAAACGTATTCTTATTATCATAGGGAGTATTATAGCCATTATTGGCGCAATTTTGCTTTGGGTTTTTTTCCGCGACAAACCTACAGTTCCCAATCAAATCACACCTACGGAGGAGAGTGTTGATCAATTTCTTCCTGTGGGAGAGGTAGAATTCAAAAAACCTGACAATATTGTCCCTGAACAAACACAAGCTCCTGCAAATCCTGATGAGACCTATGCCAAGCAGACCGCACATATTTTTGTGGAACGTTTTTGGAGTTATTCAAATCAAAATGATAATCAGCATATCGATGATGCGATTCTTATGTCTTCTCCTGCTATGCATGATTGGATTTTTTCCCAGTCACGTGAGCAAAGTTTGATGTATCAGGGGATGACAACTGAGGTATTGAGTAGTAGAATCCTATCCTATACTCGAGAGAAGGCTAGTGTTGAAATTGGAGCTAGACAGACTAGTCGCTTGTCAGGGGAAGATGGTAGAATTACTGAGGAAACAAAAAATATTATTGCAACCGTTGATCTTGTAAAGGCAGGTGACCAATGGTTGGTCAATGGACTCTGGGAGAATAACTAATTATGCGAGTTATATGGAGGGGGTTGGGAGGAGTGTTTTTTCTTTTGTTTGCGATTTAATTTTTCCTTCTTTTTGCGTCTCTTGTAAGAGCGAGGGTTCATTTGTCTGTGACGTCTGTCTTAGTACACTCGAAGTATCGGGTGTATTTTGTTGTCCGGTATGTCATGTGGCAAATTCACATGGTGACTGTTGTTGCGATTGTTCGAATAGAACTCCATTGGCACGCCACGTTGCGATGATGCCGCTTACTGAGAAATCTTTGATCCATGAACTTATCCATTTGTATAAATATCAGTATGTTGAGACACTCGAACAAGTGTTTATTGCGCTGATTCAGAAATTTTTTACATCACCTCAATTTTTGTTGGCTGATTATGTGGTGCCGGTCCCACTACATCCTCGACGATATGTTGAGCGCGGGTTTAATCAGAGCGAGCGTATTGCTCGCCTGGTAAGCGAGATCACACACGTTCCTTTTTTAGACCCACTCAAACGTACGGTGAATACGGTTAAACAGGCGACATTGGATAAAAAAGATAGGGAACAAAATGTTGCAAACGCATTTCGTGTGTCGACAAAATGTCTAGACAGTATTGTAGGAAAAAGAATTGTGTTGATTGATGATGTATATACGACTGGGAGTACTCTTAACGAGTGTGCCAAGCCGTTACTACAGGCTGGGGCTTGTGAGGTGTCGGGGTGGAGTATTGCGAGGGGATAAATTTATCCCTTTCCGGCTATGTTTGGCTTATTCGCTATTTGTTACCTATATGATAAAATACGATAAATTCCTTTATATTAAAGAGGAATTAGCTTCTTACTATGAACATGATTGGCTGGCTTAAAAAACACTGGATCGTGATTGTTATTGGAATTATTGCTTTTTTGCCGTTTTCCTTTACACTATTTGATCCCTTTGTTTCTGATGATTGGGATTTTTTGTATAGCGCAAAACATCAAGGATTTTCGTTATTAGACATACTTTCCACCAATAATGAAGGACATTATGAGGGCGGGTCGTACCGTCCCATGATACCAATTTTTTGGAGGGGACTATACCAATTTTTTGGTCTCCATCCATTTGGCTACCATCTTGCGACAATTGCATTTCATGTTACCAATACATTACTACTTTTTTTTCTTATTAAAAGAGTCAGTTTAAGTTTCACTAACCCAATTCGTGTTGCTCTGATTGCAAGTATACTATTTGCTATCAGTCCGAGCAGGGGAGAGATTGCATGGATTTCAGTCGTCAATGACACGTTGGCAGTGTTATATATATTACTCACGTTGCATACCTTTCTTGTATCTTTGGAAGCGCAGACAAGAACAAAAAGATACGGTTTTTTTATTCTTTCACTCATCTTTACTTTTTTGGCATTTCTTACCAAAGAGATCGCATTGATTATTCCTCCAACTATTTTTGTTCTCGCGTTTGCATTTGGATCTTTTCGTAATAGAAAATTGTTATCCCGTTTTCTATACTCAGCTGGTATTGCATTTCTCTACGCATGTATCGTAATTGTATTTTTTGCATTACGTTATCGGATGATTGGACTCCTGTTTGCTGATTACACTGGCAATATTATACTCACTCCTTATCACATTATCCGTGCACTGGTGAGTTATACATTTGGGTTTTTTATTTCTGGACAACTCCGTGCCGATGTTTCTTATTTTTTTATCAGACATTTTGCAATGTTTGCCACTCTAGTAGTCGCAATTATTGGAATTTGCCTCTATTCAATTCGTCGCACTAAAGTTTTTTTTACTTCAGGTATTGTGCTACTACTTTTTGCCTGTTCACTTGTTCCTATTATCCGATTTGGACTAAACGTTACGCCTAACTATATATCTGAAGAAGGACAGCGGTATCTGTATCTTCCCTCTATTTTTTTGAGTTTTTTTCTCGCTCTCCTCCTATCGTCGTGGTACGAGAAGTTGGCAAAAAAAACACGAAAGTACGGTCTTGTTTTTGCTGTGCTCTGTGGCGCTTTGTTATATATACCGTTGTTTGTACAGACATCACATCTCCATCATGCTTCGATTGTCGCAGATGGACTACTAAAGCAGTCATCGTCTGTCATGGAGAGCGGGGAGTATGATGGATTTGTAGTCGTCGGATTACCTGATCAGTATCGAGGAGTTCCTATTTTCCGCAATGGATTCGATCAGGCACTCTCTTTGTTACTTACTGATCCGACTGTACCCTTTACAAAATTGATTATCTCCCGCAATCGGACACTCTATGATCGAGCAAATAGTGAGTTTATTGTCTCACGAGTGAATAACAAAACATTTACCTATACCCAAGCGCAGGGTTTACCATTTATTTCGAGTGCTCAGTCGTTTGTCTCGAGCGATTACACGACAGAGCTTACTCAATATCAAAAACAGTCCTATGCTCTCAGTGTATTTGACGTGGGTACAGGGCTCTTACTTACCTTTTCAGATGATTTTTTGAATGTTAATCAAGATAAACGCATCGCGGTTTTGTTTTTCTCACAAAAAGAGTGGAAGATCTTTCCACTCTAGAGTATTTTTTTATACCAGTAGCGCCAGTTCAAGTGCTGCAGCGACCGCGTCACTACCTAAGCTTTTTCGCGCGACCGCTTGGCTCTGATTATTTGCAGTAATAACACCGAATCCTATTGGAATTTGATGATCAAGTGACACTCGAAGTACACCTTCTTGCACCATCTTGCATACGTAATCGAAATGTGGTGTTTCTCCCTTTACTACACAGCCCAGTGCTACCAGACAATCATATTTTTTGGTCAGTGCAAGTTTTTGGAGTACAAAGGGAATTTCTACACATCCAGGCACTCTCCTCACTACAATATTTTCTTCCTCAACTTTGCATGCGTAGAGTTTGCTCATGGCAGATTCGAGTAGTCCATCAGTAATTTCGTCATTAAAACGGGCAACCACTATACCCACTTTTATCCCGTGAGCGTCGATTGTTACGATAGGTCTATGTGCGTTTTGCATAGTTCATGGATTGGTTTAAATATTTGGCAAGTACATCGGTCTCAATATTCACTGTACCACCTACTTTTTTTTCTGACAAATTGGTGTGATCCCAGGTGTAGGGAATGATTTTAAAACAAAAATCTTTTTTTGTGACCTTGGTTACGGTGAGACTAATACCATCAATCGCGATTGAACCTTTTTCCGCGATAAATTTGAGATAACTTTTTTCTCGAGGTTGAATCGTAAAAATATATGAGTTTCCTTCGGGAGTGAGAGAGGTGATGGTTCCAATCGTATCCACATGACCTTGTACAATGTGTCCATCAAGTCGGTCGTTCGCTTTTAGTGATTGTTCGAGATTGACTGTGGAGCCTACTTTCAAGTCAGAGAGATCAGTACGCTGTAAGCTTTCAGGCATGTATTCAAACGTGAGACCTTTTTGTATTTTTTTGAGTGTTGAGCATACGCCATTTACGGTAATACTTGCTCCGATTTGTAATTTCCACCCTTTTGGTTGGGTAATTACTAATACCATCCCGTTTTTATTCAGGTTTTTTTTGGTTACTTTTGCTGTTGCGGTGATAATGCCAGTGAACATACGGTGTATAGATTTTATTGAATTAAATCCGTGCTAATCCGTTAAATCCGTGTTATTCGTGTTCTATTTTTATATTTGCTAATGGAACACGGGTTGAACGGATAACACGGGTATGCACTGGTTAATTCAAATATTTTTAGAACAATTCAACATTTTTTTCCACAAAATCCCACACGTGTCTTGCGACTTGGTTGGGCTTGCCTTCG
>CAYMVY010000001.1:0-13285 GCA_964394405.1 uncultured Gammaproteobacteria bacterium | reverse complement strand
ATTTTTTTCCACAAAATCCCACACGTGTCTTGCGACTTGGTTGGGCTTGCCTTCGAGCGGGTAGTGGTGCAAGTCAATGAACGGAACCCCATTGCATTCAATAATACCCCAGACTTGTTCATGCGGAGATCGAGACGGATCTTTAATAATAAAATCAAAACCAATCATTGGATCTTTTACCACACCGGCAGCTATTTCGAGTATGCGTTTAATTTCCGGATGAGTTTCTTCTGTCACTTCTGCTCTGAATCCTCCATAGGACGTTCCGATTTTTTCAAGAATATCGATGGTCTCGCCGGCTGGAAGTATGTCAGTAAGCTTTCTTCCTGTCCGAGCAAGAAATTCAGTGTGCACATCACTTAGCTTGACTTCTGTTACTTCTGGGTGCCGATTCGCATTTTTTATTACCACTAATTCTTCAATAGTGTGCACGCCATCTCCAGTAACACGCGGAGGTTCTCCTCGAAGATTCCCGGTAAACTTTCCATCAATCATGGTACCTCGATATACACTTCCAACAAGATGTTCTTCCATCACGACCCAGTGACAGAGCTGTTTTGCGCGATTAAAGGCTTTTTGTAATTCCTCTTCAGTTGAAATATGTGTTGTGGTATGACGTCCGCGTGATCCGATGCGAGGCTTTACGATTACGGGTTTTCGTAATTTCTGGAACATGTGTCGCAGTGGTTCATAGCGTGTGAAGCTTCCACCCGCGGCTACTGGCACACCTGCTTCTTGTAATTTTTTTTTGACCACTGCCTTATCATCAAGCCACCAGTCTGATCCAGACTCATTGTGAGGAGGGCGGGGGAGCCCGTTGAATTTTATTTTTTTTCCTTTTATTTCTACTTCATAAATATCTACTGGCTTTCCCCATACCACAAAACTTTTGAAGGGGATTCCTCGCACCTCAGCTTCATCCCAGAGTGCCATTCCTCGATCACTCACTACGTTGCTTTTATCTGTATTTTCTTTTATTGCTCCACATAGATCAAGCGCTGTAAACGTAGCTTTAAAAAATGAATCGGTAAATTTTGAAAATAGGCGAGAGAGCCACCCCCCTGCAATGACTCTGCCGATTGGGTTCATAACTATCACAAATGACTGTGAGAGCCACATGAGCAGGTGGGAGGTTGGGTTATTGCCACAATAGAGGCATTTTTTAGACATAGAGTGAGGGTGGAAAATTGGAGGGGGGTGGTATTATCTGTGCTTCTTTACCATAGAGAATTTTATAGAAATTTGGCATCATCTGGTCTACAGCTTCACCCAGTGTACATACTCCTGACAGTTCTTGCAATCTCAGGGCAGAGTCCTTATTTCCATATATCGCTAGGTCAATACTTGATGCGTGGGCGATACGATGCGTATTGCCTAGGGTGGCAAATACAAATTCACCACAGAAATAATCAGTTTTTATTGGGAGCACACATTCCTGTTCTTTTTTTTCACCAACTCGTTTGAGAAAGCGTATATACGCTTCTTTCATGTAGCTCAGATAGTTCACTTGGAGAAATCCACCCCCACAGGTGAGCCCATAATAAAAACTGAGTACTATAAAAGAGAGCGCCATGCTTGGCATTATCTCTTTTTTTCCCAGTGCCTCTCGTAGACTCTCTTTGTTCAAAGCTACTTGGTATAACCCTTCAGGTGATTCAAGTATTTTTTTGTGGCGTCTTAGTTGTTTGCGCTCTCCTTCGTGGATTGTCCAGAACAGCGCTGTGCCACGTTTTTTTTCTGATGAAAAAGCACCTTGTATTCCGTCAAAATACATTTCAAATGCTTCGAGCAGTGGTTCTTCGGTGAGTAGGCGAGTGATTAGGGTATCAGTGTGTAGATGAAACTCCAATAGGAGTTTTCTCACTATATTTTCTTGTTCAAGATAGATTAAATTTGTTTTTTCTTGTCCTGGAATTTTTTTCCAGAGTGTATAGTTGGTTCGTGAGATTTGGTCACTGTACCAGGCATAGGAGAATATTTTTTCATCTAGATATATTTGCGTGACCATCTCTTTTATTTTTGGGTTTAAAAGTTCATTAGATTGTGTTGCAATTCTTTTTTCAAATTCTGATTTTGTGTATGCAGGAAATGCGAATACGGGGTGATGCCGATTTTTAAGACTTATAAAATGCAGATTTCTTTTGTTGAGTAGTGTGTCATGAAACAGTATTCCTCGAGGAAATGAGGAATTGTTGAGTGAGATTCCTCCGCATGAGAATACAAAGATGTTGTTCAGATGACTCTGTGTGTTTGCAATTGATTGGGCGAGATGACTATTAACAAAAAACGGATGAGTAATGGGTCCATGATGGTCAGCAGTCGAGACGTAATATTGGTTACGCAACTGTGTAATCGCTGCTTCAGCTATATCAGGATCAATTACTTCCGCAATCATTTTTTTTATTACACTTACTAATTCGTTTTGTCTTTCTGGATTTATTGTACTCGAGAAATTAGTGTTTTCTTTAAAGTAGTCGCGTAGTGGTAAATGTCCTTTTTCGCTGAGTACTTTTTTGAGTATTGGGGAGTGGAGAAATACCGCTTCTGTTAGTTCTTGAAAATTCATAGCATCAACCAAAGATTCGTTAGTCATCTAATTCAAGGTGTGTTTCTTTTTGTTTTTCTGGATTCATTAAATTATGTCTTTTATATACCATGTCTGCAATATCTTGAATCGCCTCAATCATGGGAGGTATTTCCATTCCTTGAGTCATAATACATATGGTGTAGGGATGTTTTGGGGCATAGACGATGCCACAATCATGTAGGACTTGTAGTGCTGTGGTTCCGTCTTGATTTAGGAGGCGAGCTTCTCCGAATTTATTTGCGATACGAGTATCTTTTGGCGCCACTGCCTTGAGACCTTCTGCAAATTTTGTATTTGAGAGATAGGTGAGTATCTGTTCTGAACTTTTTGGACTCAGATATGAGCTCAGATAGAGTGTGCGCAGTATATTGCCATATATGCGGACTGTGATACTCCAGCTTGATTTTCCATTATAAATTATGGGTTCCGGTAGCCCAAGATCCCGAAATACATTGTATGAGAAATCTGAAGGAAGGTTTTGGTTTAATATTTGTATCGGGGTATTATCGGAATATTCGATGAGATCTTTTATCAGTGTTTCGATTGAGTATTCTTGTCCGGGTTCTATTATCCCACCGAATTTGAAATATTGACCACTATTCTTATCTTCTTGGTCTTCTGGAATCTTTACCTTTCGACTTAAGATGTCAGGGTAGCCTTCGGCATATTTGAAATACGCGATTGCCTCTGGCAGTTTCAGGAGACTTGCAGGATAGAAGTCCTCATCAGGATTAATACCAAACCATCGACGGCTATTCAAATCTCGATAAAATACCGAAGCACCCATTATTTCCTTTTTTTCTATTTTTCCATTAATTAGCTTTGCAACTTCGAATTCCAAGTCTTTGACCCGTTGAATTTTTTCATTGAAAAAAGAATCACAGACAACCAATGGATCGAGTAGTGTATATTTTTTGTCAGGGCAGTTTTTCTTTTTGTGTTGCGTCAGGTCCCGATCCCATGTGACAATACTAAAGCAGAGAATGATAAGAGAAATTGCCAACGGAGCGTATATTTTGATTTTTTGATTCATAGTATGATCTGCCTTATTATATTCCGCATATTATCACGCTTATTTGTTTTTTGCTAGGCAGATATCCTGGTTTATTGATCATGGATTCTATGAATGTATAATCGTTTTTTATCGTCCTTGCTTGGTACTATACCTAGCATTGACTTTTGGGTGTTTTTTTGGTACACTTAGTCGGTATATAAATTGTAGATATTGGAGAGGTGGCTGAGTGGTTGAAGGCGGCAGTCTTGAAAACTGTTGTAGGCTTTTAGTCTACCGTGGGTTCGAATCCCACCCTCTCCGCAATGGGTCTTCCCAAAGTAGTTATTTTTGATTATTACATTTTTTCTATTGGAGAGGTGGCTGAGCGGTTGAAAGCAGCAGTTTACTAAACTGCCGGGTCCGAAAGGGCCTCGCGAGTTCGAATCTCGCCCTCTCCGCCAAATATATTTTTTGACCATGGAGAGGTGTCAGAGTGGTCGATCGTACAGCTTTGCTAAAGCTGTGAGGCTTTACCGCCTCCGAGGGTTCGAATCCCTCCCTCTCCGCAGGCTACATTTCTTCGTTTTTTCTTGTACTATTTTCATATCCTTTGTATACTTGCTCTATCTATGAAGCGAAAAGACCCTTCGCCAACATTTGCTATGATTCTCGAGCATGTCTCGACTGGGGAGTCGGAAGCTGTAGCAGCTCCGACATCTTCTCATGTACGCGAAAAAGAATGGTATGAAGATACTGAGGAGGGGAAATTATCAGTAGATGTTCTTCATGATGATACCTATGTGTATATTGTTTCAACAGTTGCTGGTGCAGTACCTGATCGATTTGAAGTGTATATACACAATGATCTACTCACCCTGAGGGGTGAGCGCATTAATCCAATGAAATCCAAGTCGAATGTTGAATTTTATCACAGTGAATGTTTTTGGGGTCATTTTTCTCGAACGATTGTATTGCCAGTTGAAGTCAATGGTGATCTTGCACGTGCACAATACAAGAATGGAATTCTTGAAATTACGGTACCGAAGCGTACACATGATCGGAAAATTTCAGTTGAAATAGTGGAAGAGTAATATATGGACGAACATACTAATTCAGGCAACATTCCCGTTGCTCATCAGTCAAAACTAAAGAAGCGATTAAAAATTTTCGCTATTGTTTTTGTACTAATTATATTGTCAGCTGTGGGCGTGGGATTTGCATACGGTCGTTCATTTGAGCACACTGTTTTTCCAGGGGTGCATGTCGATTCATATGATATTGGGGGTATGGACATGGGCGAACTTCAAAAATTCATCGGAGACATGCATACCAAATTACTTGGTCAGGGAATTCCAGTGACCTTTGATCTAGCAACCAGTTCCGGTACATTTTTACTCTCGCCTCAATTAATTAGCGACGATGCTGTCATTGAGTTTATTGATATTGATCCCGAGCTTTCGGCTCAGAAACTGATTTCTTTTAGAAAGACTGGTAACATTTTTTTTGATTCACTTCAGGCACTGCTTTCACATCTTACCAAACCCTCGGTTGTGCTTGATGATATTGTGTATCAAAAAGAAAAAATATTTGATGAAATTGACTACAACATGTCAGCGCATATCACGCCACCTACTAATGCAGGTGTTGATGTTCGTTCAGTTTCTCCTCTTAAATATAGCATTACTTCATCTTCGCGAGGCGTCTCTTTTGAGTATGAAGATATTTTTGATGAGATTACTGAGAGCTGGTCACGATTAGAACAGCCTATTATTCATATTGAAACGCGTGAAGTTGACCCTACTATTGTAGAATCTGATGTGGAGCGTATCATTGACTCTCTTCCGAGAGCATTTTCTGTGGGTGCGCTTAGCTTGTTATATACTAATTCCTCCACCAAACGAGACTATAGCTGGAAAATAACCCCTGCGATGATTTCTCGGTGGATTACAGTTGAAAAAGATGATAGTGGTGCCCCTTCATTTTCACTTTCTTCTCCCTCTGTGCGTCAATATCTTGAAGATGTTATTGCTCCGGTTATAGAGGTATCACCTCAGGATGCGAAATTTGCGGTAGGTGAGAATAACAAAGTTTCTGAGTTTCAGGGCTCTCATCCGGGCATTACTCTTGATATTGAAAGTACTCGCGGGGAATTGATGGAAGTTTTTGCATCACGTTTTGTCTCAAGTACCAACACTACGTCCACACAGTCACTCACGCTTACGACAATTGCAGTGGAGCCAAAAATTAAGACAGGAGATGTGAATGATCTGGGTATTACTGAAGTTCTCGGAGTGGGGAAGTCTGTCTTTAAGGGTAGCCCGGGTAATCGTTATAAAAATATTCGACATGCAGCTTTTGATAAATTGGATGGGCTTATTATCAAGCCTGGTGAGGAATTTTCCCTGCTCGAAGCACTCAAACCTTTCACTATTTCAGGAGGGTATTTGCCCGAGCTTGCGATTAAAGGTGATCGATTGGTGCCTGAAATTGGAGGCGGATTGTGTCAGATTGGTACTACTATGTTTCGGGCTGCTATGAATGCTGGACTTGAAATTACTGAGAGACGTAATCATTCGTTGATGATTTCCTATTACAATGATCTTACGAATGGGCTTCCTGGTACTGATGCGACTATCTATGACCCAGGGACTGATTTCAAATTTAAGAATGACACCGGACATCACATTCTTATTACTTCTGAACTAGTTGATTCTACAGGTGATCTATATTTCACTTTGTGGGGAACGAGTGATGGTCGAAAAGGGTATTATATTCCTCCAACATTGGTTCGACGAATTCCTGTGGGTCCTACTAGAATTGTGGAAACTACTGAATTACCTGCAGGCAAAAAAGAATGTCAGCATGCGTACCCAGGAGCAGAGGCGTATTTTACCTATGTTCGTGAAATGCCTGATGGAGAAAAAAAAGAAGTGGTCTATTCGAGCTATTATCGACCTCTTCCTGAGATTTGTCTTGTAGGGGTCGAAAAACCAGCGGAAGCTATCACCTCTGAGGGAGAACAGACATCAAATGGAGATCAACTCCTTCAATCGGGCGATGAAGTTGCTATCCCTCTCGAAAGTTAGGTGTATCCCTTGTACTTAATAATAAAAATGGCTTAAATAAGCCATTTTTATGTATTTATACCCTCTAGCTCTTGACAAAAAAGCTGATCTGTGGTATTATATGACGTCACGTAAATTGCGACAGTATTTCCAGCAGATTGTCTACAGGTAGTAGCCGTTGGTTTCGACCAAACATTACTACCTGTACCACGACAAGCATGGGGATGTGTCGAAGGAAAGTTCAGGCTTCGGCTCGTCTTCTCCTTTAACACATCTTCTTGGTACGGGTAAGGTTTCAACCCTTAACTATAAAAAATCCCCCTTCGGGGGGATTTTTATTTTTTAGATATTTTTTTATTCAATTACTTTATCTACAAGTCCGTAAGCAACTGCCTCTTCTGCGCTCATGAAGTAATCTCGGTCAGCATCTTTTTCAACTTTTTCGAGCGTTTGTCCAGAATGCTTTGCGAGTATTCCATTCAGATGTTTTTTCATTTTTACGATTCGTTCAGCATGGATCTGGATATCACTTGCTTGTCCCTGAGTCCCACCCATTACTTGATGAATCATGACTTCACTATTTGGTAGACAGAATCGTTTGCCTTTTTCTCCTGCGGCGAGCAGTACTGATCCCATACTTGCAGCCATACCAATACAGATGGTCGAAACATCGGGTTCAATAAATTGCATGGTATCGTAAATTGCGAGTCCTGCGGTCACTGATCCACCAGGAGAATTGATATATAGTTTGATATCTCGTTCAGGGTCCTGGTTTGCCAGAAATAACAATTGTGCAACTACAATATTTGCCACATGATCATCTATTGCAGTGCCCAAGAAAATAATACGATCTTTGAGTAGGCGAGAATAGATGTCATATGCGCGTTCACCATAGGTCGTTTTTTCAATGACTGTAGGTATGAGGAATTGGGAAGTAACTGGGTCCAGTTGAGTAGGTTGATCATTCATAGTAATAATTAGTGCTTAACTTTTTAAATTATACGCTTTTTACGTATTTATTCAAGGCGGGTACTATTTTTTCGTATACTGAATCAAGTGGGCCTTCGATCGAAAATCCTGCTGCTTTTTTGTGCCCGCCTCCGCCAAATGATTTTGCGATTTGCGCTACGTCTACATCGTCTTTTGTGGTGCGCATGCTCACTTTTATCATGTTGTCCGGTTTTTCACGAAACACCATGTGTATGCGACCATCTTTTAGGGTATTCATAAAATTCGCAATACCATTTGCACCCTCTTCGTCAACGCCACAGGTGAGCATGTCAATTAGTGAGATTTTTATATATACCACGTCCTGTTCTTTGTCATATGTCAAATTAGTCAATGCTTTACCCCATAATTTAAGGGTATTCAGGTGCTTATCGACGAGTATATTTTTTATCACATTTTTGAGCGATCCGCCGGCCTTGACCAATGCACTTGCGGTCGAGAGACTTTTTTTGGATGTTGCAGAATTTGAAAATGAGCCAGTATCATAGATTATTCCTGTCAGAAGAGCTGTTGCCATGGAAGGCGTAATTGCTACCCCATTGGTCACCAAATACTCGAATAGTATTTCACATGTTGAAGAACTCGTAGTAACTACCAAATTGATGTCGCCATAGTTGGTATTACTTATATGATGGTCTATTACGATCACTGGTGTTTTTTTATTTTTTTTAATATACGTAGCTATCCCTGCATATTCGGGATCTCCTGAATCGCAGACAATAATTGCGTCACAAGGCCGATCCCACGTCTTTGGGTCGTTTGTGACTATATCCATGTGCTTCAGGAATTTTAGTGTTTCAGGTACTTCAGTTGCACAAAAAATTTCCACTTCTTTGTGGTAGTTTGTGAGATACTCGGCAAGTGCGCTTACTGCCCCACACGCATCACCATCTGGGTTTTGGTGCGGGATTAGCCTGATTCGCGTACAGGTGAGTAATAATTCGTGAATTTGTTTTGCGATTCTGTGTGGCATAGAATATGGAACGGGTCAGTATATAAGGATTGCAGGCGATTGTCAAGAGTGGTATACTTTGGTACAAATTCAAAGCTAAAAACTTAATAGTCAAAATCATAACTCCACCCTCAAGACTTTTTTGTTTTTATCTCTAGTTTTTAGTTTTGAGCTTTAAGTTTTGCGTTTTTATTATGTACGTTACTCGAATTGAAATTAATGGATTCAAATCATTTGCTGACCATACAGTGATCGAGTTTCCTAAGCCTATTGGGGGTGTGCGCCAGGGTGTCACCGCTATTGTGGGTCCGAATGGGAGTGGAAAAAGTAATGTGGCTGATGCAATCAGGTGGGTGTTGGGTGAGCAAAGTATGAAAAATCTTCGTGGGAAAAAAAGCGAAGATATTATTTTTGCTGGTTCAGAAGGAAAGGGAAAAATGAGTCTTGCAACAGTTACCATGGTTCTCGATAACTCAGATAAACGCGCTCAGATTGAATATGATGAGCTTGCAATTTCACGGAGGTATTATCGATCTGGTGAGAGTGAGTATCTTCTAAATGGAAATAAAGTGCGGTTGATTGATCTGCAGATTTTGCTTGCGCGGGCGCAATTTGGGCAGGGATCATATTCGGTAATTGGACAAGGTACGATTGATCGATTGCTTCTACAATCTCCTGCTGAGCGGAAGGAATTTTTTGATGAGGCCGTGGGTATCAAAGAATTTCAGATTAAACGACATCACGCATCACTCAAATTGACACGTACTGAGGAGAATATTTCGCAGGCTGAGGCGGTCGTGGTTGAAATAGAACCCCGTCTTAAAATTTTGAAACGCCAGGTGACCAAGCTTGAACAGCGACAAGAAGTGGAACAATCATTGCGGGAACTTCAGGAAGCTTATTATGGCGCACTACTTTCATCCCTGGAACATGAAATAGGTCGGGTTGAAAAAGAGTTACAGGGTACTGAGGCTACTTATCTGGATGAACTTCATAAACTTCAACAGGTGCAAACCGAGCTCGCTGCTTTTGCAAACGAAAAATCTCGGAGCGATATATTCGATGATTTGCAAAAGCAATTATTTGAAGTTCAACAGAAGAAAAATAATTTTGAGAAACAACATGTTATTGTTCAGGCAAAATTAGAGACTGAATATGGAAAGGCGGGTAAGCAAAATGTGGCATGGACTGAGAGTAAAATTATGGAGTTTCATGGCATGGAGAGTGAGCTTACATTAAGTAAGGGAGAGTATGAAAAAAAACTTGCCTCGCTTCGTTTGCGCCTGCAGGAACGTACTCAAGAGATTGAGGAAAAACAGCGCACGCGAATACGCTTACAACAAGATTTGGCGCGACTTGAGAATTCTATGCGAGATATTGTTCGAGAGCGGGATACTTTTTCGCTTGAAGGACTTCGTTCGGTGAATGCGATTGTCACTGAACCGAAGCATACGTTTGGTGGAAAAGTATATGGAATATTGGCTGAATTAGCACAGGTTGATGATACCTATCGCGTTGCGCTCGAAGTGGCTGCACAGGCGCATCTCGCCTCTATTGTGGTTGAGAATGATCGAGTGGCTGAAGCATGTATTGATTTTTTAAAACGAAATCATTTAGGCTTTGCTACTTTTTTACCGCTTAATACTATCAGGTCAAGATATTTGCCACAGGATATTCAATCATTTATTGGAAGATCGGGTGTCTATGGACTTGCTGTTGATTTGGTTTCCCACGATTCACTTTTTGATCATATTTTTTCCTACGTGTTTGGCTCTACTCTTATTGTGGAGAGTATTGATGTTGCGCGACAGATTGGAATTGGAAAAGTCCGTATGGTTACGCGGGAAGGGGATATTCTTGAGACAAGTGGTTCTATGAAAGGTGGTTTTCGTCATAAACGAAAACAGGCTCTTACGTTTGCCACCAAAGCAGATCAATTACCATTGATTTCACTGGATGATGTAACTGAAGAGACGACACAGATTCGGTCCCAGCTGGCGCAACTTGAAATTGAGATTGAGAAAATGAGGGCTGATGCAACAGCATTACATACTGAATCAGAAATTGTTTCACATTCACTTGTCGCGATTGAAGATCGTATTCGTGAAAATGCCGCTGCACTCTCTCGATTGTCAGAAGAGCAGAAGATGCATACCATGAGTGAGGCTGAGTACAGTGAGATGATGAAAGATTTTTTGCGTGAGCGGGAAATGCTTGAATCTGATATTGCGCAAGTTGAACATGAAATTGAATCAGTACAAAAGAAAATTACTGCCTTTAATCATGAGGAGGAAGAAAAGAAAAAAAGAGTATTTGTGCTCCAGGATGATATGCAAAAGCGACAACAATCGCTCAATCACGTGGCTGACGCTAAACATCTTCTTGAGGTGGAGAAGGCTAAGTATTCAACACATCGAGAAGGTCTTGAAGATGAGGTCTACTCAGAATTGAAGGTTTCTTTCAGCGTTATAAAAGAAAAGGGAATTCCTCCACTTACTATTTCTACAGACAAGGCAAAGATGGAAATTGAGAAACTTAAGTATTCTCTCAGTTTGATTGGTGGAATTGATGAGGAAGTGTTGAAAGAATACCACGACACAAATACTCGTTATGAAGACTTGAAGGGGCAGTTGCATGATTTACATAAGGCCGCAGAGGATCTCTACGTCATGATTGAAGAACTTGATTCTGTTATGGAAAAGAGACACTCACAAGCATTTAAGAAAATTAAAAAAGAATTTTCTCGGTATTTTGCTATATTGTTTGAAGGAGGAAAAGCAGAGCTTTCTGAAATTTATGGAGATATACAAGAAGATGAAGAAGAGTCACTTTTTCAGTCCGTTGGAGATATCGATACTGAAGTCGAAGTAGAGACACAGAGTCGGAAGAAAAATATACTTACTGGTATTGAAGTCACTGCATGTCCACCTGGTAAAAAAATTAAGAACCTTGCTGCACTGTCCGGAGGTGAGCGCACGTTGACCTCAATTGCACTACTCTGCGCTATTCTCCATACCAATCCATCACCGTTTGTGTTGCTGGATGAAGTTGAGGCAGCACTCGATGAGGCCAACACCTTGCGATTTACAAAAATTTTGCACGAACTCGCTCGTCAGTCTCAATTTATTATCATCACCCATAATCGAGTCACTATGCACGCATCAGATGTTTTATATGGGGTTACTATGGGTAGTGGGGGGGTGAGTAAGCTAGTTGGGGTCACGCTCGAGGGGAAAGAAGGAGTCCTCGCTTGACAAAAATATACCTATTTGATAGAATCCGGACCAAGAAACTAACTCGTTTCATCTATGCCCTGTAGGGCTTTGACGAACAAGCTTTACGCTCTCAGCTTGTTTATATTTAAAGAATATTAATTATTATGTTGATTATTCGTCTACAAAGAATCGGAAAAAATAAACGACCAAGCTATCGTGTGATTATTTCTGAAAAGGGAAGAGATACCCATGCACGCAGTCTTGAAATACTCGGATCATATAATCCACTTGCAAAAGAATTTGCAGTCAATGCTGATCGAGTCAACTATTGGGTTACGAAAGGAGCTCAAATGTCTGATACTATCCATAATCTTTTTTTGAAACAAGGAATTATCAAAGGAAAAAAGAAAATGTCTGTAAGTGTAACTAAAAAGAGACAGGCAAAAATTTCAGCTGCGAAGGCAGAGAAGTCAGCAGCAGCTCCTGCGGCACAATAATACACACCTTTTATCTCAATAAACCTGCGCCAGAACGGCGCAGGTTTATTTGTGGACAGATGTGTGTCTTTGATTGACTAATATTATTTATTTTGTTAGGATATTGTTCATGAACTGCCTGGAATATTTCAGGAGTCGACAGTTCTTTCCCGTTTTTATTTATTTGTAATTTTATTCATGATATGGCAGAACATCAGGATGAAGTATTTATTGAATTCGTAGTTAGGGCGATCGTTAATCATCCAGATAAAGTTAAAGTAACTCGCACTGTGGATGAACGTGGAGTCTTGATTACTCTTGACGTGGAACCAACTGATATTGGATATGTTATCGGTCGACGCGGTAATACTGTCCGCGCTATTCGAACCTTACTCAAAGTAGTAGGGGCAAAGAATAACGCATTGGTAAATCTTAAAATTAATGAACCAGAAGGTGGACGCAGAAGTACTCGACCAGAGGAAGCTCGTCCAGAAGAAACTCGCCGGATCACTGAAGATGTTGATACGAGCGCAATTGATGATCTCGGAATTTAAGTTGATAGAAAATTGAAACAGATAGAGGCGCATTGTAATGCGCCTCTATCTGTTTCATATTGACTTTTGGGTATTTTTTTGGTATATTTTGTTTTACTTTATGGACTCATAGCTCAGTTGGTTAGAGCGTTACATTGACATTGTAAAGGTCAGTGGTTCGAATCCACTTGGGTCCACGGATAAGTTGAGTGTCTTGCAAAAAATCATTTTTCTGATATACTCTTTATCACCCATTTTGAATTCATGGGCATCCCGCCCTCGCTAAAGCTATGGTGGGCAGGGTAGCTTCCCGACTAAGTCGGTGCAGGCAGTTGGCTTAAGTGGTTTAAAGATTAGTTTGTTGGTTACATAAAATTTATGGGCATGTAGCTCAGTTGGCTAGAGCGCGTCACTGATAATGACGAGGTCCCAGGTTCGATTCCTGGCACGCCCAC